>CAYXRG010000040.1:0-36975 GCA_964467575.1 uncultured Caldilineaceae bacterium | reverse complement strand
ATCGTCGGCGCGCCGCTCAACCCGGTGGGCGGGCAGTACGCCGGCAAGGTCTACGTCTATCTGGGCGGCCCCGGCGGGCTAGTCAAGCCCGCGGCCTTCGTCGCCACAGGCGAGAACGCCGGCGACGATTTCGGCTTCTCCGTAGCCGGGGCGGGCGATGTCAACGGCGACGGGTTCGACGACCTCGTCGTCGGCGCACACAGCTACCAAACGTCCACCGGACGCGCCTATGTCTACGCCGGCTGTGCGGGCGGTCCCCAGGCCACGGCCATCTTCACCGCCACGGGCGAAGCTGCAAACAACAGTTTCGGGCACAGCGTCAGCGGCGCGGGCGACGTCAACGGCGACGGGCTGGACGACGTGGGCATCGGCGCCTACCGGACAGGCAAAGCCTACGTCTACCACGGCGACGCCACGGTCGGGGTCTGCGCGGCCCAGATCGAACTGGCGCAGACTCTGGGCAGCGGCGGCGAGCAGCCGGCCTGTACGGATGCCATCACCGTCCACGTCAAGAGCGGGGATGCGGTGGCCTTCTGCTACACCGTCACCAACACGGGCAGCGCGCCTCTGAACCGGCACAGCCTGACGACCACCGTCTTCGGCGAGGTTTTCGCCGGCTTGCCGCAGGACCTGGCGCCGGGAGAGAGCTACGCCTTTAGCGTCACCTATCCCGTGACCTACACGATGGACAATGTCGCCGTGTGGACGAGCGCATGGGCGACGTCGACGCCTACGAGCATGGTCAGCGGCGCGGCAACGCCTACGCTCACAGCCAGCGGTACGGCTACCGCCACGGTTGTCATCGTCGAAGGCGGGCTGTATCTGCCGGTGATCAACAAGCCGTAACGCCCCGTCACGCTGATATACAGGAGGCCGGCGCAAACATGCGCCGGCCTCTTTTTTGCGTCATTCCTGCGGGAAAGCTAGGATAGAAGCGAGCATATCACCCGCCCACGCCGCACCCATGCCCGCCATCGACGCCTTGAGGCAGCCGCTCCGGTTCATGCGGCGCGTTCCGCATTGGGCCGTCCGGGCGCAAAACGAGGATCGAGCCATGAACATCTCCGCCGAATTGATCGCCGCCTGGCGCGCCGAGGAGAGAGCGCCCTTTTCCGGCTGGGATTTCTCGCATCTGGCCGGACGCATGATCGAGGAGCAGCCGCCCTGGTCCTATATGGCCCGCGCCCGCGAATTGCTGCGCGGGGCGAAGGCGGCGCTGGACGTGGGTACCGGCGGCGGGGAGCGGCTGCTGGAGATGCGCCCCGACTGGCCGCGGTTGATGGTCGCCGCCGAGGAATACCCGCCCAACGTGCTGCTTTCCGCCCGCCGGTTGGCCGCAGAGGGCGGCCATGTGGTCGTCGCCCCTGCCAACGAGATTGAACCGCTGCCCTTCGTCGACGGGGCGTTTGACTGCGTGCTCAACCGCCATTCGGCCATCCACGTGCCGGAGATCGCGCGCGTGCTGACGCCGGGCGGCGTCTTCTTTACGCAGCAAGTGCATGGTCTGTGGGCGGAGGACCTGTTGGCCGAGTTCGGCGCACGCCCCCAGTGGCCTGATGCGACGCCGCAGCGCTACGTCCCTGCACTGGAGGCCGCCGGGCTGGAGATGACGCACGTCCAGGAGTGGCGCGGCCGCCTGCGCTTCACGGATGTCGGCGCGCTCGTCTATTACCTGAAGGCCGTGTCCTGGTCCGTGATCGGCTTCAGCGTGGACACGCACCTGCAAACGCTGCTGCGTCTGCAATCGCGCCTCGATCGCGGCGAGGAACTGGCCTTCACCGCCCGCAGCTACATCATGGAGGCCGCCAAGCCCGCCGCCCAATGACGCTCTATCTGCAAGCAAGCAATTTGCGCAAGACCTACGGCCGCGTGGTTGCGCTGGAAGACGCCTCGCTGGACGTGCGCCAGGGCGAGATCATGGCGCTGCTCGGCCCCAACGGCGCCGGCAAGACCACCTTCATCAAGATTCTGGCGACGTTGCTGGTGAAGGACGCCGGCTCGGTCAACGTGCTCGGCTATGACGTGGACGCCCGCCCGGAGGAAGTCCGTCACCTGGTGGGGTACGTCGGCCAGGATACCGAGCGTTCCGCCTATGCCCGCCTGACCGTGGTGGAGAATCTGCGCTTTTTTGGGCGGTTGCGCGGGCTGCCCGAGGCGACAATCGAGCAACAGATCGAGAAGTTGGCCGTGCAGTTCGACTTCATGTCCCATCTCGACAAGCAGTTCGTCACTCTCTCCGGCGGCCAGAAGCAGACCGTCGTCATTCTGCGCGCGCTGCTGCACGAGCCGCCCCTGGTCTTTTTGGACGAGCCGACCAAGGGGCTGGACCCCATCGTGGCGCGGCGCATCCGTGTCTTCTTGCGTCGCCTGGTGAACGTCGACGGCAAGTCGCTGCTGCTCACGTCGCATGTGCTGTCCGAGGTCGACGAACTGGCCGACCGCGTCGCCTTGATCCACCAGGGGCGCATCCCCACCGTGGGCACGTCGCGCGAGTTGAAGGCCGCCATCGGGGCCGTCGAGTTTGTCGAGGTGGAGGCCGCAGCGCTCACGCCCGCCGTACACGCCGAAATCTTGCAGCTTGAGCCGGTGCTCTTTGACGTCGAGCGCGAGCCGGGCTGGGCGTCGTTCGCGGTGCATGACGGCATGGGTGGGGCCGAAGCCATCCTCCGCACGTTGCGCCGCGCCGGGATCAGCGCCGGGTTCCGCCTGCACTACGCCACGCTGGAGGACGCTTTTCTGCATCACATCGGCGAGTTGACCGAACGTTTCGACCGCTGACCCGCGCCGCCGGGCAGGTCAGCCCCTGGCGCGCGAGGCTTTTCGATTCACGAGGGATTCGTATGGACGCAACCACGGTCGCCCCAAGCGCGGTGCGCAGCCTCTCGCAGCCCGTCCCGCCCTGGCGGATCACCTTGGCGACGGTCATCAAGGGCCTGCAAGTGGCGCGGCGCTATCTGCCCAACCTCATCGGCAGCTTTGTCGGGCTGGCGGTGCGCATCGTCTTCTTCCTGCTCATCGCCAACACGGCCAGCTTCGGTGCTTCAGGCGAACAATCGATCAGCGGGCGCGACCTGTTTCTGTTCTTCCAGGGCGGGCTGCTGCTGCTGGTCTTCAACGGACCGACGCTGTGGGGGCCGATCAACGCCATTACCACGGACCTGTATAACGGCACGCTGGAATACCTCTACAGCAACCCCGGCTCGCGCTATGCCTATTACATCGGCGCGGTGCTGACCGAAGTCGTGATCAGCCTGGCGATCTTTGTGCCGTTCTACCTGTTTCTCATCTGGTACGCGCGGGCGGGCGCGGTCAACATGGCGCTGATCCTGCTGGTATGCGCCGTGGTGCTGGTGGCGCTGACCGCGATGGGGGTGATGATTGGGCTGCTGGCGCTGCTGTGGCGGCAGGTCAGTTCCATCGCCCAGGTGTTGGGCATGCTCTTCGAGTTCCTAGGCGGCGCGTACCTGCCCGTGTCCAACTTCCCGCAGCCGCTGCAATACCTGGCCTACCTGCTGCCCTACACCTGGGGCTACGACCTCATTCGCTACTACAGCTTCGACGGCCATTGGCAGACGCTACAGCCGGTGTGGCTGGAGTGGCTCATCCTCATCGGCTACGCCATAGTCTTCACGCTGGTTTCGCGGCATCTCCTGCGTCGCGCCGAGCAATACGCCAAGCGCAGCGGCCTCAACATCATCTAGGGGGCGCCAAAACAATGCCTTCCAGGAGGCTGCGGGCTTCCTGGAAGGCATTGTTTACGTCTGCGGCAATTTACGTCTGCGGCACGCGGTAGGGGTCGCGTGGGCTGCGATCATCCGAGAGCGAGCGCGCCGCGCGCTGCGTCAACGCCTCAATGGCGTCGGCCAGGTGTTCCTCGGCGATGTTGTAGTCGCCGCGTTCACTGCGGATCTTGTGCGCCTCGAGGAGCACTTCGGCGTGCGTATAGCCCGCGGGCGGCTCGAACTTGTACGAAGCCAGCTCGTAGAGTTGTCCCAGCGGGTCGCGGAAGTAGATCGAGTCCATGAAGCCGCGATCCACCTCGCCGCTGTTGGGAATGCCGCGCTCGCCCAGCCGTTTGGCGACCTGCATATATGTGGCGCGCGATACGGTGAAGGCGATGTGGTGCAGGTTGCCGATGCCCTGCGGGTTCGGCCGCGGGTCGGGCCGGCGACCTTCGTTGGTGAAGACCGTGATCAGCCGCCCATCGCCCGGGTCGAAGTAGAGATGATTCTCTTCGGGCACGTCGAGGTTCGGCTGCTCGAAGACGAAGGGCATGCCCAGCACGCCTTCCCAAAAGTCGATGGACGTCTGCCGGTCGGCGCCGATAAACGTGATGTGGTGGACGCCCTGGGTCTGAATCTTGCGCATGACGGTTCTCCTCTTAGCGTTCGTGTAGTAGCGTTCGTGTAGCTCTCGGTGTGACTTTCTGTGAGACTTTGGTTCAGTTTGTCGCGGCGCGTACGATGGCGCGCGCCCGGTCGATCTCGTCTTGGTTGATGACGTGCCCCATGCCCGGATAGATCTGAAGTTGCACGTCTCCGCCCAGCTTGCGAAACACATCCGCGGTTTCGTGGACGCGCGCCAGGGGGATGTGCGGGTCTGCGTCGCTGCAGCCGACCAGCACGGGCATGCCTTCCACGCTGCCGGCGGCCGTACGCGGCGCACCCGGCGGGCCGATGACGCCGCCGCTGAGGGCGAGCAGCCCGCCATAGCGGCGCGGGTTGCGCGCCGCAAACTCGGAAGCCAGGCACGCGCCCTGCGAAAAGCCGCCGAGCACGATGCGCTCCGCCGGAATGCCCGCGGCCTCAACCTCTGCCATGAGGTCCGCCAGGACGCGCAGCGCCGACGATAGCCCCGGCTCGTTGCGCTCCAACGGTTCCAGGAAGCTGAAGGGGTACCAGGTGTTGCCCGCGGCCTGCGGGGCCAGAAAGGCGACGCCCGGCTGCTCCAGTTCCTGGGCGAGTTGGAGGATGTCATGAGCAGCGGCCCCGCGGCCATGCGCCAGGATCACGGCGGCATCGGCATCTGCGAGTTTCGGCCCCAGGGCATAGACGGGCTGCCCCTGGTGTACTTCCTGTGCGATTTGCATGCGATGTTCTCCTCTGGTTCTCTCCTGATATGCGCCTTGCCTCTCGGCTAGCGCGTAACGGGCGCGGCTTCCGCTAATTCATGCGCGAGGGCCGCCTGGGCCAGCCCCAGTTTACGGCACAGGGCGGCGAACTGCTCCTGCTCTTCAGTACTGAGCGACGAGAATGCGGCGACGACCCGCTTCACATGCTGCGGCCAGATCTGCGCCAGCAGCGCTCTGCCCTCGGCGGTGAGCTGGACTTCTACGCAGCGGCGATCGTCGCTGCGCCGCTTGCGAGTCACAAGCCCGCCCTTGACTAGGTTATCCACGACCAGCGTCATGTTGCCGCTGCTCTTGAGTATCTTTTCGCCCAGTTCGCCCGCCGTCATGGGGCCGAGGTGATAGAGCGCTTCGAGCACGCCGAACTGGCTGACGGTTATGCCGTAGTCGCGCAGATGGTCGTTGATGGTTGCGCCGGTCGCTTCGGCCGCGCGCGCCAACTTGATGTACCCGTCCAGCGCGCGCCTCTCTGTTTCTGTCCCGCGGTAATGTGTGCCCATAGCTAATGCTTCCACATTAATTATCTTGATGTCGAGATAATAACGCATAAAACCCAAACCGGCCTGTAAGGATTCACACCATTTCAGGCGATGTATATTCTACACATTGAAGCGGAAGTGGATCACGTCGCCGTCCTGCACGACGTACTCTTTGCCCTCGGTGCGCAGCGCGCCGGCATGACGCGCGGAGGCCTCGCTGCCGTGCCGGACGAACTCGTCGACGCGGATCACCTCGGCGCGGATGAAGCCGCGCTCGAAGTCGGTATGGATTACGCCCGCAGCCTGGGGCGCGGTCCACCCGGCGCGGATCGTCCACGCCCGCAGCATGCGCGAGTCGGTCGTGAAATAGCTGATCAGCCCCAGCGTATGGTAGCCGAGGCGGATGACCTGCTCCAGCCCGCTTTCCTCCACGCCGGCCAGGGCCAGGTATTCGTGGCGTTCGGCGTCGCTCATGCCCGCCATTTCGTCCTCGAGTTTGGCGCACAGCTTCACCACGTCCGCCCCCTGTTCGGCGGCGACGGCGCGCACCGTGTGCGTGTAGTCATTGTCCTCCGCCAACCCTGCCTCGTCCACGTTCGCCACATAGATAACCGGTTTGGCCGAGAGGAAGTTCATCTCTTGGTTGAGGGCTTGGAAGCCGGCGCCGTCTTGCTCAGGATAGGCGGATACCGGCTCCCCGCGCTCCAGCATTTCCATCAGCGCGCGAGCTGTTTCCGCCTGGGGCGCGAGCTTGCGGTCGCCTTTGGCCTGGCGTTCGAGCCGTTCCATGCGGTTGTCGAGTTGTTGCAGGTCCGCCAACATCAGTTCGAGATTGACGATCTCGATGTCGGCGCGCGGGTCGGGCAGGGCGCGGATGTGGACGACGTTGGGGTCGTCGAAGCAGCGCACCACGTGCAGAATGGCGGACGCTTCGCGGATCTGGGCGAGGAACTTGTTGCCTAGACCTTCGCCGCGGCTGGCGCCCGCCACCAGTCCGGCAATGTCGACGAATTCCAGCGTGGCATGGGTGACGCTATCGTGGGGGATCATCTCCGCCAGTCGCTCCAGCCGCGCGTCGGGCACAGGCACGACGGCGCGGTTGGGCTGGATCGTGCAGAAGGGGTAGTTAGCGACTTCTGCGTTTTGCGCCTGGGTGAGCGCATTGAAGACCGTGCTCTTGCCCACGTTGGGCAAGCCGACAATGCCGATGCTGAGGGCCATCTTCGTTCGCCTCCCGGTGCGTGATTAAGCCTCCGTGACAGATATCAGGACTGGGCGCACGCTGCGGCGCAGCGTCTAGGTAAGCATCTGTATGAAACTGTCATTCCGAGCGTTAGCGAGGAATCTCGGCCAAGTCGTCGCCGGGATGTTTCGCTATGAGATGCTTCGCTCGGGAATCCTCTGGGTGCAGCATGACAGAATGACTCAACGGTTGTAGCGCCATCTGCTTAGGGGCCGAACTCCGCCAGATAGGCGCTGAGCGCGTGCATCAGGCCGGTTGGCCGGCCGTCGCGCGTAAAGAGATCACCCGTGGGATAGAGATCGTAGCCTGCGCTGAACCAGACCCAACGCTGCACTAGCCGGTTGTCGTCCGCGGCGTAGCCCAGCGCCGAGTCGCGCAGGCTGTTGAAGAGGTCGTAGCTGCCAAAGAGAAAGGCGCGCACGCGGGGCTCGTCGAAGCCGTAGTCGGCGGGCATGAGGATGCCGTACTCGCTGATCCAGAGGGGCTTGTGGCGTTGGCCGTGCGCCGCCATCCAGGCGCGCATGCGGCGCACCTGCTCCTCCACCAGGGCGAGGTCGTCATGCTCCTCGATGGTCCACAACTCGCCCGCGGCGACGTGCTCGAAGCCGGGCGGCACGTCCACGCCCCAGTCGCCGGCCTTCTCTTGCAGCACAAAGGCGTGCATGTTCCACACGTCCACCGGCATCTCGACACCGTAGGTCTCGCTATAGAATTCCCACACGCGCTCCAAATAGGCCAGGCGCAGCGGGGTGATCTGGCTGAGGCCGGCGAAACCCACCTGCGCCGTAGGGTCGGCCTGCATGATCGTCGTGTAGGCCGTATGATAGGCGGCGGCGTAGGCTTCGGGCGTAGCGCCGTCCTGCCAGCGCACATCCGGCTCATTGCCGATCAGCCAGGTATGGCCGGGGCGGGCGCGCGCTGCGGCTGCGATCCACTCCGCCGGGGGTTCCAGCCTGCCCTGGGGCGTGCGCACCATCGGCGCGAACTCCATCCCGGCTGTCTCGTCGGGCGGGATGTGGAAGGCGGGCTGCGCGCCGAGCGTGCCCGTGATCCAGACCGTCTCGGTGAAGCCAACTGACCAGTTCAGATACCAGCCGGGCCGCGGTTCGGTCCAGTCGTAGATCAGGGGGCTTTGCCCGTCGGGCACGCCGACGCCGGCGCGCCAGCGCAATGTTCCCGGCTGTGCGAATGGCGGGGGCGCGGCGGGGGGCTGGGGACCGCCCGCCTCCAGGGGCGCGGCGGGCGTTGCGCCGGCGACGGCTGTGTGCGGCGGAGCGAGCGCGGTCGGCACCAATGGCTCCTGGAAGGGTCGTTCCGCCGCCGGCTGTACCGCCCGCGAACAGCCGGCGAGCAGCCCGACCGCAAGCAACAGGGCTAGGCAGCAGGCGAACAGGCCCGCGCTGCGCCGGCGAACGCGTTTGCTTTGGCAAGGCAAAAGTTCCATGACGTCGTTGTAGCAGATGTTATACTGGATTGGCAAAACGAAGCGGCCCGGACAAATGTCGGCCCTAGGGTCGCCTCGCAGCGACAATCTGGTACACTTATAGGCGCCGGATTGCGCCGGCGCAATCCGGTGCAGCAAGGCCGAGCGCGCCTCAGCCGGAAGGCGCGCCTGCGGACAAGAGATAAGATAGGCGCAACACGTGCGCAGAAAAGCCCTCCCTCCTCCGCATTCCACAGACGCTTCGGTCGGGCGCCGGCGTTTCGCGTTATCGCCCGCATGGCTGGAGCGGTGGGGATTCCAGGAAGATGCCATCATGATCGGCGCGGCCCTGATTGCGGGCGCGGCCACCGGGCTGAGCGCGGTCGTTTTCAGTTGGCTGACAAACGTGGTCGGCGCGTCGGTGAGCGCCGTCGCCGACGTGGTCGGCCTGCGGGCCGGCGTACTGGGCTGCATGCTGCTTTCCGGCTTTGTCGTGGGCCTCATCGTCCGCTATTGGGCGCCGGAGGTGCGGGGCAGCGGCGTGCCCGATGTGATGGAGGCCGTAGCCATCCGCGGCGGGCGCATTCGTCCGCGGGTGGCGTATACCAAGATCGTGGCGACCTCCCTCACCGTGGGCAGCGGCGGCTCGGCGGGGCGCGAAGGCCCCATCGTTCAGATCGGATCGGCTATCGGTTCGAGCGTAGGCCAGTGGCTGCACTTTTCGGATGAACGCGTGCGCACCTTGGCGGCTTGCGGCGCCGCGGGCGGCGTGGCCGCGGCCTTCAACGCGCCGATTGCCGGCGCGCTGTTCGCCACCGAGATCATCCTCGGCAGCCTAACCGTACGCTACTTCGGGGCGGTCGTCATCAGTGCGGTCACGGCGAGCATTGTCAGCGAGGTCTTCCTCGGCGACATGCCCGTGTTTCATGTGCCGCTGCCGGCCTACCCGCTGCATCACGCCGGCGAGACGCTCATCTACGCCGCGCTTGGCCTGCTCGCCGCCGGCGTTGCCGTTCTCTTTACCCGGGCCCGCTTTGCCATCGAGGACGTCATGGAGAAATGGCGCGCGCCGCTCCCCATCCGCACGACCGCGGGCATGGCGATCGCGGCGCTGTTGGGGCTGATGCACCCCGACCTCGGCATTCTCGGCTCGGGGCTGCCGTCTTTGGGGCGGGCGATTGCCGGCAACATCGACCATTCCGTGTCTCTCATGGCAACGCTGCTCGTATTGAAGATCATCGCCACGTCGTTTACGGTCGGCTCGGGCAATGCGGGAGGCATCTTCGCGCCCAGCCTCTACATCGGCGCGATGTTGGGCGGCATCGTCGGCGCGGTCGCCAACCAGGCTTGGCCCGGCATCGCGCCCAATCCCGGCGCCTATGCCATCGTGGGCATGGCCGCGGTCTTCTCCGGCGTTGCCCGAGCGCCGATCACCTCCATCCTGATCGTGTTCGAGATGACCGGCGACTATCACTTGATCCTTCCGCTGATGCTGGCGACGGTGCTTTCGACACTGGCGGCAGAGCGGTTGCTGGTGGTTTCGATGTATACCTGGCGGCTACGGCAGCGCGGGATCAACCTCGAACGCGGGCGCGATATCGATGTGTTGGAGAGCGTCTCGGTCGGCGAAGTGCTGTCGCCCGATTTCGACAGCGTTGCCGCGGATACGACCCTGGGCGAGCTTTCCGACCGTTTTGCCCAGACGCACCGGCACGGCTTTCCCATCTTGGACAGGCAGGGCAAGCTGTGCGGCATCGTCACTATTTCAGACCTGGACCGCGCCATCGCCGCTCACCTGCCCGAAAATACGACGGCGTTGGAGATCGGAATGCGCCGCGCGGACCTGCTCGTCGCCGCCCCGAATGAGAACGTCGGCGTCGCCCTGGCGCGCATGGGCATGCGCGGGCTGGGCCGCTTGCCTGTGGTAGCCGAGGACGACCCCGACCGTCTCTTGGGGCTGATCCGGCGGGCGGACATTATCCGCGCCTATGATATCGCGCTCTCGCGCCGCGCCGACGTGCAGAACCGGACGAAGCGCATGGCGCTGCGCAATATCGACGGCACGGTCTTTTCCGAGATCACGTTACGGCCCGGAGACCCAGCCGTGGGCAAGCGACTGGCGCAACTCTCGCCCGCCTTTCCCAAAGAATGCATCCTCGTCTCTGTGCGCCGCCAGGGTCGCATGCTCATCCCGCACGGGGACACGGTGTTTCAGGCCGGCGACCAGGTGACCCTGTTCGTCAGTGCTGCCGACCTCGAAGCCATTCAGAATTGCCTTCACGGCAGCGACCAATAGACTTAACGGAGCCATACGTCATGCCAAGACCGCAATATTCGACGACAATGGGCGACGCCCTGCGTCTCGTGCAGAAACGCCATAACGATGTGGGCTTCTTCTCCGGCAAGCGCGACCGGGCGGACGATCTGGAGAGCGCCATCCGCATTTTCTTGGAATTCCTGCACGGCTATGAATCGCTGGAGGTCGACCGCCCGTGCGTGACGATCTTCGGTTCGGCGCGATTTGCCCCCGACCATCCTTACTGCCGGATGGCCGAAGAACTGGGCGGGCGCCTGGCGCGGGCAGGCTACGCGGTCATGACCGGCGGCGGGCCGGGCATCATGGAGGCCGCCAATCGCGGGGCCTACGAAGCGGGCGGCCTCAGCATCGGCTGCAGCATCAACCTGGACTTCGAGCAAGGGCCAAACCCCTATCTCAGCCGCTATGTCGAGTTCGATCATTTCTTCGTGCGCAAAGCCATGATGGTCAAGTACTCCTGCGCCTTTGTGGTGATGCCGGGCGGCTACGGCACGCTCGACGAGGTGTTCGAGACCCTGACCCTGATTCAAACGGGAAAAATTCAGAACTTCCCGGTGATCGCAGTGTGCAGCGCATTTTGGCGCCAACTGCAAGACTTCCTGCAGCGCTCGCTCATCCCGGAAGGCGCCATCAGCCCGCAGGAGATGGGGCTCTTTACTGTGACCGACGAGTTGGAGGAAGTGATGTCGATCATCCGCCGCCACTGTCCCGCCCCGCTCCAGCCCCCGACGCGGGGCGACTAGGCGCGGCCGCCGCTCCCTAGCGCCTCGGCAAGGATCTACAACAGGTCCCGTCCGACGCCTTTCTCGATTTGCGAGTATCTTCGGGCTTGCGTCTGCGTCACTAATTAGCAGATGGCCTCTTTCGTGCAGCCCGGATTGCCTCTTTTGGCAATACAATTGCCGCTTCCGCCAAACAAGGCTATGGCAAATGTCGGCCGAAAGTTCGGTCGTCCGAACGTTGCGCATGGGTTGCAGCCAATACATACTGCCTATAGCGGCTACTAGACAGAGCCGGCCATGATCCGATCATCATACCGACGCCGTACGCCACACCGCGCCACAGCAGGCCCGTTGGGGGGACTGCACCCATCTATGAACGACGAGATCAAGATTGCGCTGCTGACGAACGTTCTCCGCACCTTTGGGTTGCCGGATCAAGCGATTGGCGAATTGGTTTCGTATGTCGAAGACCTCTATGCCGAGGCCGAGCCTGCCACAGATAGCCCGGAGCCGTTCCGGCTGCGCGAGCATTTTCTCTCGGCAGCCGAGCATCGTCTCTACCTGGTGTTGCGCGAGGCAACGCAAGGGTGGGCGCAGATCTACCCGAAGGTCGGGCTGGGCAGCCTTTTTTACGCCGCGTGCGGAGGCTATAGCCAGTATTTGGCCGATACCCACCGCATCAACTACAACCATGTCGACTTTCTGCTCTGCCGGCCTGATTCACTTCGGCCCGCGCTGGGCATTATGTTGGATGCGCAGCGCGAACGCAGCGCCGGCAGGCGGCAGGCGGACGGGTTCGTCGCCGCGGTCTTCGCCGCGGCCGGGCTGCCCCTGATCCACATCCCGGTGCAGCACGCCTATAACGCCCAAGAGCTTGCCGAGCAATTGAGTCGGGAGGCCAAATTGTCTCGGCTCGACGCCGGCGCGCAGTCTGCTGCGGCGCCGCCTTGTTGCCCTCGCTGCGGCAGCGAGATGGAGTTGGGCGTAGAGAGGGGCGGCATCCTAGTGTGGATGTGCACGAACTTCCCGTGTTGCCGCGCTGTCCAGCCCTACGAACCCGCGGCGCGGCGGGCGCGCGCCTAATCCGCTATCCGCCGGCCGATGAGCTAAACGCTCGCATGCGCTTGCAGCGGGCGGATGCCCAGCTCAATCGCCAGTTGATCCAGTTCCGCCACTCCTGTATCGGGCAATACCACGCCGGAGCGGGCGCTTTCTTCAGCCTGCTCAAATTCGATCTCACCAGGCAAGTAGATGCGGTCCGCGCCGGGCATTCTGGGCTGACAGCGCACTTCGCGGACGAACTGATCCATGCGCGACTCGAAGTCCCCGGCGGGCAAGAAACTGCTGGGGTCCAGTGTCACAAAGAAGTGTCCCAGATTTTGCGTAAGTTTGCCCTCGTCGTAAAGGTTGATAATATGCAAGCCAAAGGCCGCACCGGTTAGTACGCCGCTCAACACGTCAACCAGCAGCGCTAGACCTGAGCCCTTGTAGCCGCCGAAGGGCAGTACTGCGCCGGCCAGGGCCGCGGCGGCGTCCGTGGTGGGTTGTCCGTCTACGTCAATGGCCCAGCCGGGCGGGATCGGCTCGCCCTTCTTCTGTGCCATCACGATCTTGCCGCGCGCCACCACGCTCGTCGACATGTCCAGGATAACGGGGCGCTCTTGCCCACAGGGGATGCCTACTGCGATTGGGTTGGTGCCAAAATACGGGGTGCGCCCGCCCCACGGCGGCATGTTGGAAGGCGCATTGGTCAAGGCCACACCGATCATGTTGTCGGCCACGGCCTGCTCCACAAACATAGCTCCATAGCCGAAGTGTGAGCTGTTGCGCACTCCCACAACGCCCGCGCCCATCTCCCGCGCCAGGTTGATAGCTGTGCGCATGGCAAACGCGCCGGTCACCTGCCCCATGCCTGCATCGCCATCGACCACTGTCACGGCCCCGCGCTGCCGTTCGATGCAAATTCGAGGACGGGCGCGCGTTGTCCCTGCGCGCAGCCGCCGCGTATAGACGGGCAGCAATCGCACGACGCCATGGCTGCTCAACCCGCGTGCGTCCGCCTGCGTCAGCGAATCCGCAACCAGTCGGGCGTCTTCAGGCGACACGTCAGCGGCTTGCAAGGCGTCACAGCAGAACGAATGAAGTGCGGAAACGGAAATGCGCAGGTCGCTCATCCCTATGCTTTCTGAGAGGTTGGTAAGTAGATACCCCAGGCCGGGCTATGCTTCGACAGGCCCTTACGGTCAGGGCACGATCACTGCCTTGAGCACCTCCTGGCGCTCCGCCGCGATCAGCGCATCATTGATCTCATCCAAGCCGAAGCGGTGGGTGACCAGCTTTTCTACCGCAATCCTGCCCAGCAAGGTTAGCCCGCGTAAAAAGTGCTTGTTGCTGGCGGACCACACGCCCTTGATCGAGATTTGCTTCTTGTTGATCACATGCGGGTTGAGCGGCACGGTTCCGGCATCACCATAATGTCCGGCGATTAGATAGCTGCCGTTGATGCGCACCATCTCCAACCCTTCGGGCACGGCCGCCGGCACGCCGGCGCATTCAAAAACCGCGTCGGCCCCGCGACCATCAGTCATGTCCATGACTGCGGCGATGCGCTCGGCTGCAGTCATCTCGGCGATGTCGAGGGTCGCATATGCGCCGAATTCGCGCGCCAACGCCAGGCGACCTGCCGGCCCGCCGATCAGAATGACCTTGCCTGCCCCGGCGTCTTTGGCCAAGATCATCCCCATCATTCCCACGGGGCCGGCCCCTTGCACCACCACCGTGTCGCCATACTCCAGCCCGCCCAGACAGTCCAATGCATGTACCATGATACGCAGCGCATCGCCCAACACCACTCCTTCGAGCGAAACCTCCGGCGGGATAACCACGAAGTCGCTGCCGGGCAGCACCCAGGAAACTTCGGCAAAGCCGCCCACAAAATACGGGTGCTGATCCGCAGGCACGACCCATCCGCCATAGCCGACGCGGTTTGTGCACTTGGACTGGTCGTTCAGGATCGTGCAATTGTAGCAGCGCATGCATGACTTGGGCAACCATGTCACGGTATCGCCGATCTGTAGCGTTTTGCCGGTGATGTCCTTGATAGGCGCGTCGCCGCCGATAGCCTCGACGCGGCCTGCGTTCTCGTGACCTAGCACTGCAGGCAGCCGCACCGGCACCTTGCCATGCAAAATGTGAACATCTGTCCCACAGACGCCGGCCATCAGGTTCTTGACGAGTACGGCGCCCTCGACTAGCGGCGGAATCTCACGCGTCTGGATCTGGAACGGTCGCTCCTTCGGCGCGCGGATCTCGGGCAATACGGCGATTCTTGCTGTGGTCATAGCGGCTGTCCGTTCAATGATCGGGATCAATACTCAGAATCAGCTCTTGCGATCCTTTAATACTTCCTCCGCAGCCCATACTTCGAGCGCGTGGAGTTTCTGCACCCGGCGTCGAAAATCCGGGTCGGTGCTGAATTCCGCCTTCAGGAAGGCGTCGATGATCTCCTCTGCCACCTTGATGCCCACGATCCAAGCTCCGAGCGCCAGTAAGTTGACATCATCGTGTTCGACGCTCTGATGTGCGGAGTAGACGTCATGGCATACTGCGGCGCGGATGCCCGGATTTTTGTTGGCGGCAATAGCGGCGCCCACTCCTGTGCCGCAGACCAGGATGCCTCGCTCCGCCTCGCCGCTGCGCACGGCGGCGCACACCTTGGCGGCGATATCCGGAAAATCCACCGGATCGAGGCTGTACGTTCCGTAGTCCGTCACCTCATGCCCTTTGGCCTTGAGCAACTCGATGACAGGACCCTTCATGGGAAAGCCGGCGTGGTCGCCGCCGATGGCAAGCTTCATGTCATTCCGTCCCCTTCTAGTCTATGCGCTCTTTACGCGCTTGCAATTTGTGAGCGTGTATCAACGGCGCTGCACCTACATAGTGTTCTCTGCGTTCTTTGCGGTCCGCTTTGTGGGGCCTGTGCGGTGACTGTTTGCGCTATGCAGCATTAACGCCCGGCGATGCCGGTCATGACTACGCCGCGGATGAAGTAGCGCTGCCCCACGAAGAACAGAATGGTGATGGGGATCACCAGGTACATGCTGGCGGCCATGCTGATGTGCCACGAGGCGTCGGTCGGGTTGATGAAGGCGCGCAACCCCAGCGCCAGCGTCTTGTTCTTCTCGCTGAACAGGAAGATCAGCGGATTCATAAAATCGTTCCAGTGAAAGACGAAGGAGAAGATGCCGATGGCGATGAGCACAGGCCTAGAGAGCGGCACCAGAATGCGCCACCAGATCGCCCAGTTAGAAGCGCCGTCGATGCGGGCCGCTTCGTCAAAGTCCTTGGGAATGGTCAAATAGAACTGCCGCACCAAGAAGATGTTGAAGGCGCCGCCGCCAAAGAACGTCGGAACGATCATGGGCCAAGGCGTGTCCAGCCATCCCCACCATTTGAACATGATGAAGCGCGGGATCAGCGTCACCACCTGGGGCAGCATCATCGTGCTGAGCAGCAAGATGAAGAGGATCCGTCTGCCCGGAAAGCGTAAGCGCGCGAAGCCAAAGGCGACCATCGAGCTGCTAATCACGGTGCCGACAATGGATAGAAGCGTGATAAAAGTGGTATTCCACAACCAACGCAACAGCGGCGCCCGTTGCAACGCCTCGATGTAGTTGAACCAGACGATAGGCTCAGGGATCCATATTGGGGGATAGGCGAAAACCTGTCCCTGGGTTTTCAGTGAACTCGAAACGATCCAGACAAGGGGCACCATGAAGACGACGCTGAGCGCTGCCATGACGATATATTGGATCAGCCGCCGGATATAGAAGCGGGCAGACTTGCGCCGCCGCTGCTGACGCGCCTGGCTGCTTGCCAGCGATTGCGCTTGACTAGTTGCGTTGCTAGCCATCAGCCTTCACCTCCCTCATAGTACACCCAGGTGTCGGACAGCCGCAGTTGGACCAGCGTGAATACCAGAATAATGGCGAAGAGCAGCCAGGCCAAAGCCGAGGCGAAGCCCATCTTGAACTGCTCGAAGCCCAAACGGTATAGGTACAACACGGTGAAGAGTGTGGAATGCTGCGGCCCGCCATTGGTCATCAAGAACGCATTGGTGAAGATCTGGAACGATCCGATGATGCCGAGCACTAGATTAAAGAGAATGACAGGCGAGAGCATGGGCAGCGTGACAGCCCGGAAACGCTGCCAGCCGTTCGCCCCGTCGATCTCAGCCGCGTCGTAGAGTGACTGGGGAATGCCCTGCAGGCCGGCCAGGAAGATCACCATGGTATTGCCAATGCCCCACAAGCTCATCAGCACAAAGGTAGGCTTCGACGACGTGGGGCTCCACAGCCACTGGGACTCAGGGAGACCTAACATGCGCAGCAGAGCGTTTGCTAGGCCCACGTCGGGGTTGAGAATCCAGAACCAGAGCACGGCATTGGCCACGGCGGGCATGACTGCGGGCAAGTAGAAGAAGGTGCGAAAGGCAGACTGCCCACGCAGCGGCAGGTTAAGCATCATGGCTGTACCGAGGGCCACCATCAGGGTAAGCGGCACGCTCAGAAACGTGTAATACGCAGTGTTCCAGAGCGATTTCCAAACCAAATCCGTTTGGCCTAGTTGGACGAAGTTCGCCGCGCCCACCCATGTAGGCGGGCTGAACAGGTCCCATTCCATAAAGGAGAGCACGATTGATGCGATCATCGGGCCTGCCACCCACAGGACGAACCCGATCAGCCAGGGCATAATGAACAAGTAGCCGTCGATCGCTTCCCTGCGCTCAAGCTTCGACAATCCACGCACAGCCATATGTAGCGCTCCCTTCGCGCGGTAGACAGTTCCACTGCCGTACAGGCAGCGCGCAGCCTACCCTCTGCGCGCTGCCTGTACGCCAAGCTTACGTCCAGTTCAACTCAGACAGCAGGGCGTCGACTTGCTCTTTCGTGTTGGCCGCGGCCGTCGCAATATCGCCGCCGCCACAGGTGAAGATCGGGTCAAACTCCTCTGCATAGATCTCCCTGATGCGAGACTGTTGCGGCGGGAACTTGAACGAGATCACCTCGACAGACGTTTCGCCCTTGAACGGGTCCGTGTGTACCATGGCGAAGTGATCGGGAATGCCGTCGTCCGGCTCAATCGTGCCTACGGCTTCCCTCAGCGATACGCCCCAGCGCTTCTGCTGGCCGATATATTCCTGCACGGGTTTGCTGGTCAGATACTTAACCAGTTCCCAACCTTCTTCCTTGAACTTAGCATCGGCGGGCACGGCCCAACCGCTGCAGCCCACTACTGAATACTGGCCGCCAGGACCGCTGGGGATAAACGTGACGTCGTACTGGAACCTCACGTTCTCCTGTTTGGAGAAGAACGTGTTCTGGTGGAAGTCGACCGTCATAGCGGTCAGGCCGGAGCGGAACGGGCTGCCCTGGCCCAGCGCCTGCGCCGGCGTGGGAATGCAGTTCTCGGTGCAGCGCATATCTGCGAACATCTTGAAGTGGTCCAGCACCGGCTGATCCGTGATCAGCGTCTGCGTGTAGGCCTCGTCGTACCAATCCCCGCCGAATGCCTTCACAAACCCACGCGCACTTTCGGTGAAGGTAGGCGTCACTTCATTCCACCAGGTGAAGCCCCACTGCTCAATGTTTCCAGCGTCAAAGTTCGGGTCGGTGGCAGGCCGTCCTTCAGCGTCCAAGGTCAATGCCAGAGCATTGTTATGGAAGTCCTCCAACGTCCAGTTGTCGGCAGGGTAGGATAGACCGGCTGCGTCGAACATGTCTTTGTTGTAGTAGACGCCCCAAGCCGCGCTATCCTTGGGAATGCCGTACGTCTTGCCAACGTGGCTGAAGGCGTCAAACAGCGCGGGGATGTAGTCCTCCGACTTAACGTTGTCGCGCTCCATCCATGGCACCAAATCAGACAAGGCGCCGCGGTAGGCATAGTCCTGCACAATACTCATGTGCTGGTGGATCATGTCGGGAATGACGCCGCCGGCTAGCAATGTGGGCAGCTTCGTCATATAGTCATTCCACGCCTCGAAGGACACATTGACCTTGATGGACGGGTTTTCGTCCATGAACTTCAGCACGAAGTTCTCATACATGGTTCGTTCCAGACCCAGTGCGCCCGGAGTGATGAACTCAATGGTGGTCACTTCCTGGGCTGGAGCGGCGCCCGGGGCTCCTGCCGGCACGGGGGCGGTGCAGGCCGCAAGCACAGGCAGCGCACTGAGTGCGGCGAGTCCCCTCAAGACGCTACGGCGTGAGATCTTTGTCTCGTTGTTCATCCATTTCCTCCTCATTGAAAGAACCGGTTTTGCTACAACACGCCAGTCGCTTCAAACGCCACAACTGCATTGCCGCTTGCTATTCTCGAAATCTCCAGGCCTCCTTTCCCGCCGGTGGGAGTACGGATTTGCCGCCCTCCCACACTAAACCTTGCCGGTTGCCGACTATGACTATAGGGAAACGGAATACGCCTCTACCGTCTCCCTATCCGCGATGTCGTCTCTCTCCGCTCTCACTTCAGAGTTGAGGCTTCACTAAAGTTGAGGCTTCACCATACGCTTGCAAGGGCCGGCGGAATGGCTCGGATCAGATGCGCCTATAACAGGTCCTTGAAGTACTCTGCGGCAGCCTCCCAGTCGACAGTCTCATCCGGCTCTTTGCCGAGCTTGTCATAGAGTCTGCGGCGAGCCTTTTTGTCGTCAATCGCAATGCGCGCCGCGAACACGAGAACGTCTTCAGCGACTTCAATGGGTACGACGACAACCCCATCCCAATCGCAGCCCACAATGTCACCCGGTCGAACGAATACTCCGCCGCAGGACACAGGCACCTCAACGGCCTCAAGTTCCGTCCGTCCGGGGATAATCGGACGGCCGATGCCGGCGCAGGCGACCGGAGTGCGCTGCAGTATTACTTCGTCGGTATCACGGCAATATCCGTCCGTCACGATGCCGGCGGCGCCAAGCGCATGCATCTCCATAGAATTCATCGATCCCCACCAGCCGCATTCCCTCGCTCCGCCGGTGGATGTGACGATGACGTAGCCCTCCTTGCCTTCTACATCCAGGCGGGCGCGCCATCCGCCCATCTCTCCCCAGATGGCATGCTGCCGCAATGCATCTTCTTTCTTGAGCGGGAACGGCATGTGACGATTGGCGGGTACGACCTGCATCGTCACCGCCGGTCCCCAGAAGCGCATGCCGAGCCACAATGGGCGGACTTTATTGGACATCAGAGTTAGGTCGTTGAGACCTACCGCGTCCAGGCCATCCGTGACGTCGGTCACTCGAAGGTAGTGTCGGAAGCGCTCTGCAAGCTTGTACGGGTCTGGACTGCTACTCATGGATTAGCTCCTTATCGAACTGTGAAGAAAGAAAAGATTGGTTTGCCGCCTGCCCACGAACTGGACAGGCCCACAGATAGATTCCTTTGACATGGGGCTAGGTCAGGGGGACAGGCCGCATCCGTTCCCACTCCTGGCGTAGGACAAGCCGGTTCGGCAGGACAACATGGTCGTTGGTAAACGTCAAATCGTCCTCTAGGCGGCTCACCAATAGTTCGACCGCTTTGCGACCCATCTCTCGCGTAGGCTGCTCTACCAGCGTGAGGGGCGGACGGTAGAAGTTGCCCAGAGCAGACGCGCCGAACCCTGCTACATCCACATCTTCAGGCCATCGAAGCCCCAACTCTTGCAGAGCAATGACGGCGCCCTGAACCATCAGGTTATTAAAGGCGAAGACGCCATCCGGCGGATCGCCGCTTCGCAGGAGGCGCAGCGTCGCGGCATATCCGCCTTCCAATGTGGCAAGCCCATCAGCTTCATATTCCGTCAAACGCGGCAGACCCGCATCGCCCAGTGCACGTCGATAGCCGCTGAGCCGCTCCTCGGTGGTAAATGTAGTCGGCAACCCCTTGATAGCCGCAATGCGGCGCTTGCCCTCGCCGATTAACGTCGTCACGCACTGGTACGCCACCTCCTCGTCGTCCGCCGTAATTGAAGGCAGCGCCAGACCGTTCAGCCTGCGGTTGACCAGGACGATCGGAATGTCACGTCGGGCATAGTCCGCCAAATGCGCTTCTGGTCCAGGGGCGGGGGCCAAGATAATGCCGGCGACCAATTGTCGGTCCAATATCCGCAGGTAAACCTTCTCCTGCTCCGGATCCTCGTTAGTGTTGCAGACAATCAGGTTATAATCTCGCTCGTGAGCTGCTTGTTCGGCAGCGTGCGCCACTTCTGTGAAAAAGCGGTTCTCAATAGTCGAGACCACCAAGCCGATCAAGTTGGAACGCCGCCGCCGAAGCGAGCGGGCGACCTGATCGGGCCGATAATCGAGCCGCCTTACCGCCTCCATCACTCGCTCGCGCGTCTCGGGCGCCACGCGTGGACTCCCGGAAAGCGTACGACTGACTGTAGCGACAGAGACGCCAGCTACGCGGGCGACATCAGTGATCTTCGTCATGGGTCACGGCAACAGATTAGGTGCGATGGGTCATTGGCATGTAATCGATTACATGTTCGGAGGGGAGCAACAACTGCCAAGCAGCGGTCGCATGTAATCGATTACACGGGCTCAGAGCTAGTTTAGTCGATTTTGTGCATGCTGTCAATGGGTCAAATCTTAAAATTTCGTGCCTTTTTCGCGATGCAGGCGCAGCCGTCATCGCTCGCCGCCAAGCGCTTGCGGGCAAAAACCCGCAAAGCTTCCCCGAAAATTCCCGGCTTGCCGCTTCTTGGCTTATCCTTTACGCTGTGTTGTGTTGAGCGACGGGGCGCGGCGGCGACAGGCCAAGCCGAAGCCCGTGTGGGGAAAGGAGGGGACAGGAGGTGACGATGAAGCCGTACCTGGTCCATGAAGGAAAGATGTGGTTCGTCATTGCCGGCTGTCGCATTGTGGCGATTGTGGATACGAAGGCCGAAGGCATGGAGCGCATTCGCTCTCTGCCGCCGTGGCCCGACAGGGCAGCCATCAGCGCCAACGGCGCCGCGCCGGAAGAAACCGAAGCTTAAGCCGCGGGCGCACCCCGACTCGCGGCTGCTCCCATGGCCGCGCCAACGAGCAGCCGTTCCCTCTCCGTGTTGTGCTGTATTGTGTTGCCCCTCTCTGTGCAACTGGACATCAGCGTAGTCGCCGCCGGCCTGCGCGGGCCGGCGACTCTACTTGCTTGCCCCGCCGGGATTGATGATCGGCACGGTTCGCCGGCCCGCAGCGAGCGCGAAGGGTCAAGGCGGGGGTTTGGTCGTGCGGCGCTGCCCCCCGCGTCGCTGTGCTATGGGGCCCATACTAGAGGTGCAGGAAACCGCGCGCCAGCAGGTAATTGATGATCGCCTGGGCGTTTTCTTCCGGCGAGCGTTCGACGGTATCGAGTCGTATTTCAGGATGAAGCGGCGGCTCGTAGGGATCGCTGATGCCCGTGAAATCCTCGATCTCGCCGCGGCGCGCTTTGGCGTACAGCCCCTTCAAGTCGCGCTGTTCGCAGACTTCCAGCGGCGTATCGACGTATACCTCGACGTAGTGTTCCGTGCCGATCATGCTGCGCACATGGTTGCGCGTCGCCCGGTAGGGGCTGACTGCGGCACAGATCACGACTCCGCCGTGGCGCACGATCTCCGATGCCACGAAACCCATGCGCCGGATGTTGGCGTCGCGGTCTTCTTTGCTGAAGCCCAGCCCGCGCGAAAGGTGCGTGCGCACCACGTCACCGTCCAACTGGGTCACTTGGCGGCCATGTTGCTGCAAGAGCACCGTCAGCACTTCGGCGGTAGTCGACTTACCGGAGCCGCTTAGGCCGGTGAACCAGATGCAAACGCCTTGCTTGTGGCGCGGAGGGTAGCTGTCGGCCAGGATTTCGGCCACCTCCGGCCGCGTGAACCAGGGCGGCAGCTTTTTGCCGTTGTTCAGGTAATCTTCGCGCACCTGCGTGCCGGAGATGGAGGCCGTCTGCGCCGTTTCCGGCACCTTGCCCATCTCTTCGTAGCGGTTTTCGTCGGGTAGGTAGACCAGCATCTTGAAGGGGACGGGTCTGACGCCCAACTCGTCGCCGTAGTGCGCCGCCATCTCCTGGGCGTCGTAGGGGCCATAGAAGGGCTTGCCTTCCGAATCGTTGCCCGGCCCGGCGTGGTCGCGGCCGACGATGAGGTGGTTCGCCCCGTAGTTGCGCCGGATCAGCATGTGCCACACCGCCTCGCGTGGGCCGGCCAGACGCATCGCCAACGGCAGCAACGCCAGCAGCACGCGGTCCGGGTCGTAGTAGTTCTCGGTGAGGGCGCGATAGGTGCGCACGCGCGTGTAATGATCCACGTCACCCGGCTTAGTCAGCCCGACGACGGGGTGCAGGAGCAGCGCGCCGTCCAGTTCTTGCACCGCACGCTTGGTCAACTCCTCGTGCACGCGGTGCAAGGGGTTGCGCGTCTGGAAGGCGACGACGTTGTGATGCCCCATGACGGCGAGCCGGGCGCGGGTCTCCGCAGGCGTCAGACGCAGTTCGCGAAAGTCATAGTGCGGCGGAAGCTGCAAAACGCGCAGCCGTCCGGAGACGTTGGCGGGATCGTAGCGGCTCATCTCTGCCACCATCGGATGCCGCGGGTCGCGGCTGCCGAACACCTTGTCGGCCATTTCGCCGGGGTCCCAGGGATAGATCTCCTCGATCACCATCAACGCCAGCACGTTGTTTTTGGCGTCGCGCAGCGCGATCTCCTGGCCCAGGCGGATGTCCGGGCCGGGATCGACGGGCAGCGTCACGGGGATGGGAAAGAGATGCCCGTTGGCGAGGCGCATGGCGTCGAGGACGGCCTGGTAGTCGCGCCGTCCCATAAAGCGGTCGAGGGGCGAGAAGGCGCCGACCGCCAACATTTCCAGGTCGCAGATGGCGCGTTCGGAGATCTGGATGGACGGCAGGCGGGCGGCGTAGGCCATCGCCTCGGCGCGTTCATCCTCGGGCATGAGCAGATTGACCAGAGCGCCGCCGCAGGGCGGGATCAGTTCGACGGCGCGATCGGCTGGGGCAGAGGCGTTCATCGCATCACGTCCTTATCAAATTCGCCTAAGATTCCAATGACAGCATAGGCTTCTGGGCTTACGTTTCCCAATGTTCTCGGATGGAGGCGGGATTTGTCAACTCACGATCTGCCCTCGGGTGAAACTCACGTCGGGGGCGACATCGTCACGAGCGAGGTTTCGCTTCCCATGACATAGGCCAGAAACGGAGTTTCTGCGCAGAAACTCCGTTTTTTTAGCATAACAGCTTGGCCCATATCCGAGATGCGCCCCTCGCTTCCTAATCGAACGCGCCAGTCACGAAGCGCCTCGCGGTTTCGGCCAGCACCGCCGCGCCGATGGGCATGACCGCTTCGTCGATGGCGAAGCCGGGGGTATGGTGGCCTCCGCCGCCTTCGATCTTGGCCCCCAGGTTGAACATCGCGCCGGGCGCGGCTTGCGTCATGTAGGCGAAGTCCTCCGCGCCCATGCCGAACGCCTCGTCAACGATGGCCTCTGCGCCTGCCAGGTCGCGCGTCACGGTCCGCATCCAGTCGTTGACCGCGGCATCGTTGACGAGAGACGGATAGCCCTTGTGCAGCCGGAACTCATAGCTGCCGCCCAGGCTTTCGGCCAGCTTGAAGCAACTTTCCAACTCGGCCCAGAGCCGTTGGCGCGTGGCGGACGACAGGCTGCGGATCGTGCCCTGCACATAGATTTCGGTGGGGATGACGTTGGGCGCGGAGCCGCCGCGAATCTCGCCCAGGCTGATGACGCACGGTTCCAGCGGGTCGATGCGGCGCGAGGGGATGCCGTAGATGCGCGGCAGGATCGTGCTGAGGATGTAGAGCGGATCGCTGCCTTCGTGCGGGTAGGCGCCGTGCCCGCCGTCGCCGCGCACCCACGCCTCAAAGCTGTCGACCGCGGCTAGGCTGGGGCCGTCGTGGAAGTAGAGCTTGCCGGCCTCGCTGGTCGAGATCACATGCAAGGCGATCACCTTATCCACGCCGACCAGGGCGTCGTCCTCGATCATGGCCGTGGCGCCGCTGATGCCCTCGGCGTCGAATGCCTCTTCCGAGGGCTGGAAGAGCAGGCGCACGTTGCCTTTCCACGCCTCTTTTTCCGCGGCGTAGCTCTGGGCCAACAGGTGCGCCGCGCCCAATAGCATGGCCGTGTGCGCATCGTGACCGCAGGCATGCATCACCCCGTCGCAGCCGGATTTGAAGGGCGCGTCGACCTGTTCATGGATGGGCAAGGCGTCCATGTCGGCGCGGATGCCGATGGTGGGCCCGCTTCCCGGCCCGATCTGGGCGACCACGCCCGTGCGACCGACGCCGGTCTTGATGTCGGTGTAACCGATCTCGGCCAGGGTATCGGCAACCAGCCGGGCCGTGCGCACCTCTTGAAAGCTCAGTTCCGGGTGCTGGTGTATGTCGCGGCGCAAGCGCACCATCTCGGCTTGCAGCGCCTTGGCGCGTTCTAGCATATTTTGGCGATCCTTTCGTTTCTGTTGTATTTCCAACGGGTATGACGCCGGTCTTTTTTTGGGAAGCATCGGGGAAGTTGCGCGCTTCCCGGCTGATGCAAACCTGAACCGTGCGCCTTACAGCCCTTCTATGCCCAACGCTGCCAGCAGGGCGCGCACCGCGGGCAGCGGGTAGAACATCATCCACAGCATGAAGAGAAACGCGCCCGCAGCCACGGCGTAGTCGAGAGGGCGGGCGCGCAGCACGACATAGCGTGTGCGACCCGCGCCGCTCACATAGCAGCGCGCCTCCATCGCCAGCACCAGTTCTTCGGCGCGGCGGAACGCGCTCAGAAAGAGCGGCACGAGCAGCGGCAGATAGGCCCTGGCCAACTTGTCAGGTCGCCAGATGCGCTGCACGCCGAACTCGCCGCCACGGCTGGCCTGCGCCTTCATGATGCGCTCGACCTCTTCGGCCAGCGTCGGCACGAAGCGCAGCGCAATCGTCAGGATCAGGGCCAGCTCATGTGCGGGCACGCCCACGCGGCGTAGCGGCGTCAGCAGCAACTCCACGCCGTGCGTCAGTTCTGTCGTGGTAGAGGTCATGGTCACCAGGCTGGTCAGGAAGATGAAGGCGACGATGCGCAACATGCTGATGACCATCAGATGCATGCTGTTACGCGTGAGGCGAACCCAGCCCCACTGGAGATAGACCGCACCTGCCGGTTCGTTCCAGCCGAGGAACAACGCCTGCATGATAAAGATAAAGACCAGCACGGGCAGAACCATGAGCAGCCCGCGCAGCATGTAGCGTATGGGGATGCGGGCGACAATCGTGACGGCCAATACCAGCGTGAGGAAGACCATGTTGGCGAGGATCGACGTGTTGAACGAAACCGCCAACACCAGGAAGCCCGCGGCCAAAATCTTGGCGCGCGGGTCCAACCGGTGTATGGCCGAACCGGCGGGAATGTATTGCCCGATGGTGACGTTGCGCAGCAGTTCGAAGTTCTGCATGCCCTATCTTCGGTCTTTGACCACCTTGCCGTCCTGCATGACCACGGCGATGTTCTCCAGCTTTTCCAGCGAGCGGATGTCTGTCAGCGGGTCTTGGCGGGCGATGACGATGTCGGCCAGCTTGCCCGCCTCCACCGTGCCGACTCGGTCCTGCCAGCCGAGGCATTCGGCGGCCACGCGCGTGGTGGCGACGATCGCCTCCATGGGCGTCATGCCGATGTTGACCATCAGGCCCAGTTCGCGCAGGTTCGTGCCGTGCGGCATCACGCCCGCATCGGTGCCCATGGCGATCTTGACGCCGGCCTTATGGGCGCGGGCGATGCTGTCGTTGTGGATCTCCATCGCCTCGCGCGCCTTGCGCAGGCCGTAGTCGGGCATGCCGCCTTCTTCGCCTATCTCGACCACCGCTAAGGGGGCGAGCAGCGTCGGCACGAGGAACGTGCCGTGCGCCAACATCAGCTCGATGGCCTCGTCGTCCAGGTAGATGCCGTGCTCGATGGAATGGATGCCGGCGCGCACCGCGTTCTTGACGCCCTCCGCGCCCTGAGCATGGGCCATGACCTTGATGCCGCGGCGGTAGGCGGCCTCGCGCACGATCACGTCCAGTTCTTCGGGCGAGTATTGGGTGAACTCGGGGTGATCGGTGGGGCTAAGCACGCCGCCCGTGGCGTGGATCTTGATGATGTCGGCGCCGGCGCGCAGCATCTCGCGCACTTTCTTGCGCACCTCGCCTAGGCCGTCGGCTTTGCCGTCCGGCATGCCGGGATAGGCGGGGAACATTTCATATTCGCTGCCGGAGAGCATCCAGCCGTCGCCGTGACCGCCGGTGATGGTGAGGGCGGAGATGCTGATCTGGAGGCGCGGGCCGGCAATGACGCCGGTCTCGACGGCCCGCTTGACGCCGGCATCGGCCCCGCCCGCATCGCGCACCGACGTCAGCCCGGCTTCCAGCGTGCGGCGCAGATGGTTGATGGCGTTGTAGAAGCGCATGGAGAAAGGCGTCTGCATGTCCTTGAGGATGTCTATGCTTTCCGTCATGACATGAACGTGCGTGTCGATGAAGCCGGGCAGGATGTAGCCGCCCTGTGCGTCGAGCAGGGTGACGTCGCCAGCAGAGCGCGGGACGCCGACGGCCGCGCCGGCGGCGCGGATGCGGTTATCCTCTACGAGCACGGCGGCATCGGGAATGGGCGCGCCGCCGCGCCCGTCGATCAGTACGCCGTTGTGGATATAGGTGGATGCCATCAGAATGCCTCCGATACGGTTGTGATGAATGGTTGTGATGAGAGAACAGCGAATGAAAACGAAACCGTCTAGCGATCTAGCGTTCTATGGCCTACGACGCGAGCGCGCCCAACGACGCGGCGAGAAACGCTTCGGCCTGTTCGACGGTATAAACGGCTGGGCCGGGCCGGATCAACCCCTGCTCGGCCAGCCGGTCCATGAGCATGGCGACCGCGGGCGCGTCCAGGCCCATGCGGCGCAGTTCCTGGGCGTGGCCGAAGATCTCGGACGGGCTGCCTTGCATAGCGGTGCGCCCGTCCGAGATCACGTAGAGACGGTCACAGATCGCGGCCAGTTCTTCCATGTTGTGCGAGATGATCACCAGCGTGATGCCGGTGCGGTGCAGGCCCAGGATCAGGTCCAGCAGTTGGCGGCGGCTCTGCGGGTCGAGGCCGGCGGTCGGCTCGTCCAGCGCCAGTATGCGCGGCTCCAGCGCCAGCACGCCCGCCAACGCCACGCGGCGGCGCTGTCCGCCGGATAGACTGAAGGTTAGGCGATCCTTGAAGGCCTCGAAGCCCAAGCCAACGGACTCCATTGCATGGCGCACGCGGGCGCGCACCGCCTCGCGGTCCAGGCCGAGGTTGCGCGGGCCATAGGCGACATCATCGCCCACGTACTGCTCGAACAACTGGGCTTCCGGGAACTGAAAGACCAGCCCCACCTGGCGGCGCACGGCGCGCACATCCGCCCCGGGGCTGCTCAGATTCTGGCCCAACACGGTGACGCTGCCCCCGTCGGCGCGCAGCAGCCCGTTGAGATGCTGGACGACGGTTGACTTGCCCGAACCGGTGTGGCCGATCAGTCCGACGATCTCACCGGCGTGCACGTCCAGGCTCACGTCGTGGACGGCGCGCACCTGTAGGGGCGTGCCGCGCATGTAGTCGTGCACCAGGTTGCGCACCGCGATCAGGGGCGGCTCTGCGGCGCGGAGCGACTCCGTCGCGGCGGCAGGAGGGGCGTCCGCAATTGGCGCACGGTCTATCGGCGGCTGCAGTCGCCCGGACTGCGCCAGCGCGGCCGCCATCTCGTCCACGCTCAGGATATCGGCGGGAAAGTCGCGCAAGCGGCGGTTGAGGCGGCAGGCGAGTTCGGTCATCTGCGGCACGTCGAGTTGCAGGCTGCGTAGACGCTCGACCTGGCGGAACAGCTCGCGCGGCGTACCCTCCAGCGCGATGCGCCCGTCTAATAAGATGATGACGCGATCGGCGTGAATGGCTTCACGCATGAAGTGGGTGATGGCGACCACGGTCACGCCCTGCTCGCGGTTGAGGCGGCGGGCGATGTCCAGCACCTCGTCGCGGCCTACGGGGTCGAGCATGGCGGTGGCTTCATCCAAGACCAGCACCTGCGGTTGCATGGCCAGCACGCCGGCGATACATATGCGCTGCTTTTGCCCGCCGGACAAGAGGTGCGGGGCGCGCTGGCGGAACGAGAGCATGCCTACCTGCTCCAGCGACCAGTTTACCCGGCGCACCATCTCGTCGTGGGGGATGCCGAGGTTCTCCGGCCCGAAGGCGACATCTTCCTCGACAATGGTGGCGACGATCTGGTTGTCGGGCGTTTGGAAGACCATGCCCACTGTGGCGCGGATGTCGAGCGTGCGGCTGGCATCGCGGGTGTTCCACGTCTTGACCCACACATCGCCCTCGGTGGGCAGGAGCAAGGCGTTGAGGTGTTTCGCCAGCGTAGACTTGCCCGAACCGTTGGCGCCGAGTATGGCTACGTATTCGCCGGCATGGACGGTCAGGTCGATGCCGCGCAGGGCATGGATAGCTTCACCGGCGGGCGAGGCATAGGTATGGTGCAGGTTTTCGATGCGGAGAATGGGCGTCACGGATGGCCTCAGGCGGGTGCGTTCTCAATCCGTCTATTGTCTCGCAAAGCGGCCTGCTGCGCAAAAGAAACCGTGATCCGGGGCGAATTCTCGCTGTCTTGAGCGGAAATCAGCGTCTGTGCCCGTTTTCTGTCAGGTGAACGTAGCGTAAACTGCTCCGGTGTGTGGTAGACTGATCGCGAGGCGGGCGTGAAACTCGGCCTGCCGTCCAACTTTGATGATGACGCTATGTCTGCTGTGAACGAACTGAATCTGTCCGACGCCGGCGTCAGCGCGCAGTCTTCACCGCAACGCGTCAAGACAAGCCCGCTGGCGGATTTGGCGTGCCGAACGCCCAAAGGCGCCTGGAAATATCTATTGGTGCTCAACGACGTCGTGTTGATCCTGGCGGCGTTTGTGGCGGCGTATGCCATTCGCTACGATTTGCAATGGTTCCGCGCCGTAGACCCGGTTTTCCAAGTGGATATCTGGGTCTACACCCCCTTTGCGCTGGCGTTGATGATGATATTGCCCATCTCGTTTCGCTTTTCCGGCGTCTATCCCTATCGTCGCGGGCGCAGCCTGATCGAAGAGACGTATAATATCGCTACGGCTGTCACCGTGGGCGTGGTGGCGCTGATTACGGCCGGCCTCATTTTCAGTCCGCTGCTTTATAGCCGCCTGATCTTCCTCTACTTCGCTTTCCTGGCGACGTTGCTGCTGGGTTTCAGCCGCTTCGCCATCCAACTGCTGCGCGGCCATTTGCGTCAATATGGGGTAGGGGTCGAGCGCTTCGTGCTGGTAGGCGCGGGCGATGTGGGCCGCATGGTCATGCGCACCGTCGCGGCCCGCCCCGATTACGGCTACCAACTGATCGGCTTTGTGGACGATAACCCGGCCAAAGGCGCCACCGACATCGGACCCTTCAAGGGCCTCGGCCCCGTAGACAACCTGCCGGACGTACTGGACAGCCAAGAGGTCGATTCGATCATCATCTGCCTGCCGTGGCAAAGCCACCGCGTGATCCAGCGGCTGCTGCGCACCTGTGAGCAGCGCGGCGTGCGCGCCCAGGTTGTGCCCGACCTCTTCCAGTTGACCAAGAACCAGGTGCTGGTGGACGACCTCAACGGCATCCCGTTGATCAGCACGCGCGGCGTATCGATCCAGGGTTGGAATCTGATCCTCAAGCGTGGGTCGGATCTGGCGCTTGGCATCGCGGCGGCGCTTGTCAGCTTGCCGCTGACGTTGCTCATCGCCATCGCCATCAAGCTGGACACGCCCGGCCCTGTGCTCTATTCGCAGACGCGCATCGGCAAGAACGGCATCCCCTTCCGCTGTTATAAGTTCCGTTCAATGGTCGTGGGAGCGGACAGCATGCGGCCCGAAATGGCCGAGATCAACGAGGCCACCGGCCCGCTGTTCAAGGTGCGCAACGATCCCCGCCGCACCGCGGTGGGGCGTTGGCTGCGCCGCTACAGCTTGGACGAACTGCCCCAACTCATCAACGTGATCCGCGGCGAGATGAGCCTGGTCGGCCCGCGCCCCAACCTGCCGGAAGAGGCTGAGCAGTACGAGGAATGGCACAAGAAGCGGCTGACGGTCAGCCCCGGCATCACCGGCCTATGGCAGGTCAGCGGGCGCAGCGACCTGACCTTCGACGAGATGGTGCTGCTCGACATCTACTATGTCGAGAACTGGAATATTGCCATGGACATCAGCATCCTCTTGCGTTCACTGCCCGCGGTTCTGCGCGGGCGCGGCGCCTATTAACCCCTTTCCCCTCCGGTCGAAACCTTCCTTCACCTTACGTTTTTGGCGAAATCTCGCCGCCTCGATATAGTTGATATTAGCAGTGCCAACTAATCGGGGAGCTCATCCCATGCGCATGGTTATTCCGCTCGCTGCGGTGCCAGCGATTCGAGAAGCCGCCCCACAAGATCACAAGATCAGATGCCTCTAGCGGCGGATGGAACCGTTGCCGACCGCGCGGCCTAGACAGGAATACCCGCATGGCGAGGATTGAGCCGCCCCGAACTCCGAATATTCCGCCGCATATCTTCCCGCTGCGCACGCGGCAGTTCCGGGTGCCGAAGTCGCTTTCGGCGCTGCGCCATCGCAACTACCGGCTCTTTATCGTCGGGCAGCTCATCGCCACAGCAGGCATGTGGATGCAGATTATCGCCCAGGGCTGGCTGGTCTACGAGATCAGCGGGTCGGAACTTGCTTTGGGCGTCGTCAGCTCGGCCTCAGCCATCCCCGTGTTGTTGATCTCGCCGTGGGGCGGGGTGATCGTCGATCGCGTGTCGAAACGCCACCTACTGATGATCACCCAATCGTCATCCATGCTCTTGGCCTTTATCCTGTCTGCGCTGGTCTTTACCGACGTGGTGCGCGTGTGGCATGTCGTGTTGCTCGCCGTGGCGATGGGCGTGGTCAGTTCTTTCGACGGCCCCGCTCGCCAAGCTTTTGTGGTTGAGATGGTGGGGCACGAGGATCTGCCCAATGCCATCGCGTTGAACTCGATGACCTTTAACAGCGGGCGTATCATTGGCCCGGCCATCGGCGGCGTGCTGCTCGTCACGCTCGGCGCGGCCTGGTGCTTTTTCCTCAACGGCTTGTCGATCATGGCGGTGCTCATCAGCCTGCTTAACATGAATTTGCCCGTCTCTAAGCGCAAACGCGAGTCGAGGTCGGCGCGCCAGCAGTTAACCAGCGGACTGGCCTATGTGCAGCACGAGCCGGAACTGCGCGCCCTGCTGCTGATGGCGCTGGTTTTCAGCACGTTCGGCACCTCGTATGCCACCATACTGCCGGCTTTTGTAGACAAGGTATTGGCGCAGAGCGCCAGCGCCTATGGCACGATCAACGCCATCACCGGCATGGGCGCGGTGACGGCCGCGTTCTTTATCGCCCAATTTGGCGAACGGATCCCGCGCGGACGCGTGCTTGCCGGCGCCATCCTCATATTTCCGGTCATTCTCGTCGTGTTCGCCTACACCCAGCCCTACTACCTCTCACTGGCGCTGGCCTATGGCCTGGGCATCACCTTCATGTTGGTCTTTACGCTGCTCAACACGCTGTTGCAGACCAACCTGCGCGACGAACTGCGCGGCCGCGTGCTCAGCCTCTATACCCTCACCTTTTTCGGCTTTGCGCCCTTCGGCAACCTGCTCGTAGGCAGCCTGTCGGAGGCGATTGGCATCAGCCCGACGCTGGTGCTCAGCGCCTCGGTCAGCTTTTTGCTGGCTGCGTTGATCCTGGTCACGACACCCGGCGTACGCAGGCTGATCTAGGCGCAGCCCCCGCGCGCCGCGCAATAGGCCCTATTGCGCGACGAAACGCGCTCTTTGCGACTAAAGTCCTATCCCTGCCGGCGGCGGCAAGGCTATCTTGGCGTTAGGACGTCAGGCGGATAGAGGCGCAGCCAATGTCCGCCTGTGCCGCGGTTGCAGCGGCGCCGGCATTGGCGCAACAAGCTGAAGCAAGGAGAGCGCAAGATGAGAACCATGCAGTTGTTGGACGATTTGAAGTTCCAGGACGAGAATCCGGTGGCGGACCCGATCTATGTCGACAAGGACGGCAGAATTCTGCGCTTCTGCCTAAAGCCGCAGCAGAGCATCGTCGAACACAGCGTGCCCCATTCTCCGTTCTACGTGGTCGTGTTGAAGGGCCGCGGCGTCTTCACGGACGGCAGCGGGCGCGCTGAGACGATGGAGCCGAATTCGCTGATGGTCTTTAACCCCGGCGAAAATCATTCCGTGCGTGCGCTCGATGAGGAGTTGGTTTTCGTCGGATTCCTGCACGGCGCGCCGGGCATGCGCGAAGGGCGAGTCGGCGGGGAGTTGGGGCGCTCCTGACGGCGCGTACCGGCGACCGCTACATGCTCGGCATGAGCGACGCCCAGGGCGGCAGCCCCATCGACCTCACCCTCCATTTGTAAAGATACAATGTCTCGCCGGCGTAGCAGCCGGGCGTCAGGCAGAGACGGCAACCGGACGCCCCGTCTTGGCCGATTCCTCGATGGCATGGACGACGCGCACCTGGCGCAGGCCGTCTATGTGCGTAGGCAGCGGGCCGCGATCGACCCAACTGGACGGCTGAAGCGTGTCCTCCAGGATAGCGTCCAGCATCGGCTCGACCAGCATCATGCCGGTCGCCCCGTCCGGTCCCTCGTGCTCCAGCGAGAGCGCGACGGAGGGCGCGTAGTAACCGCTGGTCTGCGGGCGGAAGTGACGGGCGGCGCGCAGGTAGACGCCCTGGCTGCCCAGCGCATCGAGGTGGCGTTGCAGATCCATATCGGCGGCGGCGTCCCCGAAGTTGGCGCGCCAGCTTTCGCGCGTGCCGAAGCCGGGCCGCTTGTTGTAGATGAGGGTCCCTCGCTCGCCGGAAATGCTGCTGTAGAACTCCACGATCTCGTCCATGTAGCGAATCCACTCGGCCTTGCAGCGCACCTTCAGCCCGCTGTCGAAGAGCAGATAGGCGTCGTAGAGATCGGGCGTATGGCCCAGTACGATGTCTTGGCGGATGGCGAAGACTTCCACGACCCGCGCCGGCGCAAACAGCCAGTGCATCAGGTCCACCACGTGGCTGAGGAGGAAGTGCGCCGTAGACGAACCGGCGGAGAACTCGGCGCTGCGTTCGCCCCACAGACCGGTCGGCACGCTGATGTTGTCGTCTAGGCGGCTTTCGGCGTAGACGGGCTTGCCGATCAGCCCCTGCTGCACCACGTAATAGGCGGCCAAGTCCAGCGGCATGGCGCGGTTAGCGTAGTTGATGAAGAAGCGCGTGCCGCGCTGCTCTGCGGCGTTATAGAGCGTTTCGGCGTCGGCTAGGGTGGTTGCCAGCGGCTTTTCCTGGATGACGGCGGGCACGCCCGCTTCGATGGCGGCTAGCGACGGCGCCAAGTGCAGGTGGTCGGGCGTGGCGATCACGGCTAGGTCCAGCGTCTGTTCGGCGAGCATGGCGTGTGCGTCGTCATAGGCCGCGGCGTTGATGGCCGCGGCCGCTTCGTCGGCGACGGCGCGACGGACGTCGCACACAGCCGCCACTTCGACGGCGACGTGGCGCGTGAAGAGGTCAATGTACTGCCGGCCTAGAATCCCCAGGCCGATGATTCCCGCTTTGAGTTTAGTCGCCATAACGTATTCCCCGTAGTGTGTGGGCTTGGTGGGTATTCCGGCAAGAAATATCGTGACAAACCGATGGCAGCGGCGTACCGTATATATAGAAAGGGCCAAGCGAAATAGCAAGCGGCCCGGCGGTTTATCGTTCCCATTTCTGGCCGAAGGAGCGTCCGGTCAGTCGCCGGATGTGGACAGACATGCAAAACGCGGTAAACTAGGCCCAGTATAGCATGATCCGATATCTTTGCCTGACTTCATCCTTGACTCTACCCGCCCTGTAAAGAGTCTCTCATATAACGCCTGATTGATCTCAGCCATGACCAAGCGCATCCTCATTCTCATGAGCAAGACCGGCGGCGGGCATCGCGCCAGCGCCGAGGCGCTCAAAGCCGGCTTCGCCCAACTCTACGGCGACGACTTCGAGGTGGAGATCATCGACTTGCTCATGGACTATCTGCCCTGGCCGGTGCGCGAACTGCCTAAAAGCTACAGCTTTCTGGCAGGGACTACGCCCTGGCTGTGGCGGCTGCTCTTTCAGGCCACCGACGAGCAGATCACCGCGGCGACACTCAACCGCATGGCGGCGCGCGTGCTGGGCCAGAGCATCGCCCAGGCCTTTACCCGCTATCAGCCGGACCTGGTCATCTCGGTTCATCCGTTGGTGCAATACCTCTCGATGCGCGCGCTGAAGGTCATGCGGCTGCGCATTCCGTTTGTCACCGTCGTCACCGACCTGGCGACCGTCCATCCGGCCTGGTTCCATCCCCGGGCGGACCTCTGCTTCATCCCTAGCCAGGAAGCCTATACCGCGGCGCGTAAAGCGCGGCTCACGCCGGAGCAGATTCGCCTCTACGGTCTGCCGATCCGGCCCATGTTCGCCACGCCGCCGCAGCGCGGCCTCGAACTGCGCGCCCGCCTGCAGATGGACCCGGACCTGCCCGCGGCGCTGTTGGTCGGCGGCGGCGAAGGCATCGGCAAGGTCGCGTCCATCGCGCACGCCCTCAATGCCCGCTTGTTTGAGGACGGCAAGCCGCTCGGCCAGATGGTGATCATCTGCGGCAGCAACCGCAAGCTCTACGACGAGATGTCGGCGCGCAAGTGGTCGATTCCGGTGCGCGTCTTGGGCTATGTGGACAACATGGCCGAGTGGATGGCGGCCTGCGACTGCATCGTGACCAAGGCCGGGCCGGGCACCATCGCCGAGGCGCTCACCTGCGGCCTGCCCATCATGCTCAGCGGCTTCATCCCCGGCCAGGAAGAGGGCAACGTGCCCTATGTCATCAACCACCAGGTCGGCGCCTATCGCCCGGAGCCGGAGGACATCGCCCGCCTGGTGACGCGCTGGTTTGGCCCGGAGCGGGGCGAACTGGCGCGCATGGCCGCCAACGCGCGCCAACTCGGCAACCCGCGCGCCACCTTCCACATCGTCGAAGACATCGCCGGTCTGCTCGGCGATGTTCCGCCGTCACTTACAAAGTAGGAGATTTTCCATGACCCGCTGGACCGCCGAACAGGCCAACGCCTGGTATGCCGTGCAGCCGTGGCCGGTCGGCTGTAACTTCATTCCCAGCAACGCCATCAACCAGCTTGAGATGTGGCAGGCCGAGACGTTCGACCCGGCGACCATCGACCGCGAGCTGGGTTGGGCCGAGGAACTCGGCTTCAACACCCTGCGCGTCTATCTGCACGACCTGCTCTATGCCACCGATGCCGGCGGCTTCCTGGGCCGCATCGACCGCTTCCTCGACTTAGCCGGCGCACATGGCATCCGCCCCGCCCTCGTCCTCTTCGACGACTGTTGGAATCCGGATGCAAAGCTCGGCCCGCAGCCCGCGCCCAAGCCCGGCATCCACAATTCCGGCTGGGTACAAAGCCCCGGCGTACGCATCGCCAATGACCCCGCTCTCTGGACTAGGCTGGATGCATACGTGCAGGGCGTGATCGGGGCCTTTGCCCAGGATGAGCGCATTCTCTTCTGGGACCTGTACAACGAGCCGGGCAACAACCAACAGGGCGCGCAGTCGCTGCCTCTGCTCAGGCAGACCTTCACCTGGGCGCGGGAAGCGTCGCCCAGCCAGCCGCTCACCGCCGGCATCTGGTTCGACAACGAGGAACTAAACGCCTTCCAACTGGCGACTTCTGACATCATCACCTTTCACAACTACAACGACGCCGCGGACTTGCAGCGCCAGATCGACGCGCTGCGTGCGCATGGCCGCCCGCTGATCTGCACCGAATGGCTGCGCCGCGGTCATAGCGAGGTAGCGGAGTGCCTGCCGGTCTTCCACAAAGAGCGGGTGGGCTGCATCAACTGGGGGCTGGTCAGCGGCAAGACGCAGACCATTTTCGCCTGGGACACGCCCACCGACGGCACGGAGCCGGAACTCTGGTTCCACGACCTGCTGCGCCAGGACGGCACGCCCTTCAACCCGGCCGAGATCGAGACCTTCAAGCGCTACACGCGGCAGGCGGCGCCATGACCATTACCGGCGCACACCGGCCGGCGAGGCTCGAGGCGAGCGCGGCGGTATGAGCGCGACCCCGCCCGTCGCCGCTGCGCTGGACGCGGCGAATATTCCCTATCGCCTCTTTGTCCACGCCGGCCCGGTCCACTCGTTGGAGCAGGCTGCGGCGGAGCGCGGGCAGACGCCGGATCAGGTGGTGCGCAGCATCGTCTTTCGCCTGGCCGCGGGCGAGTTCGTGATGGTGCTGTGCGCAGGGGCGCGGCAGATCTCGTGGCCCGCGCTGCGCCGGCATCTGGGTGTCACGCGCGTGACGATGGCGAGCCGCGAAGAGGTGCTGGCGGTCACGGGCTATGAGTTGGGCGCGGTGGCCCCTTTTGGCCTGCCCGCGCCCATGCGCGTGCTTGTGGACGAAAGCGTGCTAGCTTCGGAGGAGATTTCGCTGGGGTCGGGCGTGCGCGGGACGGCGGTGATCATGCGCCGCGACGACCTGCTCGCCGCGCTGGGCGACGCGCC
>CAYXRG010000039.1:30674-38722 GCA_964467575.1 uncultured Caldilineaceae bacterium | reverse complement strand
CTAGGGCCGTGCGGACGAATCAGCATCGATGAACAACACACCGAAAGGATCGCAGGCATGAAACAGGTCTATACGGCGTCAGTCGTGGGCGCCGGTTCCGGCGGCAATCTGAGCATGGCGGCTTTAGCCGGCTCAGATCGGTTTGAATTGGCGGCGGTGGCGGACATCAGCCCCGACGCCCTGCAAGCGGCACGCGAGCGGTATCCCGGCATTCGCACCTTTAGCTCCCATGAGGAGATGTTCCGGGAATCGCCTACCGACGTTGTCTGCGTATCCACTTGGCCGCCGTCCCACCTAGAGGTCACACGCGCTGCGTTGGAATTGCCCCTGAAGGGAATCCTGGTGGAGAAGCCGCTAGCTGATACGGCGGCGAGCGGGCGTCAGGTATTGGAGATGGTGCAGGCGAAGGGCTTGCCGATGGCAGTGCCGCACGGTTTGTTGGCGGCGGACCACAGCCGGCAGGTGTTGGATCTGGTTCATGCGGGCGCCATCGGCGATCTCAAGCTGGTGGAGATCCAGTGCAGCGGGTGGGACATCATCAACGCGGGCATCCATTGGCTCGACTTCTTCGTGACCCTAACGCGCCAGGAGCCGGTCGCCTATGTAATGGCCGCCTGCGACGCCGGCACGCGAACCTATCGCGATGGGATGCAGGTGGAGACGTTGGCCGTAACCTACGCGCAGACCAAGAGCGGCGTGCGCGTGGTGATGCAGACGGGGGACTATGTGCAGAGCAGCGAGCCCGGCAAAGACACCCTCTTCCGCTTGATCGGGACAGGGGGGACCCTGGACTTCTACGGCTGGGAGTCGCGCTACCGCCTGCTCAACGCCGACTACCCCACAGGCGAGACGTTTGAGGTGGACCGCGGGGCCGTCACGGGGCATCAGCGCCACCTGGACGCGATGGCGGCGCAGATGGATCGGGGGGAGCCCGACTACGCTGTAGCCGAAGGATCGCTGATGGCCCTGGAGATGTGCGAAGCCGCCTATCTCTCCTGCCGCCATGGCGGCGTCCCCGTCACCTTGCCGCTTGGGGCGTTCGTCGCGCCGCAAAAGGTCGAGTGGCAGCCCGGGTTGCCCTATAGCGGGCAGGGGGGCGGGCGCAACGGGCGCAACTTGCCCCCAATAACTAAATCGGCCTAGCGATTACGCTCAAGGAAGGTGTGGAATGACACGTTTTGGCATTGTCGGCAGCGGGTGGCGCGTGCGCTTCTTCTTGCGTGCGGCCGCGGCCAGCCAGGGCAAACTAGAGGCGGCGGGGATCGCCGCGCGCACGCCAAAGCACGCCGAGCGGTGGGCGACCGAATACGGCGTGCCGGTCTATGGTTCGATCTCCGAGATGGTCAAAGCGCAGGCGCCTGAATTCGTGGTGACCAGCGTCTCGTGGCCCGCCAATGCGGGGATCGTGCGGCAGTTGGCGGAGATGGGTGCGCCTGTGCTTTCCGAGACGCCGCCGGCGGTCACGGTAGAGGAAATGCACCAGATGTGGTCCCTGGCGGAGCAAGGGGCGCGCATCCAGGTGGCGGAGCAGTATTGGCTGCAACCGCATCACGCCGCCCGGCTGGCCTTTGCGCACAGCGGGTTGATCGGCCAGGTCAGCCAGGCGCAGGTCTCTGCGGCGCACGGCTACCACGGCATCAGCCTGATGCGGCGCTATCTGGGCGTTGGCGGGGAACTGCCGACGATCAGCGCACGCCGCTTCGCCTCGCCGATCGTCGAAGGGCCGGGCCGCCAGGGTCCGCCCGCTCAGGAGAAGGTAATCGAGGCCAACCAGACCTTTACCTTTTTCGACTTTGGCGACCGCCTAGGGGTGATCGACTTCACAGGGGAGCAGTACTTCTCGTGGATTCGCGGGCAGCGGCTCCTCGTACGCGGGGAGCGCGGCGAAATCGTGGATGACCACGCCGTCTATCTGCAGGATTATCGCACGCCGATTCACGTCTCCTTCACGCGCCACAGCGCCGGGGTCGACGGCAATCTGGAGGGCAACTACCTGAAGGGGATCCAGGCTGGAGGGCGGTGGTGGTACGTCAACCCTATGCGCCCGGCTGAACTCTCTGATGACGAGATCGCCGTTGCCGCCTTGTTGCTGCGCATGGCGGATTACGTGAATGGAGGAAAAGACGCTTACTCGCTGGCCGAAGCCTGCCAGGACCGATACCTGGATATCCTGGCGGCACAGGCGCTGGAACGTGGAAAACCTGTTGCGGCTGAGGTCCAGCCGTGGACGGCGGAGTTGACCAGACATCCCGCGGTAGTGGCGTAACGCTGTCCGTTGTATAGCCCCTGTCAAAAGGCTCTAGCCTATAAAGAGAAAGGAAGGAGGGGCAATCGCATCAAACGCAGATGTAGACGCCGGAGTCCATCACCCATTGCCAATTCATGTTCAGAAGGATGGAGAAGACCATGAAGTTTCACAGATTATTGCCGCTTACGCTTACGTTTCTGCTCATTGCCGGCCTGGCCCTCAGCGCCTGTACGTCTGCGCCGAGCCAAGAGGCCGCGGCCGGGCCTGAGGCCGCTCCGGCGGCAAGCGGTGAACAGGTGACCTTGCGCTATGCTCTCTGGGACGCGAATCAACTGCCTCCCTACGAGGCTTGCGCCGAGAAGTTTATGGAACTGAACCCCAACATCGCCATCAAGATCGAGCAAAGCGGTTGGGGCGACTACTGGCCTGACTTGCAGACCGGGTTCGTCGCCGGGACGGCGCCGGATGTCTTCACCAACAACATCTCGAAGCTGCCCGAGTTCGTGAGCAAGGGCCAGGTGATTGACATTCAACCGTGGGTGGAGCGAGACGGCGTGTCCGTCGACCAGTACATCGGCGATCTGGCGGACCTCTGGGCCAAGGAGCCCGCGCGGTTCGGCTTCCCCAAGGACTGGGACACGGTCGCCGTCTTCTACAATAAGGCCATGCTGGAAGAGGCAGGCATCGATCCGGCCATCATGGAGGATTGGACCTGGAACCCGCAGGATGGCGGAACCTTCGAAGAAGCGGTGGCGAAGCTGACGCTGGACGCCAACGGCAACAACGGTCTCAGCCCCGATTTTGACCCGAACAACGTCGTGCAGTACGGCTTCATCACAGAGAATTCCAGCGCAGACGGCCACACCCAGTGGAGTCACTGGGCCGTGAGCAACGGCTGGTATTACAACGACGGGCCGTGGAGCGACCACTACTACTACGATGATCCGGCCTTCATCGAGGCCATTCAGTGGTATGCGGACCTTCATCTGGAAAAGGGCTACTCGCCGCCGTTTGAGGATACCTCAAGCCTGGGCAAGAGCGCGCTCTTTGCCGCCGGCAGGGGCGCGATGACCACCGACGGTTCGTGGATGATCAACTGGTACGCCGAGAACACCGACTTCGAGATCGGCTTTGGGAAATTGCCGATTGGGCCTGAGGGCCGCAAGAGCATGTTCAACGGCATCTCCGACACGATCTGGGTGGGCGCCAAGCATCCGGATGAGGCCTGGGAGTGGGTGAAATACTTGGCTTCGTCGGACTGCTTGGACGGCGTCGGCGCTTCGGCTGTGGTGTTCCCCTCCATTCAGTCCGGCGTCGACGCAGCGCTGGCCGCGTTTGAAGCGAAGGGACTGGACGTCTCTGCGTTTACCGAGGAGGCGTTGGACCCCGAAGGCACGTTCCTCTATCCGGTTACCGATCACGCCTCTGAGATCGTCGCCATCATGACGCCGGTTTTGGATTCGATCATGCTGGGCACGAGAACCGCTGCCGACGCGCTGCCGGAAGCCAACGCGAAGATCAACGCGCTGTTCGAATAACCGCATTCGGTTACGCGTTTAGTTGCTAATCTGCGGAGGCCGGCCCAGCACAGGGCCGGCCTCCGGCGTTACAGAGAGTGTGACAGGTTGCGGTAGGGGCGGCGGGCGCGACATTGCCGAAAAGCGAAAAGTTTTCGGTTTTGCCGGCGGGTAAAACGAGATTCCTCAGCTCGCTGCGCTCGCTTCAGAATGACAAAATGACGTGTGACGGGCAACCACAAGGGTTGCCCCTACGGGTGATGCCTGACGTAAAACGGGCGGGCAGGCACGAGGCCTGCCCCTACGCCTTGGGCGGCTGGGCGGAGGCCAACGCGGCCACGCAGTTCAGGGCGGCGCGCAGGCTGCCGGGTTCCGCCACGCCTTGCCCGGCTTTGTCGAAGGCCGTGCCGTGCGCGGTGGTGGCGCAGTAGATGGGCAGCCCGGCGAAGATGGTCGCCCCGTCCCACGTAGCCAAGAGCTTGCGGGCGATGTTGGCCTGGTCGTGGTAGAGGCAGAGGACGGCGTCGAAGCCTTCGGCCGCGGCGCGGATGAAGAGGGTGTCGGCCGGGAAGGGGCCGCGGGCGTCGATGCCGAGGGCCCATGCATCGCGGATGGCGGGGGAGATCTCGGCATTTTCTTCGTCGCCGAGCATGCCGCCTTCGCCGCCGTGCGGGTTGAGCGCGGCCACCGCGATCTTGGCGTTGCTGCGACCTACGCCGCGCAGCAGCGCATCGAGCCGGCGGATGGCAGCCAGCACGCGCGGGCGCGTGATGAGGCCGGCGATGTCGCGGAAGGCGATGTGCTCGGTGACGGACGCAGTCCAGAATCTGCCGACAAGGCCGGCGGTGAAGGTGTCCCGGCTGCGGGTCAGGCCGGCTAAGTAGGCGAGCTCGTCCATGTAGTTATAGCCGGCGAGGTGGAAGGCCTCTTTGCTCATAGGCGCGGCGACCATGCCGTGAACCTGGCCGGCCTGCCCCAGTTCCATGCCCGTGGTGAGGCAGAGCGCGGCGGCCTGGCCCATCTGCGCGTTGATCGATCCCCAGGGGGCGTGGCCGGGGGGGAGTCCCTCCGGCTGCAACACGTCGACCTCGCCGGGCGTGAAGCGGGCGTCGGACAGGTCTTCGATGGCGCGGAAGCGCAGCGGGCTGCGCAGCATCTGGGCGATCTCCTGCATAACGGCGAGATCGCCGATGACGAAGGGGCGGCATTTACGGTAGACGGCTTCTTCGGCCAACAGCTTGACGACGAGTTCCGGGCCGATGCCGGCGGGGTCGCCCATGGTGAGGGCGATAATGGGCGGTTGCATGATTGCGCCTTTCGGGTTGTGAGCCGTGCGGTTTGCCCCGATTGTACCGCAAGGCGGCGGGAATCGCGATTCACGAGTCACACGCCGCCCGTAGGGGCAGGCCTTGTGCCTGCCCGCCATCCGTCACACGCCGCCCGTAGGGACAGGCCTTGTGCCTGCCCGCCAGGGATGGCGGCGTTCCCGGTGCAGCCCTGGCGCGGCGGCAGGGGGCGCGGCATTGACTTGCCTCCCGATGTGTGCTAGGGTCGTGCACCAAGTTGCGCGCCCCCGACGGTTGCACAGCCGCGTCGAGCCTCCATTGACCGAATCGCATCAACCCGCCTTCTAAGCTGCCAGGACATTGCCGCCGGATGTCCCGTTCGACCTACGGCCCTGTGCTGTGCCGGACGGGGTGCGCGCCGGGCGGTGAGGCCATGCGCTGCCATGCGGCGAGCGTATGGCCGTTGGTGCAGGTGTGGGCAGGAAGGAGGCATGCAGATGGCGGCAGACACAAGAACTGCCGAACGGGTTGCGGGGTATTGCGCCCTGTGCGTCTCACGGTGCGGCGCGATCGCGGTGGTGGAGGATGGGCGATTCACGGCGTTGGAGCCGGATCCGTCGCACCCCACCGGCAAGGCCCTGTGCGCCAAGGGGCGGGCGGGGCCGGAGCTTGTCTATCACCCGGAACGGCTGCTATACCCCATGCGACGAACGCGGCCCAAGGGCGACCCTGATCCGGGATGGCGGCGAATCTCTTGGGACGAGGCCCTTGATCTGGCGGCTGCCGAACTGCGGCGCTTGGCCGAGGAGCATGGCCCGGAGAGCGTCGTGTTCACGCTGGCGTCTCCGTCTACGTCGGCTTCTGTCGATTCGACGATGTGGGTGGAGCGGCTGATGAACGCCTACGGCAGCCCCAACCTGAGCGTGTCGATGGAACTGTGCGGGTGGGGACGGTATCTGGCTACGGTCTATACGTTCGGCGCCAGCGTGCCCGGCCTGTATATGCCCGACATCGAACACGCCGGCTGCATTTTGTTCTGGGGCTACAATCCCGTCGTCGCCCGGCTGGCGCACGCCGTGTCGACCGCGGAGGCGCTGAAGCGGGGAGCGCGGCTGATCGTCGTCGACCCGCGACGCGCCGGGCTGGCGAACCGGGCCGACGTGTGGCTGCAGGTGCGCCCCGGCACGGACGGCGCACTGGCGTTGGCCCTGGCGGGGGTGATGATAGAGCGCGGCTGGTTCGATCAGGATTTTATCCGCCAGTGGACGAACGGCCCGCTGCTCGTGCGTGCGGACAACGGGCGTCTGCTGACCGAGCGCGATCTCACGGCGGCAGGCGGCGCTCAGCGCTACGTCGCGTGGGACGAGGCGCGGAAACGCCCCATGCTCTACGACGCGGGCACGCGGCGCTACGAAGGGGAGAGCGCCGACCTCGCGCTTTTCGGCGAGGTTGAGATCGAGACGCTGCAGGGCAAGGCGGTTTGCCGGCCTGTGTTCGACCTCGTGGCGGAGAATTGCCGGCGATTTGGGCCGGCGCAGGCGGAGGCGATCTGCGGCGTGGGGCGCGACCGAATCGAGGCCGCGGCCCGGCTGCTGTGGGAGGCGCGGCCTGTGGCCTATTACGCGTGGAGCGGCGTGGAGCAGCAGACGAACGCCACCCAGATCGCACGGGCCATCGGCCAACTCTACGCGCTGACGGGCAGTTTGGACGTCAAGGGGGGCAATGTGCTGTTTGCGGCGGCGCCGGCGGCGGATATGTCCGGCCGCGAGTTGGTTCGGGCGGAGCAGGGGCCGGGCGCGCTCGGTCTGGGCGAACGCCCGCTCGGCCCGTCGCGCTGGCGGCATGTGACCAGCGACGAAATCTACAGCGGCATCCTGGAGCGACGGCCCTATGCGGTGCGGGGCATGGCCGGCTTTGGCGCCAATCTGCTGCTGGCGCACGCCGATGGGCGCCGCGGGAGCGAGGCGCTGGCTGCGCTCGACTTCTATGTGCACGCCGACCTGTTCATGAACCCGACGGCAGAACTGGCGGATGTGGTGCTGCCGGTGGCGAGCGCGTTCGAGCGGGAAGCGCTCAAGACGGGTTTCGAGGTGAGCGCCGAGGCGCAGGCATTGGTGCAGTTGCGCCGGCGCGTGGTCGAGCCGCGCGGGGAGGCCCGGTCCGACACGGAGATCGTGTTTGAACTGGCGCGCCAGCTTGGGCTAGGCCGGCATTTCTGGGACGGAGACATCGACGCGGCGTACCGCGCGCAACTGGCGCCGTCCGGCATTGCGCTGGAGACATTGCGGGCGAACCCGGGCGGGGTGCGGGCGCCGGTGCAGACGCGCTATCGCAAATACGCCGAGGAGAAGGACGGAGCGCCTCAGGGCTTTGCTACGCCGACAGGCAAGATCGAGCTGTATTCCGAGACGTTGTTGGCAAACGGCTACCCGCCGCTGCCGGAGTATGACGAGCCGCTGGTCAGCCCGCGTTCGCGGCCCGATCTGGCCGAGCGCTACCCGCTGATCCTCACCAGCGCCAAGCATTCGCTCTTCTGTGAAAGCCAGCATCGCGCGCTGCCGAGCCTGCGGCGCATGGCCCGCGACCCGGAGGTGGAACTGCATCCGGCGGACGCCGCCGCGCGTGCGATCGCCGCCGGCGAGTGGGTGCGGATCGAGACGCCTCTGGGCGCGGTGCGGGCGCGCGCGCGGTTGAATGACTCGCTGGCGCCGGGCGTGGTCTGCGGGCAGCACGGCTGGTGGCAGGCGAGCGAAGAGATCGGCGCGCCGGGCTATGACCCGTTTAGCGCGGACGGCGCCAACCTGAACCTGATCATCGGCAATGACGCCATCGACCCGATCAGCGGCTCGGTCCCGCACCGGGCATATCTGTGCCAGATCAGCCGCGTTGAGTAGGGGCAGGCCTTGTGCCTGCCCGCGTACGCCCTACGTCGCGCGTCACCCGTAGGGGCAGGCCTTGTGCCTGCCCGCGTACGCCCTACGTCGCGCGTCACCCGTA
>CAYXRG010000039.1:23297-30574 GCA_964467575.1 uncultured Caldilineaceae bacterium | reverse complement strand
ACGCCCTACGTCGCGCGTCACCCGTAGGGGCAGGCCTTGTGCCTGCCCGCCATGAGTCAGGCGGCGGGCTTGGAGAGGAATACCAGGGTGACGCGCTCGCTGAGGACGCGGGTCTCGGTGGGGACGTAGCCGAGGCGGCGGTAGAGGCGCAGGTTGCCTTCGCTGCGTGCGCCGGTGAACAGTTCGTAGCGCTCGACCTGCGGGAAGAGGGCCTCGATGCGCGCCATCAGCGCCGTGCCGATGCCCCGGCGCTGCCGGTCGGGGTGGACGACGAGGCGCCCGATGGTGCAGACGCCGCCGTCGGCGTAGGCGCGCACGGAGCCGACGATGGCGTCGCCGTCCACGGCCTTGAGCACGGTCTGGGTGCGGCAGTCGTCTTCCATCTCGTCCAGGGTCTGGCGCAGGGGCGGAATGCCGTAGTCCTGGTATAGCTCGGCTTCGCTCTGGTAGGCGAGCCTCTGCAGGGCGAGAATTTCTGCGGCGTCGGTGACCTCGGCGGGCAGGATTTGGGTCATAAGGGCCTCGCAGGTTTGGCTGGAAAGGCGGTATACGTCAGGCGTCACGAGTCAGGTCTGACGGATGACGCCTGACGCTTGTTGCCGGGTTGAAACACGGGCAAAGCCTAGTGCGCGATGGCCGCTGCGTCGAAGGCGCCCGGAGGGCCTCCAGGCAGGGCGGCGATATCTTCCAGCCAAGCGCGATAGCGCTCCAGCGAGAAGGGCGGACTGCCTGCTACATAGTGGTTGCCGAATGAGCGGTCGCCAACTTCCCACCGGATCAGGTAGAGCCGCCGATCACCGGCATAGGTGCGCAGCCGCGTCACCTGCCAGTTCTGGTTGGCGGGCGACATGAACGCGCCGGATGCCACGACCTCGCGGCTGCCGGCGTCCTCGATCTGATAGCGCACTTCGGCCGCGGACAGACTGTCATTGCTCACCACCACGGGCAGGTACTTGTCGGCGCCCGGCTCTCCGATGATCACGGCGATGGGCTGCTGCACGCGCCGCAGGTAGTGGTATGCCAGCTTCTTGGCGAAGTAATAGTCCACAATGGCGTCGGAGAACTGCGGCCATCCGTCCAGCACATTCCACCATAGAATGCCGCTCGTGCGCCACTTGCGCAGGCGCGTGGACTCGACGAAGAACTTCTTGGCCTCCGCCTGGCTGATCTGGCTGGCTAGGACAAACGATTCAAGGTCCTCGGGGATCTCCCCGAACAACTCGCGCACCTGGTTCGCCATTAACTGGATGCGGTCACGGTCGATGGCCTGGTGCTGCCAGTGATAGACGGCGTGCACCTGCCATTCGTCGTTGCTGCCGTCGGCGCCATGCCACGGCCAAAGCGACTCGGGCGAAATGAAGCGGCGGATCGAGGAGACATTGGGGCAGCCGTGATAGCCGATCTCGCCGATGAAGTGGGCGCTGTGCTGCGTATAGAACGGGCTCTTGAAATACCCGCGCGGCCCCCACAGGTGCTGCTCCGGCGTCCGATACCGCACCCCTTCGCCGCCTTCTAGGGCAGGGGGGATGTAGGGCGAGCTGGGCACGTAGGCCCGGTAGGGATCGCAGCGGTGGAGCGCTTGCGGAACCGCCTCGCGGGTGAGACGGTTGCGCGATGGCGGCAGCGCCGCGTTGGCATAGAACTCGTCGATCTCGTTATCGCCGCACCACAGGGCCAGCGAGGCGTGGTTGCGCAGCTTCACGGCGACCTTCTCTGCTTCCTCTCGAACCTGCGCCAAGAAGTCCTCGGTCTGCGGATATAAGGCGCAGGCGAAGGAGAAATCCTGCCACACGAGGATGCCCTTCTCGTCACACAGGTCGAAGAAGCGGTGGTCTTCATAGACATTGCCGCCCCAGCAGCGGATCATGTTGCAGCCCAGATCGTCGAACAGCGCCACGGCATCGTCCACCCGGCCGGCGTCGCGGCTGTGAAATGCATCCAGCGGCACCCAGTTGGCGCCTTTGACCATGATCGGCTCGCCGTTGACATAGAAGACGAAATGGCTCTTGGGGTCCGGCGGCGCGTCAAAGCGCTGCAGCCCTGCCCCCATGCTCGCCGGGCCGGTCGATGCGCCCGCGAACTCGGTGCGGTCCACCACGACCTGGCGAATGCCTATGCGCTCCACCCGCTCGTCGATCACCCGACCGTCGTGCAGCAATTGGGCCGTCACCGTGTACAAATTCGGGCTGCCGTATCCTTTGGGCTGCCACAGTTTGGCGTCCGGCACGCGGATCCGGCAGCGGTCGGACACGAACTCCACGGGCCAGGTATAGTCGAACTCGTGGTCGCCGCATACGCCGTGGAAGCGCATCGCGAAGCCGTCCAGCGCGGGCGCATCGGTGCGGAACTGGAAACTTGCGCCCAGCGTAGCCCCGTTGGCGTCGACGGCTGCCGTCCAGTAGTAGATCTGCTCGATGGCGGCAGGCGGCTGCGCTTCGAGGCGGACCGAACGCCAAATGCCTGCCGAGACGGCGCGCGGCATGATGTCCCAGCCGCCCATATGCGCGGCTTTGCGCACGAAGAGCATCTCATGGCGATGTTCGGGGCCCACGTTGACGGCGTCATAGCGGAAGCGCCGCGCGTAGTTGAGCGGCGAGCCGATGCGCACGGCGATGCGGTTGCTTTCGCCGGGCAGCAGCCAATCGGTCACGTCCCAAGAATGCTCCACCAGCATGTTGCGTGAGCGGCCGATCTCATGCCCGTTGATCCAGATGGTCGCCACCGTATCTAGGCCGTCAAAGACGACGCGCCAGCGATGGCCTTCGGGCGCGGCCGGCGCAACGAACTCGCGCGTATACCACCACTCGTAGAACTCGAACGGACGCAGGCGACGAATGTTGTCGGCGTAAAACGGGTCAGGGATCACCCCGGCGCGCTGCAGGTCCAACTCCACGTTACCCGGAACCTGCGCCGCAACCGCCGGCGCGCCGGCGGTTGCCAGGTCGTCCGGGTGACGGACGGCGTAATCGCCCTCGCGAAAGTAGGTAAGCTGCCACTCGCCATCTAGAGAGACGCGGTGCATGATAGAACTTCTCCTATGACAGTTGTTCGAGGCATTCAAGGAAACAATGGCTGCAAGCCGGTTCAGGCGTGACGAATCATGCGTAACGAGTCACGAGCCAGAAATGACGGATGACGCATGAGGGCAACCACAAGGGTTGCCCCTACACGTTATATTGGCTGAGCGAGGCGTCGCCGGCGGCCGCGCCGACGGGGTACATGCTCGTCATCCAGTGGTAGAAGTTGTCGCCGGCGGCGCGCAGGTCGTCGTACAGGCGGCCGTACAGCTCGCGCCTCACCGCGTCGTAGGCCGGGTCGTCGATGCGGTTCACCATCTCCAGCGGGTCGTCGACCAGGTCGTAGAGTTCGTCGATGTCGGGCGGGTTGACGACCAGCTTGTGCGTAGCCGTGCGGATCATGCGCTGCGGGTAGGGGAAGTGATGGCCGTGGAACTCGGCGACGACGTGGTCGCGCCAGCCGGGCGGATCTTCGCCGCGCAGCAGGGGGGCGAGGCTGCGCCCGTCGAAGTGCTCGGGGACGGGGAGGCCGGCCAGGTCCAGGAAGGTGGCGGGCAGGTCGACGAGGTTGACGAAGCGCTCCTCGTCGGCGCTGCGTCCGCCGGGCAGGCGCATGATCAGGGGCACGTGATAGGTGTCGTCGTACATGGCCGGGCCCTTGTCCTGCATGCGATGGCTGCCGGCGAAAGCGCCGTGGTCGCTGCCGAAGACGACGACGGTGTCGTCGGCTAGGCCCAATTCACGCAGGGCGGCGAGCAGACGGCCGACCTGTTCATCGAGCAGGGAGACATAGCCCCAGTAGGCGGCGATGATGCGGCGCCAGTCGTCGGGCGTGAAGCTGTCGAAGGCCCAGTGCGCGGCGTAGTGGCGCTGCACTTGCGGCTTGCCCTCGAGGGTGTCGGCCATCGTGGGCGGCAGGGGGATGTCCTGCGGCGCGTAGCGGGAGAAGACCTCGGGCGGCAGGAAGTAGGGCAGGTGCGGGCCGAACCAGTGGCAGGCGAGGAAGAAGGGCTTGTCCTCGGCGGCGTAGGCGCGCATCTGGCGGATGGTGCGCTCGGTGATGAAGGCGTCGAAGAGGCCCTCGGGCGGGCCGTCGTAGAGGCCGGCGATGACGTTGGCGGGCTGGCCATTGGGGAAGCGGCCGCGCACGAGGTCGCGCACCTCGAAGGGGGGCAGGCCCTTTTCTTGCAGATAGGCCTGGTATTCGGGGTGCTGGACGGGCGGGGCCCAGCCGGGGAAGTGGGGGCCGTCGAAGGCGTACTCCTCGGGGCCGCGCTCTTGGCCGACGTGCCACTTGCCGAAGGAGCCGGTGTTGTAGCCGGCCTGGCGCAGGTAGGCGGAGTAGGGGACGAGGTCGTCGGGCAGTTCGGTGAGGTAGCCGACGTTGCGCTCGAAGTTGGCGAGCAGGCGATGGCGGTGCGGCATGAGGCCGGTGAGGATGGAGCCGCGCGCCGGCGTGCAGATGGAGGTGGGCGTGTAAGCCTGGGTGAAGCGCACGCCCTCGGCGGCGAGGCGGTCGATATGGGGCGTGCGGCACACGGCGTTGCCGTAGCAGCCCAGGGTGTCGAGGCGCTGCTGGTCGGTGAAGAGGAAGAGGATGTTGGGTCGCTTGTTCATGGTAAGGCCTATCTTGGATGGAGGGCAACCACAAGGGTTGCCCCTACGCGCGGGTGATGCCTGACGGATGGAGGGCAACCCTCGTGGTTGCCCCTACGGTGGCGCGTTCTAAGCGAGTTGGCCGCGCAGCCAGCCGATGGCGCGGGGCGGCAGGGTGAGCGTGAGCTGCGTCCCGCCCGCGGGCAGGGGCTGGGGCGCAAAGACGACGCGCTGCGGAGCGAGCGGCGTGTTCATCTGGCGCAGGTGCCCGGTCATCACCTCGAAGGAGGCGGGGGCGCAGCGCTGCCCCGCGGGCAGTTCGAGCGTGACGGTCTGGGCCTGGGCCGGGTGGCGGTTGACGAGGGCGATGACGACCTCATTGTCGCGCGCTTCATTGTCGTGCGCCCGCTTGCCGGCAGCCGGGCGCACAGCCACGGCGTCGATCCACGGCGTCGCCGCGTCCGCCCCCTCTGCGTCGCCCGCCGCGGTCGCGGCGTAGACAGGCCCCTGGTAGATGATGGGCAGGCGTTGGCCGCCGCCGAGTTGCGTATAGCGGCGGATGACCTCGACCTGCGGGTCTTCGTAGAGGAAGGGACCGGCCTTGCGCAGGCAGCCGCCGTGCAAGAGCGCGGTGGCGTTGGCGACGCGGATGACCTCTTGGCAGCGGATCGCCATGTTGAGGAAGAGCGCCGCCCAGACCGCGCCGCCCAGATTGCCGACCTGCGGGCGCTGCGTGTCGCCGAGGATGCCCCATTCGGTGACGGCGAAATCGACCTCGCGGTCGGGCGCGAGGCGGCGGGCGAGGGCCAGGAGTTCCGGCAGGTCGCGCTCCTCCCAGCGCCAGGGCTGGGCCATGAGGTCGCGCCACAGCGCATCCAGGTCGATATGCGGGTTGTTGGGGGGGACGTTGCCGGGCAGGGCGTGGAGCGCGATGCAGTGCATGTGCGGGCCGCCCTCGGCGAGCAGCGCCTCGTGCCAGTGGTGGTGCGGCTCCAGCAGGTCCTGGCTGTTGCCGGTCGCCAGCAGTTCGAGCGAGGGATCGACGGCGAGCATGGCCTCAGCCCAGACGCGGTAGCGGCGGGCGTTTTCTTCGGGGCCGCAATGGCCGGTCTGCCACACGCCGTAAATCTCGTTGCCGACTTCCCACAGGCGCACGTCGTAGGGTTCGGGATGGCCGTCGGCGGCGCGACGTGCGCCCCAGTGCGAATCGGCGGGGCCGTTGACGTACTCGACCCAGGCGGCGGCCTCTTCGGGCGTGCCGTTGCCGATGTTGACGCAGAGGTGCGGCTCGGTGTCGACCAGCTCGCACAGGCGCAGGAACTCGTTGACGCCGAAGAAGTTGTCGTCGAAGCCGCCCCAGTCGATATTGGGCACGGTCTGGCGCTGGTCGAGGGGGCCGATGCCGTCCCAGAAGTGGTAGGTGCTGGTGAAGTTGCCGCCGGGCCAGCGCAGCGCGGGCGGGGCGAGGCGGCGGATGGCGTCGAGCATGTCGGGGTCGAGGCCGTCTACGTGGTCGGCGGGCAGGAGTAGGGCGCGGTCGACCCAGAGGCGTCCGCTGCCGGCGGCGACGATGCAGAAGTCGACGGGCTCGAGGGGGCGCAGGCTACCGGCGGGCAGGTCGAGGCGGAAGGCGATCTTGGTCCAGCGTTCGCCGGGCCAGGTCAGCTCGCTCATGGCAAGGTCCTCGCCCGCGGCGTCGGGGCCGCGGCGGCGGAGGGCGACGCGCAGCGTCCCCTGGCCCGTGGCCTTGACCCAGAGATGGCCCTCGTAGCCGGTTCGGCCGCGTGCGGGCGGGAAGAAGCCCTGGGCGAGGACGGCTTCGCCGCCGGCGGGCTGGAGGCTGACCGAGGGGCCGACGCGACCGGGCTGCGCGCCCGTTCCCGCGCCGTGCGGCGTCGTCTTCCAGGGCAGGGGGATGCCGTAGGCGGTATCGTCGTCCAGGACGAGCAGGCCGAAGCCGGTGACGCGCACGTGGGGCCGCCAGCCGGCGTAGGCCTGGCGTTGCTGCTCGTCGAGGCGGTGCAGGCGTTCGGCGATGACGCCGTTCTCGCGCAGCAGGGCGATGTCGGCGGCGGGCAGGTTCTGGTTGGGCCAGCGCGGGCTGGTGAAGAAGGTCGGGTTGAGGAGCAGTTGGGCCGATACGCCGCCCTGGATGGAGAAGCCGAGGTGTTCCAGGAAGTTGGCGAAGAGTCGGGGGCGGATGGGCGAGGCGTTGGCTTCGTCGGGGCGGATGAACAGCCGGGGCGCGCGGTCGGCGCGCGGGTCGACGTGGTAAAGGCGTGGGCCGGGCAGGTGAGACGTCAGATGCGACATGGCGGAATGGTTGCTCGCTTTCATCAATGGCTGTGATACCGAATGCTGTGCCGTGAACGTATACGGGCGGACGAGGGCGGCTAAGTGCTCTGGTCACTACGTTTCTGTCATTCTGACGACCGGAGGGAGGAAGAATCTGTTCGTCCGCTACACAGGGATTCTTCGCTTTCGGTTCAGAATGACAACTGCACAAATCATGTTAACGCATCACTTAGGCCTTGAGCCCTGTGAGCGTGATGCTCTGCAGGATTTGGCGCTGGAAGACGGCGTAGAAGACCAGGACGGGGATGCTGGCAAAGGCGGCCCCGGCCATGACCAGGCCCATCTGGTCGGCCCCATAGGCGCCGCGCA
>CAYXRG010000039.1:19695-23197 GCA_964467575.1 uncultured Caldilineaceae bacterium | reverse complement strand
AAGGCGGCCCCGGCCATGACCAGGCCCATCTGGTCGGCCCCATAGGCGCCGCGCAGCACCGTCAGGCCGACGGTGAGGGTGCGCATCTCCAGACGGTTGAGGACGATCAGGGGCCAGAAGAGATTGTTCCACGAGCCGAGGAAGACGAAGATGACCATGGCGACGAGGCCGGAGCGGATCAGGGGCAGGGCGATGCGCCAGTAGATGCGCAGGCGGCTGGCCCCGTCGATCACGGCGGCTTCCTCCAGCTCGCGCGGCAGGCTGAGGAAGAATTGGCGCAGCAGAAAGACGCCGAACACGCCCGCCACGCCGGGCAGAACCACGCCCTGATAGCTGTCCAGCCAGCCGAACATGCGGATGAGCAGGAAGGTGGGGATGAGCGTGACCTGCGTCGGCACCATGAGGGCGAAGAGCAGCGAATAGAAGATCTGGTCGCGGCCGGGGAACTCCAGGCGGGCAAAGCCGTAGGCGGCGAGGCTGCAGACGAGCAGGGTGAGGACGGTTTCGCTGGTGGCGATGACCACGCTGTTGATGAACCAGCGCCCGATCTGCAGGTCCTGGCGCGTGAAAAGCTGCACGTAGTTATCCAGGGTGGGCGTAGCCGGGAAGAAGCGCAGGGGCCAGCGGTAGATCTCGTTGGGCGGCGTGATGGAGAGCGCCAGCATCCAGTAGAAGGGGAAGCCGATGACGACGGCGAGCGGCGCCAGAAAGGCGTAGAGCCAGGCCGAGGCCCGCGACCGGCGGCGGGCCTGCGGGCGGGGGACGTCGCTGCGCACGGGTTGGGCGGGAAGGGTTGCGCTCATGGCGGACCGTCCTTCAATTGGCTTCGTCTGCGCCGGCGCCGAAGAAGCGGAGCTGGAGCAGGGTGAAAAAGAGGATGACGAGGGCTAGGCCGATGGCGATGGCGGAGCCGTAACCCATGCGATAGAAGCGCCAGCCGGTCTGATAGAGGTACATGATGACCATGAACGAGGCGCGGCCCGGCCCGCCTTCGGTCATGATGTAGGGCTGGCCGAAGATCTTGAAGTGCGAGATGAGCTGCGTGATGGCGACGAACATGATGATGGGGCGCAGCAGCGGCAGGGTGATGTGGCGCAGAAGCTGCACGGCGTTGGCCCCGTCAATGCGGGCGGCTTCGTAATAGGTTTCGGGGATGTTCTGCAGCCCGGCGAGATAGATGAGCATGGGAAAGCCGAAGGTCCACCAGATGGTGGCGACGCTGAGCATGGGGATGACGAGCCGCGGGCTGGAGAGCCAGGGCACAGCCGGCATGCCGGTCCACATCAGCAGATAGTTGAGCACGCCGAACTGGGTGTTGAGGATCCAGCCGAGGATGATGCCCATGACGGCGACGGAAAGCACGACCGGCGCGTAGAAGAGGACGCGGAAGAAGTCGCGCCCGCGGATGGGCTGGTTGACGCCCAGGGCGACGGCGAGGGCGAAGACGGCGTTGCCGGCGGCGGTGAGGAAGGCGAAGTAGATGGTGTTGCGCAGGCTGAGCCACCACAGGCTGTCGTTGAGAAGGTCGGCGTAGTTGCCCAGGCCGATGAAGCGCGGGCTTCTGGCGAGGATCTCCCAGTCGAAGAGGCTCATGTAGATGCTGTAGAAGATCGGCGCCAGGGTGAAGACGGTGAAGAGGAGCAGGAAGGGCGCGACGAAGAGGAAATTGCCGAAGTACCAGCGCCAATCTTTCCATGTGCCGGGGCGTGCGGTCGGTTGGTCGGGCGTGTAGCTGGTGTGCATAGGGCGTACCTTGGGTGCGCTGGTTTAGGTGTAGCGAGATTCTTCAGCTCGCTGCGCTCGCTTCAGAATGACAGACACGTGACGATCAAACCATTTAGGAACGGAGTTTCTTCGGAGAAACTCCGTTCCTTTTGCGGGGGGGGCAACCACAAGGGTTGCCCCTACGGCGTGACTCGTGACGGATGGAGGGCAACCACAAGGGTTGCCCCTACTCCGACGCGTAGCGGTCCAGGATGCTCTGCACGCGCTCGTTGGCGGTGCGCAGCGCCTCTTCGGGGGTGGAGACGTTGTTCCACGCCCCGTTGACTTCGGGCTGCCAGGCCGCGTTGAGCTCCTGCTTCAACGGGTGCGGCGTCTCGATGCGCCCCTGGCGGTTGAAGCTCTCGGCGAAGACGATCACGGCGCGCAGCTCTTCGGGGTCGAGCTGTTCTTGCACGGAGAAGCGGGCGGGCACTTGGCCGGAGGTGGCCCAGGTGTAGCCGTTATCCGACAGGTAGGTGATGAGCCGCTTGCTCGCTTCCAGGCGTTCGCCCTCGGCGGTGGCGGGCAGGTGCAGCACATGGCTGCTCATGCGCGCCGCGGGCTGCGCCGGGCCGATCTGGATCATGGGCCAGACATCCCAGTTGATGTCGCTGTCGCGCATGAAGTTGAGACCCCATGTGCCATAGGGCAGAATGGCGAGCTGGCCGGCGCCGAAGGCTTGCAGCGCGTCGAAGCCGCTGGGCGGCGGGGAGACGTGCTCGACATAGATCAGGTCGGTGAGGAATTGCAGCGTCGCCAAGGCCGGCTCCTCGTCGAGCAGGGAGTCATCGCCGGCGAAGATGTCGCCGCCATACTGCCACAGGACGGACTGGAAGGTGTTGGTGGGGTTGTTGACGGCGAAGCCCCACTGGACGACCTGGTTGGCGTCGAAGCCCTCGTCGTTAGGGTGGAGGCCGTTGGCGTCGACGGTGAGCAGGCGCGCCGCCTCCAGCAGTTCGGCTTCGCCGGTCGGCGGCGTGTCGGGGTCGAGGCCGGCGGCCTCGAAGAGATCGCGATTGATCCAGACGCCCCAGCCGAGGTTATCCAGGGGGACGCCGTAGCGCACGCCCTCGTAGTCGAGGCGTTCGAGGAGCTGCGGCTTGAAGTCCTCGTCGGGCAGCGAGCCGCCGCCGCTGACGTAGAGGTCGCCGGACGGGCGCAGCACGCCTTGGCGGGCGTAGCCCTGGGTCAGGAACTCGTGCAGGATGAAGATGTCGGGCGGGCTACCGGCGACCATGGAGGTGAGCAGCTTGTCCCAATAGGTCTCCCAGGCCATCGCTTCGACGCGCACGGAGATATCGGGGTTGTCGGCGACGAACTGTTCGACCATAGCCTGCATTGTGACGCCGTCGGCGCCGGTGAGGCCGTGCCAGTAGGAGAGCTGGAGTTGGCCGGCGCCGAATTCGGTGACGATGGGCGTGGGTGTGGGCGGAACTTCGGGGGCTTCGGCTGCGGCTTCGGCAGGCGCTTCGGCGGGCGGCTGGGTCGGCGGGGCGCAGGCCGCCAGCGCGACGATCAGCAGCAGCGGCAGCAAGGTGCGGAAAAAGGTGCGGTACATGGGTTGCCTCCTGGCGTGTGATAGATGGGTTAGGGAACGAAAAGCACGGTTCCGAAATATCTGCGGTGGCTTGTGCGTCAAGCGTCTGTCATTCTGAAGCGAGCGTCGGGCTGATCGCCCTCTGTCTGTCACCCTGAGCGGAGCGAAGGGTCTGCTGGTGGATGCACGAGATGCTTCGCT
>CAYXRG010000039.1:0-19595 GCA_964467575.1 uncultured Caldilineaceae bacterium | reverse complement strand
CTGTCACCCTGAGCGGAGCGAAGGGTCTGCTGGTGGATGCACGAGATGCTTCGCTACGCTCAGCATGACAAGTGGCGCGAGGGCATGACAGAATTTCTCGACAATCATAGAGCCGTCCGTTCTGGCGGCGCGGGGCCGACCGACTCGCGCAGGATGAGGCGCGGCTCTACGACTTGAACGGGCGCGGTCAGGGCCGGGTCGTCGATCATCTGTTTGAGCAGGGCGTAAGCCGCCTTGCCCATGGCGCGGCGCGGCAGGCGCAGGGTGGTGAGCGCCGGGGTGACGAAGGCGGACAGGGCGATGTCGTCGATGCCGGCGAGGCTGATGCCGGCGGGGACTTGCCAGCCGGCGGCCTGGAGGGCGCGCAGCGCGCTGAAGGCGATGAGGTCGCTGGAGGCGACGAGGGCGGTGGGGCGCTGCTCCGGCGGCAGGCGGTGCAGGGCGTCGGCGATGCGTTGGCCGGTTTCGGGCAGCAGGCGGAAATCGCCTTCCCAGAAGATGGGCGGGGCGAATAGGCTATCTTTGGCGGCGAGGGCCTGGCGGAAGGCCTGTTCGCGCGCGCCGGCGGAGTGGTATTGCTTGGGGCCGGTGATGAAGGCGAGGCGGCGGTGGCCCAAGTTGCACAGATGGCCGGTCAACTGCGCGATGGCGGGCAGGTAGTCGACGGCGACCTCGCTGATGCGGCGTCCGCTCCAGCCCCAGTTGAGGAGAACGGCGGGCAGGTCAAGCTCTTGCAGGCGGGCGACGGCGCGCTGGCTGCGTTCGGTGGTGAGCAGGAGCAGGCCGTCGGGCCGGTTTTCGCGCAGGCTTTCGATGTGCGAGAGCAGGAGCTCGGGGTCGTAGTCGGTGTCGAGGACGAAGGCGTCGTAGCGGTCGGTTCTGGCGGCGGCGGTGACGCCGCGCACGAGTTCGGCAAAGTAAGGGTTGGTGATGTCGGAGACGACGATGCCGAGCAGGTGCGTGCGCCCGGAGCGGAGGGTGCGGGCGGTGCGGTTGGGGATGTAGTTGAGCTCGGCGATGGCCTGGCGGACGCGGGCCGCGGTCTGCGGGCGCACGCGGTCGCTGCCGTTGATGACGAGCGACACGGTCGACTTGGAGACCTGGGCGCGTTTGGCGACGTCGAGCAGGGTGGAGCCGGTCATGGCGGTTGAATGGGAACGGCGCAGCCGATAAGGGCGGCGCAGGGCCAATGACGGGAGCGTGATGCGAGCCTGGGCGACGAATTAGAACGTTCCAATTGGGATTGTAGCACGGTTGGGCGAGGAGATCAACCGTGAGTCGCGAGTCAGGGCGTCACGAGTCAGAAATGACGGATGACGCCTGACTCGTGACGGATGACTCATGGAGGGCAACCACAAGGGTTGGAGGGCAACCACAAGGGTTGCCCCTACGGGGCGGGGTGGGTGTTGGGCTGCGTTAGGCGGAGCCGCGCCGATAACGCGCCTCTACCTCTGCCATCTTCTGCACCTTGCGCGTCGAGCCTCCGCCGGCAAACTCGGACGGCAGCCAGGCCTCGACGATTTTCTTGGCTAACTCAGGTCCGATCACCCGCGCGCCCATTGTCAGGACCTGGGCGTCATTGCTCTTGCGCGCCCGCTCGGCGGAATACACATCATGCGCCTGCGCGGCTCGCACGCCCGGCACCTTGTTGGCCGTGATGGACATGCCGATCCCTGTGCCGCAGATGAGGATGGCTCGATCCGCCTGGTGGTTGCTGACCGCTTCGGCGACGGCGACGGCAATATCCGGATAATCCACGGGATCCGGGGAGTTTACGCCGAAGTCGGTAATCTCGACCGGCACGGACGTCTGCTCCTGCAAGAACTTCACCAAGACGTTTTTTAGCTCCAGCCCAGCTTCGTCACAACCGATTGCCAGTTTCATGCGTCTATCTCCCTGTATCGGCATTGGCTGCCGGCGCGTTGGCGTCCGCCAGTGCGTCTGCAGCCACGCGCAGAATAATGGACACCGACGTCGCCCCCGGGTCCTGATGTCCCAGCGTCCGTTCGCCCAGACGGCTTGCCCGTCCGACCTTGGCCACGAAATTCTTGGTTGAAGCGGCGCCGGCCTGCGCCGCTTCGGCTGCGGCGGCGAGCACGCCGGCTGTGTCGGCGCCGGCGGCTTCGGCTTGCCGCGCCGCCTCGACTGCGGGATGGATAGCATCCAGCATCGTCTTGTCGCCCGGCTGGGCCTTGCCGCGCTGGATAATGCCTGCTTCGGCCGCGGCGAGCATTTCGGCCACATCGGTTGGGGAAATGGCGGATTTTCCGTCCGCAGCTTTGCCCGCGCGCAAAAAGGCCGTGCCGAACAGCGGCCCCATGGCGCCGCCCACCTCGGAGATGAGCGTCATGCCGACGCCATGCAGAATGGCGCTCACGTCTCCATCCGCCAGGTCGGGAAGCTTGACTTTCACGGCGTGAAAGCTCTTTGCCATGCTCACGCCATGATCGCCGTCGCCTAGCGCCGCATCCAGTTCACAGAGATAATCCTTGCTGCGCTCGATCTCGTCACAGATTGCGCCCAAGACTGCAATCGTTTTGGCAGCGCTTCCGTTTTGCATCGTTCCTCCGCTAGCTGTCCTACACTTGTGTCCAGTACGGCGTTTCAGCCGGCGCTGCAAGCAGTTGGCGCAGCTCCTCGTCCAGCCGCATTACCGTAATGGAGAAGCCGGCCATTTCCAATGCCGTGAAGAATTCACCCACCAGCGACCTGCCAATGCGGATGCCGCGCCCGGCGAGATTTTGCTGGAGACGGCGCTGGGCGATGTACAACTCCAGCAGCGGCGTGGCGCCGAGACCGTTGATGAGCGTCACAACCTCATCGCCTTCGCCGAAGGGCAGGTCGCTAATCACTTTCTCCGCCAGCAAGTCGACGATCTCGTCCACGGGGCGCATCAACTCACGCGAGACGCCTGCTTCGCCGTGGTGGCCCACGCCGACTTCTATCTCGTTGTCGGCCAGAACAAACGTGGGCTTGCCGGCCGCGGGCACAATGCACGGCCCGCTGGCGACGCCCATCGTGCGGGTGCGCGAGTTGACCTTCTCGGCGATGTGCTTCACGTCGGCTAATGAGTCGCCCCGCTCAGCCGCCGCGCCGCAGCACTTCCAGATCAGGAGTTCTCCGGAGACGCCGCGCCGCTTCTCCGGCTCGTCGGCAAAACCGGCCCCCACGTCGTCTGTGGCAATGGCCTGCTCCACCTCGATGCCTTCATCGCGTGCAAGCTCTGCCGCCATATCGAAGTTCATCACATCGCCGGCGTAGTTGCCCAGCAGCAGCATCGCCCCTTTGCCGCCTTCAGACGCCTTGATGCACTCCAGGATGGTCGGAACCGGCGGAGAGGTGAACACTTCGCCGACCGCCACGGCGTCGAGCATGCCGCGGCCGAGATAGCCGATAAACGACGGCTTATGGCCTGAACCGCCGCCGGTAATGACGGCGACCCTGTTTTGCGCCGGCGCATCCGTGCGGACGATGGCGCGAGGATGGCCGGATGCGCGACGGACGTAGCGCTGGTTGACGAACAGGAAACCTTCCAGCATCTCGTCAACCACATTCATCGGATCGTTGACGAATTTTTTCATGGCAGGGACCTCTGTAGGGTGTGGGCTTATTCGTTCAGGCGGGCAATTTGTGCATCCACGAGCGCTTTGGAGCGCATGAGGAGCGCCTCTATCTGGGTCAGGGGCATCGGCTCCGCTTGCAGCACGATCTTCCCTCGGCTGTCGCGCCTCATGCGCGTCGGAATCTCGATGCTGAGCAAGGGCTGTGCGGCAAGGGGCGCCATGCGGTCGAACATCTCATCCCACGAGATGCTGCCGTCGCCGAGGGCAGTATGCACCCAGCCTTCTCCCTCTTGTCGCAAGTCCTTCAGGTGCAGCCCGATGCAGTAAGGCAGCGCCGGCTCTATGTCCACATGCGCGGCCTGGCCCGGACGGTGCGTCAGGAAGTTGCCCGGATCGTAGTTGATGCGCACCAGCGGATGGTCGACAGCCGCCGCGATCTGCGCGGCATCAGCCCCGTCGTTGAGCGCGGCGTCGACGTCGTCTGCCGGATTTTCGAGCGCAATCGTCACGCCGAGTTGCTCCGCCAGCTTGGTCGCCTGGGCAAGGTGGTGCAGAAAGGCGTCGCGCCGCACGGCAGGGCCGGAGACGGTGGCAACCATCTGCGCTCCGACCTCGCCGGCGAATTCGAGCCGCCGGCACAGCGCATCGCCGCCGCCCGCTCGCGACATATCAAAGTGCGCCGATACGGCGCGGCAGGTCAGCCCGGCATCAGCCAGCGTCGCTCGAACCGCGCGCGCGTTGGCGGGGCTGAACAGGGCTTCGTCGAACGTCGCAGAATAGCCTTCGATATAGGCCAGTTCCACCACATCTATGCCCAACGCAGCCAGCGAGGCAAGCGCAACGTCCATGGGGTGGCCGTCGTACGCCACCATGCTGACCGAAAGGGGAGCCCAGCGCATGCCTAGGCCCCCGTGATCTCGCGCAGCAGACGGAAGAAGCCTTGTTTGCGCTCCGTGTTCAGGCCCCACTGCACAGGCGGCGACTGGTAGCCGTCGGCGTAGTCGTTGCGGCCCGGGTCGAAATACCCCCATGAGCAGTACTCGCTCAGCGCGGCCACAAAGTTGTTCCAGGGCTTGTCGAAGTCAAAGTGGTCATCTTCGTTGAACAGGATCGGCATGGGCCGGTAGCCGGGCACGGCGCGCGCCTCGCGCACCATCGCCGCGATGCGGTCAGGGTCGGCTACAAAGTTGGCGTGCATGAGCAGGAAGTCCGAGGCGGCCACGACATTGGGGCGCGGGATTGTGCCGCCGCCATAGCTTGTGCCCACGAGCAGCCGTCGCCCGTCGCGCGTGATGTTCTTGGCGCGCTCGATCAACTCGTGAATGCGCGGCGGCGTGAGGATGTCGTGCTCGTACTTGGGCACGTCACACTCATTGTTGACCTCCAACAGCACGTTGCGATAGCCTTGCTCCAGCACCCAGTTAACCGTGTTGTCCAGCGCGGCCACGACGGCGGCCTCGTCTGCCAGACGTTCGTCTTGGCCGAAGTAGAAGACGCCCAAGATGGCGACCATGCCTTGTGCGTCCAGCCCCTCGATCACCCGCGCCATGCGCGAGGCGTAATCGGGCTTCAGGTCGCCGCCGGCTGTGAAGGCGTTATTGTCCCAGGGCTGTTCTTGGCTATAGCCTTCGGGGCTGCCGCCCTGCAGATTCACGGTCACGGCGAGCAGGCCGTGCTCTTTGTAGACGGGAAGCGCAGCCAGGAACTCGTTGACGTTGCGCTCGGCGTCATAGTTTCCTGTATCGGGGTAGGCCCAGCGCGCGCGTGTGGCGGGGTTGGCGTCGTCGAAGACGGCTTGCACCATGCGGCTGTTGAGCAGCAGCCCTTCGATGCGTTTGCCTTCCCAACTGCGTCCGGCATAGGTTGGCCGGCCATCGATGTAGAATTGGTCGCCCTGAATAGAGATTTCGGTCATGTCCGTTGGTTCCTTCTGTCTGCCTAGAGCAGGGAGCGCAGCATGTGCTGCAGCGTCTTGGCGGGCACGCCCTCGTCGATCAACGCCTGCATGCGGTCACAGCCGAAACGGTCGAGCAGTTCCTGCCCGATCTTGACCGCTTCGATGCCCACTTCCATCGTCTCGACGGGATCGCCGTCGCGCGTGACGATGTCATAGGCCAGCCAGCCGTTCCAGTTCAGGCGCTCCATATAGAAGAGCATCTCGATGGTGTCCCACAGGTTGACGCTGGAGGGCAGCATGTCCCAGTCCCATTCACGGCCGTTGTCGTTGAAGTGCACGTAGAAGAGACGGTCGGCCTGGCCGGCAAGCGCCAGCATCTCGGCCGGCGTTTCCTTTGCCACCAGCGCATGGCCCACATCCATCGTCACGCCGACGTGGGGAAGGCCGATGCGTTCGCACAGATAGAGGGAGCGGCCCATGTCGCCCAGCACCACGTAGTTGCGCGACTCGTTGGGCTTGTATTCCAGACTGACGCGCACATCGCTGCGGTGATGGGCGGCTTCGGCGATGCCTTCTTCGAGCCAGCGCCACTGCGCGATGTAATCCGCCTCGAAGCTGTAGTTGTGGCCGTCAATGAGGGGGCAGCAGGTTACCATGTCCGTGCCCAGCTCGGCTGCCAGGTCCATGCCTGTCTTGACATAGTCCACCGCTTGGCGGCGAACCGCGGGGTCCGGCGAGGTAAAGGAGCCGCGGCGGAAGATGGCGTCTCCCTTGACGTTGACGTTGACCGCCGAAACGGGCATGCCGGCCTGGCGGATGATGTCGACGCTCTGCGCGACATCGGGTAGAAAATCTTGCGGGTAGACGGGCTCGATGCCGTCGCCGCCGCGCACGCGGCTCGCCATCTCCAGCCGTTCGCTCAGGCTGCGCGCCGATTGGTATTCGTGAAAGCGGTCGAACTGCCGGCCCATGAAGCCGATCATGACCGAATGTTTTAGCTGCATACTCTGCCTCTTTGTTCTGGATTTGATGTGGATTAGCCGGTTGTAGCCGAACTGCGCCGGCACCGGATCAAAGCGCGTTTACATCTGAGGACGCTTGTCATGCTGAGCGAAGTACGTCGTACGACGCAGAATCGGTAAGAAACTGGCCGCGGCCATGCCCTCGCGCCACTTGTCATGCTGAGCGGAGCGAAGCATCTCGCGCAGCGGGCAGACCCTTCGCTACGCTCAGGGTGACAACCGTCCGCCGCTCAGGGTGACAACTGTCTGCCGAACAAGCCGCCTAGAGTCGCTCGCCCCGATAGCCGGGCGCGTCTTCGATGCCGCACAGCTCCGCTACGGTCGTGAAGAAGGTGATCTTCTCAAAGGTGTTGATCGCCCAGTTGGTCGGCGGGCTTTGGAAGCCGTCATGGTAGGGGCGCAGGCCGCCCTGGTCGTAGTAGCCCCAGCTGGCGCCGGCCTCCCAGGCCGCGCGCAGGTTATCGACGCGGGTGGAGTCTTCGTTGAAGACAATCGGCTTATCGGTGCGGGCGCGCAGATGCTCCACCATGGCGCGAATCTGGTGCGGGCGCTGGCTGTTGCCGTGGACCAGCATGAAATCCGCCGTCTCCATCACGGCGTCGCTGGGAAGCCCGCCGCCGCCATAGCTTGTGGAGATGAGGAAACGGCCGCCGCAGCGCTCGCGCGCGGCTAGAATCAGCTCATGGACGCGATCCGGGCGCAGAAGTTCGTGCACATAGCCGATGTTGGCCTCGTTGTTGATCTCCACCATGACGTTGTCGCGGCCCACCGCGCCGAGAAAGTCCATCGCTTCGTTGACGGCGCGGCGCACAGCCGCGTCATCGCGCAGTTTGTGGTTCTGGCCGAAATAGAAGAAGCCGACAATGCAGGCCATGCGCTGGTCGTCCAGGCCCTCGATCACGCGGCGCATGCGCTCGGCATAGTCGTCCTTGAGCGCTCCGTCCGGCGTAAAGGCGTTGTTGTCCCAGTCCTGCAAAATCTGGTCGCGGCGCAGATGGATATGGTATTGCGGAAAGCCGCCCTGAAAATTGACGGTGGCGGCAATCACGCCGTGGCGGCGATAGCTGGGCAGGGCGGCTACGAACTCGTCTGTCTGGCGATTGGGATCGAACGGGCTGCCGTCCGGATAGCTGAACAGCTTGACCGTTTCGGGGTTTTCGTCGTCGAAGGTGGCTTGCACCATGCGGGTATTCATCAACCGGCCCAACGCTTCGGGTTTGGCGGTGGGAAAGTCGCTGTATGTGAGACGATCGTCAAACAGGAATTTGTCGCCCTGAATCGAAATCTTCACTGCGCACTCCTTCTAATAGTATGAGACATGTATGATGCTGCTATGTGATTGAACCGGCGGATTCTATCCCTTGACGGCGCCGGCGCTAATGCCCTGCACCATGTTCTTTTGGCCGAGCGAGAAAAGGACGAGCGCCGGGATAGTCGACATGACACAGGCCGCCATAAAGGCATTGGCGCGCTGGAAGCTGCCGAACTCGCCGATAAAGTCGCGCAGACCGACTTGCAGCGTTTTCATCTGTCCTTGGTAGAGCAGGAGGCTGGCCCAGAGGAAGTCGTTCCAAGCGCCCAAAAACGTAAAGGTCGCAATGGCGATGATGCCGGGCAACGAGATAGGCAGCACGATTCGCCAGAAGACGCTAAAGAGCGTGCAGCCGTCAATCAGCGCCGCGTCTTCCAGCTCGACGGGGTAGCTGTTTCTAAAGTAGCCGGAGAGCATCAGCACGGCGTAGGGCAGCGAGAAGCTAATATAGGCAATGGTCGCCCCCGGATACGTGTTGATCAGGTTCAAGTCCTTGATCAGGAAATAGACCGGAAAGACACGCGTAATGGGCGGGATCAACTGCGTGAAGAGAAAGATCGCCAGAATGGCCGTTGCGCCCGGAAACGGGTAGCGGGCAATCACATAGGCGGCGGAGCTAGCCAGCAGCGCCGAGAGGACGGTGGTGGCTGTTGCGATCACCATTGAGTTGGTCAGATAACGCACGAATGGGATCATCGTCAGCGCGCGCTGATAGCCTTCCAGCGTTAAGCTCTGCGGAATCCAGGTTGGGGGAATGGCAATGATCTCGGTATTGGTCTGGAAGGAGCTTTTCGCCATCCAATAGAAGGGCAGCAACACGAAGATGACGATGCCGACGGCAAAGAGAGCCACCACAATGCGGCCCAGCCAACGCATGGCGATCTGAAGAACTGAATTGTGCGTAAGTTTCACCCGGCCTCGGGGCTGCGCATTCTTCAAGCTTTGGCTAATCATGAGAGATTCTGTCCCTGATGTAGAACGCGGCCACAATGCTGGTCAACACGAGAATGACGCTGCTGATGGCGGCGGCTAGGTCAAAGCGATATTGGGTGAAGGCCTGCTGATAGGACATGACGGCCAGGATGTTGGTCAGGTTGGCCGGCCCTCCGCCGGTCATAATGTAGTTGACCTCGAAGTGGCCGATGCCGCCGATGAAGAGCAGGGTCACCAGGATGGCGAGCGTGGCGCGCAGCATGGGGATGGTTACGTACCAGAACTTGTGGAAGGCGCCTGCGCCGTCGATCTCGGCTGATTCGTAGATGTCCTGAGGAATGGATTGAAGGCCCGCCAAGATCATGACCGTCACAAAAGGCAAGCCGCCCCAAATACGCACAGCCGAGACAGCCATCATGGGGATGCTGAAGGGGCCAATCGTGTGAATCGCATCGGTGAGAAACTTGATGTTGCCCTCGATGAGGCCCATCGCTTTGAGCACTTGGTTGATGGGGCTGCGTTCCGGCTGAAACACCCACATCCAGATGGCGGAGGCGACCACCGGGGGGATGACCCACGGCACCAAGACCAAGGAACGCAGGGCGCCCCGCCCGCGGAAGCCGAGGTTGAGCACCTGGGCAATCAGCAGCCCCAACAGGGTGACGGCCCCCACCGCGATCAAGGCGAAAAGGATGGTGTTGAGAAACGCGCCGAGGAAGCGCGGATCATTAAAGATCGTCCGGAAATTGGCGAAGCCGACGAAAGGCGCGCCGTCGGTGTCCAGGCGCATGAGGTCATACTGCACCATCGCCAGACGCAGCGAGTCCACCATGGGATAGACACCCAGCGCCAGCACCAGCAACAGCGCCGGTGCGACCATGAGGTAACTGAAGATGTTGCGGCGTACAGTCATGGCATCCCTACCGTAGAGAAGCGTCATGGCGGGACAGCGCCGACCGAATGGCGCTGTCCCGCTCAGGCAAGACGGGTAGCGAATGGATTAGATTTCGATCTTGTCCATTTCTTCCTGTGCGCGCGCTTGGGCGCGTGCCAGTACGTCGTCAAACGGCTGCTGTTGGATCAGCGCCTCGTAGTACATGTCGTACAGCACTGCGCCCGGCTCGGTTGCGGTGAGCTTGCCCCATGCCGGCGACGGATGCTGCGAGGTGTGGGCGTGTTCCAACGTCTCGACAATGGCGACTTTCCACGGGCGGTCGGACCAATAGGGCGACGCCATCACCTTCTTGTTCGGGCTGACGCGGCCGATGTACTCGGTGATCTCCTGCATGTTTTCGTCGCGGCTGAGGAACTCGATGTACTGCACGCATTCGTCTACGAGCTGCGTGCCATGCAGCACGCCCCAGTAGCCTGCGCCGCTGTAGGAAGAGCGATTGACGGGGCCTTGAGCCGGCACGGAAAACGCCCACTGGCCTTCCATCTCCGGGAAATCACGGTCGAAGGTGAGGCCCTCGGAGTCTGACACCTGTCCAACGATAGCGACCTGTCCGGCGCGGAACATGTCCATAGGCGCATGGCCTTTTTCCATGATCTCCAGCGGCATGGTCTCATGCGTCCACAGGTGGTCGTACATAAACTGCAAGGATTGGCGCATCTCCGGCGTGTCGATGGTGGCGGTTTCGCCGTCCTCGGTCATGTACTCGCCGCCTGCTTGCCACAGATAGGCCATGAACTGCTGCACCGGCACGGCGCTGCTCAGTTCAAAGCCCCACACCGACGTGTCGGGGCCGTCACGCTTGGTTGTCGCCCTGGCAGCCTCGGTGATTTCTTCCCAAGTCTGCGGCGGACCCGAGAAGCCCGCCTCTTCCAACATATCGACGCGGTAGAGCAGGGGGCGAATGTCGCCGCGCCAGGGGATGCCATAGAACTCGCCTTGCCAGTAGACATCCTGCAGGCCGGCTTCGTAGAAGCGATCCTCCAGGTCAGGCCAGTAGAGGTCCTTATAATCGGTGATGGGCATGGGGCCGGCCTTGCCGCCGCCCAGCTTGGAGAAGGAGTAGAGCCAATACATGTCGGCGCAGTCGGGGTGTGCGCCGCCCTGGCTCACGAGCAGCCATGTCTGAGCGGCATTGGCCCAGTTGATCATCTCGGTCTGCACCTCGATGCCTGACTCCTCGCGGAACTGGTCCGCCTTGCCGCGGGCGAACTCGAGGTAAGGTTCGGGATCCGCATACGTCATGGTCCAATATTGGATCTGTTTGCCGGCGGCATCGGGCGCAGCGCCCTCGCCGGACGTAGAGGCGGTAGGCGCGCCTGCCGGGCCGCACGCGGCCAGGGTTGCGCCCGCTACGGCCATACCGGACAAACGCAGGAATCCACGGCGTGAGAGAGATTTGGACATTTCATTTTCCTCCGGAGATAGTGGTTACGAAAGACAAATGTGGAACATCGTGTCGTTGAACTGAACGAAACTAGGGTGCAACAAACTAACCAGATCGCGTCGCGAGCCAGAGAGCAATCACTGCAAGGGTGAACTTTGCTTACGGAGACAGGATCAAATGCCCGTCATCGCAAGGAATCTAGTCCTCTGAGTTGATACGTATGTCGCCGAGTTGCAGGCGGGAGCGTACAGCGGCTTTGGTCTGACGCTGCACCCGATCGTTGATCGTGCGATGCAGCCACACGACTTTCTCCAGATCACGGGCGTAATAGGCATCGAGCAGCGCGCGATGGTCAGGCACAATGGATGGCACGACCTTAGCGGGGGCATGGTGCAAGCGCCGGTAGATCAACACTTCCCACTGGCCCATGATCTGTTCCCACCACTCGCGCAGGCGGGTGTGATCGGCGCGCTTGATGAAATACTCGTGGAATTGTTTGTCTGAGCAGATCAGCTCAACGTACTCCTGTTTGACGATCAGCGCCTCTTGCTGGCGTATAAGCTCTTCGAGGGCGGCGAAATCGTCATCGTCCAGTTGCTGAATGGTGCGTTCGGCGGCCAACGACTCAAGCATGACGCGCAGGCTGAATATTTCGTCTACATCGGCCTCAGTCGGCAGCCAAACCGTGATACGCCGGTTCGCTAAGCGCACCACCAAGCGCTCTTCCTCCAGCCGGTGCAATGCCTCGCGCACCGGGCTGCGGCTGACCTGAAACTGGCCGGCAAGCAGCGGCTCTGAAATCCGTTCTCCAGGGCTAAGCGTTCCCGTAACGATGGCAAGCCGCAGGCGAGAAGTAACGATATCTGTCAAGGTGTCTGAATTGCGCAGGATCGGTGCAGCGATAGCCATGTGAGATTGCCTGTAGGGGCGGTGGGCAACTGAATCTGTATGGAGTTTCTGTATACAGAAATCGTATACAGTATCGCGCCGTTGTCGGGGCGTGTCAAGCCCCAATTTGATCTATCGCGCCTGCCGCGCCTACGAAGCAAAGAAACGGAGTCTCCGACCGCACGCAGTGGGGCGGAGACTCCGTTTCTAGCCCGTGTCTATAGAAGCGCAGGCGAGGATTCCTCCGCCGGCATCTTTGCCGGCGATCCCAGGGCGCCTACTGCCGTTTGTAGGCGCGGTAGCCGAGCGTCAGATACTCGATGGCCCCGTCCGATCCGGCGATAAATTCCACGCCGGCCGGCGCAGACATCCCCGGCCCGAACAGCGTAAAGCGGTCGTCGCCCAACGGCGTGAGGGACAACTCGGCGCCCGGCAGCACAAGGACCAGTTGCCCGTCGTCGATACGAACCTCCAGCGCTTCCTCCGCCACCTGCGCATAGGCGCCGGCGTAGCGCTTCAGTTCCGCCTGGCTGAGCGCGATGGGCTCGTCGTCCTCCTCCGGCTCTGCGCTCGGCTCCAGCGGCAGCAGCAGCTCCATGGCGCGGTCCGCCGTCTTCTCGAAGGCGGCGCCGTCTTTGTTGGCAAGGATGATCACGCCGAAGCCGTAGTCCGGCGCCAGCCTGAAGAGCGAGCTGAAGCCTTCGATGGCTCCTCCGTGCTCGACGATGCGGACGCCGCGCAGCTCGCGCAGCATCAGGCCGTAGCCGTAGGCGGCGCCCTCCCCCATCCTGCTGTGCGGCGACGACATCAGTTCGACGGCCTCCGCCGGGATCGCCTGATGGCCGCCCAGCGTCCCGCCGCTGCTCAGGGCGATGGCGAAGCGGGCCAAGTCGTCCACGTTCGTGATCAGGAAGCCGGCGGGCCAATAGCCGGCGTTGTCGGAATAGGGCCTCACCACCTGGATGGCGCCGCCGGCTACGGCGCTATGCCCCTGGCTGAGGGGGAAGGTCATGGCCTGCGTGGGCTGGAAAGTCGAATGCGCCATTCCCAGCGGCTGGAGAACCAGTTGCTCGATCAGCTCGTCATAGGGCGCGCCGCCGGCCTCCTGCAGCAGCAGGCCGGCCAAGGCAATGCCGGGGTTGGCATAGGAGAAGACTTCGCCCGGCTGCGTGAACAGGTGCGAATCGGCTGTCCAACTACGAGCCGTCTCGCCCAGGGCAGAGGGGTCGTGCGGGCCATAGCTGGGCCCTTCGTCCTTGAACCCTGCCGTATGGCTGAGCAGTTGCGCGCCGGTGAGTTCGGCAAGCGCCGGGTCGAGCCCGTCGACGGCGTCGCCGATGGGCGCGTGCAGGTCGACGATGCCCTCGCCGGCCGCGATCGACAAGGCCAGGGCGGTAAGCGACTTGGTGGTGGAGCCGATGCGGAAGAGCATATCGGGCGTGAGGGGCTGCCCGGTCTCGACGCTGGCCACGCCGAACGCCTTGCGATAGAGCACGCGGCCGTCCATGACGACGACGATGGCCGCGCCGGGGGCGCGCAGCTCCTCCATCTCCTGCTCTAGCGTCGCGTCGAGGGCCTTGAGCGCGGCGGCTTCCTGCGGCGTCGCATCCAGCAGATCGATCTGGGGAACCTCGGCGGCGCGCGCCAGGCGGAACGTCCCGTCGACGCCCGCTTGCGAGAAGTCGCCCTCGATGGCGCCGTCCTCCTGCAGCGCGCCGTCGAAGGTTGCGAGGCGCGGGCCTTCGAACAGCTCGAAATGGAGGGCGTCGTCCTCGAAGCGCAGGGCCGAGGCGGGCAGACCCGTGGCGGCCTGTTGCGGGATGTCCACGGCGGCGCTGAGTGCGCCGTCTTGCTCGTCGAAGGTGACGACGAGCGTCAGGACGACATTCTGAAAGGAGAGTTCGCCTTCCCAGCGCCCGGTCAGGGGCTCGACGGCGGGCGTCTGGGCCTGCGCCGGGAGGGCCGCGGGCAGCAGGAGGATCAGCGCCAGGATCAGCGCCGGAAGGGATGTCAGGAGATGTCTTTGAGTCAGACGCATGGGGCACATCCTTTAGGTTGGTTTGGTTGCGGGTTCGGCGGCGAATGGCCGGTGCAGGCAGCCGCGAGAGGCGTGCGGCGGATGGCTATAGCTTATCTTAGCGGAGATGCGCCCGCGCCGCCAAGCGCCTGTCATTCTGAAGCGAGCGCAGCGAGCGGGTGCGCCCCTGGGATCGCCGGCATCTTGCCGGCATTCACGCCGGGGCCTATGCCGCCAGGGATGGCGGCGCTCCTGGCGCGGGCGGGCGCTAAGGATAGCGCCCCTACGCGCGGATAACGCATGACGCATGACTCGTGAGGGATGGCGGGCAACCACAAGGGTTGCCCTACCTTGCACGGCGCAGATGCGCGATGTACAATAGCCGCAGCTATAATAGTCTTGGCTATAACACCCCGCAACCGCAGAGAAGGACGCCCGCCTATGTTCGTCAACCGCACGCGTGAACTCGCTTTCCTCAACGCCCGCTACGCTTCGCAGCAGGCCGAACTGGTCGTGCTCTATGGGCGGCGGCGCGTGGGCAAGACCGAGCTGCTGCGCACCTTCTGCCAGGATAAGCCGCACGTCTTTTTCGTGGCCGACCTCGGCACGGAAGAAGGGCAGTTGGCCGAGTTCACCCGCCAGATCAGCGCCTTTACCGCCGGCGACCCCAACTTGCTCGCCCCCTTCGCCTCGTGGGAGGCGGCCTTCAACTTCCTGGCCCGCCAGGCGCAAGAACGCCTCGTCGTCGTCCTGGACGAGTTCACCTACCTGATCGACGTCAACGCCGGGCTGCCCGCGGCCCTGCAAAAGCTGTGGGACGTGCAGTTGAAGGACAGCAACCTGATGTTGGCGCTGTGCGGCTCCTACGTGGGCATGATGGAGCAGGAGGTGCTGGCCTACCGCTCGCCGCTGTATGGGCGGCGCACCGGCCAATGGCGGCTGCAGCCGCTCTCCTTTTGGGACGCGGGCGAGATGCTGCCGCGCTTCAGCTTCGACGACCTGGTGCGCGCTTATGCCGTGCTCGGCGGCATTCCGGCCTATCTGCGCCAGTTCGACGACCGCCAGTCGCTGCTGCACAACATTGAGCGCAAGGCGCTGGCGCTGGGCGAGTTCCTCTATGACGAGCCGCGCTTTCTGCTCCTGCAGGAGCTGCGCGAGCCGAGCCGCTATTTCGCCGTGCTGGAGGCCATCGCCGGCGGGCGCACGCGCCTCAACGAGATCGCGCAGGGGGCGAAGATCGCGCCGACGTCCGTCTCGTTCTATCTCAAGACGCTACAGGAGATGGGGCTGATCGACCGCACCGTGCCCGTCACCGAGAAGAACCCGGCCAAAAGCCGCTGGGGCGTCTACCGGCTGACCGACCCCTATTTCCGCTTCTGGTTCCGCTTCATCTACCCCAATCGCTCGCTGCTGGAGCGGGGGGAGACGGGCCAGGTGATGCGCCGCGTGCGCCAGGAGTTGGACCAGTACGCGGGCGCGGCCTTCGAGGAAATCTGCCACGAGGCGGTATGGCGCGCGCATGCCGAGGGCGGCGGCGGTGGGCTGCCGGGCTTTGCGCCGGCGGCAGTAGGGCGCTGGTGGAACCGCCAGGAGGAGATCGACGTGGCCGCGACGGGCGCGGCGGACGGGCGACCGGCGCTGCTGTTGGGCGAGTGCAAGTGGAGCAGCCGGCCGGTGGGCGTGAACCTGCTGGAAGACCTGAAGCGCAAAGGCGAGAGCGTGGCCGCGGGGCAGGAGGGGGCGCGCATCGGCTATGCCCTGTTTGCGCGCTCGGGCTTTACGCCGGCGCTGCGCAGGCAGGCGGCGGACGAGGGCGTGTGGCTGGTCTCGGCCGAGGAGCTGGCCGCGCTGCGTACCGGGTGAGGCGTGGAGGGCAACCAAAAGGGTTGCCCCTACGATGGCGGCTATGCTGCCTGCACCGCTTTTCTCGGAACTGAAACGACACCGTTCCCCTTTCTGCCAACAAGTTCTCTATGCCTTAACTCTCGGTCCACGAAAACGGATCATTGACACGGATCATTGGCATCCAGCACAGGAGAAGACGATACGAGAACACCTTGCGTCTATGCTAAGCGCCTCTGGCGTCCCCATTCGAAGTTCCTCATCGCCGCCTCACCCCTCACGTTTTCTACACGTTTTCTAAACGGCGGTCTAGTAAGCTGGGACTAGACGGGAAGAATAGCCCGAAATGCCTCTGCCGCGTTCTCGCCGCGGATATGACGGATTATCAAGGAGACTTGTTGACAGTTGCACATAGGCGCTGGCTAGAAGCAATGGCGTGTGCGTCTGTTTTCGAGAGAGTGCGGCTGCGAAAAGGCGCCCTGTCCAAGCCCGGTTGGCCAAACCCTGTGTGCCAGGATAACCATCTGCCGCCAAAGGGGGTGACACATGAGCCGATCCAGTTCCATAATTCGGGTTGCTCTGGCTTGTTGCTTCTGGTTCCTCCTGGCATTCCTGTTCCACATGGAGAATGTCCACGCCGTTGGCGGACCATTCGGCGCTGACGACCGTCCAAACGCAACCCGGCATACAGCGCTGAACTCCGGTACTACGAGCGGGTTCGACGTACCGGGAGGAGAGAGGGTTGCCGTTCCGGCTGGGGCTATGCTCGTCGACGACGAACTCACCCACAACAACTACGATACCGTCGACAACATCGGCGCAAAAGATCGTTCCGATATGCCCGATGGCCCGCGGCAGGATCGCGCTCTACTCCAGAGCAGCCAATTATTCCTCCCCGCCGTCTTCGTACGCGCTTCCCCTCCGCCACTCGGAATGGTTTTCATTCCTGCCGGCGCCTTTCAAATGGGCTGTGACAGCAGCAATGACAGTACTTGCCGCGAAGATGAGCTTCCACTCCACACCGTCTATTTGAATTCTTACTACATCGACAAATACGAGGTAACCAATGCGCGATACAAAGCCTGCGTTGATGCCGGCGCCTGTGGGGCGCCGCTGAGAAATAGCTCAACGACGCGCACCTCGTATTATGGGAATCCGGCCTATGCCGACTATCCCGTGATCTATGTGCCCTGGCCCTATGCGGCGAGGTTCTGTGAATGGGAGGGCAAACGGTTGCCCAGCGAAGCGGAGTGGGAAAAGGCTGCGCGGGGCAGCGACGACACTAGGATCTATCCATGGGGCAATCAGACGCCGGATTGCACCAGAGCCAACACGTACGTCTTCGGTACGGGAGAGTGTGTGGGCGACACAAGTCGGGTTGGCGGTTATCCGGCTGGAGCCAGCCCCTACGGTGTGATGGATATGGCCGGCAATGTGTTCGAGTGGGTCAACGATTGGTATGGCGAGGATTACTACGGTATTTCGCCCACAAACAACCCGCAAGGGCCACAGAGTGGCGTCGACCGCATCCGGAGAGGCGGATCGTTCATCAACATACCACGTACCGCCTTCCGGCTAGATTTCTCGCCCTACCTGGGGTGCGACATTGCGGGTTTTCGATGCGCTCGCTCGCCCTGAAGTCGCTGTTTGTGACCGGGTATTCCATTTCTGCAACACTCTGGTTCGCGTGACGCAATCACACCTTGGGGAGTAAGGGTTCGGGTCATGAATGGAGGAGGAAATGACAAACCGAATATCGTTTCCCCGACCTAAACAGGCGGGAAGCCACTCCTACCTGTTTCTGATTCTGGTAGTCGTGTTGATTCTGGCGCTCTCAGCTGGATGCCATCTCATATTCCCATACAGTTCTACGAATCTGCCGCAGCAGACGCCGTACTACTGCCAGGCGCAAATCTACCGCGCGCTTGCCGGCGCTGCAGACGAATTCACTGAGGAGTGGAAGCTTTGGTCGTGGCCGCCTGATGAGAATGGCGATAACAAAATCGATCAGGCGGATGCCGTAATCTACTGCACGGCCAAGGTGAACGACTACATCGCCGGCTATATGGCTCCAGGGTTTGCCTGGGGGGTGCGCAATCTCACAGTGAACGCATCGGAGACCAGGACGGGCCCCTTCTTGGACAAGAGACTGGCCACCGACTGCCCGGGTGTGATAGGCCCGCCGGCATTCGGCGCACCGCTCGGTTCGGACCTCGTCTGGCTGGATCCTCCCGAAAGCCTGGCATGGGTACGGGTGGCGGGAACCACTAATTCCGGGGAGTACGTGGAAAAAACGGTCGGCGTCTCCAAGGCCATCGTGCGCTTTGCAGAGCGCACAGGCCTGCCAGACCAATTAGGCGTCTATGTCCCGGGTACGCGCCATGTTCGCTTTTCGGACGTATACCTGGAATTGGAGGACTTTGAGCTCGCGGGCGTGACGTTTACCGACTGGTACGTGCAGAGCATCGGAACCGTGATTGCGGAGTACATAGGCGGCACCTCTGTCGGTTTCCAGTATATTCCCCGGATGGGTGACGCCAAATTCTACCTGTACGCGCACGGCAGCCAAGAGGGCGGCTCAGCGACGACGAGCAAATGTTTCGCCAGCAGCGGCAACATGGCGAGCTATGCAAAACTCACGGTGAATCAGGGTCCTGCCTTCCAGTATGTGGCCTTCCTCCTGGAGGCCACGTCGCCTGCGCTGGGTGAGCCGTTTGACCTGAAGGTTAGCGTCCATACGCTGACAGGCATGCCGTTCACATCGCACCAGCCGGTGGTGACGTACGTTGGGCCGACAGCGCCGGAAACACCGGTTGTGACGCTTAACGCCAACGCGTTCGACCATGACAATGATCTCGTGCGTATCCTGTGGTTCGAAGACTTCGAGAAGTCGAGCGAGCGCTACCTGGGCACAGGCAATCCGCTGCCTGACATCACGTTTGGCTTAGGGGATCATGCCGTGACGGCGGTCGCCTATGACGCGCGCGGCGCCTACAACAGCGAAACCGCGACGGTGACGGTGGTCAATTCACCGCCGCAGACAGCTGCGGATGGCTACACGGTGGACGAAGACGAGCAACTCACGGTGGACGCGCCTGGCGTACTTGGGAACGACAGCGATGTCAACGGGGACATCCTCAGCGCAGTCAAGGCCAGCGACCCTGATCACGGCAGCGTCGTTCTGAACGCGAACGGGTCTTTTGCTTATACGCCGAATCCCAACTACTTCGGCCTCGACTATTTCACCTACCGCGCGTCCGACGGGGCGCTCCAGTCGGATCCTGTGGCGCAGGTCTCTATCACCGTAGTCGAGGCGCCGCCCGACGTAGAGGCGGCCAATCTTGGCGACAAGGTCGACGAGCTGCTGTCCGGCGGTTCGCTCAACCAGGGCCAGGCACAGAGCCTCAAGACCAAGCTCGCCCAGATCGCGGAGAGGATAACAGCCGGGAAGACCGCGGTGGCCTGCAATCTGCTGCAAGCATTTGTCAATGAAGTACAAGCCTTGGTACAAGGCGGCGTTCTTACGGCGCAGGAGGGCGCCGTTCTGATCGACAAGGCCGGCAACCTGTCCATGGAGCTTAGTTGTCCGCTGAAAGCGGCGTCGCAACAACTCGAATTCCGGATCTTCCTACCCTTCAACACGCGTTAGCGCGACGTGTGTGCATCGTGGTCCACACCGCGAGCAGAAGGGCGCGGGGCGGCGGATGAGGCGCCTCAGGACAGTCTCCTCTACCTGCCGATGATGACCGCCGACTGATCCCGCCCTGGCAGACCGCTGTGCT
>CAYXRG010000038.1:7265-39063 GCA_964467575.1 uncultured Caldilineaceae bacterium | reverse complement strand
TAAACGCGCTGCCGGCAAGGCCGCGGCCGGCCGGGTGTTCCTACGCACTATTCTAGGTTACGGCCGAGGGGCGGTCAACCGCTATACCGCCAGCGGCGCCTCGGTCATATGTCCGAGCCGGTGCGTGACGATCGAGATGATCTCCGCGCCGCTGGATTCGATGGGCTTGTCCGTCGTATCCACCACCGGCAACGCATAGCGCGCAAACAGCCGGTTCGCCTCCTGCAATTCGGCGGCGATGCGTGACCGGTCGACGTAGGAATTCGCGGCCACGCCCAGCCGCTGTTCGCGATGACGCCGGTGGATTGCCAGTTGGGGGGGTTCGATGGTCAGCCCGACCACGCGCCGTCGGTCCACGCGCCACAGTTCTTCGGGCAAGCGCACACTAGGCACGAAGGGCACGTTGGCAACCTTCCAACCCTGCATCGCCAGATACATGCTGAGCGGCGTCTTGCCCACGCGCGACACCCCGACCAGCACAATGTCGGCCTGCGGCAGTTCGGAGGTGCGTTTGCCGTCGTCGTGCGCGACGGTGTATTCGATGGCCTCCACACGGCGGAAATACTGGTCGTACAGTTTGCGATAGAGGCCCGGCTCGCCCACCGGCTTCTGCGCCAGCTTCTCGCTCAGGTAGTCCATCAACGGCCCCATCAGGTCTATCGCCCGCACATTGCGACGCGCCGCTTCAGCCGCCAGTCGCCGCCGCACGATGCTATGCACCAAAGTATGAACGATCAGCGCGCCCCGGCCCGCGGCCTTCGCCACGATTGCGTCTACGTCTTCCGGATCGTGTATATGCGGAAATATCTCCACCGGCACGCGCACATCCGGAAACTGGGCAAGCACAGTGTGGACAAGCAGTTCGCCGCTTGCCCCCACCCCGCCCGACACAATGTAGATCTCGAGTTCATGCACGGCAGGGACGCCGGCGTCATGCACGATCATGGCTCACCTCCTGGTTCGCCCACTGGAATGACCGCACGTCGACGGCGCGGCGATAACCACAACCGTCGAAAAACAGCAGCGCCAGGCTTATCGCCCGGCGCCGGATCCCCCTCAAGCCCGCATAGACGGCCCCTATCCCAACTCGCGCTCGACCAACGTCTGCACAAGTTGAGGATTCGCCTTGCCCTGCGTGGCGCGCATCACCTGGCCGATGAAGAAGCCGAGCAGGCCGGTTTTGCCGGAGCGATACTGCTCGGCCTTATCCGCGTTGGCCGCGACAACGCCGGCAACGATCGGCTCTAGATGGGCCGCGTCTGCGATCTGCTCCAGCCCGCGCTCGCGCACGATCTGCTCCGGGCTGCCGCCGCCCTCCAACATGGCGGCGAAGACCTCCTTGCCGATCGTGGCTGAGATCGTCCCTTGGTCGATCAATTTAACCAACTTGCCCACAGCCGCGCCGCCGAAGGGCAGTTCGGCAAGTTCGCTGCCCTTGAGTTCGCGCAGCACCTCGTTTGTCACCCAGTTGGCGACCGGGCGCGGCGCGGCGTATGCGGCCAGCGCGTCCTCGAAGAAGCGCGCCAGCGCTAAGTCGCCTGTGAGCACGTCCGCGTCCTCGAAGGGTAGGCCCAACTCAGCCGTGTAGCGCGCCAGCCGCTCCGCCAATTCCGGCGTGCCGGCGCGGCGTTCATCGCGTGCCTCTGTGCGCGAGCGCCGGGTCTCCGCCTCTGTGCGCTTGTCATCCTCACTTTTTGCAGGAGCCTCCGCCGCCCGCACAGTTGGCCGCTCCGCTTCCTGTTCAGCCTGGAACTGTTTCGCCCACGAATCGCGTAGCGTAATGATGCGGTTATACACAAGCCTGCCCGGCGCCGAATCCACGATGTCGCTGACGAAGTAGCCCAGCCGCTCGAACTGATAGCGCGAACCGGGCGGATCGCCGCCCACGCTCGGTTCGACGCGCGCCTCAGTCACGACCTCCATCGAGTTGGGGTTGATATAGTCCTTGAAGGTTTTGCCTTCTTCTACGTCGTCCGGGTTGGGCTTTAGGAACAGCCGGTCATACAACCGCACCTCGACGGGCAGCGCATGTTGCGCCGACACCCAATGAATGGCCCCGCGCACCTTGCGTCCCTCGGGAGCGGCCCCGCCCTGCGTCGCCGGGTCGTACGTACAGCGCAGTTCCGTCACCTCCCCGGTCTGCGGATCCTTGATCACCTCGTCGCACCTGATGATGTACGCATAGCGCAGACGCACCTCCCGGCCCGGCGCCAGGCGATAGAATGACTTGGGCGGGTCCTCCATAAAGTCATCCCGTTCGATGTAGATCTCGCGCGTGAAGGGGACGGGCCGCGAGCCCTCTTTGGGCACATCGTGCGGCCAATACGGCGCATCCAATTCCTCGACCTGGCCCTCCGGGTAGTTGGCGATCACGACCTTCAGCGGGTGCAACACGCACATCACGCGCGGCGCCCGGTAGTTGAGATCGTCGCGGATGCAATACTCCAGCAGGGCGATGTCCACGCGGCTGTTGGCCTTGGCGACGCCCACCTTCTCGGAGAACGTGCGGATGGCCTCCGGCGTGATGCCGCGCCGCCGCAGACCGGCGACGGTCGACATGCGCGGGTCGTCCCAGCCGCTGACGTAGCCCTCGTTCACCAGTTGCAGCATCTTGCGCTTGCTCATCACCGTGTAGTCGAGGTTGAGCCGGGCGAACTCGTATTGGCGCGGCTGCGGCGGCTGGATCAGGTTGTCCACCAGCCAGTCGTAGATCTCGCGGTTGTTCTCGAACTCCAGCGTGCAGATCGAGTGCGTGATGCCCTCGATGGCGTCTGACAGCGGGTGTGCGTAGTCGTAGAACGGGTAGATGCACCACTTGTCGCCCGTGCGGTAATGATGGGCGTGGCGGATGCGATAGAGCAGCGGGTCGCGCTTCTTCATGTTGGGCGACGCCATGTCGATCTTGGCGCGCAGCACATGCGCCCCATCCGGGAACTCGCCGCGGCGCATCCTCTCCAGCAGATCGAGATTCTCCTCGACTGAGCGATCGCGGTAGGGGCTTGGACGGCCCGGCGTCAGCACCGTGCCGCGGTATTCGCGAATCTCCTCTTCGCTCAGGCTGTCCACATAAGCCTTACCCATCTTCACCAACTGCACCGCGAACTCGTAGAACTGATCGAAATAGTCCGACGCGAAGTACAGCCGGTCATCCCAGTCGAACCCCAGCCAGCGAATGTCGCGCTGGATGGCCTCGACAAAAGCCGGGTCTTCCGTCTCGGGGTTGGTGTCGTCGAAGCGCAGGTTGCACAGCCCGCCGAACTCCGCGGCGACGCCGAAATTGAGGGTGATCGACTTGGCATGACCGATGTGCAGCCAGCCGTTCGGCTCTGGCGGAAAGCGCGTGAGCACCTTGCCGCCATATGTGCCCTTGCGCATGTCCTCGCGAATGATCTCGCGAATGAAATCGACGGGCTCGGCGGCATCGCCGTTGTTCGCGGTCCCATCCATTCCGTGGATCTGCGATCCTAGATCTGTCTTTGCTTCCGCCACAGCGTTGTCACCTTTATCATGTAGGTCGTGGTTGTCATCACAGGCGCCTGGTCAGCGCCGGGCATGCCGGAGAAAGCCGTCGACGCCTCGATATGCCTTGCGTCGATTATGCCACCGGCGGGATCGGGTGTCAACGTTTTCGCGCCTGCGCAAGGGGCGCCGCCCAGTATTCTCAGCCTTGATAGCCACGAATTGCACGAGTTCCACAAAACAGCCGGAGACGAATTCGATCAATTCGCGTAATTCGTGGCAGTCTTTCACTCCCTCCGCCTCTTTACGGCTTACCCTTCCACGCCGCACGGCCAATGCCGTCTTTTGCCCGAAATTCGCATAAAAGGCCGCTTCGTGGTAGATTCTGTAGGCGCGCTGCCGGATGCGCGGCGTTCCGGCCTGAGGGGATGCCCGTTTTGGAACTGCACGAATTGATCTCCGCCGATTGTTTCCATACCTGCAATATCGCCTGGCGCAGCACCGCTACAGCGGATGCGCTCGTCCTAGTTGTCGCCGCATGCCGCGCCCAGCCTCGCCGCACCGGACGCGGGTTGAGCCCGTCATTATTGCCCTCAGTCAGATCATTGCCGGCCTTGTCCAAGACTGTCGCAGCTTGAAGACCATGCTTCACAAGGCGCTGCGCGTCGCCCAACCCCTGTTTCTGATCGCCGCGATCCTTGCGATCGCGCTCTTCCTGCGCAACCAGTGGGCCGTGTTAACCGCCTTCACCTGGCGCCTTGACCTGGGCTGGCTAGCCGCGAGCGGCGTTCTGCTCCTGGCTACCTGGGCGCTGGAAGTGGGCATCTGGCAGCGCATCTTGGTCCTCTTAGGCGGGCGGATTTCGTTCCTGGCGGCGGTGCGCATCTGGTTCCTCAGCGCCATCGTGCGTTATATTCCCGGCAACATCTGGCAGCCCTTGAGCCTAACCGTCTACTGCATGCAGCGCGGGGTGCGCCCCGAAGCTACGCTCACCAGCATCGGGCTATACCAGGCCATCATCCTGCTCGCCGTCACCCCGTTCGCGGCCGTGTACGTAGCCATTGGGGGCGGGCTGTTCAGCGCGTCGTTATCCGGCATCGCCCCTGTCCTAATCGCGCTCCTGCTCGTGCCGGTCGCCGTCTTCATCGCCAAACCAGGCTGGCTGAGCGCTCTGCTCAACGCCGTACTGGTCAGGCTTGGCCGCCAGCCGCTTGAGGCGCGTTTGAGCGCGCGGGCTATGCTGGCCTTGATCGCTGCAACCGTGGTGGATTGGCTGCTGTGGGGGCTGACCTTCGCCGCCTTTACGGCGTCCATCGCCCAGATCGACGCGGCGCAACCGGTGCGGCTGGCTATGCTGCTGATCATCTCCTACCCTATCGCCTACGCCGCCGGTTTTCTCAGTTTCTTCACGCCGAGCGGCTTTGGCGTGCGCGAAGGAGCATTCTTCTTCTTGCTCACCCCGGTCCTGGACGGCGCGGTCGTGACGGTTGCCGCGCTGGGCATGCGCATGTGGACGACGCTCGGCGAACTGCTCATCGCCGCCATCAGCGCGCCCTTCGAGCGCACAGACGCCGCTAACCGCGCGCGGCAGCCCGCGCCGGAACTCGCCATCGACGCCGAACCGGGCGGCGAACTGACCTGACACGCCATGAGTGAACGCCCTTCTCGCGCCCTCAGCACCTTCGCCGTCTCGCTGATCACCCTCTGCGCCTTTGGCCTGCGCGCCTCGCTGCTCGACGCGCAAAGCCTCTGGTACGACGAAGGCGTTACGGCGGAGGTCGCCCGCCGCGGCATCGCCGAATTGACGCGCTGGACCGCACACGATATTCAACCCCCGCTCTATTACTACATCGTCGCCGCGTGGGGCCGGCTTGCAGGCTGGAGTGAGTGGAGCCTGCGCTTCCCCTCTGTTTTCTTTGGCACGCTAATACCTCCCCTGCTCGCCGCAGTGGCGCTAGCCTTGACGCGGCGGCGTTCGGCAAGCATTCTGGCTGCGCTGTTCGGCGCCTTGCATCCGCTGCTGCTCTACTACAGCCAAGAGGCGCGTATGTACGCCATGCTCACGGCGTTGGGCGTGCTTCTGGCCTATCTCGTCGTCCATGCCGAATCGGGCATCATGCACCGTTGGCTGCATTGGGCCATCTACGTCGCCGTAGCAACCGCGGCCATCTACACCCACTACTTTGCCTTCTTCCTCCTCTTTGCGCTGGCTGTGGCCTTCTTCGTCGACCAGCTCATCCTGCTGCCGTTTCTCTTGCGCAAACGCGACGGGGACGCCGCCGCGCCTTCCGCAGCCTACGGCGTCGTGCGCGGACCGCTCTTGGCCTTCCTCGCCGCCAATACAGCGGTTCTGCTCCTCTATTTTCCGTGGCTAATGGCGCTGTTTAGGCAACTGGCGCTCGATGCCAGCTATTGGGAGGGCGCCTTCAAGCTGGGTGAAGCGTTACGCCACATCGGCAACAGCTTCGTCGGCGGCGAAACGATGCTCGAAACGCAAGCTACTGCGCTGCTCATCCCGTATGCACTGATGACTGTAGCGCTTCTGCCTGGGCTGATCTGGAAAAACCCGGCCCAGTGGCGGGCCGCGCTCTATGCGGTCCTGTGGCTGGCCGCCCCCATCGCCGCTGTGCTCTTTCTTGCCTCTATGGCGCCCAAGTTCAACGCGCGCTACGTCATGATCGCCCTGCCCGGCCTGCTGCTGCTCTGGGCTGCCGGCCTCGTCGAGCTATCCGCCTTCTCCAATTGGAACCTGTTGCACGGCTTCCGCAGCTTTACGGCTGCGCCCCGCTCAACCGTCGCCATCATCCTCACCCTTGCCATCCTTGCCGGCTTCGTCCACGCCGACCGCAATTGGTTCACCGATCCCGCCTTCACCAAATCGGAATGGCGCGAACTCAGCCAGTATGTGCGCTCACAAGTCAGTCGCGCAACCGACGGCGAACCGGACGGAACTGACCAGATCATCCTCGTCAGCGGACACGCCTGGCCTGTATGGAACTACTACGCGCCCGACCTGCCGCCGTTGCGCCTGCCTGAACTGGAGATCCTAGACGTCAACGCCGTACTGGACTTCGCCAGCAGCGCAGTTCCTCTGCGCAACGCCTTGATCGGCAAAGAAGATGTCTGGCTGATCCAATGGCAGGAAAAAGTCGTCGACCCGATGAATATCGTGCCGTTGCAACTCAACCTGGCCGGTCGCGAAGAGCGGGTAAACGTTCCCTTCTGGCAACTCCGCCTGCGTCACTATTCAGGCGTCAAGGCCGACGCCGTGCTGGTCGAACCTACGGAGATCTCCGAGCGCAGCGTCAATTTCGGCAACGAAGTCTACCTGCTTGACTACACCCTGGCCGACAACGGCGATCTGTTGCTCTTCTGGCAAATCCACCCGGACCATTCTGACCCGATGCCCGACCTGCACATCGCCGGCGAAACGATCACCACGGACGGGCTGCCCGTCAACCGTCTGCAAGATCGCCGCCTCGCCAGCTACGAATACCCGACCTTCCGCTGGCGCGCCGACCAGATCACCCTGGGTCGCGTTTTTTCCGAGGACTGGGTAGGGCCGAGCGCGCTGCCCAACCACTACCGCATGCGCCTTAGCGTCTACGATGCCGAAGGCGACCTCACCGGTCTGGACGTGATCGGCCCCGAAGGACAGCCTCTCGGCAAGCATATCACCCTCGACCTGACCTTGCCCGTGGCGACCGAAGGCCCCGATTATGTCAACGAGGTGACCTTCGCACAACTGATCCCTGACCTGTTCGCCGAGTTGGACCTAGCCGCAGAACAGGCGGAGCCGGGCCAGCTTGTTCAGGCCGAAATCCGCTGGTACGCCGAAGAGAAGCCGCCCGGCGATTACGACCTGCTCATCCGCTGGCGGCTGCGCGACAGCGACGAGATCGTCGAGCAAGAGACACTCAGCCTATCCAATCTGCCCACCAGCCAGTGGCCGGACGACGAGTTGATGCGCACGGCGCACGCCTTGCGCCCGCCGCTGGGCATCGCGTCCGGCGACTACTGGCTAGAGATCGGCGTCACCGCGCCAGAAAGCGTCTTCATCCGCGTGCCTTTCCGCGTATTGCGCAGCACGCGCATCTTCCAGCCGCCGCCCGTGCGCACCCCCATCGACCAGCGCTTCGGCGACTCGCTGCACCTGCGCGGCATCATGGAGCCGATCCGCACGGAAATGCAGCCCCAAGAACAGGTCGCCCTGACCTTTGTCTGGCAGGCGACCGACCGCGTCGCAGGCGACTACAGTGTGACGTTGCAGTGGCTTGACGCACAAGGCCGCCCCGCAGCGCAGACCGACCTTGCCCTGCCCGGCGGGTCGTCCAACTGGCTGCCCGGCCAAGTCGAGTTGCAGACCTTCTTCGCCGCTGTGCCGCAGCAGCCCGGCGCTTATCGGCTCGTCACCGCCGTCTACGACGCCAACCAGCCTGACCTGCCTCGCCTCCACACGGACCGCGGCCACGATCTGGTCGAACTGCAACAGGTGACCATCGCCGCCGACTGAGCAGTCGTCCGCCTACGCGCAATCGGCCAAGCGCAACCGGCTGCAACATTTGCACTTCGCCCGCTATCTGCTAGACTCCAGGCATGATCATGTCCCAAATGCTCGACCGGCATGGCGCCGTTTCCAGAGTGACTCCCTATAGCGGCCAACCCTGCGACCCGCCCGCGCAACGACCCCGCCGACTCGCCAAAGCGCTCCAGGCTGTCGTTCTGGCATGGGCGCTCGTGACGCTAACCGGCTGCGGCAACCTGGACTTCTCTGCCGGCCCGCTACTCTACAACGCTCAGGTCTCGCCCGACTCCATTTCGCCCAATGCCGACGGCGTGCAAGATGCTACCGAAATCCGCTATAGCCTGCGCCGCACAGCCACCGTCTCCATCTACTTCGAGAACGAAGCCGGCGAACGCTTCTACTTCCGCCAGGAACGCCGCCGTTCGCCCGGCGACTACAGCGTCCTCTGGGGCGGCGTGGTGGATGAGTTACAGATCGTAGAGACCGATTACGGCCCGCAGGAGATACTGAGCCGCGTCCTGCCCGACGGACTCTACCGCTGGACAATCGAGGCGCGCGAAGACGACGGCAACGTCGCCCAAGTGTCGGGAAACATTCAACTCCACAACGCCGACACCGATATCCCCGAACTGCGCAACTTCGTCGTGGCGCCGCAGACCTTCCGCCCCAACCAGGACGGGCTGCGCGACGACTGGGTGAGCATCAGCTATTACCTGACCAAAGACGTCGACTCCGTGTCCGTCTATCTCACCGATCCCAACGAACCCGGCTCCAAATTCCCAATTGCCGAAGATCCAGGCGTAGCCAAGACCACGGAACGCGGCTATCACGAGTATCGCTACGAAGGCGGCGTCGACCTGAACGCCGAACCGCCGCCCGATGGCCTCTACTACATCATTGGTGAGGCCCGCGACCTGGCCGGCAACGCCGTACGCGTGGTACGCGACTTAATCATCGAGGAAGGCGGCAAACCTCGCGCCGACATCGCCCAGGGCGAAATCGCCTGGGAAGGCGAGATGAACCGCGTGGTCAGCGTCCCCCTCGGCGAGAAGCTTTGCTTCAAGGCTATCGTCACCAACGAAGGCGCGGTGCCCATCCGTACCACTGGCCCGTGGCCCGGCCAGGAGTATCGCTTCAGCGAAAATCACAACACTCTGGCGGCTCAGGGGCATCCCGAATGGTTCCAGCAGGCCGGCGTCTGGCGTTTCGGCATCAACTTCGACACCACCGGCGTAGATTTCCCCTATCGCTGGGGCATCGGCCGCGCCGAAGACTTGGAGCGCCGCGTCATCGACGGCAAGGAACAATGGTATCTATTGCCCGGCAAATCCGGAGAAGTCAGCGGCTGCATCGTGATCGACGAGGAACCGCCGGTCGGCACCAATTTCTGGTGGGGCGGACTCATCCACGAGTTCGTCGGCGTCCCCAATAACTACGTGGACCGCATCACGGTGAACGTCGGCGTGCCCTAATGCACATAATGCACAGCCCCCGCAACACCCATCAAACCCCATGAAACTCGCCGTGGTTGTCGTCAGCTACAACACCCGCGACCTGTTGGATCGCTGCTTGGCGGCAACGCTTGCGTCTGCCAAGGCTTCGAGTCTTGACGATTCACAGTTCCAGATCGTCGTCGTGGACAACGCCTCGGTCGACGGCAGCGCCGAGATGACGGCGCAACGCTATCCCCAAGTGCGCCTCATCGCCAGCGACAGCAACCTGGGCTTCACCGGCGGCAACAACCTGGCGCTGGCCCTTCTTGGCTTCTCCGTGGCCCTGCCCGCCGGCGTCGAGCGCCCTGCCCTCGCGCAGCCGGACACGCGGCCCGACTACGTGCTGCTGCTCAATTCGGACGCCGAACCGGTAGGCGATGCGCTGGGACGCATGACGAATTTCCTCGAAGCGAACCCCGCCGCCGGCATCTGCGGACCGCGGCTGCAATATGGCGATGGCCGCTTTCAGCACAGCGCTTTCTACTACCCCGACCTGTTCCAGACGGCCCTCGGCTTCTTTTCATTATCCCGCATCCGCGGGGCGCATCGCATCCACGACAGCCGCCTCAACGGGCGCTACCCAGCCCGGCTGTGGCAAAGCGAGACGCCCTTCCGCGTCGACTTCGTGCTGGGCGCGGCGATGATGGCACGCGGCGCAGCCATTGACCAGGTGGGCGGCCTGGACAACGACTATTACATGTACTGCGAGGAGATCGACTGGTGCATGCGCATGGATGATGCCGGATGGGACGTCTACGCCGTTCCCGCCGCGCTTGTCACACACCACGCCGGGCAGAGCAGCAAAAAGGTGCGCTGGCAAGCCTATGTGCGGCTGTGGCGCAGCCGCTTGCTGCTGACGGCCAAACACCCGCAGCGCTACCCGTCCGGCTACCTGCACCTTATGCGCGGCCTGATTCGCTTCGGCAGTTGGTGGAACATGGCCGGGGCGCGACGGCGCTTCGCCCGCGGAGAGATCACCGGCGCGGAACTTGCCGTCGAACTCGCCGCCCACGCCGAGGTCATGCGGCTCTAGCCATGACAGCATCCGACCGCAGCGCCTGCCGGCTCGCCGGCGTGATCCTAACCAGCAACGAGGCCGCCAACATCGGCGGCTGCATCGAAAGCCTGCGCCCGTGGGTCGATGCGGTGGTCGTGTGGGATTCGGACAGCCGGGACGCCACCTGCGCCGTTGCCCGGCGACACGGCGCGCTGGTCGTACAGCGCCCGTTCGACAACTACGCGGCCCAGCGCCAAGCCGTCCTCGACAGCCTCGCCGCCGAATGGATACTTTTCGTCGACGCTGATGAGCGCATGCCCGCCGCGCTCGGTGAGGAACTGCGCCGCCTGATCGACCACGGCCCGACCGACCTTGCCGGCTGCTGGCTCCCGCGGCGCAACTTCATCGCAGGTCACGAAACGCGCGGCGGCGGCTTCTTCCCCGACTACCAACTGCGCCTACTCCGGCGCAGCCGCGCCTGCTATGTGCTTGCCCGCGAGGTGCACGAGATCGCGGAGCTGGGCGGCGAAGCGGCCTATGCCGAGACGCCCCTGCTGCACTATAACTACCAGGATTGGCGCCAATTTCACCGCAAGCAGCCGGCCTACGCCCGCTACGAAGCGCGCATCTTCGCCGCCCGCGGCATCCGGCCCCGCCCGCACAACTTCGTGCTGCAGCCCTTGCGCGAATTTCGGCGGCGCTACATCACCTTGCGCGGCTATCAGGACGGCGTCCACGGCCTGCGCCTGGCGCTGTGGCTGGCGTGGTATTACGGCGCGCTGCCCTATATCTATCTGTTGGGCGTAGGGAGTAGGGAGTAGAGAATCGGCTCGCGGCAACACGCGCATCGCCGGCTGTCTACGCCAGCGCTTGAGCCCCCAGATCTCGCCGTAAATCCTCCAGCGTAGCGAATTCGTTGAGCACAACCGAGTGTTCTGCCAGATAGTCCCGCAGACGCCCGTCGAATGCCAGGCACTGCTCGTGCAGCCCCCTGTAGTCCCTGGCATATACGTACGGCCATAACTCCGGGAATCCCATCTCCGCCAACGCCGCCTCATAGTCGGTCAAGCTGTTGAAACCGGAATACTCCACCCCCGTGAGCGCCTGGGCAAGGTGGATCATCACCTCATGGTAGAGCGACATCAACTTAGGCCGGAGCATGAACATATCCTCTCGCTCGCATGCCAGAAGCGCATGTTGCAGGTCGCCCTTTAGCTCCGGATACGCTGCGCGGAACACATCGGGGAAGGCGCGCTCGCTGCGTAGCGCCTCCCGCTGTTCCGACAACAGGAGATCGCGGCTCGTGCCGATCAACGTCTCACAGGCCGCAAGCGTCTCGTCCGCGGTGGCGGCGAACGTCAGACGCTGCATCGTCTGGGCGAACCCCGCCGGCAGCTTCCGCAGCGCCAGCACCTGAGCCAGCTTGCGCGTATCAATGCACGCCTGGTTGCACACGGCAAGCGAGTGCAGCACGGTCGTGGTGATGCGCTCGGACTGCTGTACACATGCTTCCAGATGCCCGCCGGCCGCAGCCTGTCGCAACAGCACATAGGGATAGCCTACACCTTCGAAGATCTCCTGCGCCTTCCGCACCATCTCCGGCCGCGCCTCCGGCTGCAACAGGCTTCTCAGCCGCCCGGCCAGCGCGCGAAAGCGCTCCCCCGCCGCCGGCGAACGCTGATAGAGAACCTCGCTGTCTAGAAGGACCTTGCTGCTCACGTCGGCGAAGTCGGCCATACACTCTAGACGCGACCAGTGCAGCGGGTACAGGTCAATCAGGGTATCGTCTACCAGCACTGTGATGTTGTTCCAGGTAGACTCGTGCGCCGGCACGTAGGAGATATCAAGGTCCGAGTACCTGTGCATAGCGCCGGTGACATGAGAACCGTAGCGAAAGATCAGGTCTACCTCATCGCCCAGCTCGCGCAGAAGCGCTTGCTGCATCAATTCGAGCGCAGCCGTTGTGTCCACCGTCATGGAAGTCTCCTAATTGTGCTGTCCATTTGCCGCTTAAGCTTCTGCGATCCGGCTGATGCCGTCCACACGCTCCACGCGGATCAGGTTTTGCGTCGCCTGCTCGAACGTGTCATCGTGGCTGATGACGAACAACTGTCGGAAACCCTTGACCTCCAAGATACGGCGGGCCAACGCCTCGCGCCGCGCCTCATCGAGGTTGGCGGTCGGCTCGTCGAAGAAGGCCACGTCGATGCTGCTCAACTCGCGCAGCAAGGCCAGACGCACGGCCAGCGCTGCGATCATCTGCTCGCCGCCCGAAAGCAGGCTGAACTGGCGCTCGTGGCCGTCAGCCTCCAGCGTAATGCCATAATCCTCGTTCCAGGTCAGATGCCGCGTGTGGTCCTGCATGATGTCGCTGAAGATCTGGCGGGCGTTGTCGCTGATCTGCCGGATCAGTACGCTGGTGATGTAGGGGCCGGCCTGGCGCAACATGGCGCGCACCGTCTCCAGCATCGCCTCCTGTTCAGACACCCGGCTGCGCTGCTCCTGCACATCATCTAGGCTGGCCGCCACTTGCTTGAGTTCGGCGACCTCGCGCAGACCGCGCTCCTGCTGCTGCGCCAACATCTCCCGCCGGGCATTGATGCCGCCAATGCGCTCGCGCAGCTCTTGCTCCTCGGCGCGGGCCTGGCGAAAAGCCTCCGCATCGAAGCGCGCCTCCACCTCCGCCGCCTGGGCGGCTAGGCGTTCGATCTCTGCCTTGCCCTCTGCGAGCGCTGCCTGCAACTGCGTCGCTTCCTGGCGGCGATTCTCAAGCGTGCCGGCCACGCGCTGATGGCTCAACACCGCCTGGTAGGCGTCCGCATGGGAGCGCAGTTCTTCCGCGACGGCATCCAGTGCGGCGTCCAGGTCTGCATATTGGGCTAGCTGGGCCTGAATGCTCGCCAACGCCTGCCGCCGCTCGTCGATAGCGGACTTCTTCTGGCGCATCGTCGCCTGCACACGCTCCGCCTGCTGCGCGCGCTCCCACGCCACGGCATGACGGCTGCGCGGATCGCCCAGATCCGCTAACTGTACGGCCAGCGCCTCGGCCTGGGCTGGCGCGCCTGCAAACTGCGCCTCCTGGGCGCGCAGTTCGGCCAGGGCAGCCTCGCCCGCTGCGATCTCCTGCGCCGCCTGTTCCAATTCCTCCGCCCGCGGCAAGGTGCGCCGTTCGTTTTCTGCCTGATCAAGCTCCTTCTGCTTGGCGGCAAGCTGATCCTGGGCCTGCTTGAGGCTGCTCTGCACGGCGCGATACTGGGCGCGCAGTTCGTCGAGCCGCGCGCTGTTGCGGGCCATCAACTCGCTCCGATGCTCTGCCGTCAACGGCTGCTCGCACACCGGGCAGACAGCGGTTTCGACGTGCTCCAGCGCCGCAGTCTGCTCCTTCACCTTCGCTGCGCCGGCGCGCAGGTCTGCATCCTCCTGCCGCAGTTCTTCGATACTGCGCCGGAATCCCTCGATCTCGGCCTGCAAGGCGGCGCGCTGTGCGTCCAATTCGGACGACCGCGCCGCGGATGCCTGCAGGCTGTCGCGCCTCGCCGCCATTCGTTCAAGCTGCCGCTCTTGCCGCGTCACGGTCGCCTGAGCATCCTGCAGCCGCGCGGCCTGCTGGCGCGCTTCCGCCAACAAGCGCTCCACGCGCTCCTGCTCCTCGACCGCCGCACGCAAGCCCTCGGACGCGGTGCGGGCCTGTTCGATCTCGCTCAAATCATGTTGCAGCCGCGCTAGTTCGCCTTCCGCCAACGCCACCGCCTTATCGCCCTCGGCGCGTTCCTCGTTCAAGCGCGTCCGTTGGCGCAGTTGGGCGTCGAGACGCTTCTGCTCTTGCTGTGCGGTGAGATAGCGCCGGCTCCCCTCTTGGTATTTCTCCACTGTCGCCTGGGCCTCTTCGGCGTCGGCTAATGCCTGCGCAGCTGCGGCCGCTTGCCGTTGCGCGCCCTCCTGTCGCTGCTGCGCCTGGGCAAGTTTGCTTTGCAGTTCGGACAGTTCTTGGCGCACGGCATCCAAGGCGCCGGCCCGTGCGATTGCAGCCTCTAGCAGACCTTGCACCTCCGCGCCCTGGCGGGAGAGCCGTTCGATCTCCTCGGCCTGCGCCGCGATCTCCGCTTCCAGGCCGGACAGTCGCTCCAACTGTCCCTTCATTGAGGCGATGGACAGGTCGAGGTCTTGTCCGCGGCGTTGCACCAATCGCAGCGGCTCCAACAGCTTATCGACCGCCTTCTGGTAGTCGTCCACCTGCAACAGCGGGCCGAAGATGTCCTTGCGCTGTCCGGCCGTCAGCAGAAACGCGGCCGTAAACGTCCCCTGCGCCACGCCGACGGCATCCTTGAAAAGGGCGCGCAGGTCTGCACGGCCGTCCAGCCCCATGTGCTGGCGCAGAAATGCCAACACGTCCGCCTTGCCTTCGCACACGCGCAGGTCAAGCTCAGGATCATAGATATAGTGCTGGTTGACGCCGCCGATGCGCCGCACCACGTAGTAGGGTCGCCCGTCGAAGCTGCTCTCGACCTCGACCGTCATCGTCGCGGTGCGCGCGCCATTGCGCACGAACTCACTGCGCGTATACTCGCTGGCGTCGAACAGCGCCAGGCCAATCGCCTCTAGGATCGTGCTCTTGCCCGCTCCGTTGTGGCCGACAATGGCGTTGACGCCCTCCGTGAACTCGACGCGCGCTTGTTCATAGCTCTTGGCGTTTTCCAGTTCGACGGCTCTGATCTGCATGGGGCATTACTCTTCCGCTTGGGGGATGGGCGCCTCGGCAACGGCGCGCATCTCGTGGTCCAAATCCTCGACGAGCGCTTCGGGCGATGCGCCGTCCAGCGCCAACTGCTTGAGGCCGAGCGCCAGCCGGGCATAGAGTTCGCTCTTTTCTCGATAGCGCACATCGCGGGCGAACAGGTCCGCCATGACGCGGCGTTCCAACGCAGGCCGGCTGACGTTCTCGCCGGTCTCCACGGCATACTCGGCAGGCGTGGTCAGATTGCGTATCAGGGCTGTAAGCGGCGCAAAGACTTCGCGCACCATCGCCTCTACCGCGGCCATGTCCAGGTCGCTGCGGTCGAAGGGCAACACGCCGGTCAGTTGCAGTTCCACCACTGGCGCCTCGTCCTCGCCCTGACGCTTTTTGCCCAGGTCGCGCGCCCGTCGCTCCAAATACTGGCGACAGGCCGCGTGGAACTCGTCCGGCCCGGAATAGAGGTCGGTCTTCATGCTCAGCCGGTGGAAAGCGCGGCGCGGCACGGGGTGCAAGGTCGCCTTGTGCTTCGGCTCGCCGGCGCATTCCGTATCGACCTCAACCAGGTAACAGCCGCGTTCCGGCCAGCTCGCCTCCATCGCGGAGCAGGTCTCCAGGCTGCCGGGGTTATAGATCCACCCGTCCATCTCATACGGCTTATGGATGTGTCCCAGCGCCACGTAATCGACATAGGGCCGCAGCCCGGCAAGCTGGATCGGGGATAGCCCGCCCATCTGCTCCGGCAGCACGCCTTCGATCCCGGCGTGCGTCATAAAGACCGCATACTCGACGCCGTCCGCCGGCGTTCCTGCCAGCGCGTCGGCGACCGCGGTCAGAGCGCTGGGCGCGCTGGCCCCCAAGTAGCGCAAGCCATAGACGCGCAGCCCCGGCTTCGGCTCGAAGTAGCTCCCGCGACGGCTAGCATAGGGCTTGATCTGGGGGACGCCTTCGACAAAGGGCATGTCGAGCAAGATCAGCAGGCCGCGAACCGCCAGGAACTGCATCCACCCTAACGTCTCTAGATAGTACCGGTGCTCGTGGTTGCCCTCTACAGCCAGACAGGGGATGCCCGCCTGTTTAAGCGTTTCCAGCCCGGCAATGGCCTGGTTAAGCGTCAGCGCGTCGATGCTGCGCTTTTCGAACAGGTCGCCCGCCAACGCCACGAAGTCCACGCGTTCGTCAATGGCGACCTTAATGGCGGCGTGGAACGCCTTGGCAAAATCGTTATAGCGATCGCGTGACCGGTACTGGAAATACCCCAGATGGCAGTCGGCAATATGAAGAAACTTGGCTTGCATGGCAATCCTTCGTCGGTCGTTATGGGGTTGTGCTTGGCGCGGGAGCGGGGAACGGGGTGATGTTAGCGCCACTTGGCCGGCTAGGCGTCGATGCGCCGGCGCATGGTAATGAGCGTCCGTTGCGGACGAAAGCCGAAAGCTTCCAGGGCCTCTAGACCGGCCGTATGTTCCCGGCTCAGGTTGACCGTCACCGGCGCGCGCGGGTGCTCCCACAGAGCGGCCAACGCCCACTGCGTCAGCATCGCCTCGTATCGCCCGTACTGCTCCGGCCGCACCCACAGGTCTATCTCGTGCGCGCCGCTCCAGCGCTGGGCGGAGAGAACCAGGGCCGCCTCAAAACGCCGCGACGTCTGGATGCACCGGCGATAGACGCGGCGGCGTCCGACGATCTGCCAGAACCACTCCATCGCCTGCTGATCCAGCGGCATGTCGAAATCGGCCCGGCGCACGGGCCGCCACCACTGGGCATGGCCGTTGAGCTGGCTGGCGGCCAACTCGTAGACCGGCAGCCACTGCTGTGCGGAAAACGAGCTGAACCCCGGAACCGGCTCGGGCCGCTCCACGCGCGGCAGCCGGTCCAAGCGCAGCGTGACCGTCGCCCCGATCTGCTCGAAGTCGAGGCTCTCGTATAGCTTGAGCGCTACGGCGTTATGCTCATAGACCTGTAAGACGGCCCACTCGCCGCCCGACAGATCGACGTGCTCCAGCGCTTGGCGCATAAGCATACGGGCGATGCCGCGGCCGCGGTGTTGGGGAGCGACCGCCACATTGGCGATCTGCCAGCGCGAACCGTGTTTGTCGGCGCGCTGCACCGTCACGTTGCCCACCACGCGGCCTCGGTCCACCCAGACGAACCCGCCGAAAACGTCGTCGAGTTCGCCCGTCCCGCGGTTCAACAGCTTGATCAGGCCGCTGAGACGGCTCATGATGCGCATCTCGCGCAGCGCCGCCTTGCCCCGCGGGTCAAGCTCGTTGGTGAACGCATCCGCGATCAGTTCGGCCACCGGGCGCAGATCGCGCCCGATGTCGAAAGGACGAACGCCATTCTCTTCTGTTCGGATCAACTGCCCGCGTGGGGCATCGACCAGCGCCATTGTTTGTTGCAGCCGCCTTGCGACGACCACGCCCCTCCTACATCGCCACGCGCACCAACGTTGGGCGCAATACCTGTCCCTTATACTCGTATCCGGCGCGCAACACCGCGATGATATGGCCGCTCTCCACTTCGTCGCTCGGTTCGCTGGTAACCGCCTCATGGCGCGTCGGGTCAAACTCGCCGCTGGCATCAATCAAAGTCACGCCATGCTCGCCCAGCAAATCCAGCAGCTTTCGCTGGATTTGGCGGAAACCCTCGACCCAAGCGACCTGGTTCTCGCCGTTTGCGGCTTCTGCGTCTTCCGCCGCATCCAAAGACGGCGCATGCTCGAAAGCCAGGTCAAAGTCATCCAAAATCGGCAGCATCCGGCGCACCAGTTCGCCATTAGCGCGCTCGATTGCCTCGGCCAATTGACGCTCCTGGCGGCGACGGCTGTTTTGAAATTCTGCCGTCGTTCGCTGCAACCGCTCCAAGTACTCCTGCGCCTGGGCTTGCGCCAGGGCAAGTTCCTCTTGCAGCGCGGCGATCTGCTCTTCGGCGGAGATCTCCTCCGCTTCGGCCGCCTCTGCGGGCGACGCCGCCGCGCCGCCGGCCGCTTCGCCGGTTTCCGCCTGTTCGTCCGGAGCGGCTTCTACGCCGGCAACTTGCGCGTCCGGCTGCTCAGATACGGCATCCTTGCTCATCACTTGCTTCCTTGTTCCTTATCCAAATGCTCAAGAGACCGCTTACGGCTGCGGCCCGTAGATATCCTCAACCATCTCACTCATCAACGCGGCGACAAAACGCACAGCGCCCATGGTGCGACCATACGACATGCGCAACGGGCCGACCACGCCCAGCAGCCCGGTAGCGTGGTCGATCACGCCGTAGCGCGCCAACACCAGGCTCATGTCGCGCAGTTCTGCAAAGCGCCCGTTGCCGGAGATGACGACGTGGATGTCGCCGCTGTCGGCATACTCGTTCACCACCTGCTCCAGCAACGACTGCTCCTCGAAGACCTGCACGATGCGCCGCACGTTGTCCCCCTCGACAAACTCCGGCGCATCCAAAATTTGGGCTAGCCCGTCACGATACATCTGGCTGGCGGAGCGTCTGTCGGCGCGTTCCATCACATCGGCCACGAGAAACGCAACCTGCTTGGCAAAGGGCGAAAGCAGCGCATAACTCCGGGCGATTTCCGCCCCGCTCTTCCCGACGAGATGTTCGTTGAGCTCGTTGCTGAAGCGGCTCAATTCATGCTGCTCCATCGGCTGGTCCACGTCCAGCAAGCGCTGCTTCACCGCGCCTTCCTGCAAAACCAAGACAAGCAAAACCTTGCAGCCGTGAATCGCCACCAGTTCCAGATGCTTATAGCGGCTGGTGTGCGTGCGCGGCGCAGTAGCCAGCGCCGCAGCCTGCGTCGTGCGCGCCAATACAGACGTGCTCAGCCGCAGCCATTGGTCCATCTCCTGCCGCACCTGACCGAACTGCACCCGGATCTCGCGGCGCTCCTCCGAAGGCAACTCCTCGTCGGCCATCAAAAACTGCACAAAATAACGATAGCCCAACTCCGTGGGCACGCGCCCCGCGCTGGTATGGGGGTGCGTCAACAGCCCCTCTCGCTCCAACAGCGCGAGGTCATTGCGGATCGTGGCCGAACTCACACCCAACTGGTAATTGGCCGCGATCGAGTTGCTGCCCACGGGCTGCGCGCTCTGCACATACTCCTGCACGACGATGCGCAGCAGCCGCTGCTGACGTTCGGTCAGGTTTTCTGCAGACATAGCGATATCCGTCTTCGTCTCATCTCCCGCCCCATGGCGCCGGCATCTCGCATCAAGCTCTCCGGCAACTAGAGTAGCACTCTGGCAACCAGAGTGCTACTTGACCTGCAAGACAATCATAGCATTTGCCGTCAAAGGGTGTCAAAGCAGATGGGCTGTTCCGGCTAATAGGCGTTGCGATTCATGCCGACAAGCCATTGTAGCGCCGTCCGAATCAAGATCTTGATGTCGAGCGCCAGCGACCAATTCTCGATATACCACAGGTCGTATTTGGTCCGCTCCAACACCGACGTATCGCCGCGCAGACCGTTGACCTGCGCCCAGCCGGTGATGCCGGCCTTTTCGCGGTGGCGGTCCATGTAGCGCGGGATGCTCTGCCGGAACTGCTCCACGTAGACGGGGCGCTCCGGCCGCGGGCCGACCAGGCTCATGTCGCCGATCAGCACATTGATGAACTGCGGCAATTCGTCGATGCTGAATCGGCGCATGATAGCGCCCAACTTCGTGCGCCGCGGGTCATCTTGTGTCGTCCAGCCGGGGCCGTCGCTTTCGGCGTCTTCGCGCATCGAACGGAACTTGATCATTTTGAACGGCCGTGCGTCCAACCCCATACGTTCCTGAATATAGAACACGGGGCCGGGGCTGTCGAGCTTGACGAGCAGCGCCGTAAGCAGCAGGAACGGGCTCATCAACACAAGCGTAATGGCGCTCACCACCACGTCCATGCCGCGTTTGAGGGTAAGCCGCCAGCCGCGCAGCGCCACATCGCGGATCGTGAGCAGCGGCAAGCCGCCCAAATCGCCGATGCTGACCTCGCTCGCCATGATTTGGAACACATCCGGGAAGGCGCGAATGCCTACCTTTTCCCGTTCGCACAGGCTGACGATGCCCACCAACTCTTGGTGGCTGCTCTCCGGCAGGCCGATAATCACCTCGTCGACGTGGTATTTCTCGATGATCCACGGCAGATCCACCACGTTGCCGAGCACGGGCATGCCCCCGGCCTGAGCCGGCCTGCCGTCCCGGGCATCCACCAGGCCGACGACCTCGTAACCGAGTTGGCGGTTCTGCATCACCTTGTTGTAAAGCATCTGCCCGACTTCGCCCGTGCCGATCACGAGCACGCGGTCATCGCCGATGCCGCGCGCTTGGGCGCGCCATTGCACCTGCGCATGGATCGTGCGCACCACGGTGAGCAACGCCATGTTGATGCCGGCGGCATATAGTATAAGCGGGCGGCGATATTCGAAATCACGCAGCAACAGCGTCAATACCGCTACGGTTAGCAGCGTCGCAAACATGTTATACAGAAAGATGCGATACGCCTCGTCCAGATGGCTGGCGCTGCGGCGGCGCTGGTACATGCGCTGCACAAAGAACATCCCGACCAGCACCACAGAATAAACGGCGGGCAGCGGCCAAAACTCGCCGAATGACCCGATCGCTACGTCGGGATCGCGGTCCAATATCTGGTGAGAAAGGTAGAAAGCCAGCCAGGTGCAGCCGATATCCAGCAGAATCAGCGCCGACACGAACAGCAGTTGGGCGCGTTTCATGAACCCCGGGCGGTGTTTACGCCTGGCGTGTCCTTCCGAATAGGTCGTGGGCTCTGTAAGACTCTGTTGCATACCGGCTATGGCTTACGCTCTTCGCCTATATCGACAAGCATTCCCGGCCGCCCGGCGCTACGCCGATGTAGCCGGCGGCAAACTGTGCTGCGGCGCCGACGCGGCGGCGCGCTTGCCTTTCGGCCGGTCCGAGGCGCGACAGAAGCGCCACAGATGTCCGGCCACGTCCGCGCTGCCCTTGCCTACCACGCCCAGCAAGATCAGCTTGTCCAACAGCCACCCCGTGCGGCTGCGGTAGTGCTTGCGGTAGAAGATCCACATTGCTTCGTAAAAGTCGATGCGCGATTTGACACTCTGACGGCTGGCCGCGGCCTTCACATGCGTGATCGACACCTGCCCGTTGTACCAGACTTCCCATCCGGCATCCTTGATGCGCTTGGCCCAATCCAGGTCTTCGCCGTACATGAAGAACTCTTCGTCGAGCAGACCGGCTTGCTCGATGGCCTCGCCGCGCACCAGCATAAACGCGCCGACGACCGAATCCACCGGATGGACCGCATCCTCCGACAGATATTCCAGATTGTAGGCGTTGAACCGCTTGCTTTTGGAAAAGACGCGGCTGAGGCCTGTCATGCGATAGAAGCTGATCTGGGGCGTGGGGAAGCTGCGCCTACACGCCCGATCCAGGCTGCCGTCCGGCCTCCGCACGCGCGGCCCGGCGACGCCCGCTGCGGGGCGTGCATCGAGAAACGCCGCCATACGCTCCAGCGCATCCGGCGGCACGACCGTATCCGGATTGAGCAACAGCGCATAACGCGGGTGCGGCTGGGTCGCGTTGCGCTCGCCAAAGCCGAACCAGCGCAGCCCAATATTGTTGCCCGCGCTGTACCCGACGTTATGGCGGTTTACAATCAGATGGACATCCGGAAACTCGGCGCGCACAAGTTCGGCGCTGCCGTCTGTGCTGGCGTTATCGACTACGCACACGCCGACTTGCATATCCGTACGGCTTGCCAGCACCGATTGCAGACAATCGCGCAGCAAACCGGCTGTGTTGTAATTGAGAATCACAATCGCCAGATCCAGCGCGCCCTGTGCAGCCGCCTGCACAGGCTGCGGCAGATCCTGATTATTGTGCATGCACTATCCTCGGAGCCGCCCGCCCCATCCATTCTCTCTGTGCGCGCCTATAGCGACTGCACCGCAACGGCCCGAGGGGATTGTAGCACACGCAGTTTGCGCCGGTCAAAGCCAACAGGCAGGTTCGTCGGGCGCGACGCGAAGCCGGACATCACACGCGGATGCGCTGCAAAAGGTCGCGATTGGTCGGCGTCTGGGCCATCAGCTTGAGCATTCCGTTCATGGCCGCCTTAGGCGTGCCGCCGGCCAGCCAGCGCCGCAGTTTGACCAGCCGCTGCATCTCATCCTCGGTGTAGAGCCGCTCATCGCGCCGCGTGCTGCTCGCCAGCACGTCGATGGCCGGGAAAATGCGCGCCTCGGCCAGCGAGCGATCGAGCACGATCTCGCTGTTGCCCGTGCTCTTGAACTCCTCGTAGATGACCTGATCCATGGCCGAACCGGTCTCGACCAGCGCCGTGCCGATCACGGTGACTGAGCCGCCGTGCTCGATCTTGCGCGCCAGCCCGAAGAAGCGGCGCGGCATCTCCAGTGCGGCCGCGTCCATCCCGCCGGTGAGCGTGCGGCCCAGCCCCCTGCCATGCAGGTTCGACGCCCGTGCCATGCGCGTCAGGCTGTCGACCAGCACGACAATATCGTGCCCGCACTCCAACTCGCAGCGCACGTTTGCCAGCGTGATCTCCGCCAGAGCGATGTGCTCATCCAGGCTCTGATCGTTCGAACTTGCCAGCACCTCCGCCGACGTCGTGCGACGAAAGTGCGTCACCTCCTCCGGCCGTTCGTCGACTAGCAAGAGTATGATGCGCGTGTCGGGCTGGTCTGCATGGATGCCCGCCGCGATCTGCGCCAGGAGTTGCGTCTTTCCCGACTTGGGCGGCGCGGCGATGACGCCGCGCGTGCCCTTGCCGATCGGCGCGATCAGGTCGACCACGCGCATGCTCACATCGCCTGCCGCCTCCAACCGGAAGCGCTCCGTCGGGTCCACCGCAACAAGTTGCTCGAAACGGGTGCGAGCCTTAAAACGCTCGGTCGTCCAGTCGCAGATCGACGTGATCTCGCTCAGCGTCAATCCGTCCTTGCCTGCGCGCGCTGCGCCAGCCACGCGCGCCCCTGTGACCAGGCCGGCCTCTTGTACAAGCCTCTCCGGAACCTGCACGTCATCTCGGCTAGGCCGGAAAGACGTAACCGGGTCCAACAGCACGCCTCCTCCGCGCCGGCCTTGGCGGAAGACGCCCGTCACCTCTTGGCTTACTGCGGCAGATCTGCCCATGGCGACCCTCTAGGCGGCCTCCTCCAACTGGTGCAATAACATGCAATAGGCAGTCTGCCCCTTTTCGAAGCTCTGCAAGCGAAAGAACTCGTTGGGCGAATGCACGTTCTCGTCGTTCAGCCCGAAGGCGAAGTTGACGGTATAGGCGTCGAGCGATTCCAGGAATATGCTGCACACAGGGATGCTGCCGCCGCTGCGCACGTAGTACGGCTCCTTGCCATACAGCTTCAGGTGAACGGCGCGCGCCGCCTCGTTGCCAAGGTGATCCAGCGGCATCATGTAGGGCTGCGCCGTACTGCCGCTGCGCTCCACCGTCACGCGCACGCCGGGCGGGGTCGCCTTGGCGATGTGCGCCTCCAACAGGTCAAGGATATGCGCCGGATTCTGGTTCGCCACCAGGCGGCAGGTGATCTTGGCATGCGCCTTGCTGGGCAGCACCGTCTTGACGCCTGCTCCCTGGAAACCGCCCCAGATGCCGTTGACTTCCAGCGTTGGCCGCGCCCATGCCCGCTGCAACGTGGTGAAGCCGGGCTCGCCGAACAGCCCGTCTACGCCGGCGCGCGCCTTGTATTCCTCCTCGTCGAACGGAATGCGCTCGATCTGGGCCTGCTCGTCCGCGGTCAGCGGGCGCACGTCGTCGTAGAACCCCTCTACCATGATCTTGCCTTCCGGGCTGCGCATCGAGTCGATGATGCGCACCAGCGCGTGGATGGGGTTGGGCACGGAGCCGCCGTACATGCCCGAATGCAGGTCGCGGTCCGGCCCTTCGACGTTGATCTGGAGCGCGCATAGCCCCTTAAAGGCCACCGATAGCCCCGGCTGGTCCTCGGCCCATTGCCCGCCATCCGCGCTAATAACCATGTCACAGGCGAATAGGTCGTTGTGCTCAGCCACGAATGGGGGGAGCGTCGGGCTGCCGATCTCCTCCTGGCCCTCGAAGAAATACTTGACGTTGACCGGCAGCTTGCCCTCGGTCTGCATCAGCGCTTCGGTCGCCAAGATGGGGATGAGCATGTTGCCCTTGTCGTCCGCCGCGCCGCGTGCATAGACCCGCCCGTTGCGCACCGCCGGCTGAAAGGGCGGGTCGGTCCACAGTTCGAGCGGGTCAACCGGCTGCGTGTCGAAATGCCCGTAGATCATCACGGTCGGCTTGCCGGGTGCGTGCAGCCAATCGCCGTAGACAACGGGATGCCCGCCCGTCTGCAACATGCGCACGTTCTCCACGCCGGCCTTGCGCAGCCGCGCCGCCACCCACTCGCCGGCCTTCGCCACGTCAGCGGCATGTTCGGGCAGGCTGGAAATGCTCGGTATGCGCAGGAAGTCCAGCAGTTCCTCAAGGAACCGCGGCTGATTCTCGTCCAGATATTGTTGCCAAGTTGTCATGGTCATACTCTCCGTCGCACTGGATACGTTGCACTGGGTAAATGGGGATTGCCGGCGCCGCTGCGGGCCACCGGCGTACACGCCAAACAGGTTTAGATCGGCAGCTTGACGCCGCGCGTGGCGATAAAGATGGGCATGTATTCCGCCAGCGCCATGCCTTGCCAAACGTCCTCATAGAAGCCGCAGATAGCCAGGCCGGCGTCGATCTGCCCGCCGATCTGGTCCTCCAGCGTATGCCCGAACTCCAGCGGCTGCATATCGTCCATGTAGCCCTGCCGCTCTTTGGGTGTGAGGCTGTGCAGGTCTGAATAGGGCAGCTTATGTCGCACCTTCAGCTCGCCTTCGTCCGCCATCCCCTGGTCAAAGATGTAGAAAGCGGGGTTCATAAAGCCGGAGAGGATGGCGCCGCCGGGGCGCAGGACCCGGCTCGCCTCGCGCCATACGGGGCGCACGTCGGGCACAAACAGGTTGGAGCAAGGGTGGACGATCAGGTCGAAGGAGGCATCCGCCAAGGCCGACAGGTCGGCCATATCGCCCTCCACGGTGCGCAGGCTCAGCCCCTCGCGCTCAGCCACCAGCCGGTCCTGCGCCAACTGTGCCGGCGAATTATCGAACACCGTGACCGTCGCCCCGGCAGCAGCCAGGACCGGCCCCTGCTGCCCGCCGCCGGAAGCCAGGCACAACACATCCACGCCAATTAGATCGCTCGGGAACCAGTTACGCGGCACAGGGCGCGTGGGCGTGAGGATGATGCGCCACTCGCCGCCGCGCGCTGCGGCAATGACCTCCGCGCCAACCGGCACGGTCCACTCGCTGCCCCGCGCTACAGCCGTATCCCACGCCTTGCGATTATATTGGCGAATGTTCATGGGGCTTGCTTTCTGCGCTATTCAGGACGCCCCTGGCCTGTGCTAGGCTGCGCCGTTGCCGTCCTCAAGCCACGCCTGCACCAGCGGCAACGCCTCGTGCAGCGTCGGCACGACCGCGGTCGCCAGGCCGCGAACCTCGGACGAAGGCGGCTTGAGATCGGGGACCATGATCACGCGCATACCCGCGGCGTGAGCGGCGCGCACGCCCGCCTCAGAGTCTTCCAGGGCAATGCAGCGGCCCGCCTTCACGCCCAAGCGCTGCGCGCCCAACAGGAAGATATCCGGGGCAGGCTTGCCGTTCACCACCTGGTCGCCGCTGACGACGGTCTGGAAGCGCGCCGCCAAACCGGCCCGCTGCAACGTGTCGGCAGCCTCGCGCGCCTCGGTGGACGTCACCACGGCGCGCGGCGCACCGGCCGCGTCCAGCCAGTCCAGCAGCGGCGGCAGTCCCGGCTTGAGGGCGATGCCGTCGCGGTCCAAATATCGCCGCCACAGGTCTTCCCACCGCGCCCGAAAGACCGGAATAGAGAAGCCGTCGCCCGCAGTGCGCGCCAACCTGCGCTCCGACTCAACCACGCTCAGGCCTACAAACGAGACGAAAAGCTCATCACCCAGGTCGTAGCCGAGGTCACGCGCCGCCTCTTGCCACGTGCGGACGTAAATGCGTTCCGTATCCAACATTAGCCCGTCCATGTCGAACAGGACGGCTTTGTCTGCGTAATTTGTCATCCCTTCATTTTGCAGGATGCGCCGGATTCCGCCAAAATCCCATCGGGGACGGTTGAGCGCGGCATCGCATCCGGGCGGCCCGCGACCGATCCCCGTCAACGATGGGAGAAGCGCGCATGCCCGCAAGCGTCTCGATCAGCGAAGCGATCCGCGTCCTCGAACATGAGACCGGCATCGTCATCACCGTCTACTTCCGCCAAGACGCCGACCGCGAGTGGAGCGCACAACTGCTGCGCGAGACCGTGACCATGTTCAGGCGTGAAGTGGCGGACCCGTCCGCCATCTGCCTCAGCGCAGACGGGCCGGGCGTCGGCGTGGAGATCGCCCGCCAGGTCGCAGCCGAGTTCAACACGGACGCAGTTTTCTCCGAGCGCAACCGCGGCAAGTTCGCCGCCGTGCAGAACGGGATGCAGCGCTTGCTGAAGAAACACAGCCTGCGCTATTTCGTCGCCGTCGATCAGGATGGGGATCACTTCGCCAACGAGTTGCTCAACTTCGTGCGCACGGCACAGCACGTAAGCGAGCACACCGGCGACGAGCGCGTCGTCGTCCTGGGCGAACGGCTCTCGCGCCACCGCGGGCTGGGCCTGCTGCGCGGCGAACAAGAGGAGTTGGCCGACCGCATCCTGCTCGACGCGCTGCAATACCACGCAGCCGTCAGCGGCACACCGCTCAACCTCTCCTTCATCCACACCGTGGACGGCGTGCCCGACTTTCACGCCGGCTACAAGCTGTTCAGCCGGCCAACCGCTGAGGACGTCTTTCTCTCGGCTCCGCAACTGGCGGGCTGCAGCGAGGACGCCTATTACCGCCACGCCTGCGAAGCGGTGATGACGGTGGAAGCGCTCTTGCATGGGGCCACGCTTGCCGCGCTCAACCGGCGCACCTACGACGAGCAGCCGGTCTCGGTCTTTGCCAGTTTCAATCTCACCCAACTCACCGCGGACCTGATCCTATGGCCGTGCAAGCGCTTGCAGGTCCCGGCCGTGTTCGTGGAACAGTGGCTCGCCAACCACATGCCGCAACTGCTGCTAGGCACGCTCTCGCCGCAGGGCCGAGACGAACTGCTGGCCATCCGCGACCTCGTGTTGGAGGGCTATGGCTTGCCCGCCGACGCCGCCCGCCCCGCGGAGATCGTGCGCCCGCGCTTCATCTAGACACGACGACAGCTACGAAGCAGGCGCGGCATCGTTCCATCTATTCGTGCAATTCGTGCAATTCGTGGCGAATTCCTACGCCGGCTCCCGCGCTCACCTCACGCCAGAAGCGCGTGCGCCCGCTCGCGCACCTTGATCACGGCGCGGGCGATGTCGTCCATCTCCGCCGGCTCGGCCAGCAGCAGATTCTGGGTAAGCCAAATCGCCTCTTCGCACGCCTGCTCGGCCGCGGGGCAGGGCATGATGCGCGCATGGCGCGCGTCCAGCGGGGGCTGCTTATAGAGCGGAATGGCGTAGCCGGTCGAACAGGGGACGCCCTCGGCGCACAGCGACTCTACGAACCGCTCGCGCGGCAGCCCGCCGAAGGCCTCGGCGCGGTAACGCAGCATGAACAGGTGGTGTGCATGCGCCTCGCAGCGCGGATCCCAGCGCATGGCGTCCAGCCCGTCGATCTCTTCGAAGAAGGCGTACAAATGCCGCGCATTCTCCATGCGCCGCTGCAGTTGTTCGTCCAGTCTTTCTAACTGGGCGAGGAGGACGCCCGCCTGCCAGCCGGTGATGCGCAAGTTGCTGCCCAACATCCCATGCTGGTACCACTCGCCGCCGGGCAGCCGCCCCTGGTTGACGTAGCTCCACAGCTTTTCGGCCAGGGCGTCGTCGTTGGTGAGCAGGATGCCGCCCTCGCCTGCCGTCATGTTCTTGCTGAGCTGCAAGCTGAACGAGCCGATATGGCCGATCACGCCCGCCGGCGTGCCGCGCCAAGTTGCGCCATGCGCGTGGGCCGCGTCCTCCGCCACATACAGCCCATGCCGTTCCGCCAGCGCCATCAGGCTGTCCATATCGGCTACCTGCCCGGCAAAGTGCACCGGGATCACCGCCTTGCACGCCGGGCCGATGGCTTCCTCCACCTTGCGCATATCCAGGTTATAGGTGTCCGGCTCCACATCCACGAAGACGGGCGTCGCCCCGACGAGGCGCACGGCGTTGGCTGTGGCGATGAACGTATAGGGCGGCACGATCACCTCGTCGCCGGGGCCGACGCCCAACACGCGCAGCGCGGCTTCCAGCGTCAGCGTACCGTTGGCCGCGGCTATACAATGGCGCGCCGCGTGCCGCGCGCCGAAAGCCTGCTCGAACTCGTGGACCAATTGGTTGAAGCCGCCCCACTCGCCCGAAACCAGCACTTGCTCCAGCCGCAGCCATTCTGCATTGCCCCAGACAGGCCAGCGCGGCCACGGTTCGCTGCGAATCGGCTTCCCGCCCAAAACGGCAAGTTCAGACATGGCGCCCCCTTCTCCTTCGAATACGCTGCGTGTTTTCGTGCGGCAATAACAGGACGCGGAACAGGGCGTCGCTGCGAACGGCGGCCTGCTCCGCGTCCGTTGTACCTCTCTATCAGCTTAGTCGCGAGCGGCCCACATCATGCCGCGCACCACGATCTCCTTGGCCTCGGGCACGTCGAAATCCTTCGCCACATGCCCCAGCGAGCAATAGGACACGCGTCCCTTGCCATACATTCGCTTCCACACCACCGGCATCACCGTGCCGGCGATCCACGGCGCGATCTCGCCGTTGAAGGTAGTGGTCGCCAACACCTCGTTGCTGGGGTCGACGTGCATGTAGTATTGCTCGGAATGCATCTTGAAGTCCTTCAGGCCGGCCGTAATCGGATCATCGTGGTTGATGATGTTGACCTCGTAGTCGATCACGTTGCCGGGATGAGCCACCCACTGCCCGCCGACCATCCACTGGTATTCGGTGTTGTTACGGAACGAGTCGGCCATGCCGCCGTGCCAGCCGGCAATGCCGACGCCGCTCTTGACGGCTTCCAGCAGCCCCGCTTCCTGCTCTTTGGTGATCGTGCCCATCGTCCACATCGGGACGACCAGGCTCAACCCCAACATCTTCTCTCTGTTCAGGTAGCTGTCAAGCGTGTCCGACACCTCGACGTCAAACCCCTTCTCGCGCAGGATCGGTGCGAAGATGTCCACGCACTGTTTCGGCTCATGGCCGTCCCAGCCGCCCCATACCATCAATGCCTTCTTCATTGTCTTCACCTTTGTTGCTAGTACTGCGCTTAATTACTACGCGTTGTTGATTGACTGCGCCGGATTTGGCTCGACGCAGCGATGATGTCTGCCCGGCGCATTCAGCGCCGCGTTACGCCTCCACATCGCAAAGGTCGAACGCCGTGCGCAAAGCCTCGATCGGTTCGCCCTTCGTCCGGAATTCGTGCCCCACGTACAGGTCGCAGCCCGTGGCGGCAATGGCGCGGCAGATGCCGCGGTAGTTGAGTTCCTGCGTGTCGTCCATGTCATGCCGGCCCGGGTTTCCTGCCGTATGGAAGTGACCGATCCACTTGATGTTATCGCGGATCGTACGGATCACATCCCCTTCCATGATCTGCATGTGGTAGATGTCATACAGCAACTTAACGCGGGGGCTGTTGACCCGCTCGCACACGGCAACGCCCCACGCCGTATGGTCGCACTGGTAGCCGGGGTGGTCGACCTTCGAGTTGAGCAGTTCAATATTGAGGTTGACGCCCTTCTCTTCGGCATACGGAGCAATGCGGCGCAAGCCATCCGCCGCGGCTTCGATCGCCTCGATCTCGGTCTGGTGCGGCTGGCGGTTGCCGCTGAAACAGATCAAGCCGGGAATGCCGTACTGCACGGCCAAGTCGATAGACTCGCGCAGTTCCGCTTCGATGCGGTCGTGATTGCTGCGCTTGTTCAGCCCGTCGGCGATCGACTGATGGCCGATCATGCTCGCCACCGCCAACCCGTAGCGTTTCGCCAGCGCCATCAACTGCTCGAACTCCGGCGGCCGCGCCCATAGCTCAATCGCGGCGTACCCGATCTCCGCCGCCGCCTTGACCAATTCTTCCAGACTTCCGCTGGCCGGCAGATACATCGGATAGCAGAACGACTGTTTGATGCGCATCGCGATTCTCTTTCCTTTTATTGAGCGGGGCTAGGCAGGGTAAATGCGGCTCTCTTTGGCTCGATTATAAATAGACGCGCGGGCCGCAGGCGACCCCGTGGAGAACTGCCCCAATTATATGCCGGACGCGCCCGATCCGCAACGAATGCGCTTGCCTGTTCGCCGCCGCCCTAAGGTGCGCATCTCGCCGATATGATGTAGTATCCGGTTAGCAAGGACGGAGTGCAAACGGATGCCGCAGTTCGCGGATAGGGGAGAGCGATGCATTCAGGCGGGTGGCGTGCCGTAATCAGGGCGGAAGATAGCAAGACGGGAGCGCCGTTGGACCGCGCCCTGTTGCGCCGCGTCTTCGCCTACGGTCGGCCTTATTGGCGCGCAGTCTCGATGGTGCTCGTCACCATCATCGCCGTCTCGCTCATCGAACTCATCCCGCCGCTGCTCTACCGCGACCTCATCGACAACGTGCTTCCCGGCCGCGATGCGCGCCGGCTCAACCTGCTCGCCGCGGCCATGCTGGGCATTCCTTTGCTCACTGGCGCGATCAACGTGGTGCAGCGTTACTTCAGCGCACGCGCCGGCGAAGGCATTATCTTCGACCTGCGCCAAGAGATGTACAGGCACCTTCAGCGCATGTCGCTGCGCTTCTTCACCGACACCAAGTCGGGCGAAATCGTCTCCCGCTTCAACAGCGACGTAGTCGGCGCGCAAAGCGCCATCACCGGCACAGTGCCCAGCATCGTCACCAACGTGGTCACGCTGATTTCGACGCTCGCCGTGATGATCACCATCGAATGGCGGCTGGCGTTGCTGTCGGTCATCGTCTTGCCGCTCTTCCTGCTGCCGGCGCGGCGCGTGGCGCGCACCTTGCGCCGCATCCGTCGCGCGGCGATGGAAAACAACGCCGAGATGAGCAACATCGTCAACGAAACGCTGGCAGTGAACGGCGCGCTTCTGGTCAAGACGTTCGGCAGCCAAGGCCGCGAATTGCAGCGTTTCAACACGATCAACGCCGCTGTGCGCGATATCGGCGTACGCCGCGCCCAGGTCGGCCAACTCTTTTTCATGAGCCTGGGCATGGCCGGGGCGATCGGCTCCGCCCTGATCTACTGGGCGGGCGGCCATCTGGTGCTCGGCGACGCCATCAGCATCGGCACCGTCGTCGCCTTCGCCGCCTACCTGGGCCGGCTCTATGGCCCGATCTCCTCGCTCACCAACGTACAAGTCGAGTTCGCACAGTCGATGGTCAGCTTCGAACGCGTCTTCGAGTACCTAGACCTGCCCGTCGAAATCGACGACAAGCCGGACGCAGCCCGCTTCGACCGCGTGGTCGGACACATCCGCTTCGAGAACGTCTGGTTCCAATACCGCGACATCGGCCC
>CAYXRG010000038.1:0-7165 GCA_964467575.1 uncultured Caldilineaceae bacterium | reverse complement strand
ACGCTGGACGGCATCGACCTGCGCGACGCCGCGCTGGAATCGCTCGCCGACCAGATCGGCATGGTGACGCAAGAATCCTACCTCTTCCACGACACCATTCGCGCCAACCTGCTCTACGCGCGGCCGGATGCGAGCCAGGCAGAACTGGAAGCCGCCTGCCGCGCCGCCAGCATCCACGACATGATAAGCACGCTGCCGGAAGGCTACGACACGGTGGTGGGCGAGCGCGGCTACCGGCTCAGCGGCGGCGAAAAGCAGCGCCTCGCCATCGCCCGCGTCATCCTCAAGGACCCGCGCATCCTGGTCCTCGACGAGGCGACGGCCCACCTCGATTCGCAGAACGAAGCCCTCATCCAGGCCGCGCTGGAGCCGCTGCGCGAAGGGCGCACCAGCGTGGTCATCGCGCACCGCCTGTCCACCATCCTCGCCGCGGACAAGATTCTCGTCTTCGATCAGGGCAAGCTGGTGGAGGCGGGCGCCCACTCCGAGTTGTTGGCGCGCGACGGCCTCTACGCCGAGCTATACGAGACGCAGTTCGGCCAAGAGCCGGACGCGCTACCCGCCGCGCCCTCCCAAGCGGACACGCCCGCCTAGCGCTCCAGCAAAAATCACCGGCGGAGCCGATTGCGGCCCCGCCGGTTTTTGATCTGCTCACATTTCCTTCGCCGCCGACAACCGCGCGACAGGATTGCAGCCCCTATTTCTTCGTCCACTCCGGTTCCGGGTGGATGTCCGGTTCGGGCCGCGGGCCAACATCAGGCCGGCCACTGCCTTCCAGGCGGCTGATGGCGCGTACGGTCATGTCGTGATCTACCAAGATCTGGCACGATAGGCGCACGCCGCTTAGCTCGCGCTCTGCCAGCTTCTCCTTCTCGGCGATCGTCATCTGCTCAGGCTCGCCCTCTACGAACTCGACGCGACAGGTGGTGCAGCGGCAGTTGCCGCCGCAGGCGTGCAGTTGATCCACGCCCGCTTCATCTTCCAGCGCCAAGACCAGCCGTTTGCCTTCCGGCACATCGAATGTGCCGAATCCCTCTACAGTCAGCTTGGGCATCTCTCATCCTTTCGGTTCGGTGATGGGCGCGAGACTCGAACGAACGAAACACGCGCCCGGGATTCGATGAACGTTTCTCGTGAACTTGGAACACAGCCTGATTATGGCCCAGCATCCGCATTCGCAAAAATCACTTGCACCGGTGTATGATCCCGTTTGTTCCGGTCATCCACGCCACGCACAAGGGTAATGCGGCAATGCAACCAGCGGGGGAACATAGCAGACATCAGCTTGCCGGCATGCGTGGTCTTTCCGTCGTATGGGTCGGGCAACTCGTCTCGTTGCTCGGCACGGGCATGACGCGCTTCGCCATCACCATCTGGGTCTGGCAGATCACCGGCGAGGCGACCGCTCTGGCGCTGGTCGGCTTCTTCTCGTATGCCCCGGTCGTCGCCATGAGTCCGATCGCCGGTGCGCTCGTCGACCGCTGGAATCGCAAAGCCGTCATGGCGATCAGCGACCTAGGCGCCGGCCTGTCCACCGTGATCGTCTTGGTTCTCTTTACGACGGGCCGCCTCGAGATCTGGCATCTCTACGTCACCGGCGCGATCGCCGGCGCGTTCGAGGCGTTTCAGTTCCCGGCGCTCTCCGCCGCCATCTCCGGCATGCTACGGCCCTCACAGTACACGCGTGCCAACGGCATGATGTCGCTGGCAGAGTACGCCTCCAGCATTGCCGCGCCGATCTTTGCCGGCATCCTGCTCGCCGCCATCGGCATCGCCGGCATCCTGGTGATCGACATCGTCACCTTTCTTATCGCCGTGTCGCTCCTGGCGTTGGTGTTCATTCCCCAACCCGACAGGAGCAGCGAAGGAGTCGAGGCCGCCGGAACGTTGTGGTCCGAGTCGATCTATGGCTTCCGCTACATCTGGCGGCGTCCGAGCCTGTTCTGGCTACAATCCACGTTTCTCTTTGTGAACCTGACCGGCACCTTGGCCGTCACGCTCATCGCCCCGATGATTCTGGCGCGCAGCGGCAACAACGAACTGGCGCTGGCGACAGTCCAATCGGCGCTGGGCGTCGGCGGCGTAGCAGGCGGACTATTGCTGGCGGCGTGGGGCGGCCCGCAACGACGTATCCACGGCGTTCTCTTGGGCTTCATCGGCGTCGGACTGTTGGGGCAATGTCTATTGGGGATCGGACGGGATATCGTCATCTGGGCGATAGCCGCCTTCTTCCTTGCCTTCTTCCTGCCCTTCATCAACGGCTCGAACCGGGCCATCTGGCAGGCGAAAGTCGCGCCTGATGTGCAGGGGCGCGTCTTTGCGGCAAGCCGCCTGCTCGCCCAGATCTCCGCGCCGGTTGCCATGCTTCTCGCCGGCCCGCTCGCCGACCGTGTGTTCGAGCCGGCTATGCAGCCTGGCGGCGCTCTAGCGGACGCCTTCGGCTGGCTGGCGGGAACCGGCCCAGGCGCAGGCATGGGCCTGCTCACCGTCTTAATGGGCCTGATGGTCGTCCTGACCGGCTTTGCCGGCTATTCGTTCCAGCTTATCCGCGATGTAGAGACGCTCTTGCCGGACCACCAGGCCGCGCCCCAAGCCGAACAGGCCGGCTAAACCTGCTCAGTCGTCACCCGCCAACTCGACCGCTTGTCTTTCGGGCGCGCCGTCGCTGCCGAACTCCGCCCGCTCCTGGCGGCTGAACTGGCTCATATACAGATCGTAATACGCGCCTCTCCTCGCCAGCAATTCCTCGTGCCTGCCTCGCTCCACGATCTCGCCGTCCGCCAGCACCAACACCTGGTCCGCGCTGCGGATCGTGCTCAGGCGGTGGGCGATCACAAAGCTGGTTCTGCCCGCCAGCAGTTGCTGCAGCGCCGCCTGGATCTGGCGTTCGGTGCGCGTGTCTACGCTGCTGGTGGCCTCGTCGAGGATGAGGATGCGCGGGTCAGTCAGCGCGGCGCGTGCGATCGACAGCAGTTGGCGCTGGCCCTGGCTCAGCCCGCCGCCCCGTTCGCCCAGCACTGTCTGGTAGCCTTCCGGCAGCCGCTCGATGAAGTCATGGGCGCGCGCTAACTTGGCCGCCGCCATCACCTCCTCGTCAGCCGCGTCTGGCCGGCCAAAGCGGATATTGTCCATCACCGTGTCGCTGAACAAGAACGAGTCTTGCAGTACGATACCGATCTGGCTGCGCAGCGAGTCGAGCGTGACCTGCTTGATGTCGGCGCCGTCGATGGCAACGCGACCTTTCGCCGCCTCCCAGAAGCGCGGCAGCAGGTTGACCAGCGTGGTCTTGCCCGCGCCGGTCGGCCCGACGATGGCGATGGTCTCGCCGGGTTGGGCTTCCAGGCTCACGCCGCGCAGCACTGGTTCGCCGGGGTTATATTCGGCCCAGACCCCATCGTACACGACATGGCCGCGGATCTCCGCCAGGGGCTTGGCGTCAGGCGCCTCCACGATGTCGGGCTCTTCGTCCAGCAGCTCGAAAATGCGCTCGGCGCCGGCGATGGCGCTCTGCAAGTTCGTCCACAGCACGCTGATCTGCTGGATGGGCTGGGTGAAGCGCTGCACAAAGCCGAAATAGGTGATGATCAAGCCCAACGAAACCGCTGCGCCGCCCAAGTTCATGCCGCGCAGCGCAAATAGGCCGCCCACGCCGATCACAATCGCCATCGCCACGTAGCCCAGCCCCTCCAACGTCGGCGCCAGCGCGGCTGTATAGGCCACGGCGCGGATGTTGGCATCGCGATTGGCCGCGTTGCTCTGGCGGAAACTCTCGATGTTGGCCTCCTCACGGCTGAAAGCCTGCGCCTCGCGCACGCCGGAGATGCTCTCCTCCAACTCGGTGTTGACGTTGCCCATCTCTTTGCGCGTCTTGCGGAACGCGACCCGCGCCCGGTTGCTGAACCACATGGTCACCAGCGCCATCACCGGCAGGATCGCCAGGCTCAACAGGCCGAAAGCCGGGTTGAGCGTCAGCATGCGGTAGGCCAGCCACACCAACAGCAGCCCCCCGCTAAGCACCTGCACCAGCGCAAAGCCGATCGCCTGCTGGATGGTGCTGGTGTCGTTGGTGATGCGGCTCATCAGGTCGCCGCTGTCGTGCCGCGTGTAGAAGCCGAGCGAAAGTCGTTGCAGTTGGTCGAATACTTCCACCTGCAACTGGCGTAAAATGTGTTGGCCTGACCAGGCCATCAGGTAAAACATCAACCCGCCGAACGCCGCGCCGGCTGCGAAAAGCAGCGCCAGCGTCAGGGTAATGCTCCCCAGCCCGCGCACCAGTTCGGCGCGGCTGGCGTCGGGCGCAACGTCGGCATACCAGCAGTTTGCAGCCGCCGCGCCGCCCGCAGTGACGGACGTTGCCTCGTCCGCTTCCGTGACGGTCTCTATCGCCGCCGGCGTCAGATAGCAGTCCACGGCCTGGCCGAACAACTCCGGCGAGATCACCTGCACCCACACGTTGGCGATCATCAGCGCCAGCACGATGAGCAGCACGATCCAATGCCGCCCGAAATACCTGCCCAGGCGGCCCAGCGTGGCGCCCAAGCTCTTGGGCTTCAGCGCCTCTTGTTCCAGTAGATGTCGCGGGCCGCCGATCATCGCTCACCCGCCTCGCCGGTCACAAAATTCGCCTGCATGGCTCAGTTCTCCGCGATCACGGCGTGCGCCGCGTCGCCCAGGTGTTCGGCTGCGTCTTCCACAAGCTGGCTGCGGTAGATCTCGGCGTAGATCGGGCTGCTCTCCAGCAGTTCGCGATGCTTGCCCCGCGCCGCCACGCGCCCCCCGTCGAGGACCAATATCTGGTCGGCGTGCAGCACCGTGCTGATGCGTTGGGCGATGACCACGCTCGTGCGCCCCAGCATGAGCCGGTCCAGCGCCTCTTGGATCAACGCCTCGGTCGTCACGTCGACGCTGCTGGTCGAGTCGTCCAGAATGAGGATGCGCGGATTAAGCAACAGCGCCCGCGCAATGGCGATGCGCTGCTTCTGCCCGCCGCTCAGCGTCGTCCCGCGCTCGCCCACCGGCGTATCGTAGCCTGCGGGGAAGCTCATGATGAAGTCGTGCGCCGCGGCCGCCTTCGCCGCCGAGATGATTTCTTCCTCGCTCGCGTCCGGCCGGCCATAGGCGATGTTGTCGCGGATCGTGCCGGAGAAGAGGTTCGTCTCTTGCAGCACGATGCCGATCTGGCGGCGCAGCGACTCAAGCTGCACATCGCGCACGTCATGGCCGTCGATCAGCACCTGCCCTTCGCTGACGTCGTAGAAACGCGGCAACAGGTTGATCACCGTGCTCTTGCCGCTGCCTGTAGCGCCGAGCAGCGCCACCATCTGCCCCGGTTCCGCTGCGAAAGAGATGTCGCTCAACACCGGCTCGCCGCTGTGAAAATAGCGAAAGGTCACGTTGCGAAACTCGACGCGCCCCTGTAACGGCGGGATTGGCGGCGCACCCGGCTTGTCGACCACCTCGTTGTGCGCATCCAGAATCTCGAAGATGCGGTCGGCGCTGGCGCTGGCTTGGCTCATCTGGCTGATGATGAAGCCAAGCTGGCCGATGGGAAAAAAGACAAAGATCAGATAGAGGCTGAACTTCTGCCATTCGCCCACGGTCAGCGTCTCGGCAATGATCTGCCGCCCGCCGTAATAAAGCACCGCTGCCTGTCCCAAATTGGCGATCAGGAAGATCACGGGAAAGAGAAAGCTGAAGACGCCCGACACCATGATCTGCTGGCGCATCAGGTCGTCGGCGCGCGCCCGGAACTTGGCCGACTGCTTCGGTTCCTGCGCAAACGCCTTGATCACGCGGATGCCGGCCACGCTCTCCTGCAGAACCGTATTCATGGCAGAGAGCTTGGCCTGGATCGCGCCGAAGAGCGGCTGGGTGACGGCGCCGAAGATCATGAACAACACCAGCGCGATGGGCAGAATGGGCAGCACGACCATCGTCAGCCGCACGTTCGTCAGCAGCAACATGACCAGCGCGCCGGTCAGCAGCACGAAGGCTTGCAGCGCCAACAGCAGGCCCTGCCCCAGAAAAAGCCGAAGCTTCTCCACGTCGTCGGTGGCGCGCACCATCAACTGACCTGTACGGTTGCGGTCGTGGTAGCTGAACGACAACCGCTGAATCTTGGCGAACAACTCATTACGAAAGTCGAAGGCGACGTTCTGGCTCAGCGTCTCGGCCATAAACGCCTGCGTAAACGCAAACGCCCCACGCGCCACGGCAAAGGCCAGAATCAGCACGAACGACCAAATCATCGCCTGCACAACCGCAGCCTGCACAGTTGCGTCCGCGCCGCCCGTCTGCTGAAGCGTCAAGCCGTTCGCCACCGCGTCGAGGATGTTCTGCACCATCTGTGGCACGGCCAGTTGTGCGCCGATGCTCAGGAACAGACTCACTGTCGCAATCAGGGCGATGCGCCGGTGATGGAACAGGAAACGCAGGGCACGCCCCAAGTTGCGCAGCCCTGATCGCCGGCTGCGTCCGTTATTTTGTTGCATCAACGGCTGCCTCCTCGGAATCTGTGAAAGCGAATCCGGCCCATACCCGCGCAGCGCCGGACGCGGCCTTCAGCGCAGAGCGCATTATACGCTCACGCCAACCGTGCAGCCAAGTGGCCTGCCTTCCGATCGACTGCCTACCGATTGACGCGAGCCCCACACAAGCCCTACGGCCGGATAATTTGACAATCCCGCACCCAGGATAGACACTAACAACAAGACCGAACCTTATCGCCAGGAAGCATGCGCATGTCTCAGCCCAACATCCTATATCTGCATTCGCACGACACCGGCCGCTACATCGAACCCTACGGCCATGCCATCCCGACGCCGAACCTGATGGACCTTGCCCGGCGCGGCGTGCTCTTTCGACGGGCTTGTTCCATGGCCCCGACTTGTTCGCCCTCGCGCGCCGCGCTCCTGACCGGCCAAGCGCCGCACAGTGCGGGCATGCTCGGCCTGGCGCATCGCGGCTTCCGGCTGCATGACTACGGCCAACACATCGTCCACACGCTGCGCGCCGCCGGCTACCGCAGCACGCTGCTCGGCGAGCAGCACGTCGCCAAAGACGCAACCGTCATCGGCTATGACGAAATCGTGCCGCTGCGCTCTACCCACGCACAGGATGTCGGCCCGGCCGCGGCGGCGTTTCTTGCCTCCGCGCCGCAGCAGCC
>CAYXRG010000037.1:18330-40325 GCA_964467575.1 uncultured Caldilineaceae bacterium | reverse complement strand
GACGACCGGAGGGAGGAAGAATCTGTTCGTGCGCCACACAGGGATTCTTCGCCTTCGGCTCAGAATGACAACGGCACAGATCGTGTGAACGTATCACTCGTTAGGCTATGTAGCAAAAAGTATACTCGATCCGTGTGCTGTGCGCACCTACACATTGATCGGCCAAGATACTGGACAGACCTTTCGCGCCAAACAAAAAAGAGAGGGGATGCAGACGGATTGCCGTGTACACTCCCTCTCTTTGCTTCGCCCCAACCAGCGCAGCTTACGCGCGCCTGCCTAGTCTTTGGCCAGGTGCGGTTGCCACACTTCCCAGACCTTGCCCACCAGATCAGGCCCCGGCTTGAGCGTCATCTTGCCGGGCTTCCAGCCGGAGGGCGTCGCCTCGCCGCCCTTGCTTTCCCGCACCAACTGGAAAGCCTGAATTTGTCGCAGGGTTTCGCCGACATTTCTGCCCACGGGCGGCGTGAGGACTTCGTAGCCCTGGATCACGCCGTCGGGGTCGATGATGAAGCGCCCGCGGTTTTCTACGCCGGCAGCCTCGTCATAGACGCCATACGCAGCGCCCAACTTACCGCCGCCGTCTGACAGCATGGCGAAGGGGATGCCGCCTTCTACCATGTGGCTCAGTTCGTGGTCATTCCACATCTTGTGGACGTACATGCTGTCGACGCTGACCGACAAGACCTCGACGCCCAGCTTCTGGAACTCCGCATAGTGATCGGCGACCGCCGATATTTCGGTCGCTCAGACAAAGGTGAAATCGCCCGGATAGAAGCACAGCACGACCCATTTGCCCAGGTAATCCGAGAGCTTCACCGACGTGAATTTGCCCTTGTGATAGGCCGGCGAGACGAAATCCGGCGCCGGTTTGCCTACTTGGATCATCTTTCTTGCCTCCTTTGGGGGCTGGGGCGTCTGTTCTTCCGGCGTCTGGTTCGGTTGTCCGACCAGACCGCCGGTCGGACGAGCGCAGCCTACCGCTTGCTCTTCCGCCATTGTATGCCTCTGCTTTCTACTACAGTGCTTATCTACTATCGCAGGAAAGAAGAAATAAGACGAGGGGCCGGTCGCCGGGGCGAGGCTCGGACTGCACAGCCGGACAAAGCCTTCTTGGAGGCCCGCAGCCCCGAAGAAGGTTATCGCTTCTATGCGCACTTTCCATCTTAATGGGAAAAAGGGGCGCCTGCAAACGGCAGACGCCCCATGCCTGGAGAGTCTACGCGTTCGCCTTGACCGCCAGCGCCGCACGGACGCCCGCGGCGTAGTCCGGATGCACCTTCTCGAAGTGGGCCAGTTGGCGTTCGACGATGTAGTCCGGCACGCCCTGCATTGCGTCGGCGATGTTGGAGAAGAGCCGGGCTTTCTGGCCGTCGTCGAACAGGTTGAAGAGCGCACGCGGCTGCGAATAGTCGTCGTTGCCCTGGCGGTGGTCGTAGCGGTCGGCGTCGCCCGATATCCTCAGCGGCGGCTCTGCCGTCTCCGGTCGCTCGACCGGCCCGTTAAACGAGTTCGGCTCGTAGTAGGCGTCCGGGTTGGGGTTATTGGGGAAGAAGCGCATGGGCCCGTCTTTGTGGTAGTGATTGACGGGGCAGCGCGGCGCGTTGACGGGCAGCGCCTCGTAGTGCGTGCCCAGCCGGTAGCGATGCGCATCGGCGTAGGAGAAGATGCGCGCTTGCAGCATTTTGTCCGGCGAGAAGCTGATGCCGGGCACGATGTTGGAGGGAGAGAACGCAGCCTGTTCGATCTGGGCGAAGTAGTTGTCCGGGTTGCGGTTCAACTCCATGATGCCGACGTCGATCAGCGGGTAGTCGCCGTGCGGCCAGACTTTGGTCAGGTCGAAAGGGTTGTAAGGCGTCTTATCGGCGTCCGTTTCGGGCATGATCTGCACGGCGAAGCGCCACTTGGGGAAGTCGCCCCGCTCGATGGCGTTGAAGAGGTCTTCCTGCGTGGATTCACGCGTGCGGCCAACGACCTCTGCGGCCTCGGCGTTGGTCCAGTGCTTGTGGCCTTGCAGCGTCTTGAAGTGGAACTTCACCCAGAAGCGTTCGTTTTCTGCATTGATGAAACTGTAGGTGTGGCTGCCGTAGCCGTTGATGTGACGCACGCCGATGGGCAAGCCTCGGTCCGACATGAGGATCGTGACCTGGTGCAGCGACTCCGGCGACAGCGACCAGAAGTCCCACATAGCCGTGTTGGAGCGCAGGTTGGTGCGCGGGTGGCGCTTCTGCGTGTGGATAAAGTCCGGGAACTTGTAGGGATCGCGCACGAAGAAGACGGGGGTATTGTTGCCGACCAGGTCCCAGTTGCCCTCTTCGGTGTAGAACTTGAGCGCGAAGCCGCGCACATCGCGTTCGGCGTCGGCCGCGCCGAGTTCGCCCGCCACGGTAGAGAAGCGCGCCAGCATTTCCGTCTGCTTGCCCACCTCAGAGAAGATCTTGGCCCTGGTGTAGCGGGTGATGTCATGGGTTACGGTGAGCGTGCCGAAGGCGCCCCAGCCCTTGGCGTGCACCACGCGCTCGGGGATGCGCTCGCGGTTCTGGTGAGCTAGCTTTTCCAACAGCCGGTAGTCTTGCAGCAACACAGGTCCGCGCGGGCCGGCGGTGAGCGAGTTTTGGTTATCGGCGATGGGGGCGCCGGCCGATGTGGTCAGCGTCGGTTTGTCGGTCATGGAATGGCTCCTTGCTCGTTGTGCTCGAATGTATCTGCTGGCCCGGCCAGCCGCTCCATTGTCATCCAGAAAGCTGTCCGGCCCAAACGCGACCGGCGGCGGATCGCGCTACTGGCGCGGCATAGTGGTATGGCCATTTTCCTGGTACACTTCCTATTGTCAGGCAGGCGAAAGGGAATCCCATGGATGCGAAGGTCGCATACTGCATCGTGAGCGGGCTGATCCGCGGACATGTGCGCATGGCCGGGGCCGCGCCTGCTCGCTATGACGCGTCGGGGCGACTCTCGATGCTGGGCGCGGCGCGTGTCGAATACGATGCGGACGAGCGGATCACGGCGCTGGGCAACTCGCCGGTTGAATATGATGCGGACGGACGACCCGTGCGCATCGGCGCGGCGGAGGTGACCTATGATCTCTATGGTCGCGCCGAGCGCGTCGGCGTAGCGCCGCTCAGCTATGCTGCCAACGGTCTGCTGTTGAGCATCGGCGCTTCGCCGTTGGACTATGACAGCTACGGCCGCGTGATCCGCATCGGCGCGGCGCGCATCGAGTATGTTGACTGACATAGAGCGCGGCCGCGCGCTGATCCGCCGCAAGACGCATCTCAGGGCCTGGGCGGAACGTACGGACAAGACATATCGCGTCCATACGGGCACAACGGTGCGGATACGGGGCGGAGCAGTACACACGCCGAAATCCTGGAATACTCCCCCCGCCTAAACTACATTTGACGCAAGGGACCAGTGTGATTATAGTTGGCAGCCCATAGCAACACGGCCCGTCTTCACTGCTGTATCTTCGCCCAGCCGCGTCTCAGAATCGAAGGTCAAGATCGGAGGGGAGTCACCATGGATGACCTGATCATTTCAGCGCATGAGGTGCACAAGCGGTTCTACCTGGGCGATGTGACGGTCCACGCGCTGCGCGGCATCGACCTGGACGTGGCCAAGGGAGAGATGGTGGCGGTGATGGGGCCGTCGGGCTGCGGCAAGACAACCATGCTCAACTGTCTGTCCGGCCTGGACGAGTTCGACTCCGGCGAGGTCGTGGTCGAGGGCGTCAACCTGCGCGACATGGGCGACCGGCGGCGCACTGCGTACCGCGCCCAGCGCATGGGCTTCGTCTTTCAGACTTTCAACCTGCTGCCGGTGATCAACGCGGTGGAGAACGTAGAACTGCCCCTGCTGGTGAGCGGCGTGCGTCCCGGCGAGGCGCGGCGGCGGGCATCCGAGGCGCTAGCCGCGGTAGGTCTGGCAGATCGTCTCTACCACCGGCCCGCGGAGCTGTCCGGCGGCCAGCGCCAGCGCGTGACTATTGCGCGTGCGCTGGTCAATAACCCGGCGCTAGTGTGGGCCGATGAGCCGACCGGCAACCTCGACAGCGCTTCCTCCGGCGAAGTGCTGGCCCTCATGCGCCGCATGAACGAGGAGAACGGTCAAACCTTCGTGATCGTCACCCACGACGCCAGCGCCAGCGCCATCTGCGATCGCATTGTACGCATGCAGGATGGCGAGATCCTGGCATCGGAGCCGGCCAAGGAGGCGCAAGCATGAGCACTCTCGCGAACCTGGCCGCGGGCAGCGTGATCTTTATGATCGGCGCGGTCAGCGCCATCCTGCTCTTCCTCGCCTATCTCTCGGCGCGCAACCCGGTGCTGATGAAGATCGGGCTGCGCAACCTAGTGCGCCGGCCTACCCAGGCGATCCTAATCGTCCTGGGGTTGACTCTGAGCACGATCATTATCATCAGCGCCTTCGGCACGGGCGACACCCTGAGCTACTCCGTGCGGCGGCAGGCTGTGGCGGCCTATGGCCAGGTTGATGAGATTGTGGCGCCGCCACTGCTCACGTTGCTCGCCAACCTGGAGAACGGCGATGAAAGCGCCCTGGATGAACTAGACGCAACCGTCGGCGACTTGACCAGCGGCGGACTGGGCAGCGTGTTGGCCTTGGTGCGCGGCGGGCTGCCCAGCATCGAGGGGGCGCGACTGGAGGAACTGCGCGCCGAAGCCGAGGCGGACCCGCTGATCGACGGCGTGGCCGGGGCCATCGTCTTTCCCACCATTCTGCGCAACACAACTACCGGCGCGGGTGAGCCGCTTGGCTTCATCTACGCCGTGGACGACCAATATCCGCGGACCTTCGGCCTGCTTAGCGCAGACGGGCAGCCGCTGGAGATGACTACGCTGCAGCCGGGCATCGGCAATGTGTTCCTGCAGGCGAGCCGTTTGTTCAGCGCCGCTTCGGAGTTGGCTGCCAGCTTTGGCGGCGAGGACGCGTCGCCGCTGATGCAGGCCGTGGCCGGGCTGGGCGCGGTCTTCACCGGCGTGGCGCTAGGCGATCTGCCCGAGTTGAGCCTCGACCTGGCGACGCTGGAGGAGCTGGGCGTTGACACCACGCCGCTGAAAGAACTGGGCATCGAAACGCTGGACCTGGAGACTATCGCGGCGGCGCTGGGCGTGTCGGAAGAGGGTACGGCCGAGATGTCGGCGGTGGTGGATGATACGTTGAGCGGCATCGGTTCGATGGCGGATGATCTGCTCAAGGTGTTGAACCTGAACACGCTCGGGGCTGAGGTCGACCGGCTGCTGGGCCAGTACGGGCTGCAATTGCGCCAGGGCGATCTGTATCTGAGCCGTTTGGCTGCTGAACGCTTGGGCGCAAGGGCGGGCGATGTGGTCGAGGTCTTTGTGGGACCATTGCCCGTGCGCTTCCGCGTGCGCGCTGTGGTCGACCAAGCCGGCCCGCTCAGCGCGCTGGCGCCGGTGGTGATGCTGCCGCTGGAGGAGGCGCAGCAGTTGCTGTTCATGAACGATCGCGTCAATGCCGTGTTGGTCTCTAATACAGGCGATGAGTTGGGCGGGCTGGAGCACACCGAGGCAGTGACCCGGCGGCTCGGCCAATTGGCGCTTGACCCGGCCGCCGTCGACCGCGTGGCCGCCATCCTGGCGCGGTCCGATGTGGGGCCGGTTGTGCAGGACGCTGCGCCCGCGCTACTGACTCAGACCTCCATGCAGGCGGATGAGGAAGCGCCCGCGTTAGTCAAGGCTTTTGTCGAAAGTATCGGCGAGACGCTGGGCGTGCGCGCAGCGACGCAGGAAGAGGTGGACGCGCTGCTAGCCGCGGCATCGGGTACGGCCGGCGACGACGGTCTGCGTGTCATGTTGGCTAATACGAACCTCCGCACATGGCTGCTCAATCAGGACCTGCCTGCAGACGCCCGCGTTGAATTGAAGGAGGCGCTGGCCGATCTCAACCAGTTCGAGGTGATCGAGCCGCTGAGCAAGGAAGCGCTGCTTGCGGTGGCGACGGTGGGCGGTACAATCTTCTCATCAGTCTTCTCGCTCTTCGGCGCACTTTCTATCCTGGCGGCGATCTTGCTCATCTTTCTGATCTTCGTCATGTTGGCCGCCGAACGACGCAGCGAGATCGGCATGGCCCGCGCCATCGGCGCCCAGCGGCGGCAGGTCGTACAGATGTTCGTCACCGAAGGCATGGTCTACTCGCTGGTCGCGGCGGCCGTCGGCGTGCTGGCGGGCATCGGCGTCACCTTTGCGATGACCAGCTTCATCGGCCAGTTGTTCAACAATCTGACCGGCCAAGTCAACCCGCAGGCTACTGGCATCTTCGGTGTAAGCTTCCACATCAGTTGGCAGTCGGTGGTCATCTCCTACTGTCTGGGCGTGATTCTGACATTCGCCGTGATCACCGTGTCCTCGTGGCGGGTGAGCCGCATGAACATCGTCAGCGCTATCCGCGATCTGCCCGACCGCGGGGCGGGGCGGCGGCGCACGCTGCTGCACGGGGTCTGGGTCTGGGCCTTTCCGGCGCTGTTTGCCGCAGGGGGCGTGGCGTTGCTTGTGCGTGAACTTCCGGGCGGATGGCTGGGCCTCGCGCTGCTGGGAATGACGCTCCTGCTTGCCGGCGGGATGCTGCTGGCTGGGCGTGCGCTGGAAGGCCGCGTGCAGCCGCGGCGGCTAGAGCGCGTCGTCTACAGCACGATCGGCCTGGGGCTGCTGGCGCTGTGGACGCCGCCGTGGCATCGCTGGCTCGCCCAGGCCGCACCCGGTCTGTTCGACTATACGCCGCTGCAACTGCCGGTGCTGTTCCTGCTTGGCGGCCCGCTGACCGTGGCCGGGGCGATTATGGTGATCATGGTCAACGCCGATTTTCTGGCATGGCTGTTTAGCTCGGCGCTCAGTTTCGCGCCTTCGCTGCGGCCGGTCCTCAAGACGGCTATCGCCTATTCGCTGAGCAGTCGCTTCCGCACAGGCATGACCATGCTGCTCTTCGCCATGATTATGGCGACCGTGGTGGTCATGGCCGTTGTCGTCGACGCCACCCAGAGCCTGGTGGAACTGGACGCCAACAGCACGGCGGGCTTCGACATTGAGGTGTCGTCGACGCTGTTGAGCTTCTTCAGCCCGGTGGAAAACCTCGAAACGGCGCTGGCGGAGATTGCCGATGACCCTGTGCTAGACGACATCGCCGCAGTGGGGCAGGTCTCGCGCAAGGTGCTGCGCGCCCGGGCCGATGGCATGCCCTGGAAGCGCTCCGGCGTCAACGGGTTGAACGACGGCTACATCGAGCAGGCGGCGCAGGTGTACAGCTTCCAAGCGCGGGCCGAAGGCTATGCGGACGACGCCGCGGTATGGGAGGCGCTGCGCACGCGCGACGATGTGGCTATCATCCTGCCGCGACTATTGGCCGGCGACGGCGCAGAGAGGCGTCCGGTCCCGTCGGAAGAGATGGAGTGGGACGACGACGGCTTGCGCATGGACGGAATGTACTTTCATGATGTACACATCATGAATGCACAATTGCCGGATCTGTTTGTGGAACTGCGCGCAGATGTGGAGGCGGGCGAAGAGGCCCCTGAACCGCGCCGCGTGCAAGTGATCGGCGTGCTGGAGGACGACACGACGCTGGCCCGGAGCGGCATTCAGACCGGCGAGCGCACGCTGGAAGCGATCTTGAGAGAAGCCCCGCCTGCCGAGAGCATGTACGTCAAGGTACGCGAGGGCGCCGACGTGCACGCGGTGGCGCAGGCCATCGAGCGCGCCTTTGTCGCATCGGGGCTGGACGCGGTGGTGATGCTGGAGCGCTTCCTACAGGGCCAGCAGTTAACCGCGGGGATATTGCGCCTGCTGCAGGGCTTCATGGCGTTGGGGTTGCTGGTGGGCATCGCCGCGCTGGGCGTGGTTTCTGCCCGGGCCGTGGTGGAGCGGCGGCAGCAGGTGGGCATGCTGCGCGCCATCGGCTACCAGAAGGAGATGGTCGGGCTGTCGTTTCTGTTCGAGTCGAGCTTCATCTCGATCATGGGGCTGCTGATCGGGGCGCTGGCAGGCGTAGTGCTGGGCGGCCTGGTGATGGAGCTAGGCTCACCTGAGATGGCCGGGACGCCGAGCGCGCCCATCCCGTGGGGAACGATTGCGCTGATGGTGGTTGCGGCCTATCTGTTCTCGCTGCTGACCACGATTGCGCCGGTGTGGCAGGCCACGCGCATTTATCCGGCGGAGGCGCTGCGCTACGAGTAGGCCGGGCGGTTCGCCGGTTGTGCGATAGGCGAACCTGACGAATTAAACCGATAAGCGAAGGGAGCGGCGCGTTTAGCGCGCCGCTCCCTTTTTCTATTGGCCTTTATTGGCGTCGAAGTATGTGGAAATCATGCGATGCCTGTGCTTGGCAGTCAAATATTGACCAAATTTGACCATCTTCATTACGGATTGCAAATTGTGCGCAACTTTTTGTGCGATTCTTCGTCATGTTATGTGAAATGATGTAATTGCGGTTGCGTGATGGCTGGCGGATGCCAAGAAAATATCCGGCAAGCGGCCAGATCGACAATCGCCCAGCGGCGCAGGAAGTCGGCTGGAGAGCCGGTCCGGTCCCGATGACCGGGCTAAAGGCAGGAGGAACTCTGACTATGCAAATTCTCAACCAGGCGCTGAATCGATCTGTTGTTCTGCATCTTTGTAACGCAATCTTGATCCGTAAGGGAAGGAGTATCCGTATGAATCGCACGAGTATCGCAAATGCCGTCGTGGCGATCATGGTCGCCGCGCTCGCATTTGCGCCGGCTGCTGTGAGCGCGGGGCCGTTGACGCCTCCGCCGCTTGCCATCACCGGCCCGCGCATGAGTCCGCCCGTGATCCCGCAGCCTTTCTCTGACCTGCTGGCGAACGCGCCGCTCACCGCCAACGCCCTCGAGGCGAACGCATGGGATGACGGTCGCAACCAGGAGGCCCCAGGCCGCGGCATTCGCCAGACCTTGACCGGCTTTGGCGCAGGGCTGACGTTGTACGATTCGCCCAACGTGTGTAACGACTTCAACGCCGAGATCGGCTGGTCTGCCGCAAACGGCAACATCGACATGTGGACCGACTGGTATTCCGGCTGGGCGCCTTTTGCCCTCGACGACGGCGAGTACAGCGCCAACAACGTGGCCTTCACCCGCGAGCGCGTAGTCGGCCCCGGCAACCGCTACAACGACGCCGAAAGCAAGGACAACCGCGAGGAGTATGCCATTAAGATCGCCGGACATCGGCCCTATGCCGCCGGCCTCGGCAGCCCGCGCATTGCTGTGCCCGCCGGCTTCGAAGGCGGCCAGGTGCAAGTCAGCGTTCGCTATCTGATCTGGGATCACGATCAGGGCGGCGGGCCGGGTAAGGACGGCCTCGATTATGACTGGGCATCGTTGGGCGTCAAGCCCGGCGCAGAAGGCGACGCCGCACTCTATGCCAACGGCTACGTGCGCGGCGAATGGGCGCAGCTGGTCAACACCGTGGATTTGGGCGACGCCCAAGATATCATGGTGCTAGTCCAGGCGCAGTCGCCCGCCTTCCTGAACTCCAACATCTACTTGGATGACATCAAGATCGCCTTCTTGGCCGCAGACGGGACCATCAAGTACCTGTCCGACTGTACGGCCGAAGAGGCCATCCGGTAACGTCATCCGGCAAACGTAAGCGGTACCGAGAGCCCGGCGGATCGCTCCGCCGGCCCCTCACTTTCGGCCATTCCGGCCGAGCAAAGGAGCATTGAACGTGAAATCTCGCAGTAAGTTCATCCTTGTTAGCGTAGCAGTTGCGATAGCGCTGGCCCTGACCGGCGGTTTGCTTCTGAAGAGTGTGCAGGCTGGCGGCTGGGCGGGACCTAGCCCCATGCACATGTCGCCTCACGGCATGGGAACCCATGTCAAGGGCGGCGCCTGGTTCACCCCTCCGCGCCTGCCCAAGTTCGTGGAACGCGACCTCCGGTCGAACTGCGACCGGCTCTTCTACAAGTTGAAGGGCGGCCGGTACGAACAGATCTATCTGCGCTGCAAGTACGGCAATAGCACCCACGACTACAGTCCGGACTATCGCCGCCTGTTCTACTTCTATTCCACGCTGCAGATGACCGCTACGGTCGGGACCGACCCGGACGTATGCGCGACCGAGGGATCGGTCGTTGTGGCCGACGGGACGACCGTCTACTACTGCTACACCGCGACCAACACCGGCAATATCGCGCTGCCTCTGCACAACCTTGAGGACAGCGAAGTTGGGACCGTCTTCAGCGCCGAGCCGTATCTGTTGGCCCCCGGCGCCAGCGTGAGCAACGTGGACCTGGGCTACGAGATCAGCCACACCTTCACCGCGCCGCAAGCCGCGCCGCTGATGCGCGCCGGCACGTGGACGGGTTACGTGAGCGGCGGCGTCAGCGCCAGCGCCTCGGCGACTGCTGTGGTCGATGTCGCTGCCGTCGACATGGTGAAAACCGTGTCCGAGACTGCCGATGTCTGTGGCGAGACCAACGTGATCACGCCGACCGTCACGCCTGTATTGCCTTACTACTGCTATACGGTGAACAACATCGGCAGCATCACATTGCCCGTGCACAGCCTCGTGGACAGCAACCTGGGCGACATCCTGTCCGGTTATGCCTACGAACTCGGCCCAGGGCAGAGCACCTACACGATCACCGCGGCGACAGAAGAGCTGACGGTGACGACCACTAACGTGGCAACGTGGACGGCCTCGGTCGATACCGTTACCGTGACCGATACGGCGACGGCGACGGTGAACATCGAATAGCCGGCGTGTATTTGGCCCGCACCGTGCAGGCCGAACACACGCAAGGGGGAGGGGCCTCGCTGTCTTTGTGGCCCCTCCGATCCATGCTAGAATCTTCAGCACAGCCTCCGCCTGGGGGCTGTGCTGTTGCGTTTTATGGGCAAGAGATGTCTGGCGAGGAATCCATGTCCGGAGGAAGGCGGAGGGTCTGGGCGCTGGCGATGGCGGCGCTGCTGTGGCTGTTGGCCGCGTGTGCGCCGGTCGCTCCGCAGGCGCGCACCGGAACGGCTGCACAGCCGGAACCGCTGTTGGTCGCGGCGGCCGCGTCGCTGGAAGGCGCGTTCAACGAGATCGGCGATGCATTTGAGGCCGAGACGGGACAGCCGGTCGACTTCGTCTTTGGAGCCAGCGGCAACCTGGCAACCCAGATCGAGAACGGGGCGCCGTTTGACGTCTTTGCGGCCGCCAATGTCGAGTTTATCGAGCGGCTGGCGGACGGCGGGCTGATCGTGCCTGATACGCAGGCGGTCTATGCACAAGGCCGGCTGGCCCTGGCGGTCAACCGCGCGGCGGGCGTGACGGCAACCAACCTGGAAGACCTGCTGGACCCCGCCATCACGCGCGTGGCGATCGCCAACCCCCAACTGGCGCCCTACGGCCTGGCCGCGCAGCAGGCCTTGCACAGCCGCGGGCTGTGGGAAGCGCTCACCCCCAAGATCGTCTATGGCGAGAATGTGCGCCAGGCGCTGCAATATGTACAGACAGGCGACGCCCAAGCCGGCCTGGTCGCGCTTTCCATCGTCTCCGTGCCGGAGGTTTCCTTTACTGTGATCGACGCGGCGCTGCATGATCCGCTCGACCAAGCGCTGGCCGTGATCGCCGGTCGCCCGTACGAGGACGCCGCTCGCGCCTTCGCCGCCTTTGTCCTTGGCCCCGCCGGCCGCGAGATCCTGAGCCGGCACGGCTTCACGCCGCCGGGAGCGTTTTGACGTTGGGCTCCGGCTGGTTTCCCCTGTGGCTGTCGCTGCGCGTGGCGGGCGCGGCGACGCTGCTCGTGCTGATGGCGGGCATCCCGCTCGCCTGGCTGCTGGCGCGACGCAACTTTCCCGGCAAGGAGTTGCTGGGCGCTATGGCCTCCTTGCCGCTGGTGCTGCCGCCGACAGTGTTGGGCTATTACCTGCTGGTGCTGTTGGGCAACCAGAGCCCGCTGGGACGCTGGCTCAATGAACAAGGCTTCCCGCTGGTCTTCACCTGGCGCGGCGCGGTCATCGCCGCGGCGGCGGCCTCCTTCCCCCTCTTGCTGGAAACGACGCGCGCCGGTTTCGAGAGCGTCGACGTGCGGCTGGAGAACGTGGCGCGCACGTTGGGCCGCTCGGATTTCTATATCTTCTGGCGGGTGACGCTGCCTCTGGCCTGGCGCAGCATTTTGGCGGGCGTGGCGCTCAGTTTTGCGCGCGCATTGGGCGATTTCGGCGCCACCCTGATGGTGGCGGGCAACATCCCAGGGCGCACGCAAACCATGTCGATCTACATTTACGACCTGGTACAGGCCAACCGGCAGGCCGAGGCCAACCGCATGGTGCTGGTGATCACGCTGGCGGCCGTGGCCCTGCTCCTCGTCTCGCGCAAGTTCTCGCGCCGCATCCTGAGGTAGCCGACGGTGCTCGAAGTCCGTCTGTGCAAACAGCTCGATCAGTTTCGGCTGGACCTGTCGTTCAGCGCGCCGCCGGGCATCACCGCGCTCTTTGGCCAATCCGGCGCGGGCAAGAGCATGACGCTGGCCTGCGTCGCCGGGCTGGAGACGCCCGACACTGGGCGCATTGTGCTGGACGGGCGGCTTTTCTTCGACGACGAGGCGGGCGTCAACTTGCCGCCCCAACGCCGCGGCGTCGGCTATGTCATGCAGGATTACTTGCTCTTTCCGCATCTTTCCGTCGGCGGCAATGTGGCCTTTGGGCTGGCGCGAGCACGGGGCAAAGAGAAGGCTCGTATCGTGGACGAGGCTTTGGCGCGCGTGGGGCTGGCAGGCTACGCCGCGCGCCGGCCGTCGGAACTGAGCGGAGGGCAGCAGCAGCGGGTGGCGTTGGCGCGGGCGCTGGTCACCCAGCCCAGCGTGCTGCTGCTGGATGAGCCGTTCTCCGCGCTGGACGGGCCGACGCGCGTGCTCTTGCGGCGCGATTTGCTGCGCTTGCAGCGCAGCCTGGACCTGCCCGTGATCTTCATCACGCATGACTTGGCCGAAGCCTATCTATTGGCCGACCAGATCGCGGTGATCGAGGCGGGCCGCCTGCTGCAGATCGGCCCGCCGGGGTCGATTGTCTATCGGCCCGCCAGCCGTTCGGTAGCGCGGCTCACCGGCAACAGCAACTTTTTTGCGGGCGAAACGCTGCGCGTCGACGAAAGCGGCGCGCACATTCGCGTCGGCGATGTGACGCTGCTCGCTCCGCCCGGCAAGCTGGCGCCGGGGCAGGCGGTGGAGTTGGGGCTGCGGCCCGAGCGCATCATGCTGGTGCGCAAGGACGCGCCCGTGGGCAAGCGCGATAACCTGCTGTCGGGCGACGTGGTGAACGAACTGAGCGACGGCTTTAACTGCACGCTCTTTTTACGGCTGGACGAGGGCGGGCGTCTGGGGCGCGGCGGCTATGACCTGGAGATCACAATCCCGGCCTATGTCTACGAGCGGCTGCATGTGGCCGAAGACAAGCGCTGGTCGGTCACCGTGCGGCGCGAGGATGTGCATGTGTTCGGCGCCGGCGAAGAGCGGCGGGTATAGCGGCGCCGGCGGCGCGAAAGTCGCATGCGGAACTTTGCATATATGGTAAATTGCATGTATACTTTAGTTGAGGTCTGAGAAGCGGCTTCGGCTGTGCGATAGGGAAAGGCGGAACCGATGGCGAATGAAGCGATGCCGGACTATGAAGCCATCAGCGGGCGGCTCAAATTGCTGGCGCACCCGGAGCGCCTGCGCATTCTGGACGCCCTGCGCCGCGACGCCGAATGCGTGTGCCATCTGGAGGCGCTCTTGGGCAAGCCCCAGCCCTATGTTTCGCAGCAATTGCGCATCCTGCGCGACGCGGGCGTCATTCGTGACGAAAAAGAGGGCGTCAATGTCTTCTATCGCCTGGTCGACGCCGAGATGATCGGCTGGCTCGAAGCCATTTTGGGGCCGGTGCAGGGCGAGCACCCGGAGATGGCGCGGCACAAGAAGGTCATCTCATGTTCATGCCCCAAGTGCGAACCCGCGCCCATTCCGCTGTTGTATGAACCGGCCTGATCAAGACGTTCGGCGGGCTGCACGTTCCGAGTGTTAGGCGTGCAGCCTTTTTTCGGGGCAGTTATATGCAGAAAACCGCATATGCGGAATTGTAGATAGTAGATATATGGAGAATTCGATGACTCACCAATCGATTGCGATGGAAGCCGCGACTCCTGCCGCCCAGGGCGCCGAGGGGAGGGACCTGGGCTTCTTTGAGCGCTACCTGACGATCTGGGTGGCGCTGTGCATCCTCGCCGGGGTCGCCCTCGGCCAACTGGTCCCCGCCGTGCCCGACACCCTGACGCGCTTCACCTATGCTGAGGTGAACATCCCCGTCGCCATCCTCATCTGGTTCATGATCTACCCGATGATGGTGCAGATCGACTTTGCCAGCATTCTCGGCGTGCGCAAGCAGCCCAAAGGGCTGGCCCTTACCTTGGCGGTCAACTGGCTGATCAAGCCGTTCTCGATGTTTGCCATCGCCTGGCTCTTCTTGCTGGTCATCTTTGCGCCGTTGATCCCGGCCAACCTGGGGCGCGAGTACCTGGCGGGCGTCATTCTGCTGGGCGCGGCGCCGTGTACGGCCATGGTTTTTGTGTGGAGCTACCTCACCAAGGGCGACCCGGCCTACACGCTCGTTCAGGTTTCGGTGAACGACCTGATCATGCTTGTCGCCTTTGCGCCTATCGTGGCGTTGTTGCTGGGGCTGAGCGACATCGTCGTGCCGTGGAACACGCTCTTTCTGTCGGTCGTGCTGTACATCGTCGTCCCGCTGGCGGCCGGCTATGCAACGCGCGTCTATCTGATCCGGCATCAGGGGATGCCCTGGTTCGAGAATGTCTTTCTCCGACGCCTCGGCCCGCTGACCATCATCGGCCTGTTGCTGACGCTGATCCTGCTCTTCTCGTTTCAGGGCGAGGTCATCCTCAACAACCCGCTGCACATTGCGCTGATCGCCGTGCCGCTCATCATCCAGACGTTCTTCATCTTCGCCATCGCCTATGGCGCGGCCAAAGCGCTGCGCATTCCGCACCGCATCGCAGCGCCGGCGAGCATGATCGGCGCCAGCAATTTCTTCGAACTGGCCGTAGCCACGGCTATTGCGCTCTTCGGCGTATCGTCGGGCGCGGCCTTGGCGGCGGTGGTCGGCGTTTTGGTGGAAGTCCCGGTGATGTTGATGCTGGTGCGCATCGCCAACGCCACCCGGCGGCATTTCCCGGAGGCGACTGCCGATGTCGCCGCCTGACCGGCGCGGCCGGCTGGCGGACTCTGCCGGTTAACTCTGAATGGTTGTATGAAAGCGTGACGGAAACATGAAACTAACCGATGAATCGCCCAGCCGTCCTTCACTGGCCTGGACCGTGACGCACGCCCCGGCGGCGCTGTGGCAGACATTAGCGCCCGGCCTGGAACGCTGGCGCAGCGAGTGGAAGCCGCTGGCCGCGATCCTGGCGGTCTTTCTCGCCATCTACTACCTGCCTCTCGGCGCGGCGCGCTTCGACGCCGCCATCATGGAGGCGCTGGAGTTGGCGAAGTGGTATGCGCGCGAGCACGTGGTGCTGTGTCTCTTGCCTGCCTTTTTCATCGCCGGCGCCATCGCCGTCTTCGTGAGCCAGGCATCGGTGATGAAATACCTGGGCGCGAACGCGCCCAAAGCGTTGGCCTATGGCGTGGCGTCGGTGTCGGGCACGATCTTGGCCGTCTGCTCGTGTACGGTGTTGCCGCTATTTGCCGGCATCTATCGCATGGGCGCGGGACTAGGGCCGGCTATCGCCTTTCTCTACTCCGGACCGGCCATCAATGTGCTGGCTATCATCCTGACAGCCAGCGTGCTGGGGCCAAGTCTAGGCATCGCCCGCGCCGTGGGCGCGGTGCTGTTTGCGGCGCTGATCGGCCTCGCCATGCACCTGATCTTCCGCAAAGAAGAAGCCGGCCGCAGCGCTGTCCAGGCGGTAATGCCGGAAGCGGAGGTCGCGCGGCCGCTGTGGCAGAACGCGCTCTATTTCGCCTCGCTCGTGGGGATTCTTGTCTTTGCCAACTGGGCGCGCCCCCAGCAGGCGGGCGGGGCGTGGGGCGCGCTCTATAGCGCCAAGTGGGCGGTCACCGCGCTGTTCGGTCTGGGGCTGGGCGCGATGTTGATCGCGTGGTTTGGGGCGAGTTGGTGGAAAACGGTTGCAGTCGGCGCGGCTACCGCAGCGGCTGCACTGGCATTTCGCCATGCGCCGCAGGTTCCGTTTGTGGTCGGCCTGATCGGACTGACCGTACTGACCAGCAGCGACGACGATGAACTGGGCGAGTGGTTTGACCAAGCCTGGGGCTTTGCCAAGCAGATCCTGCCGCTGCTGCTGATCGGCGTGCTGGTCTCAGGCTTCCTGCTGGGCAGGCCGGGTCAAGAGGGGCTGATCCCGTCGGCCTGGGTTAGCGCTGCGGTGGGCGGCAACTCGCCGTTGGCGAACTTCCTCGCCGCGTTCCTGGGTGCGTTTATGTATTTCGCCACCCTGACCGAAGTGCCCATCTTGCAGGGTCTGCTGGGCAGCGGCATGGGGCAGGGGCCGGCATTGGCGCTGCTGCTGGCGGGGCCAGCCCTCAGCCTGCCTAACATGCTGGTGATCCGCAGCGTGATCGGGACGAAGAAAACGGCGGTTTACGTCTTTCTGGTCGTGGTCGCCGCAACCTTGAGCGGCCTGATCTATGGGACGTTTTTTGCGTAAGGTCGCGACGAGCAGCGTCGAGTGCTGCGTCGCGGGATCGATCTGTGATCAAAACGCGATTCGTATTTCATGATTTGTTAACGGAGGCATGTTATGAAGAAGCTACAAATTCTCGGTTCCGGCTGCGCGAAGTGCAAGAAGTTGGCCGAGCATGTCGAAGCCGCCGCCCAGGCGTTGGGCATCGACTATGAGTTGGAGAAGGTGACGGAGCTTGACGACATCTTGAGCTTCGGCGTCATGACCACGCCCGCCCTGGCCGTGGACGGCGAGGTGAAGACGGCGGGCCGGGTTCCATCCGTCGAGGCGCTGAAGGAACTGATCGGCTAGGTTATTCGCGCTGCCGGCCCGTCCCAACTGGCGCAAAGCAACGGGCCGCATAGCATAAGGAGGAACTGCATCTTGGATAAGCCCAAAATACTCGTGCTCTGTACCGGCAACTCGGCGCGCAGCCAGATGGCCGAGGCGCTCTTTCGCAAATATGGCGGCGACCGCTACGCAGTCTATAGCGCCGGCGTGGAGCCGAAGGGCATCAACCCCTATACCGTGCGCGTGATGGAGGAGGTCGGGCTGAGCCTGGCGGACCATCGCTCAAAAGATGTGCGCGAGTATCTGGGCAAGGAGCATTTTGCCCATGTGTTCACGGTCTGCCATCATGCCGAACAAAACTGCCCGAGCGTCTTCTTGACGATGGGGACCCACGACCACTGGGACCTGGACGACCCGGCCGCGCAGGAAGGGGCCGACGCGGAGAAGCTTGCCAAGTTTCGCGCCGTACGCAACCAGATCGACGAGCGGGTGCGCGCCTGGCTGCAAGAGCGGTGATCGCGCAAGGCTCGCGGCGAGTTTTATCGGTTATGTCGCCCTCTACGCCCGTGCGGATGTGTGGTACGATATAGGTGAGCGGTACGCACACGGCTTACCGGCCCCGACGCTTGACGGGCGTCTTGGCCGGCTCAGTCCGGCGGCTGCTACCCGTCTCCCTTCAATTCTGTTTGCTGACACAGGAGGATCTGCCATGCAACGCAATGTCGGAAAGACCGACCAGATTGTGCGGATCGTGCTCGGCCTCGTCGTGATCGCTCTCGGCTTCTACTTCAGCAGTTGGTGGGGATTGGTAGGCGTGGTGCTGTTGCTGACCGGCATCGTTCGTTGGTGCCCGCTGTATGCGCCGTTCAAGTTTTCGACGGCGGAGGCTGAGATGAAGCCTTAGCCCGGTTGTCCGGCCGTACGCAAGAGATCCGTTCAAGGCGGGGCGCAGGAGCCCTGTCCTGAACTTGCAAGTAAGAGCGGCTTCTCCCCGGTTCCGTCCGCGGACGGAACCGGGGAGAAGCTTTTTCATTGGCGGGCGGGCTTTTTCGCCGGTTTAGCCGCGGGCCAGGTGCGTTTCGATGCAGCCCGCCAACTGGTGCAAACTAACGGGCTTGGCGAGGTAGTCGTCCAGTCCCTGGGTCAGACAGCGCTCGCGGTCGCCCGGCATGACCAGGGCCGTCAAGGCGATGATAGGAACGGACGCCAGTCCTGGTTCGGCGCGGATACGGCGCACGCCCTCTTGCCAGTCGACGTCCGGCATCTGGATGTCCATGAGGATGAGGTCCGGCGCGAGGGCGCGCGCCAGGGCGATGCTTTCCTCGCTGCTGCGGGCGACAGCCGTCCGGTAGCGGTTGGCTTCCAGAAAGCTGATGATCGGCGCGATGGCCGTTTCAACGTTGTCCACGAGCAGGATCAGGGGCGCCGCGCTGCGCTGGGCGACCGGTCCGGGCGTCGCCGGTTCTTGTGGTAGAGCCGGCGTGTCGAGCATGTCGCCCCGTTCCGGCGACCAGGGCAGTTCGATGGTGAAACGGCTGCCCTGTCCCGGCGCGCTTGCGACGGAGACGCCGCCGCCATGCATGCGCGCCATACGCGACACCAGCGCCAGGCCCAAGCCGGTGCCGGCGTATTGGCGGGTCAGGCCGCTGTCGAGCTGGACGAATGGCCGGAAGAGGCGAGACAGGTCTTGGGGAGCAATGCCGATGCCGGTGTCCCAGATTGCGAAAACGACTTTGCCGGCGGCTTCATGTCCGGTCACCTCGATGCCGATCTTGCCGCCATCGGGGGTGAACTTAACGGCGTTGCCCAACAGATTGACGAGCATTTGCTTGAGGCGGCGGGCGTCGGCGCGCACCCAGCGGACATGTTCGTCGATACGGATCGAGGTAGTCAGCCGTTTCTTCTTGGCCTGTTCCATCACCATGCGCAAGCTGGACTGGCAAGTAGGCTCCACTGCCACGGGCACAATGTCCAACTCGGTGCGGCCCGCTTCGATCTTGGACAAGTCCAGTATGTCGTCAATCAGAGCGAGCAGGTGTTGGCCGCTCTCCACGATCAGACGGCTGTAGCGGGTCTGTTTCTCGTTGAGCGGGCCTGCGATCTCTTCGACCAAAGATTCGGAGAGGTTGAGGATAGCGTTGAGCGGGGTGCGCAGTTCGTGGCTCATGTTCGCCAGAAACTCGTCCTTGAGCCGGAGGGCGCGAGCCAGTTCGGCGTTGGCGATGCGCAGGGCCTCTTGGCTGCGGAGCAGGGCGCTCTCTTCCCCGTTGTGCGGGATGATGTCGATGAAAGCGATATGCTTGCCGATGACGGCGCCGTCTGTATCGGTGCGCGGCGAGGTGCGGACCAGCGCCGGCAAGGGAGCGCCGTTCTTCTTGATAAGGCTGCATGCGCCGTCCGCGTCCTTCTGCGCCGCATTGGCGTTCAATTCCGGGCAGCAAAATCGGCGCAACGGCGCGCCGATGACCTCTGCGCGAGCGTAGCCGAGCAGTTCAAGAAAGAGGCGGTTGCACTCTTCGATGTAGACGCCGTCGTCGCGGTTGCGCGTGACCACGAGCAAGACGGGGGCGGCGTTGAAGAAAGCGCCGGCGGAAATGGGAGAGTTTTGTTGGTCGTTCATGGCGTGTCGATTCGCTGTGGCAGGGGCGGCGATCCGGTGGCAATCAAGACTGAAGAGGGCGTGAGCAATCGTATCACGGTCTTGCTTTCTTGGCGACATAGGGATCGTTGAGGGCGCAGCCTTTGCCGAAAGTTGCGCGTGCGCCGCCGGCGAGGCCGTGATACGATTGGGACAGGCTGAGCGCGAAGAGTTTGCGCAGACGGCAGGGCTAAAGCGAACCGGACCTCATTTCCTAGAAATACTACAGACAGGAGCGGCGCGGCCGTGCTACACTGTGTGTGCAAACTTGCTTGCGCACCACTTCGCTTATCGGGGCGCATTGCTCAACATAATGTTAGTCGGGCGATTCAATGACGTACCAAGGAGGAATCTAATGGCCCAGAAAAATCAGACGTTTGAAACCCGCATGGATCTGCCGGAAAAGACTCGCACCGCCATGGTCAAGCTGCTCAATCAGCAGCTTGCGGACACTTTCGATCTGTACAGCCAGATCAAGCAGGCGCACTGGAACGTGAAGGGCATGGACTTCATGCAACTCCACGAGCTGTTCGACGACCTCGCCGAGAGCGTGCTGGAGTACGCCGACATGATCGCCGAGCGGGCGACAGCCCTGGGCGGCGCTGCGCTGGGCACCGTACGCATGGCCGCGCAAAATTCGACCTTGCCCGAAATGCCGGCGAAAACCGTCGAGGGCAAAGAGGTCGTGGCTGTTCTAGCCGACCGGATGGCCGCTTACGGCAAGTCCACCCGCGCCGCCATCGACACGGCAGGCGACGCAAAGGACGAAGGCACGGCCGATCTCTTCACCGAGGTGTCTCGCGGCGTAGACAAGCACCTCTACTTCCTCGAGGCGCACTTGCAGGCCTAGGTTCTCAATTGGCTTAAGCATGGCATGCGGCCGGTCGTCCAACACGGGGCGGCCGGCCGCATGTCGTTAGAGAAGCGCGATGCTTGCCGGCTTTGGGGGATGGACGGCGCGCAGCCTGCATAGCCTGCCCCGGTAACCAGCTCCGTAGGGCGTCATGTGACTGTCGTCCGGCCGGGCGTCGCGCTAGAAGCCGCGCTTTTTGTCGACTTGGTTGCGCAGCGGCAGCCGGTTTTGCAGGAAGCGCTCTAGGTTCTCGACAAAGATGTCGACGATGTACTTGGCTTCGTATTGAGTGCCGCCCGCAATGTGCGAGGTGATGAGCAGGTTGTCCAGGTCCCATAGCTCGCTATCCGCCGGGAGCGGCTCCGTGTCGAAGACGTCCAGCGCTCCCGCAGCAATGGTCTTGTTGTGCAAAGCCTCGACCAGGGCAGCCTGATCGATGATGCCTCCGCGCGAGATGCCGACCAGCATCGCTGTAGTTTTCATCTTGGCGATCTGCTTGGCGCCAATCATGTTGTGGGTATCGTCGGTGTAGGGTACGGCCACAACCACAAAGTCGGACTGAGCCAGCAAATCATCCAGGCGGTCCATCTCCCAAAGTTCATGCACATAGGACGGCTTCTCTTTGGGCATCAGATCGACCGCAATCACATGCATGTCGAAGGCGTGGAGCCGCTTGGCGAGCGCATTGCCGATGGCGCCCATGCCGATGATGCCCACGGTGCAGCCGGATAGTTCGGTGAGGTGTGAGCGGATCTCACGCATCGCCCATTTGTGCTGCGGCTGCAAGGGAATGGACTCGCGGATGCCGCGGGTATAGGCTAGCATCATGGCGATGGCGCTTTCAGAGACCGCGCCGCCATGCGTGCCGCTGGCGCTGGTGAGAAGGACGTCGCTTTCTCGCAGACCGGGAATGTCCAGGAAGTAGTTGATGCCGGAAGAGGGCGACTGGATCCACTTTAGCTGCTTGGCGGCTTGGAACATCTCGGGCGTCATAAAGCCCATGAAGATGTCGGCGTCGGCGACCTCTTTGAGCGCCTGCGCCGGGTCGGGGGCGTCGACGAAGGTTACGTCGGGAAAGCGCCGCTGCAGCTCCGGCAGCGAGGCCCCGAGATTCATCTGATTGCGGCCAATGAGAACTTTCATTATTCACCTTTTCCGTCGGGATGCGCGCGAAATTTGGGCTGCAAAGTTAAGGGTTGATGCACATGAAGCCGGCGCGTTCCGGCTTTACCGCCACAGGCGGCGGGAGACCAGGCGCCGCATAGATCATTTTACAACATTCAGGGGGCAAAGACTGTATTGGCCCGCAAGCAGGAAGACGGGCCGGGCGGAAGGGTGAACAGGCGCGCCGCGAGAACGCGGCCACAGAGAAAGGCCCGCAAATAACGCCTTCCGTAAAGCCGCAAGCTTTCCGTAAGGTTGCCTTTGCGAGCCGGCCTTAGGCTGCGTCCCGCATGTACGCCTGACGGCTTGGCCGCCTTTTACTGCACGGTGATATCCGTTG
>CAYXRG010000037.1:0-18230 GCA_964467575.1 uncultured Caldilineaceae bacterium | reverse complement strand
CCCGCATGTACGCCTGACGGCTTGGCCGCCTTTTACTGCACGGTGATATCCGTTGAGAAGTCGTTGACGGTTACCGTATAATGCCCAGGCGTAAGGGATCTGTCGAGCGGGACCTCGACCGTGTACGGTGTGATTACCTGAGCGCACATTACGTCGGGCGCGGGCGGGCTGACCAGCACATCCGCCGTGATGGCGCCTGCGGCGACGCGTGGCGCCATCACGGCGACCTCATGGCAGGGGTCGGGCAGGTCGCCGGAGACGAGCAGGACGAACGCGCCGTCGCGCTGTTCCAGATCGACAGCAGTCACCCAGGCCGGTCGCGCGGCGGGGGACGCGGCGGGCTGCGCGCCGATATTCAACTCCGCAGGCACGTCGTTGACGGTCACCGTGTAGATCCCGTCGGGCAGGTCGCTTACGTCGAGAGGCGTCTCGACGGTGAAGGGCGTGATCACCTGGGCGCACATTATGTTCGGGTCGGCGGGCGCCTGCAAGAGGGCGATCCGGATCCCCTCTTCGCCGGCAGTCTGCGCCGTCGCGCCGAGTTGGGTGCAGGCGTCCGGGTGTTCCCCTTGAATAACCGCTACATAACCGTCATCGCGCGCTTCCACGGTGACGGAGGTGACGTTGGCCGGCTGCAAGGCGGCGGCGCAGGCGGCCAAAAGCAGGCTGCCCGCGATGAGAAGCATAATCAGGCTGTAACGGGCGCAAGTGTAAGGCATAGGACGCTCCTTCGACTATGGATCGCAGATCTAAACTCGGGCGCGCACACCAGACAACATCAAGCTATGGAGTCAAGCTATGGAGTAGACGGCGAGGGACGGAGCGATGTTCCTTTGCTTTATTTTGCGACCTTTCCGGGTTAACAAGCCCGCGGCCATACTCTGCGTCTAGCCTGCTGCTGCCAGTCGCTCCCAGTACATCGCCCAGGCCCTCAACCCGTCGTACAGACGTTGCACGCGGAAGAATTCGTTGGGCGCATGGAAGTCTTCGTCTGCGGTGGAGAACGAGAAGAAGACCGTGTCGATGCCCAGCAGGCGCCGGAACAACTCGCTTACCGGCAGCGTGCCGCCCATGCGCACCTTGAGCGGCTCCCGCCCATAGACCGCGCGCAGCACGTCCGCAGCGGCGCGCAGCCCTGGGTGGTCGTCCGGGATGCGATAGGGCAAGGCATCGTGCCCGCCGCCGCGCATCACCTCCAGCGTCACGCCGGGGGGCGTGTGATCCTCCAGGTGGCGCACAATCTTGGCGGCGATGTCCGCAGGGCGCTGGTTCGGGACGAGCCGGCAGGTGATCTTCGCCATCGCCTCGCCGGGGATGACCGTCTTGGAGCCGGCCCCCTGGTAGCCGCCGCCCATGCCGTTGACCTCCAGCGTGGGCCGCACCCACATGCGCTCCGCCGTCGTGTAGCCCGCCTCGCCGAAGAGCGCAGGCGCGCCGACTTCGCGCAGATAGGCTGCGTCGTCGAAAGGCAGCGCGGCCAACTCGGCGCGCTCAACCGCGCTCAACTCGGCAACGTCGTCGTAAAAGCCCGCCACCGCCACGCGTCCGTCCGGCGTGTGCAGCCCGGCGACCAACTCGGCGAGCGCGTGCAGCGGATTCGCCACGGCGCCGCCATGCCTGCCGGAGTGCAGGTCCTTGGCCGCGCCGCGCAGCCTGAACTCCAGCCCCGTCATGCCGCGGCTGGACACGGTGACCGACGGATCGTCGATGCGCCACATGGCCCCGTCAGCGGAGAGCGCGAAATCCGCGGCCAGCCGCGCGGCGTGCGCCGCGATCAACGGCTCCAAGCTGGGGCTGCCGACCTCCTCTTCGCCCTCGAACAGGAACTTGACGTTGACGGGCAGCCGGCCGGCCGTCGCCATGTACGCCTGCGCCGCCAGCAGCGGGATCAGCATCGGCCCTTTGTCGTCCGAAACGCCGCGGCCATAAAGCCGGCCCTCGCGCACCTGCGGCGCGAAGGGGTCGCTGCGCCACTTGTCCAACGGGTCGGGCGGCTGCACATCATAGTGCCCGTAGACCAGGATGGTCGGCGCGCCCGGGGCGTGCAGCCACTCGGCGTAGACAGCCGGATGGCCGTCCGTCTCGATCACCTCGACTGCATCCATGCCGGCTTGCACCAAGCGATCGGCTACCCACTGCGCCGCAGCCGCCATCTCGGCCTGATAGGCCGGGTCCGTGCTGACGCTGGCGATCGAGGCAAACTCGATCAAGTCATGCAGCGCCTGATCCCGGCGCGCTTCCAGATAGGCGTACACATCACCCGCCATATTTGTCTCCTCGGCGGTTCATGCCGCCAATACCTCGCCGTCCAGGGAACTCGGTCGCCCCCTGGACGGCGTCACATTGCCTAATAGCCGCGACTAATGGTTCGTTTGCCAAATACACCCACTGCGATACTGAGCGCCCTCTGTCATGTTAAGCGCCCCCTGTCATGCTGAGCGTAGCGAAGCATCTCGACCTCAGGTACAGCGAGATTCTTCAGCTCGCTGACGCTCGCTTCAGAATGACAGACGCTTGACGAACACGCCGTCTAGTAGCCGCCGTCGATGCGGATCACTTGGCCGCTGATCCAGCCGGCGTAGTCCGAGGCGAAGAAGAGCACGCCGTTGGCGATGTCGTCCGGCGTCCCCAGACGGCGCAGCGCGATGCGCTCGACCAATGCCTTTTGGCCCGCCTCGCCATAGGACTCCCATTGCTTCTCGGTGGCGGGGTTGGAGCGCACAAAGCCGGGCGCGACGTTGTTGACCGTGATGTTGTATGGCCCCAGTTCCTGGCAAAGCTGGCGCGTGAGGTTGATCTGGCCGGCTTTGGCCGCGGCGTAGGCCTGGATGCCGGTCAGGCTCGGCCCCAGGCCGGCTCCGCTGGAAATATTGACGATGCGTCCCCATTTAGCATTTTTCATTGCGGGCGCAACAGCCTGCGAAAAATAGAATGCGGCGGACAGGTTGACCGCGATGATGGCGTTCCAGTCCTCCGGCGGCACTTCTTCCAGTGGACGGCCGGCTTGGCCGAGCACGCCGCCGGCATTGTTGACCAACACGTGCACCTGTCCCAACTCGGAGCTTGCCTCCGCCTCGCGCACGAAGGCGAAGATGGCGTCGCGGTCGGTCACGTCTACCACGCGCGCCGTACAGCGCCCGTCCGCCTCTGTGGCCAAGCGCGCAGTTTCCTGCACCTCGTCGCCCAGCAGGTCGCACGCCCACACATTGGCGCCGAGCTTGGCAAAGGCCAGCGCGATCGCGCGCCCGAAGCCGTGTGCTGCGCCCGTCACGATCACGGTCTTGTTGGGAAATTCGATCTTCATGGTTGCTCGTTTCTCGAATGTTCGTTTGGAATTAACCTGCGCGCTCGCGTCTCCGTTCGGCGCACTATCAACCGGCGGCTTTTCGGATGCGTCTTCTTTCCCAGGCGACAAAGAGCCATGAGAAAAGAAGCATCTGTACCGTGATTTCCGGCACGCCGACAACCAGGTGCGCCGCCGTCCGCTCGACGATGATGGTTTCAACCAGGTCAGGAATGAATATCGCCGACCCGATAGCCGTGAAGCCGTAGAGCACGCCGAACGCCAGAAGCCAGCCGTATTTCCGCCGGGTGAAGGCGTCGTAGAACGGATAAAGCAACAGGGCCAGCAGTGCGCCGCGCACAATCTGTATCGGTATCGCCGCGGCCACGAACGGATCATCTAGGGGCCGGAATAGCTCGAACTCCTCCATCGTCTGAAACGCTTCGGCGTAGTCTTGCAGTTGGTAGAAGATGATGCCGGCAGCCGTATAGGTCAGAACGTGCAGCAGGATGAAGCGGAGCGCGTATCCCCATAGGCGTCTATCCATGATTCACGCTCCCTGCCCTGTGGGCGTCTCTGCCGGTGTCGCTTCGCCTCTCCCAGCTAAGAAACAGCCAGGCAAACAGCAGCGCCTGCACAGCGCCGGCTGCCAACGCGACAAGGTGTTCAGCCGCCGTCGTCTCTGTGTAGATCACCCCCTCGATGGAACCGGGCATCGGCTCGACGGAACCCAACAGGGCAAGCCCCCACAGCACGGCGAAGAGAACCAGCCAGCCGCGCCTCCCCCTGACGACGAGGTCATAGAACGGATAGAGAATCAGCGCCAAGACGCCGCCGCGGACGATTTGGCCCGCCAGCGTGATGAGATTCAACGGGCGATATGGCGCGAAGAAGTCCAGGGCCGCTCGCCCCTGCGCAGGCAGCGTTCCCTGAAAAGTTAGAAATGCGATCGCTATCACGGCATACGTAATGACGTGAACCAGCGTAAATCGCGCTACATAGCTCCACAGACTCGCAGTCTTATCCATGTGGTTCGCGTCCTCCTTATATTGGCATCGGCGCGCCTCTGTCGCAGCGAGGCGCGCCGATATTAGGCGATCAGCCCCATCAGCACGTCCAAGTTTTCGGTGCTCTGGAGCCGCTTGCCTTCTTCAATCTCGTGGATCAGTTCCTTCATACGCGCGGTGAGCGGCGTCGGCACGCCCACGCGCACGCCGGCCTCGATGATCGGGCCTAGTTGGGCGTCAGCCTCGGTCTTGCGTTTGCGCACGGCCAAATCGCGCCAGATGCCGCTATGCGTCTTGGCCGATTTGCGATTGTGCGCCGTCATGTCGTCGAGCGACTGGAGCGACACCTCGCGCGGGGTGTCCGGCAGAAAGGCCAGCGGGTTGAAGCCATTGAACGCTTCGGGCTGTATCCCCTGCGCCTGGGCCACGCGCATCACTTCTTGCGCCACGGCGATATACAGATCGCGGTAGCGGAGGGTTGCCAATGAATCGGCGATGGAGTCGTTGGTCAGCGCCGTGGCGAACAACTGCGCGCCATAGGCCAGCTTGCCCCACAGATAGCCCCAGATGTTGTCCGTGGTAATTGCGTCGGCGTCGAAGTCGAGGAAGGCGGCATGCAGCGCGTCCAGCCGTCTAGTCATGCGTCCGTCGATCTCGCCCAGCACCACCGCGCCGCGCCCGCCATAGAGGATCAGCCCCGGCTCCAGGTAATCCGCGCCGAAATTGACGAAGGCGCCTACCGTGCGTTCCGGACCGACGATCTGGCGGATGATCAGCTCGTTCAGCCCGTTTTGCACGGAGACCACACAACCGTCGTCGCGCAGATAGCGCACCAGGCTGCGCGTGGCGGCTTCCGTATCCTGCGCCTTGACACAGAGCAGGATCGTCGTGTATTCGCCGGTGAGGGTGTCCGGCGTATAGGCCGGCGCCTGCACCGTGAACTCGTCGATCGGCCCGGTGATGCGCAGGCCTTCGCTGTTAATGGCGGCCACATGTTCCGCCGCCCGGTCGACAAAGACGACCTGATGGCCTGCCTGCGCCAGATAGGCGCCGATGGTCCCGCCGATGGCGCCCGCTCCCCAAACCAGAAATTCCATGTTAATCCCACCCTTTCTCGATCAATTCACGCGTCTCTTCCACTGCAACCTTCCACAGCGCCAGCATCTCGGCGTCGTCGCGCTGGTAATAGCCGAGGAAATTGCCGTCGCCATAAAAGGCGCGCAGCCGCTTCCCCACCAGCCGCGCCATGCCGGTGCGGTCAGGGACCTTCTTCTGTTCGGCGGGCAGCGTGACGTTCGCCAGCCGCGTCCACGGGAAGTTCTCCATCCACGAAGCGTGGCTAGCCGCCGGGTCGATCTGCTGCACCATCGCCCAGGTGCGGGGCGCGTTCCACCAGTTGTGGAACTTGACCCGCACGTCGGGATGGTCGGCCATCCACTCGGTCACGAGCGCATCGGCGGGCGAGTTGCCGCCGTGCCCGTTGACGATCACCACGCGGCGAAAACCGCTCTGCGCCACCCCGTCCAGAATGTCGCGGATCAGGCGCATATAGGTTTCCACGCGCAGGGAGATCGTGCCCGGGTACTCGCGGAAATAGGGCGTCAGGCCGTAGACCAGCGCCGGAAAGACAGGCACGCCCAACGGTTCCGCCGCCTCGACAGCCACGCGCTCCGACAGGATGCTGTCCACGCCCAGGCTCAGATAGGCGTGCTGCTCGGTGCTGCCCAGAGGCACCACCGCACGATCATCGCGCTGCAAGTACTCCTCAACCTGCATCCAATTCATATCGAATATTTTCATGCGATCCTTTACTCCTCCACTCCGTCAAATATAGCGAATGTAGTAAATTGCCTGTCGGGTCTGGCCGCGCGAACTCGGCGTATCCTTTAAAGAGGCCGCGCCGTCATCACCAGTGCACATGAATCACCCTATGTGCAGAGACGCCTGGCCTAGCCGGGACGGGACCCCCGGCAAAGCCAATAGTGCTCCTTCTTGTGGCCATCTGACGAGTGGCCTTGGGCCGCAGTCTAGCGCTATCACCCTCCCGCTGGACTGCGGCTCAACCCCTTTCTAAGCCCATTTTATCCGAATCTTCGTGACCGTCCCCCGCCGATTCCGCCGTCATCTGCGCCTGAATTTCGGCCCAGGCTTCTTGGGCGCGTTGCGCAGCCTCCGCGTCCGGCGCACTCGCACCATAGCGCGCTGCCACATAGCGGCCCGTTAGCGTTTCCAGCGCGACGCTTGCGGCCGGCAGCGTTGCGGCCAGATCGCGTGCATAGGCGTTGGGCGTCTGGCGCGGCCGGCGCGGCTGGCCGCTTTGCGCCATCGCCGCCAGGAACGCCTGATACGCCGCACGCACCGCGCGCCGCCGCGGCTCCTCGCCTGCCAGCGATAGGAACAGCTCGTCCAGCGGATGGCCGCGGCGCAGCCGGTCGCGCCAGCGTCGCCACAGCGCAGACGCCTGATCGCGCAGCAACTCGGCGGTCAATATGCTCTCGCGCGTCTCGTCGACTTCTTCGTCCTTGCGCTTGCTCAACACGTACAGCGCCAAGGCAAAGGCGACGGCAATCGCGGCCAGCACCCCGGCCAACCCCGCCCAGCGCATCGACTCGCCCAGTACAGGCGGCATCTCCAGCGGCGGGCGCTCACGCCACATTTCTTCGAACTGCTGCCCGCCGCCTGCGGGCTCTAGCGGCCGCGGCTCTCCCAGATGCGCCTGCACCCACTCGATCAACGGCGTCAGGAGCAGGAAAAGCACATAGGCCGCGGCATAGGCCACATACCCGATCAAAGCCAACAGCCAAGATGCCGCAACCCTAGTCCAGCCGAAGATCTGCGCCACGCTTTCCGGCGTAATCAATACGCCCAATGCCAGGCCGATCGCCAGCAGCGCCAGAATCGTGACGAGGATGCTCGTCAGCCAGTAGCGGTTCGCCAGGAGCGGCGCGTCTTTCTGGCGGACATTGCGCGCCTGGCGCAGCCCAGCCAACGCCAGCGCAGCCATGCCCGTCGCAAAGAAGAGCACGATCCAGCGTCCGGCGGCTTCGGGCAGCCCGGCAGGATCGATGCGCCCTATCAGCAACAGCAGCGCCAGCGCTACAAAGCCCGTTACGAACGCGCGCCAGACGTCATCGTGAGTGGGCGCGGGCCTGTCGCGCATGCCGCGCAGCCACAGCCAGGCCGCCAGCAGCAGGGTCACAAACGGGACGGAGACGTTCTCTCCCCAATACACGAGCGACTCGCCCAGATGCGCCAGCCAACGCACGTCCCACAGCGCGTAGGTTCCGCGTTCCCAGCGCAGCCACAACGTCAGCGCCAGCGCGGCCAGGCCGATGCCCGCAGCCAACAGGCGGGCGCGCCGCGGCTTTTCCGGGTCGACGGGCAGCAGACGGACGGTGAGCGCGCCGCCGGCGAGCAACAGGGCTGCGTTCCACAGCGAGAGGATGGGCGGCGAGCCGGACGGCAGCAGCCAGCGCCCTAGTATCAGCAGCCACGGCCACAGCCAACTCAGCCGCAGCAGCAGCACCAACAGGGGCAGAACGCCCTCTTCAAGCCAGGGCCAGCGCCGCCAACTCATGCCATTCCTGCTTTCCGCCGATATGATAGCGCCGGATGCCGGCGGGGACAGGCGTCTGCGCGTCGTCGCCCAGCGTCACTAATACGGCGACGCCCCCTCGCGCCTGCAAGTCCAGCAGCGCCCGCAGCAGTTCGTCCGTCACTGTGGCCGACACGGCCACGATCACCGAGCCATAGGGCAGATGCCTCGCCTCCGCGGCGACCAGCGCCTCCATCGGCCAGCGCCCGTATCCCGTCACCCGCGCCAGCGCCTCCAGTATCTCCGCCAACTGCTCCGGGCCGGCGCGCGGGCGGATGCGTACGCGCTGCGCGCCCGGCTGCATCACCGCGTTGACATAGACGCCCGCGGGCTGCCCTTGCTCGCATACCCAACGCGCAATCGAAGCCCCCGCCGAAATCGCATACTCGCGCAGGTCATAATCCGTGCCTTCGAAAAGATGGCGAGAGGTATTCACGTTGATAAAGATCGCTACGGGCCGCGCCGCGGCCGGGTCGAAGACTTTGGTCTGCAACTCGCGGCGGTGCGCCGTCGCCTTCCAATGGATGTGGCGGTAGCTGTCTCCCGGCGCATAGGGCCGCGCGCCCATCAGTTGCAGCGGGTCTTCCGTCAGCCGGCGCGCCGTGCGCAACTCGCCGAACGGGCGCATCGCCGACAGGCCGAACGCGGTGAGCGGCAACAGTTTAGGATAGACCAACAGCGTGTCCAACGCTTGGTCTTGCCGGCGCTTGATCGCAAAGCCGAACAGATCGCCGGAGGCCAGATCGGCCGGCCCAATGCGCCAGACGCCGCGCTCGCAGCCCCGTACGCGGTAGCGCCGGATGACCCGCTCGTACCAGCGCATGGAGAGCAGGTTTACCAACATGCGCTGCCCGGGGCCATAGTTGCGCACGGCCTGTTCCGGCGTGATCTCCAGCGCAGCCGGGAACACGTCCTCCACGCGCAGCCAGGAAAGGGGCAGCGGCTTGGCGTTCGTCATCTCCACGCGCAGGTCGGTCTCCTCTCCGTAAAAGAGCCGGTTCACGCCCAGTCGCCGCCGGTAAGTGACGGCATCCAGGCAGGTGCGCTGCCACAGCCAGGCTGTCGCCTGCACCAGGCCCAACAGGATGCAGAGCAGCATGAGCAGCGGCAGATCGAGGACGACGGCCAAGATCAAAAGGACGATAAGCAATGCTCGCCAGGCGGCTTCCACAGCCGGTTCTCCCTCAGGCGTGCGCCGGCGTGCGCCACGTTTCTTCCGCCGGCGCAGGCGTCTGTTCGACCAACCGCTCGATCACGTCCGCCGTCCGCCGCCCGCGCAGCCGGGCATCAGCGCGCAGCATGAGACGATGGCCCAGCACGGGCATAGCCAACGCCTGCACGTCGTCGGGGATCACATAGGCGCGCCCGCGCAGCGCGGCCAGCGCCTGGCTGGTGCGATAGAGCGCAAGGCTGCCGCGCGGGCTGGCGCCCAGTTCCACGTCGGCATGTTGTCGCGTCCCCAGCGTCAGGTCCAAGATGTAGTCCTCCAGCACAGGGTGGACGTGCACCTGGCGGCAAGCCAAGTTGGCCTGGCGCAGCGCTTCCGCGTCGATGAGGGGCGTCAAGCGCTCCAGCGGGTTGTCGGCGCGGAAACGGCGCAAAATCTGCCGTTCCTCTTCGCGTTGCGGGTAGCCGATGCCCACGCGCATGAGGAAGCGATCGACCTGCGCCTCGGGCAGCGGGAAGGTGCCCTCCAGCTCGACCGGGTTTTGCGTCGCCATCACCAGGAAGGGGTAGGGTAAGGGGCGCGTCTCGCCGTCCACCGTCACCTGGCGCTCCTCCATTGCTTCGAGCAAGGCCGACTGTGTGCGCGGCCCGGCCCGGTTGATCTCATCCGCCAGGACGATCTGCGCCATGACGGGGCCTGCCCGGTACTCGAACTGGCTGGTCTGCTGGTTATAGACGTTGACGCCGGTTATATCGGAGGGCAGGAGATCGGGCGTGAACTGAATGCGGCTGAAGGTGCAGCCCAGCGAGCGCGCCAGCGCTTTCGCCAGCGTCGTCTTGCCCACGCCGGGCACGTCCTCCAGCAATACATGGCCGTTGCAGAAAAGCGCAACCAGAAGCAGTTCGACCGTCGCCGCCTTCCCGACGATGACGCGGCCGATCTGCTCTTGAATCTGCGTTGCTGATCGCTGTAGGCCGGCAATATCCGGCGTAGTGGTCGATTGTCCCATGCTAGCGACGCCTTTCTGCGAGGGCGGGTTTGTTCTCATGGTAACTGAGACCTGCGTCGATCGCGAAACCTCCGGGCCTGTCATGTCCGCTTTACCCCTTTGCCCTTTGCCTCTCTCTTTGTATTCCTCTTTGGCGGAGGAGTTACAGCGGCGGGCTTGCGGCCCCAGGTAAACTCAGGCCCGCCGGATATGCGTCCGGCTGCGTGGGGCTTGCATGAACCAAGACGGGGAAATGACGGCGTGCGCCATGCGCAAGTTGATGTAAAATAGGGGCGTTCAACATTCTCTTGCACATGTGAAAGGCGGCTGATGGCTGGCAGCGAGAACAGATTCATTCTCATCTTCCCCGATGGCGCAGCACGGGAATTCACGCTTGACCGCAAGCAGGCGATCCTAGGCCGCAGTTCCGACTGTGACATTGTGTTGCACGATGCACGCGTTTCGCGCACCCACGCCCGGCTGGCGCGCGACGAACACGGCTGGACGATCACGGACCTCGGCTCCACCAATGGCGTGATCGTCAACGGCGCGCTGGTCAGCCAGGCCCGGTTGAACGAACACGACGCTGTGCAGTTGGGCGACACCCGGCTGCGCTACGCCCCCGGTGCAGCCGAGCCGGCTCCCGCCACCATTCTCATCGAATCGGTGCAGGACCTGACCCTCACCCTGTCACAGGCCGTCATGCCTATTGCCATAAGCGCGGCGGATACGCCCCGTCTGGCCGTCTATACAGCGGATCGCACCTGGGAACTGCCGATCACGCAAGATTCTGTGCATATCGGACGGGATGCAACCAACGATATTGTGATCTCTGCGCCTAACGTCTCGCGCACCCACGCCCGCATCGAGCGTCGCGGCGACGTCTGCCTAGCACGCGATCTGGACAGCACCAATGGCACATGGTTGCAAGGACGCCGCATCGACGAGCATCTGCTGCACAACGGCGACACACTGCGCATCGGCGACGCACAGGTGGTGTTCAAGGCCGGCCCGGAGGACAGCACGCTGGCGGAGGGAGGTGCGCCGCGCGGCGCAGGACAGCGCCGTCCCGTCGTCTTCGTCCCCGGCATCATGGGGTCCGAACTGTGGCTGGGGGAGGAGCGCGTCTGGCCCGACGTGCTCAAGTTCTTCAGCAACCCGGACTTGCTGCGCCTTCCTGACAAACATCCGCTTGAGCCGCGGCGCGTCGTGCGCCAACTGGTGATCGTGCCGAACCTGATCGAACTGGAGCAGTACGATCCGCTGATCGAATACCTGCAAGAAGCCCTGGGCTACACCCTGGGCGATGACCTGCTCGAGTTTCCCTACGACTGGCGGCTGCCGCTCGAAGAGAGCGCGCTGCGGTTGGCCCAGGCAATCGACGAGTGGCAGGTCCAACCGCCGATCACGCTGATCGCACACAGCATGGGCTGCCTGGTCAGCCGCTATTATGTCGAACAACTCGGCGGCAGGCGCAAGGTGGATCGGTTGCTGCTTATGGGCGGCCCTCATCAGGGCGCGCCCAAGGCGCTCACTTCGCTGCTGCGCGGCCCCGGGCTCCTGCCTTTCGGCCTGCTCGGCGACCAGATGCGCGATCTAATGGGCACGTTTCCCGCCTCCTACTATTTGCTGCCCGCCTACCCCTGCGTCTTTGACCGGCTGGGCCAACCGCTCGACCTGCTGGACGACGTCGCCTGGCTGCCCGACCCGCATCGCCCGCTGCTCAACCAAGCGCGGGCTTTCCGCGCCAAGCTGGGCGCGCGCAGCAGCGTTCCCGCCGTTTGCATTTTCGGCTACGATGTCAAGACCATCACGCGTATTGCCGTCGACCGCAACCAAACCGGCATCTGGCAAAAGGTCGATCTTTCCAGCGAACCGCAAGGGGATGGCGACGTGCCGCAATACAGCACCGTCCTCCCCGGCGCCGATGTACATCCTGTGCGCCAGCACCACGGCGCGCTCTATGTCGACAGCGACGTCAAGATGCGCCTGCAGATCGAACTGGCCTGGAGATAGGGGGTTCAAGCCGTGGCGGAAAAGATGTTGGGCGAATACATTGTGCAGCGGCTGATCGGCCGCGGGGGCATGGCCGAAGTCTGGGAAGGCGTTGACCCCGAACTCGACCGGCCCGTCGCCATCAAGGTCATCCTGCCGCAATTTGTACACGACTCGACCTTCGCCGAACGCTTCCGCCGCGAGGCCAGGCTTACCGCTTCCCTGCGCCATCCCCACATCGTGCGCCTCTACGACTTCGACCTGCTCGAAGATCAGGCCATCATGGTCATGGAATATCTGCCAGGCGGCACGTTGCGCAGCCGCCTGGATGAGCTTGCCCGCCGCGGCGAAAACTTGTCTCCCCGCGAGATCGCAGACCTATTGGACGACCTCGCCGCCGCCCTGGACTATGCCCACGCCAAAGGCGCGGTCCACCGCGACCTGAAGCCCAGCAACATTCTGTTCACAGCGGACGACGAACCGGTCATTTGTGATTTCGGCATCGCTAAGATTGTCGATGCCGACGCGGACCTGACCGCGCCCGGCGGCATCATCGGCACGCCCGCGTATATAGCCCCGGAGCAGGCCGGCGGCGGTCCCGTCGACGCCCGCGCCGACCTCTATTCGCTCGGCGTCATGCTCTACGAGATGGCCGTTGGCCGTGTGCCCTTCACCGGCGACTCGCCCACCGCGGTGCTGATGCACCACCTGCGCAGCGACCCGCCCTCGCCGCGCGCCGTCAACCCGAACCTGCCCGAGACCGTGGCGGAAGTCCTGCTCAAAGCGCTCGCCAAGGAACCAGCCGACCGCTTCCAGAGCGCAGGCGAATTGGCCCAGGCGTATCGCGCCGCGATTGGCGCCGCCGGCGTCGTGGCAAAGGCGCCAGCCGACGCCGCGCCGACGGTGCGCGCCGCCGTCTTGCCGTTGGCCGGTGCGACCGGCCCCGCGCCGGCAACCGGTCCCGTGGCGAGCGAACCGGCTCGGATGCGGTGGCTGCGCGGCGTCTTGGGCGTCTCGGCCCTGGCTGCAGCGTTGCTGGGCCGCAGTGCGCCCTCTGCCGACGATCTGCCCAATGACCGGCGCGGCCTTGTCGCCATGCTGCTGACGACGCTGGGCATCTTTGTGGCGGTGTTACAGTTCATCCTCAACATGTTCAGCGTCTTCGACCGCTCGGCACAGCTATTTGCCGGTGCGCTGCCCTATGTGATCGTCCTGCTGTTTCTGGGCGGCATCGCCCTCTCGGCGCATACGCTGGCCCGCTCCGGATCGCGCGTCCGTCGCCGCCAGGCGGGCGGCCTGCTCGCCGTCATCCTCGTCGTGCTGGCCGGCTGGAGCGCCTGGTGGGCCTATGCACAGGTCAAGCCGCCCGAAGGCTTCGTCATCCTCGTCGGTGACTTTGATTCCGCCGGCGCCACAGAACAGGTCGACGTCGCCCGCTACATCGCCCAATCGCTCGACCAAGAACTGCGCCATCTCGGCGGCTTGGCCACCGCCGTGCGCAGCGGCGAGGTCTACGAAACCGCTGCAGAGGCGCGGCGCAGCGGCATCGAACGCGACGCCACCCTTGTCATCTGGGGCTGGTACGACGCCGGCGGCATCAGCCCCCGCATTGAGATGATCAATATCCCTGATCTAGACGCCGGCCTGGACAGTTCGCGCCTGCTGGTCAAAGCCGCCAGCCTGGCGCCCATCCCCGGAGCGCTCCCTGGCCTCCGCCAAGAGACCTCGATGAGCGTCACCGACATCTCGACCTATGTCTATCAGCCGGCCGTACTGCCCAGCGTCGACCTCTTCATCCAGGACGGGCCGCAAGAACTGGCCTACGCAGCCTCAGCCGTGCTGGGCATCGCCTTCTATGCCAACGGCGATGTCGAACACGCCTTCGAAATGTTCGACCGCGCCCTGGCCCTAGCCGAACCTTTGCAGGACCCGTCGGCCATCGGCAAGGACCGCATCTATTTCCATCGCGGCGTGCTCGCCTATGAAGATGGCCGACTGGAGGACGCCGCCGCCGACTTGGAGCAGGCCGTCGCTATCCAGTCCGACCTTTACGAGGCCCACTACAACCTGGCGATGGTCTATGCCCAACTGTGCAACCCGGCGCGCCAGCTTGCGCGCGCCGTAGCCGCCGCCGAAAAGGCTGTCGCACTCGACCCCGACCGGCCCCAAGGCCAACGCCTGCTCGGCGGCCTCTACATAGAGCAGCAACGCTATGATGAGGCCATCGCCGCCCTGGACACGGCCGCCCAACTGGAGCCTGCAGAGCCGGCGACCTATGACCTGCTCACCAGCGCCTATAACGCCGCCGGTCAGACGGAAGCCGCGGCCGCGGCCGCGCAACAGGCGCTGACGCTCTATGAACAGGCCGCCATCGATCGGCCCGAAGACCCGGTGACCGCCCATCTGGAGCTGGGCTATGCGCACCTGCGCGCCGAGCAATACCCCCGCGCCCTCGATGAGTTCACCGCGGCCGCCGCGCTGGCGCCGGATGATCCCGCCGTGCGCCGCGCCCTGGGCAACGTCTATTATTGGCAGGGCGACCCGGCCCGCGCCATTACGGAGTACCGCCGCTGGGCCGAACTGGCCCCTGCCGACGTCGACGCCCACCTGTTGCTGGGCCTCACGCTCTCCGAACAAGGCGACGTGGAAGGCGCGATCGCCAGCGTGAAGCAGGCCGCCTCCCTCCACGCCTGTGACGCCGGCCCTGCCCTCATCCTCGCCAGCCTCTATTGGCAGCAGAATGATCTGGAAGCCGCCGCCGACGCCTATGAGCAGGCGCTCGCCGTCGAACCGGACAACGCCGAGACCTGCCTCCTGCTGGGCAGCACGCACTACTTCCAGGGCGATCTGGACACAGCCCAAGCCGTGCTCGAACGAGCCGTCGAACTGAATTCTGCCGAACCCGAAGCCTATCGCGCCCTCGGCCTGGTCTACATGGACAAGGAAGACTACGCAGCCGCGGCCGAGAGCTTCCGTATGCTGACGGAACGGCTGCCCGACGATCCGCTCGGCTTCAGATCGTTGGGCAGCGTCTATCTCGGCTTGTCGGATTGGGAAGGGGCCGCCGAGGCGTATGGCCGGGCGGTGGCTCTGGAACCGACCGCAGACTCGCGCGTATCGCTCGCCGTCGCCCTCTCGCAACTCGGCGATAGCGAGGCTGCTATCTCTCAACTGCAACAGGCCCTTGCCTCCGATCCTGACAACGCCGGCGCACACAGCACGCTGGCCGACGCCTTCTTCCGTCAGGGAAACCTAGACGATGCCGCAACGCATTACCGCGCCGCACTGGAAAGCGAAGAGACGTCCTATACGCACGCCCAGTTGGCCTCCATTTACCGCGCGCAGAATCGGCCGGAAGACGCGATGCACGAACTAGAGCGCGCCATCGAACTCGAACCGGACAACTGGTATGCCCTCTACCTGCGCGGCGAACTCTACACCCAGTCGGGCGATCTGGGCGCTGCGACGGCGGACTACGCGGCCGTGCTCGAGATCAACCCGGAGGCGGCCGCGGCGCATTACGGCCTCAGCCTGGCCGCCTATCGCCAATGCCGGCTCAGCGCCGCGGCTCAGGCCATCGGCAAAGCAGTCGCTTTGAATGAAAACTCTACCGCCTTCTTGGGCCTGCAGGCCGGCATCTACTGGGCGCAGAATCGGGTTGCCGAGGCCGAGGCTATCTTCAACAGGTTGCAGGCTGCGCCGCCCAGCGATTGGGCCGCGCACCTAGCGGTCGGCGACTATCTGTACCAGATGGGCGAACTCGATGCGGCCGCGCAGCAATTTCAAATGTTGTTGGAGGCGGGCGACGCAGCGTCGCCCCTGCTCTCATTGGCCTACACCGCGCTGGGCAAGATCTACTATGCCCAAGAGCGGCTGTTGCCCGCGTCCGCCGAATACGAGTCCGCCCTCGCCGCCTTCCCCGCCAACGCCGAGGCCCAGGCTTTGTTGGGCGACATCGCCCTGCGCAACGGCGACGCCGCAACCGCGCTGCAAGCCTACGACGCCGCCTTCGACCTGCTGCCCGTCTATGGCCGCTATTTCCCGCCCGACACCCCAGCCATGCTGGAGGTTTCTTTGTTTATCCGTCGCGGCCTGGCGCTGGACCGGCTGGGACAGGCGGACGAAGCCGCAGTCGAGCGGGACCAGGCGCTGGCGGCAGCGCAAGAGTTCGCCGCCCGTTTCCCGAACTCGCCCGCAGGCAACATCGCCCTAGCCGTCGCCTACACCGCGTTGGGCGAAACGGAGCAGACCAGCCGGGCCTACGCAGCCGCCCTCGAATGTGACCGCTCCGTGGAACTGACCTTCGCCCGTTTCCAGGCGGAGCTTGCGAAACTAATCCCCTGAGGCGCGGCATCCCTTGCCTCGTGCGCCTATCTGTTATAATGGGCGGCATCCGTCATCGTTTCGTCCGGCGCGCACAGTCGCCTGCGCCAAGTTCACCTTGCGAGGAAATCCGCTATGCGTTTGAAATGCCTGGGCTGTGAAGCGCTCGCCCGTCTGCTCTACACCTCGGCGGCGCAGTCGCCGCATATCGTCGACGTCGAGTTGTTCAAGCTCGGCCTGCACAACCGTCCCAACGATCTGCGCGACCGCCTGCAAGAGCGCATCGACGCCACGCCCGCCGACGAATACGACGCCATCGTGCTCGGCTATGGCATCTGCGGCAAGGCCACCGTCGGCCTCGTGTCGCCAAGTCTGCCTATGATCATCCCGCGCGCCCACGACTGCATCACCCTCTACCTGGGCGACCGCATGCGTTATAAGGATCAGTTTGAGCAGCAGCCCGGCACCTACTGGTACACGGTCGACTATCTGGAGCGCCACAAAGCGGGCGAGGCGTTGGGCGCCACCGCGGCCAGCACGGACTTGGCCGAGGAATACGAGAAATTCGTGGAGAAGTTCGGCAAGGACAACGCCGATTATCTGATGGAAGTCATGGGTGCATGGCAGGCGCACTACGAGCGCGCCGCCTACATCGACATGGGCGTGGGCGACAACGACGCCGCCATCGCCCGCGCGCAGGAGATGGCCCAACGCCGCAATTGGCGCTTCGAGCGACTCACCGGCGACCTGGTCCTCATCCGCAAACTCATCCTGGGCGATTGGGATGAGAATTTCTTGCAGATCGAACCCGGCCAATCGATCGGCATGAGCTTCGACGACAGCATCGTCGAATGCGTGCTGCACAGCTAGGCCTTGCCGATATGAACCCCCGCCAACGCGTCCTTGCCGCGCTTCGCCTGGAACAGCCCGGCCGCGTTCCCTTTGTCGAGGGCGACATCAGCCCGGTCATCGAGCGCGCCTTGCTCGGTAAGGAGATCTACCAGCCCGAAGAGGTCAACGAAGTCATGGGGCTGGACAGCCAACTGGCCCTGTTCCTGCCGCCCATCATGGCCGAGTATCACGAGCAGGACGGCATCAACTACGTGGCCGCACCCTTGCTGCGCACGCGCGCCGATCTGGACAAACTCGTCCTGCCCGACCCCGACGAACCAGCCCTCTACCGCGCCGCCGAGGAGATGGTGCGCCGCAACCAGGGCCGCTATGCCGTCGCCGCCAAGATGCGCATGGGCGTCTCGCCTACGCTGTTGAGCATGGGGCTGGACAACTTCGCCTACGCCCTGGCCGACGACCCCGGCCTGGTGGACACGGTGTTGGGCCGTTATGCCGACTGGAGCATCGCCATCCTGGGCCGCTTGCGCGACGTCGGCGTCGATTTCGTGTGGACGATGGACGACATGGCCTACCGCGCCGGCCCGATGTTCTCGCCGCGCGTGCTGCGCCAGGTATTCATGCCGCACATGCGCCGCGTGGCCGACGCCATCCGCGCCACGGGCTTGCCCTGGATCTTCCACTCCGACGGCAACCTGATGCCCTTTCTCGACGACCTGCTCGCGTTGGGCTTCAACGGACTGCACCCGATTGAGCCGGGGCCGATGGACATCGAGGCGCTGAAGCGGCAGATCGGCGGCCGCGTCTGCCTGATCGGCAACATCGACCTGCACTACACGCTGACCCTAGGCGCGCCGGAAGAGGTGGAGGCCGAGGTCAAGCGGCGCATCGAGGTCGTGGGCAAGGGCGGCGGCTACATGATCTCCAGCGCCAACTCGATCACGTCGTATTGCAAGGTGGAAAACGTCAAAGCGATGATCGAGGCTATCCGCCGCTACGGGGCGTACGGGTAAGCCATACGG
>CAYXRG010000036.1:30207-41048 GCA_964467575.1 uncultured Caldilineaceae bacterium | reverse complement strand
CTCAAACATCGGCTCCTGGCCGCCTAACCTATTCACCAAATGTGTCCGAGAGCCCAAAAAGGGGATCGGCGTTGCAGCCGGCCCCCTTTTTGATTGGCTGCGCAGATTGGCCTTAACTATCGCGCAAGGCGCGCCCTGTGTAGGCAAGAAACACGTCGGCAAGGCTGGGCCGGCTGACGCTGACTTCGCTGATGTGCAGACCAGGTTGGGCGGCAAGGGCGAGTATGCGGGCCAGGCGCCGGTCGCCGCTGTCGACGCCGATCTGCAGACGCCACTCATCCCGTTCGTCGGCCTGTTTGTGATGATCTTCGGCGTGCCTAAGGGTGTGATCAACCGTATGCGTCACGTACGCTTCGGCCTTGAGCAGGTCTAGATAGGAAGGCGCGTCGCCGCGCCCGCAGAGTGTGATCACATCAGCGCCCATGGCGCGCTTCAGTTCGGCAGGCGCGCCTTCGACGACCAGTTGGCCGTCGTCGATGATGCCTACCCGACCGGCGAGCGCGTCGGCTTCCTCCATATAGTGGGTGGTCAGCAGAAGCGTGAGCCCGGTCTCGCCGCGTAGGCGCTGGATGTAACGCCAGATGCCGGCCCGATTCTGAGGATCGAGCCCTTGGGTCGGTTCATCGAGAAAGAGGACTTTGGGCCGGGTCATCAGACCGCGAGCCAGTTCGAGACGCCGTTTCATGCCGCCCGAATAGCTGGCCGCCTTGCGGTCTAGCACGGCGGTCAATTCGACTAGGCTCGCCAGTTCTTCAATGCGGGCGCGACGTTCCGGTCCGGATTGGCCGTACAGATGGCCGTGAAAATCGAGGATCTGGCGCCCCGTCAGTTCCTGGTCGAGGATGACTTCTTGGAACGTCACGCCGATGGCGCGGCGGACCTGAGCCGGATGTCGCACGACATCGTGGCCCGCCACGCGTGCGCTGCCGGACGTCGGCGCCAACAAGGTGGTGAGGATGGCGAAAGTCGTCGTCTTCCCCGCGCCGTTGGGGCCGAGCAGGGCGTAGATTTCGCCCTGCTCGATGAACAAGTCGAGGCCGCGCAGAGCGTGAACTGTCTCTCCGCCGGCGAGCGGATAGCTTTTTGTGAGCTTATGCGCTTCGATGTCGCATTTAGCAGTCATGCAGGCCGCGTCGCCACTAGAAGACGCGCGTGATGCGCGCTACGCCCAGCGCCAGGAGCACGCCGGCAATGATATAACCGATTGTCGCTGTACGGAACTTGTCTGCTGACGTTGCCTGTTTTTTGACGCGGCTCGACGTGATATGCGCGGCAGCCGCGGTTAGGATCATCGTGACCGGATGTTCCCAGGCGGCCAAAGGGTTGAAGCCCATCCACTGCTGCTGCATGATCCATACGACGATGCCGAGGAGCAATTGAATATCGATCACTATGGTCGTGATCAGACCGAGGCGGTTGTCCAGGCCGCCCCATTCGCCTTGGCGCAGCCAGCCCCAGAGCGCACGCAGTATGGCAAGAACTAGGACCAGGATGACAAGGTAGCGCCAGCCGGAATGGGCTTCGTAGAGGACGGTGAGCATGGTCATGTAAAAGCCTCCTGATCAGGTGATCGGATGAAGTTGTTGGTCTGGTATATCGGGCCGCAGCGGACGACGCCTCAGGCGATGATGCTCGTCCCATTGATCCGGTGACATGGTACGCCAGGCGCCTCGGATCGCCAAGGGCAGCCGGTTACAATTGGCGTTATCTTGAGGACAATTCCGCTAGTAGCCGGGGATTGACGTCGAGACCCTTTACAGCGTTCAGGGTGACAGTCTACCCACGAATTGGTGACATCATACTGAAGGCGTTTACACGGCTATTCCGGCGGACCGTTCCGTGCGCCAGTACTGCAACAAGACAAGCATAAGAACGCAACTGACCGTTATATATACTGCAGGAAGGCGCTGGACAGAGGCGGCGAGGGTGAAGGCCGCAAGCGGGCCGAGCGCAGAGCCGGCATCCGAGACAGTGGCAAAGGCGGCGACAAATACGTGTGGGCGGTCGGCGCGTAGGGCCGCGCCGCTGGCTGCGGCGCTTAGGACGATGTGCATGGCGCCGTCGAGCAGCAGGGCGACGAAGATGCTGAAGGCAGCGGCTACGGCAGGGAGCGATGACGCCGCGCCGAGCGCTGCCAGCATGAGGATGCCGAGTGTTCCTAGCGTGTTTGCCTGGCCGATGTAGTCGGAGAGCCAACCGACTAGAGGGCCGAGCGCCAGATCGGCGAGCCAGCGGGCGGCGTGGATCATGCCCGTGAGCGCGGCGATGCCGAGGCCAAAGGCGAGGATGCCGGAACCAGCGTCGAAGCGCGCGGCCAAGAATACCGAGGTAGTGGACACAACGACGCCGCTTAATAGATAGGCGAAGAAACTTCCCAGAGTGAGCCAGCGGTGGACGGGCGTTCGGAAGGCCGCTGCAGCGAGCCGGCTCCAGGTGACCTGGGCGGCGTCCTCTTTGGAGTCGATCGGCGTGTCTGTTTGTTCGTGAACCTGCGCCGGCCAGCGCGCCAGAAAGGCGATAGGCACAGCAAGCAGCCCGACCGCGACCACTACGGCGATGGCTGCCCCGTAGCCGGCGCGGTCATAGAGGAGACCGCCGGCGAAGACGCCGATCGCGCTGCCTAGGCGCACCAACCCCCAAAGCAGGCCAGTTAGGCGGCCGCGTGTGGTTGCAGGCCCCGTCCATATGGCTGCATAGCCGCCTTGACGCAGACCGGACCAGGCGACGCCCCACGCCATGCGCGCGAGCAAAAAGATGAAGAATCCGGCTGGGATGCCGTAGAATGCCGTGGACAGCAGCCCGACGACAGCTGAGGCGAAGAAGGGCCATCTCGTCCCATACCGTTCAAATATGCCTCCCGCCCATTTGTTGGAGAGCAGGCGCACCAGGCGATTGGCGCTGAGCAAGATGCCGACCAGCGGCAGGGAGATGCCGAGATGGGGCGCTTGCAGAGGAAGGATGGTGTACATCAGCGAGTCGCCCATGATGCAAAGGCCAATGGCCGCGCCGATTGTGGCGACGAGGCGAGCCGCGGACTGCGTCTGCGTCGGGGCGGGTAAGGGGGCGTCTGTTTGCACAGGGCGGGGCATAGTTGGGCTCGTCTTTGCTGGCTGCGGGGGATAGGTGATGGCCGGTGCTGGGTCAAGGCTACCTGACAGATCGCAAAGGACGCAAGTCTGCGCGCACGGCGATTCCGCCCGTGGCGTAAATTGCACGAAAGCGATTTTGCGAATAGGTCAATTTCAGCCCATCTGGTAAACTTGCGCCATGATCCGCAAGAAACTACAGGGGCAGGCAGCAATCATCTCCGGCGCAAGCCGGGGCATTGGAGCGGCTACGGCGCGGCTACTGGCAGAGGCGGGCGCTGCGGTCGTGTTGGCCGCGCGCAGCAGCGAGCAACTCGAGGCCGTGGCGGAGGATATACGTCGCCAGGGGGGACGCGCGATTGCCGTGCCCGCGGACATTAGCGACCCGGCAACTGCGGAGGAGATCGTCGAATCGGCCTTGGACCAGTTCGACCGCGTTGACATCCTCGTCAATAGTGCGGGGATCATCTGGCCGCTGGATGAGGCGTTGGAAACGGACGTAGATGAATGGGCCTATAGCGTTCATGTCAACCTGATCGGCCCGTTTTGCTTAACGCGCAACGTGTTGCCCGTTATGGTGGACCAGAGTTACGGCCGCATCGTCAACCTGACGAGCGCCGCGGCCGGGCGCCCGTATGCGGGGATGAGCGCCTATTGTACAGCGCAGGCCGGGCTTGAGATGTGGACGCGTGTCGTGGCTCAAGAAGTGGCGGGCCGCGGCGTTGGCGTCAACTGCCTCAATCCAGGTTGGGTGGATACGGAGTTGCAGGCAGATATCCGCAGCGTAGACACGGCGGAGAGCGGCCTCGACTTCGATGCTTGGCGCAGCGCGTATGAGCGGGGCGAGTTGCTGTTTCCTGAAGATGTCGCACGACTGGTCTATTGGCTTGTGGGGCCGTGGGGCCGGATGCATAGCGGCGAGGTCTTTTGCGGGCTCGACGAAGCCTGGCGCAGCCAGGTCGAGGCGGATCTGGGGAAGTGAACCGCGCTGAGGGTAGTTGAGGCGCAGGGTTGGAAACAAGAGTGAGTGTGAACAGCGAGTAGAGGAGAAGGGAATCCAACGATGGCGTACCAGAAGATCGTCGTGCCGGCCGAGGGTGAGAAGATTACATTGAAGGATGGGGCGCTCCAGGTTCCGGATCGGCCTATCGTGGCGTTCATCGAGGGCGATGGAACAGGGCCGGATATCTGGGCGGCTAGCCAACCGGTCTTCGACGCCGCCGTGAAGAAGGCCTATGGCGGCAAATGCCAGATCGTGTGGATGGAGGTGTTCGCAGGCGAGAAGGCGAACGAGGTCTATGGGGAGGCGATTTGGCTGCCGGAAGAGACGTTGGGGGCGATCGACGAGTATCTGGTGGCGATTAAGGGACCGCTGACTACGCCCGTAGGCGGCGGCATCCGCAGCATCAACGTCGCCCTGCGCCAGGAACTGGACCTCTACGCCTGTGTGCGGCCGGTGCAGTATTTCAGCGGCGTGCCTAGCCCGGTGAAGCAGCCCGAACTGGTGGACATGGTGATCTTCCGCGAGAATACGGAGGACATCTACGCCGGAATCGAGTGGGAAGCCTACTCGCCGGAGGCCGTCAAGGTGATTCGCTTCTTGGAAGAGGAGATGGGCGTTAAGAAGATCCGCTTCCCCAAGAGCAGCGGCGTCGGCGTGAAGCCGGTGAGCGAAGAAGGGACGAGCCGGCTGGTGCGCGCCGCCATCCAGTACGCCATCGACAACAAGCGCAAGAACGTGACGCTGGTGCACAAGGGCAACATCATGAAGTTCACCGAAGGCGCGTTCCGCAACTGGGGATATAAGGTGGCGGCGGAGGAATTCGGCGCCACGCCGCTGGACGGGGGGCCGTGGCATGTGCTGCCCAATGGCATTGTCGTGAAGGATATGATCGCCGACGCTATGCTGCAGCAGGTCTTGACGCGCCCGGCGGAATATGACGTGCTGGCGACGCTGAATTTGAACGGCGATTATATCAGCGACGCGCTGGCGGCGCAGGTAGGCGGCATCGGCATCGCGCCGGGGGCGAATATCAACTACGAGACCGGACGCGCCATTTTCGAAGCGACGCACGGCACCGCGCCCAAATATGCGGGTCAGGACAAGGTGAACCCGTCTTCGGTCATCTTGAGCGGTGAGATGATGCTGCGGCACATGGGTTGGCACGAAGCCGCCGACCTGATCACGGCGGCTATGGAGAAAACTTTCGGACAGAAGGTGGTGACATACGACTTCGCACGGCTGATGCAAGGCGCAACGGAAGTGCGATGCAGCGAGTTTGGCGGCGCATTGATCGGCAATATGTAGGCAAAGATAGACAAGGAGGTCTGATCTATGCAAGCGGCTGCGCTTTACCGCACGTCGATCGGCAAGAAGGCGATCATGGCGGTTAGCGGCGTGATCTGGATTGGCTATGTGGTCATGCATATGTATGGCAACTTGAAGGCCTTTTGGGGCGAGGAGGCCTTCAACCACTACGCGGAGGGCCTGCGCGAGATGGGCGCGCCGATCTTTGGCCATCTGCACCTGCTGACGGTTGCACGCATTTTGTTTGTCGTGTCGATTGTTGTGCATGTCTGGGCAGCCTATACGCTCTACCGGCAGGCAAGGCTGGCGCGGCCGCAAAACTATGCAACGCGCCGGGTGGTGCAGGCCAACTACGCCTCGATCACCATGCGCTATGGAGGCGTCGTGATTCTGCTCTTCCTGTTGCTGCATCTGATGCAGTTGACGTGGGGCGTTTCGGCGGTGCACGGCGAGTTCATACCAGGCCAGCCCTACCACAACCTGGTGACGAACTTCCAGTCGTTGCCGGTGACACTCATCTACCTGGTGGCGCTGGTCGCGCTCGGACTCCATCTGTTCCACGGCACATGGAGCATGTTCCAGACGCTTGGCTTCAACAACGAGCGTATGGACGGACTTATTCGCGGGCTGGCTTGGGCACTGGCGATCCTCGTTCCGGTTGGGTTCGCCAGCGTGCCCATTGCCGTCCAACTTGGCATTTTGAGTTAACGCGGAGGAACATCCATGGCAGATAAGGCCGATACCCAGACGAGCATGGCCCCAGCGCCTGCCAAGACGATCCTGGACGCAAAGACGCCGGATGGGCCGATAGCGGAGAAGTGGGATAAGGCCCGCTTCGAGATGAAGCTAATGTCGCCAGCGAACCGGCGCAAGTTTCGCATCATCGTTGTCGGCTCCGGCTTGGCCGGCGGGTCGGCGGCAGCGACCTTAGGTGAACTGGGTTATAACGTGGACTGCTTCGCCTATCAGGATAGCCCGCGACGCGCACACAGCGTGTCGGCGCAGGGCGGCATAAACGCGGCGAAGAACTATCGCAACGACGGCGACAGCATCTTTCGGCTCTTCTACGATACGGTGAAGGGCGGCGATTACCGCTCGCGCGAGGCGAACGTCTACCGGCTTGCGCAGGTGAGCAACAACATCATCGACCAGTGCGTTGCGCAAGGCGTCCCCTTTGCGCGCGAGTACGGCGGCCTGTTGGACAATCGCTCCTTTGGCGGCGCGCAGGTGTCGCGCACCTTTTATGCCCGCGGGCAGACGGGCCAGCAACTGCTGTTAGGCGCGTACCAGGCGCTCGCCCGCCAGATCCATGCCGGGCGGGTGCGCATGCATAACCGCACCGAGATGCTCGACCTGGTGGTGGTGAACGGCGTGGCGCGGGGCATCGTGACGCGAGACCTGCGCAACGGCAAGATCGAGCGCTGGCTGGGCGACGCGGTTGTGTTGGCGACAGGCGGTTATAGCAACGCCTTTTATCTGTCGACCAACGCCAAGGGCTGCAACGTGACCGCCGTTTGGCGCGCGCATCGACGGGGCGCGTACTTCGCCAACCCGTGTTTTACGCAGATACACCCGACCTGTATTCCGCAGTCGGGCGAGCACCAAAGTAAACTCACGCTCATGAGCGAGTCGTTGCGCAACGACGGGCGCATCTGGGTGCCGCGTCAGCCCGGCGATACACGCGCTCCCGGCGACATACCGGAGAATGAGCGCTGGTATTACCTGGAGGAGCGCTACCCCAGTTTCGGCAACCTGGTGCCGCGCGATATCGCCTCGCGTGCGGCCAAGAGCGTGGTTGATACGGGGCACGGCGTAGGGTCGCGGCGCAATGGCGTCTATCTGGACTTCGCCGAGGCGATCGAGCGTCTTGGCGCCAACGTGATACGCGACCGCTACGGCAACCTGTTCGATATGTACGAGAACATCACCGGCGAGAACCCGTACGAGGTTCCGATGCGCATCTATCCGGCCTTGCATTACACCATGGGCGGGCTATGGGTAGACTACAACCTAATGAGTACCATCCCCGGCATGTTCGCCATCGGCGAGGCCAACTTCTCGGACCACGGGGCGAACCGACTCGGCGCCAGCGCCTTGATGCAGGGGTTAGCGGACGGGTATTTTGTGTTGCCCTATACGTTGAGCAATTATCTGGCCCAGGCCAAGTTGGAGCCGTTGACCACGGATCACGAGGCGTTCCGCGCGGTCGAGGAGGAGGTGAGCGGGCGGGTTGAGCGACTGCTCAAGGCCAATGGCGAGCGCTCAGTCGACTCGTATCACCGCGAGTTGGGGCAGATCCTATGGGAATACTGCGGAATGGAGCGGTCGGAAGATGGGCTGAAAAAGGCGCTCGAACTGATCCCGACGCTGCGCGAAGAATATTGGCAGAACGTGCGCGTGCCCGGCGAGTCGGAGGAACTGAATCAGAGCCTGGAGAAAGCGGGACGGGTCGCTGATTTCATGGAGCTTGCCGAGCTCATGTGTATCGACGCGCTGCAGCGCAAAGAATCCTGCGGCGCGCATTTCCGCAACGAGTATCAGACGGCCGACGGAGAGGCCAGACGCGACGACGAGAACTATGCTTATGTGGCGGCTTGGGAGTATGCCGGCGACGGGCGCGCACCGATCCTCAATAAGGAGCCGCTGACTTTCGAGTATGTCGCCCTGTCACAGCGCAGCTACAAGTAGCGAGAAGCAAAGGGAGCAGAGTCGACTATGAAATTCAAGTTGCGAATCTGGCGGCAACCGAACGCCCTGAGAAAGGGTCAGTTTGAGGAATATGAGGTGGACGACGTCGGCCCGGATGAGTCGTTCCTGGAAGTGCTGGATATGCTGAACGAGCAATTGATTGCGAACGGCGGCGACCCTGTGGCGTTTGATCATGACTGCCGTGAAGGCATTTGCGGCATGTGCGGAATCATGATCAACGGCATTGCGCACGGCCCTAAGGCGGCAACGACAGCCTGCCAACTGCACATGCGGCACTTCAAGGACGGCGACGTTATCGTGGTGGAACCGTGGCGGGCGAAGGCATTTCCCGTGATTAAGGATCTGGTTGTGGAACGGGCGGCGCTGGACCGCATCATACAGGCTGGGGGCTACATCTCGGCATCGACAGGCAGCGCGCCGGACGCCAACAGCATCCCCGTGCCGAAGCCCGTGGCAGATGTCTCTATGGACGCGGCGGCGTGTATCGGTTGCGGCGCGTGCGTGGCGGCCTGCCCCAACTCGTCGGCAATGCTGTTCACTGCGGCCAAGGTGGGGCACCTGAATGTGCTGCCCCAAGGCCAAGCGGAGCGCTTCGACCGGGCGGTGTTGATGGTCGATGCGATGGAGGCCGAGGGTTTCGGCGGCTGCACGAACATTGGCGAGTGCGCCGCGGTGTGTCCTAAGGAGATTGGGCTGGACTTCATCGCGCTGTTAAACCGAGAGTATCTGCACGGTAAGCTGAAGGGTGCGGGATCGCGCAACGCCTGAGCAGGTAAAGTCCAACAGTGAACATAACAAGAGCGCCGGCTGGGTTAGCCCGGCGCTCTTGTTATGGGGGGTGCTTTGCGGCTAGGGGGCGATGCTCCGTGCGTTTCAATCGCCGGCGGTCTGCGGCATGATGCCCGGCTCGTAGACGCTCATGCCGTGCTCGGTAATGTCTAGGCCCAGGGTCTGTTCTTCGTCACTGGCGCGCAGGCCGATGGCGCTCTTGATGATCGAGAACATGATGAAGCCCATGATCAGCGCCCAGGCTGCTAGGGAGACGGCGCCGATCAACTGGACGACGATCTGGTTGAAGTTGCCGGCGATGATGCCGCTGACGTCGCCATAGGTTCCGTCGGCAAAAACGCCCACCATGAGCAGGCCAAAGAAGCCGACGATGCCGTGGACAGTGACGGCGCCGACGGGGTCGTCTACTTTGAGCGTGCGCTCGATGAAGCGCTCACCCCACATGAGGACAAAGCCGGCCAGGATGCCAATGATCACCGCGGCCCAGGGGGGCACGACGGCGCAGCCCGCTGTGATGGCGACGAGGCCGGCAAGCGCGCCGTTGACCGCGGCTACGCCGTTGGCCTTGCCTGTGCGCACTAGGCCGGCGTAGATCACGGTGGTCGCCCCGGCGCAGCCGGCGAGGAAGGTGTTCATGGCGATGACCGACATGCGCAGGTCCGCCCCATTGAGGGTGGAGCCGGGATTGAAGCCGAACCAGCCGACGAAGAGGATCAGGCCGCCGAGTACGACGTAGATCACGTTAGTGGGCTTGAACTCGTTAGGCGTGCCGTCTGAATTGAACTTGCCGAGGCGAGGCCCGACCAGATACGCGCCCGCCAGGCCGACGAGTCCGCCGATCATGTGGACGACGCCGGAGCCGGCGAAGTCATGGAAGCCGAGTTGTGCCAGCCAGCCGCCGCCCCAGACCCAGTGGCCGCTGATCGGATAGATGATGGCGCTGAGCAGGAAGCTGTAAGCGAGATAGGCGGTGATGCGCGTGCGTTCTGCCATCGCGCCGGAGACAATGGTCGCCGCGGTGGCGACGAAGACCATCTGGAAGAACCAAGTCAGGGCTTGGTTCACGTCGTAGTAGTCGCCTAAGAGTAGAAAACCATCGCTGCCGATGATGCCTGCGATGCTAGAGCCGTACATGATGGCATAGCCGAAGAAGAAATAGGCGAGACCGCCGATACAAAAGTCCATGAAATTCTTGGTGAGAACGTTCACCATGTTCTTGGCGCGGGTGAAACCTGCCTCTACTAAGGCAAAGCCGGCCTGCATAAAGAAGACCAGGGCGCCGGCGACAAGCAGCCAGACAAAGGTCAGGGCGACGGCGTATGGCTCTTCTGCTGTGGCCAGGGTTTCGGCGCCGTTGGGATCGGCGGCGAAGGCCGCGCGTGCAGCGAAGAGGGAGAGCGCAGCAAAAAGTATCAGGATGGGCAGCCGGCGACGGTGCAAAATGGTGTGTTTCACTTAACTGACTCCTTCGCGTGCAAACTACTGAATGATAAAACGACATGAGTGATTAAGGTGGCGCAATCGTTGCGCTAATGATGCGCGCAAAGCGCCTTCGCGCTGCGCAAGAGTATAGGAGCGTGAGCGCGAACGTTCAATGTGCAATGTGCACAATCATTTTGCCGGTTCGACGTTTGATCTGCACGATTAACCCCTTGCGTGAGATGCGGGAAGGGTCACTAATAGACAGACTGCACAGAGTTGTTGCGGTGGCTGTTAGGGAGTGGGCTTGGCGTGAGTCGCAACCCAAAAAGAGCGAAAACGCGGCGCAACCTACCTCCATCGTGGGGCGCGTGCTATACTTGGCGTGAAGAACAGGCTAAAGAAGAGAGAGGAAGAAGTTCGAATGGACCGAGCAACGCCGGTTGCGCACAGCGAAGAGATTGAGTTGTATATCCGGACGTACTATTCCTTGTTGCGCAGCAGCGCGCCCATCCGCGTGCGGAGCCTGG
>CAYXRG010000036.1:0-30107 GCA_964467575.1 uncultured Caldilineaceae bacterium | reverse complement strand
CGGACGTACTATTCCTTGTTGCGCAGCAGCGCGCCCATCCGCGTGCGGAGCCTGGAGGAGACCCACGCGGCCATGAATTCCAGCCTGCACCAGCAGGCTGAAAGCAAGGACGTGGACGTATCTGCGCTGGTCTATTGTGCACTGCGCCTGCCTGCCTGCATCCCCGAGACGCGGCTGATGGTAATGGGCCAGATGGAGGACGTGTTCCGGCGCGCCGGCTATGACGTGGAGAGTTGGCATCCTGTGCGGGCGCGAGCACGGCGGCGCAAGCTCTATTTCAACCCGGACACGCGTGTTCTGGCGGCGTATATTGCCAGCGTCAGCGACATCGACGACCTCATTCCTTGCATCACGACGTTTCAGATTGAATGGAACAAGATTCATCAGAAACTGGGCGCCGGGGATGTCGGCCAACGACTCATGAGCATGGCGAATGATGACAGTTATGCGCCGCTGGAGCTGATGGAGGATGTGCGCAACGCCCTGGAGCTTACTGCTGCGGACTTTGGACGGTTGGGGCAGATCTGGCCGGGCAGGACGTTGGTGCAGAACTTAGCGCTGGCCGCCGAGGCGCGGCTGGACATGCGTATTACGGTTTTGGGTAGTGGGCTCTCCGATTACAGGCGCAGCGTGCAGCACTGGTGGGGCAAGATCGCTGAGAAATGCGAACATCTGGACCTTCCGGCGCGGCCGATCTACCTGGTCAGCAGCAACGTGCACAGCCTCGTCAACCTGATCTCCGGCGCGGTGTGGGAGGTGCGGGACGAGATGCTGGAGTATGTGCGCGAGCACAACCCGGAAGACTTATGGAGTGAATTCCAGGCGTTGGCTCGCGAGGGGGACGGCGGCCTGGCGAATTTCCTTTACTATGTGTCTCGTCTCTATCCGGGCCGGGCGGAGAATGGCGCCGCACATCGCCGGCGTGTGGCGGAGCGAGAGGCGGCGGCGGGCATCACCCGCATTTCCGATCCGCACTGCCTGGACGTTGAGGCGCAGGTGATGGAACTGCGCTCGATCCGGCGCGAGTGGCTGGATCCGCGTGTCGACATCCTGAGCGATGCGGAGTGGGAGGCGTTGAGCTGCAGCGACGCGCTGGTCTTTAACATCGACTATCCGCTAGGCATGGCGGCTTATCACATCTTCAGCCAGGTGTCGACCGCGATCGACCGGCTGCAGGGCGTGTATATACTGGGCAAGGCGGCTACGCTCAACGGCAGGGTGGGCGATGTGATGATCCCGAACGTGGTGTACGACGAGCATTCGAGCAATTCGTATTTGTTCCGTAATTGCTTCACCGCGCAAGATGTGGCCCCGTTCCTGGAGTTCGGCACGGTCTTCGACAACCAGAAGGCGGTTACGGTGCGCGGCACGATCTTGCAGAACCGGGACTTCATGCACGTCTTCTATGAGGAAGGCTATACAGACATCGAGATGGAGGCCGGCCCCTATCTCAGCGGCATATACGAGGACATTTACCCGAAGCGTTATCCGGTCAACGAAATCGTCAACTTGTTCATTAATGCGCCCTACGATATTGGGTTGATCCACTACGCAAGCGACACGCCGATCAGCCGGCGGCAGATGCTTTTGAGTAAGAGCCTCAGCTATTTCGGGGTGGACGCCACCTATGCGGCGTCGATTGCGGTGTTGCGGCGGATTATGGTGCGCGAAGCGCAGAGGCAGATGCAAAACGGCGGCGGAGTTTCGGCGCTGCCGCTTGAAGCGTCTGCGTTGTATGGCTTGCATCAAGGGTAAGTGCAAACCATTCCTGTCGAGGAAGCGGGGCGGAGGGGACAAACTGTGCGAATGCCAGTCGACGGATCTTGGCTCTATAAGTTTCTTTGGATCCTCGTCAGGGTGCTAATGCCGCTCTTTTGCCGTGTGAAATTGGAGGGCGCGGAGCATGTGCCGCTGGAAGGAGGCTGCGTTCTTGTCTGTAACCACAATATGGGGCCGGATTACCTGTTGTTAGGCGTGTCGACGCGGCGACAGATCCACTACATGGGCAAGTCGGAGATCTTCGACTATCACCCGCTGCTGACAAAGCTGTTCAATTCGGCAGGGGTCTTTCCGGTGGAGCGAGGCAAGCAGGATAAGGTTGCGCTAGAGAGAGCTGTCAGACTGGTGCAGGATGGATGCGTATTGGGCATGTTCCCGGAGGGGACGCGCAGCCGTACCGGGCAGTTGCAGCGAGGCAAGTCGGGTGCGGCGCGCATTGCGATGGCCGCAAATGCGCCCGTCATCCCGGCTGTAGTGATCGATTCGGCGCTCGTGTTTAGGCGCCCCTTTCGACGGCCGCGCGTGACGGTGCGTTTCGCAGAGCCGATGATCTGGCAGGGTGATGTAGCGAACGACCCTGCTGCGGCGCGAGCGTTTACCGACTGGTTCATGCGGACGATGGCCGAGATGCTGCCTCCGGAATTGCGCGGGGCCTACGCCGAATTAGACGAGGGCGACGTACTCTGAGCGATAAGTGAAGACGATACGCCAGAGGGGTTGGCGCAGGGAGCGAAGCGGGCGAGGGTAGGCGGCTATTCTATCCTCGCCCGCTTTATTGGCGTTGCGCGTTATGCAGAGGGCTACAGGGCGTCGATTAGCTTATCGAGCGACTCGCGACTAGGGCGCAGCTTTTCGGCGGGCAACATAGCGAGCGGCTCATCGACTAGATTGAGCATCTCGACCAGGTCCGGCTGAGACTCATCGATGTAGAAGAGGCCGGTGGTGAACTTACCCTCGCTACGGGACTGCTCGAGTACACGGTATGCGGCCAGTCTGTCGGTCGGGTCGTAGTCCTCGCTCAGTTTCTTGAGCACGATCCACGAGCCGTCGTGTAGTTGGACTTCCCGCTCGTCGTCGTATTCGTCGATCTCGATCTCTTCGTAGTTGGGGATGAAGTTCAGCTCCTGCAGCGAAACCTGGCGCTCTTTGCCGTAGGCATAGCTCTTGGTCGAGGCGTCGTGGTTGTTGAAGGTGACGCAGGGGCTGATGATGTCGAGGACGGCGATGCCGCGATGCTTGAGCGCAGCCTTGAGCAGCGTCTCGACCTGTTTGGCGTCGCCGGCGAAACTGCGGGCAATGAACGTGGCGTTGGCCGCCAACGCCTCTAGGCAGACGTCGAGCGGCATGAGATCGTTGACGCCGGCGTGGCGCAACACCTGGCCTTGGTCGGCGGTGGCGCTGAACTGGCCTTTGGTCAAGCCGTAGACGCCGTTGTTTTCGACGATATAGGTCATGGGGACGTTGCGGCGCATGACATGCTTAAACTGGCCTATGCCGATCGAGACGCTGTCGCCGTCGCCGCTCACGCCGATGGCGGTGAGGGAGCGGTTGGCGATGACAGCGCCGGTCGCTACGGAGGGCATGCGGCCGTGAACGCCGTTGAAGCCGTGGGACTGGCCGAGGAAGTAGGCGGGCGTCTTGCTGCTGCAGCCGATGCCGCTAAGCTTGATCACCTGCGTTTGGTCGATGTCAAGCTCCCACGTTACATTGATGATGCGTTGGCTGATGCTATCGTGACCGCAGCCTTTGCACAGAGTAGATGGCCTGCCGCGGTAGTCGTTCTTTTCGAGCCCTAAGAGATTGGTCTTGGGCGATCGCGCAGCGGGGACTGATTGCGTTGCCTTGTCCATCATTATGTCCTTTGTTTCAGATACGATAAGCCGTACCGTGCGTCGAGATGCGTGCTGTATTGCGCCGTCGGCTAGGCCAGACTGGCAAGGATCGAATCGGTGATCCAACGGGCGGAGAGCGGCAGACCGTCGCACTTCGTCACCTTTTCCATCTTGGGCGCGGCGGTTGGCTGGGCGTTGACGAGTATCTTCGCGAGCTGCCCGTCGAAGTTGTTCTCCACGACGAAGATCTTGTCGTATTTGGCAACGAAGTCGCGAATACTCTGGGTGATGGGCAAGGCGCGCACGCGCAGATAGCTGGTAGCAAAGCCGGCAGCGCTAAGCCTATCACGCGCTTCTTGGATTGCCGCATCGTTGCTGCCGAGGCTGATAATGCCGATTTCGGCGCCTTCGACCTCCTCAATGGCCGGCGGGGGCACTAGTTCGCGCGCCGTGTCGAACTTCTTGGTCAGGCGGGCGAGGTTGTTCTCCCAGTCATCCGGGCGTTCGCTGTAGCCGGCATATTCGTTGTGGCCGGTGCCGCGGGCGAAGTAGGCGGCGAGTTTGTGCTTCGTGCCGGGCAGGGTGCGGTAGGGAATGCCGTCGTCGTCTACGTCAAGGTAGCGACCCCACTTGGCGCCCCACTGGTCGAGGTCCTCTGCACTGAGCACCTTGCCTCGGTCCATTTCCTTCTCCGGATACTCAAATTTGTCGGAGATCCAGTAGTTCATGCCCAAGTCGAGGTCGCTGAGCACGAAGACGGGCGTCTGCAGCCGTTCGGCAAGGTCGAAGGCGACGCCGGCGAATTCGAAGCACTCTGCCGGGGTAGCCGGGAAGAGCACGATGTGGCGGGTGTCGCCGTGGCTAAGATAGTAGACGCTGAGGATGTCGCCCTGGGAGGTGCGGGTGGGCAAACCAGTACTGGGGCCCATGCGCTGAATGTCCCAGATCACGGTTGGCGTCTCGGTGAAGTAGGCAAGGCCGACGAACTCGGACATCAGGCTGATGCCAGGGCCGCTGGTCGCGGTCATGGCGCGGGCGCCAGCCCAGCCGGCGCCGATCGCCATGCCGATGGCGGCTAGCTCATCTTCGGCCTGGACCACGGCGTAGGTCGCCTTGCCGGTGTCCGGGTCGCGGCGCAACTGCGGGCCGTACTTGATAACCGCTTCAGCCACGCTGGAAGACGGCGTGATGGGGTACCAGGAGACGAGGTTCACGCCATTATAGAGCGCGCCGAGCGCTGCGGCGGTGTTGCCGTCGACGAGGATTTTGTCCTCGTTGAAGCCGGTCATGGCGCGGGCGCGGTAGGGCTGGTTGTTGATTACGTTGGCGGCGGCCCAGTTGTAGGCGCTCAGTACCATATCGTGGTTGAGCGCTATCGGCTTGGGCCGGCCTTCGAAGTTCCACTCGAGCGCGGCGCGTACTTGGTCGCAATCGAGTTCCAGCAGATAGGCCAGGAAACCGACGTAGACCATGTTGGCGACGTAATCGCGCAAGTTGAAGGGCAGATCCGCTTTCTTCACCAGTTCCTTGACGGGCATAGGGAAGTAGGTGACGTCCTTGCGTCGTGCGGCAACCGGCAGGGAGTCATCATAGAGGATGATGCCGCCGGGCATGACATTCTGCATGTCCTCGGCGACCGTCGCCGCGTTCATGCAGACCACGACCTCGATCCCTTCGCGCCGGGCGAGATACCCGTCTTTACTCAGACGCACAGTATACCAGGTGGGCAAGCCCTGGATGTTGCTGGGAAAGAGGTTTTTCCCTGTGACCGGGATGCCCATCTTGAACAGCGTACGGATGAGAATGTTGTTGCTGGTCTGGCTGCCGGAACCGTTGGCCGTCGCCACATTGATGTTGAAATCATTGACTCTCAACTCATGTTCGCCGGGTATGGGTGAGGCTTCCTTCACCAAGACACTCATGACTTTTCCTCCGATTGACCGGGGAGAACGAATGGTTCTCCGAATGCTCACGAAAAAGAATGCCCTCAAACTTGACGCTGCCGGCTGCCAATCAGGAGGCGCATTTCGTCACGGACGGTTGGCGCAGCTTCCGACTAGACGAACGGGTTCAGACTGGCCCTTACAGCGTTGCTTCCGAAATATTAATGGCCGCCGCGTCTCAGGCGGCGACGACTGTTTCCGCCTCCACCCTTTCGATGGAGATGCCGCGTTTGCTGAGCAACTGCATATGCTCGATCAGTAACTGCTTGCCGAGCGCGGAGTTGCCGTCGACGATGGCGTCGACGATGCGCGCATGATAATCCCAGACTTCTTTGAGATAAGGCAGGTCCGCATAGGTATTCAACTCTACGGCTTCGTAAGCATCCCAATAGGTTTCCAGCAGGCCGACGACAAAAGGGTTGTCGAGGCGGCGAAAGACGGTCAGGTGAAGCTGCCTATGTTCGACATAAGGTATCTGGATGCGCTGCTGGCTGAGCTTGTCCATCGCAGCGGACACGAGCGAACGCAGACAGGCTTTGTCGTCGTCGGTGAGCAGCGCCACCGCTTCGTCCCAGTAGGCGGTCTCCAAATGGACGCGCAGTTCGCTGAAGGCGTTGAAGTAGGCGACGTTGAGTGCGAGCGCGACCATTAGGCTAAGCCGGACAGGCGGCGTGAAGCTGTATTCGGTGCGCGTGATGCCGCGGCGGGGGCTGGCTTCTACTAAACCGAGCATGCGCGCGACTTCGAGTTGTTCGCGCAGTTTTCCGACGCTGATGCCGATCTCTCTGCTCAACTCGGCGAGAGACGGCAGCCTGTCTCCTGGGCAGAACTCTCGCTCGATCAGATAGCGCAAGAATTCGGAATCGACGCGCGTTTCTATCATGGGTTATGCACCCCCAAACGCAGAATAATCAGAATAATCGGATGAATTAGATGATAACATGGGGGCGATGTTTAGTCAAATTGGGCGTGGGTGGGGACTACGATTCAAGAATATGACGCGAAGCGGAAAGGAGAAGCGTGATCGGCATATACATGACAGCGATTGCCGAACGGCATGGTCTGCAAGGCGAGTATGGACAGCGCACCATTCAGGCGTTATACAGTGTGCTCTATATGCGCATCACCAGGGCGGGGCGCACGCCGTAGCGGGCTAGACTGACGTTCGCATAACTGCGGATACTGCGACTTGTACCTACAAAATACGCACGCGAAGGTTTGTTGCCTCGTGTTCTAAGCCACCACCATGAGCAGCCAACTGCTTCGCCGTGGCTAATAATGTAGTTTTCTTTGTTCGTCTTGTCATATACATATAAGTTGCATCCGTCAGGTTTCCTAGTCCTGGCAAGGTCCGTACCCGCGGCACAGCGCAAGTCCTTGCCGTGAGTTTCTGTGAGTTCACTTATCTCGGTGACGTTAAGTAGGAAGACCCTGTCCTCGGTGTCCGGACTGCCTTCGCCGTTGCCCGTGCAGAGAGTCGTTGCAATTGACTCCATCTCGGCGGCATTGAATGCTGCATTATAGAACTCACCGTTCAGCCACTTCCGCAAATCACAGTCACGCCACGTAATATTCACGTTAGCGCCGTGGTATCGCTTGCAGTCAAGAAGGCGCTCGCTCAACATGAAGAGCCGACTCCCCGTATTTCGCAATATCCGCCACTGAATCGGCGTGCGGTCTGCGCCGTCCGCCCTATGTGGATAAGCGCCGAAAGCGACGAGTTCGCCGGGTTTGGCATTTCGGCTAGGTTTGATTATTCCCCAATCGCGATCCTCCGTCATCGTGCACGGATTACCTTGGCATCGAATAACGACGTGAAGTCTAGTCTTCGCTGCGGGCGGCCTGCTGTTGCACGTAGGCGATGGCCGCGCCGGCCATGAGCGCAACGCCGGTGGGCAGCACGCGTTCGTCGAAGTCGAAGGTTGGGTTATGGTGCGGGCTGTGCCATCCCTGCAGCGGGTCCGACGCGCCGACGAGTATGTAGCAGCCGGGCGCCCGGTCGAGGAATTCGGACATATCCTCGCTGACCATCATGGGCGTAATCGCGGCGATCTGCTCGGCGGGAACCAGTTGCCGGGCGACGCGTTGCATGAGTTGGGCGCCTTCTTCGGAGTTGATGGTCGCCGGGAAGGTGAAGGGGAAGGTCAGTTCATACGTGGCGCCGAAGGCTCGGCAGACGCCGTCTGCGATCTCGGCCATGCGCTGTTTGAGCAGCGCCTCTATCGCTGGGTCGAAGGTACGGATGGTTCCGGTCAACTCGGCGCGGCCGGAGATGACGTTGTTGACATCGCCGCTATGCAGCGTGCCGACGCTGATGACCGCGGTCTGCGCGGGGTCCACTGAGCGGGCGACGATGGATTGCCATGCGACGACGATGTGGCTGGCAACCACGGTGGCGTCGACGGTTTCGTGGGGGGCGGCGCCGTGACCGCCGCGGCCGCGGATGGCGAGACGGAAAGAGCCGGCGGTCGCCCAAAGCGGGCCGGGCTGTACGATGACTTGGTTCAGGGGCAGCCTGCTCCATAAGTGCATGCCGAACGAGGCGCTAGGCGCGGGGTTCTCGAGCACGCCGTCTTCGATCATGGCGAGCGCGCCGCCCAAGCCCTCCTCGGCGGGCTGGAAGACGAGCTTGACGCGGCCGGGCAGCGAGTGGCGGTGGCGGACGAGCAACTGCGCCACGCCCATGCCGATGGCGGTATGGCCGTCGTGCCCGCAGGCGTGCATGACGCCGGGCGTCTGCGACCGGTAGGGGACGTCGTTTTCTTCGTCGATGGGCAGCGCGTCCATATCGAAGCGCAGCAGCACCGTGGGCGCGTCGGGCGGCAGGTCATCGCCCTCGACTACGGCGACAACGCCTGTCTTGCCGACCCCGGCGGTAACCTCCAAGCCGAGGCTGCGCAGATGGTCGGCTACGACACCGGCGGTGCGGACCTCTTCGAATCCGAGTTCGGGGTGCATGTGGAAGTCGCGGCGCCAGGCGACCAGGGCCGGGGCCATGTCCTGCGCTTCTGCGGCGAGGCTTTTCAGGTCATCCATGTGGCTGCTTCCTTTGGCTTTGGGTGCGGTTGCTAGACAGTTTCCAACGCTTCGTCGAGCAGTTCGTTGCTGGAGCGGACGCGCTCATAGTCGCGGCGGGCGCGCACCAAGATGCTGCCGATCTCCTCGATGCGCTCGCGCAGGTCGGTTTCGTTTGCGCTGGCTTCCCAGGCTTGGCGCAGCAGATCTTCGAAAGACTTGGCGCCGTCGATGTTGCCCAGGATCAGGTCCAGCTCGCCGATGACCAACTCGAACATGCGAATCTTGCGGGCCAGCAGGTCGATGATGTGCGCTTCGATGGTCTCGTTGCAGCTCAGGTTGAAGATCGTGACCTCGTTGACCTGGCCCAGGCGGTGCAGGCGGCCAATCCGCTGCTCGACGCGCATCGGGTTCCAGGGAAGGTCATAGTTGATTAGCTGATGGCAGAACTGGAGGTTGCGACCTTCGGCGCCGCTTTCGGTGCTGACCATGACGCGCACGCTGGGCTGCGCGTCGTTGCCGCGGAACTTGGCGACCGCGGCCTCTTTCTGGTTGATGTCCATGCCGCCATGGAAGCCCACAGCCGGAATGTCCCAAGCCTCAAGCTGGCGCAGGATGGTTTCGAGCGTCTGGCGGTATTCGGTGAAGATGAGGAACTGCCCCGGATAACGCTGTAAGATCTCGCGCACCGCGTGAAGCTTGCGCCCGACGGGGATGGCTTCGGCCAATTCCAGGAAGTGCATTAGCTCGTCACGGGCACGGGCTCCGTGGGCCGTATCTTGGACCATCTTGCGCAGGGTGGCGGCGACCGCCTGCGGGCTGCTGCTCAACTCGCGTTGCAGCGTCATCAGCGTCAGACGCAGGTGCTTGTCGCTGTCGGTCGCTCGGAATCTCCGGCGGATGTAGTCGGTCACGTCGGCGTAGAGGCGCCATTCGGGTTCGCTCAAGGAGAGGTGATAAATGGCGGCGCGGCGTTTGGGGAAGGAGATGTCCACCTTGCTGCGGCGGTTGCGGATCATCACATCGTTGAGCAGGCGGCGTAGCGAGGGCGCGTTCTTAGGCCGCCGCGTGTCCGAGTTCTGCAAGAAGTGTTGGCGAAAGCCGCGCACCGTGCCAAGCTGACCCGGCGTAAGGATGGTGATGAGGCTGTATAATTCCATCAGGTCGTTCTGGATGGGCGTCGCAGTCAGCATTAGTACGTAGCGTTTGCGGATTTGGTTGACGAATTTCCAAGCGAGGGTGCTACGGTTCTTCAGCTTGTGCGCCTCGTCGACGATGAGCAGGTCGTAGTCGCGGGCCAGGATGCCCTCGCTGTGTCGTTTGAGCTTGGCGCGGTCGAGGCTGACGAGCCAGCGGCCTTCCTCGGCGTCGCCAAGGGCTTGCCACTCGGCGGGCTTCTCGACGACAGCAAACTCCTCGTGGAACTTGGTCTGCAACTCCTCGCGCCATTGTTCCGTGAGCGAGGCAGGCGTGAGGACAAGCACCGTGCGCACCAGACCGCGCTGGATTAGCTCCTTCATGATGATGCCGGCCTCGATGGTTTTGCCCAGGCCGACTTCGTCCGCCAAGAGGGCGCGGCCGCGCATTTGGTTCAGGGCTTTGAGCGCGGTTTCAATCTGGTGCCGGTAGTGCTCGACGTCCAGCTCTTCGAGGCAGAGCAACTGGTCGAAGCCGCGGCTAAGGCGTAGCGCTTCGGCTTGGGCGAGCAGGCGGTAGACGCCGGCGGGTTCGGGTGGACGGGCGCGTCCGTGGATGCGGAAGAAGTTCTCCAGGTTTTGGCTGGTCTGGATGAGACGGGGCGGCAAGGTGACGCCGAGCGTGGCGATGCGGCCGGCCAACTCGTAATCGACGTTGTAGCTATATCCGCAACGGAAGCAGCGCGTGGCGGTCTCTTCGTCGAGCCAGCCGCATTGGGGGCAGCGCTTGCCCATGACCGCGGCGTGCGCCTTCTCCTTTGGCCGCTTGGCGGTTTCTTGTTCGGTTGGGATTTCGAGCCACTCAAATCGTTCTTGTGTCATGCCAAGCGTTGATTCTACCCGTAAATGGCGGTGCGGTAAAGGCCGCGCCGCTGCAAAAGTGCAGTGGATGCGGTACCCGAAAGGCAGTACTGGAATGCGAGACGAAACGCGCTTTCTGGTGCAATCAGGCGGGTTGCGAGGCGCGGCGAGCGCGCTGGCGCGCCCACGCACGCAGCGCGTCGATCTCCTCTTGCATCATCTGGCTGAGCGGCACAGTGTCTTGCAGCACGTCGAGCAGGTCGGACATCTCCAGCGGGCGGTTCTGGTCGAATGCTTCGTACAGCCCGGCGATGACGGCCTGCTCAATCTCGGCCCCAGAGAGGCCGTCGGAGGCCATTGCCAGGGTGTGCAGGTCGAAGTCGTCGGGGTTGCGATTGCGTTTGAGCAGGTGGATCTTCCAGATCTCGCGGCGTTCGGACGCGTCCGGCAAATCGACAAAGAAGATCTCGTCGAAGCGACCCTTGCGCACCAACTCCGGGGGCAATTGGCTGACTGTGTTGGCGGTGGCGATGACGAAGACCGGGGCCTTCTTCTCTTGCAGCCAGGTGATGAAACTGCCGAAGACGCGGGCAGCGGTGCCGGCGTCGCTGACGTTGCTCGACCCCACGCCGGAGAAGCCTTTTTCGATCTCGTCGACCCAGAGCACGACGGGCGCGATGCTTTCGGCCACTTTGATGGCGTTGCGCAGGTTTTCTTCGCTGGAGCCGACGAGGGAGGAGAAAAGGCGGCCCACGTCGAGGCGCAAGAGCGGCAGCCGCCACGAATTGGCGACGGACTTGGCGACCAACGACTTGCCGCAGCCCTGTACGCCGACCAGGAGGATGCCTTTCGGTTCGGGCAATCCGAAGGCGCGCGCTTCTTCGCCGAAGGCGCGCACGCGTTTGCGCAGCCACTCCTTGAGCGTGTCCAGTCCGCCCACGGTGGTGAGCTGGTCATCGCTGCGATAGTATTCGAGCAGGCCGCTCTTGCGGATGATCTGCTGCTTCTCTTCGGTGACGGCCTCTACGGCGTCACCGTCTAGCCGCCCGCCCGACTGAATGATGGCTTTGGCGATGGCGTTTCCCGCCTCGTTGATGGTTAGGCCCAGACAGGCCTGGACGAGGCGCGCCTTCTGGCGGCGGTCTAGGGCAATGTCGATCTTGCCGTGGCTGCGCGCGCTCTCGACGATACGGTCCAGTTGGCGGTCCAGTTCGTCGCGGGTGGGGAGGCTGAAATCCACGACCGTGATCTCTTTTTCCAACTCCGGCGGTATCTTGAGGACCGGGCCGAGCAGGATGATGGTTTTATTGCTGGATTCCAGGCTGAAAGCGGCCTCGCGCAGGCGGCGCACGACGGTGTGATCGCGCAAGAAAGGGTGGAAATCGCGCAGCACCCACAACCCCGGCTCACGGTCCTCTACGATAGCTGTCAGCAGGGTCAACGGGTCGCGCTTGCCGGCATCCACACGCGTGGGAATGGCGGGGTTGGCAACGCCGGTCGTGGCGCTCCACACGTAGACGGGCTTGCGTTGCTCTTTGGCTAGCTGGTCGATTTCGGACAGGGCACGCGACTCCTCTGACGTGACGACCCAGAGGAGCGTATAACGCGCGCGGATGTAGATGTCCAGTTCTTGTTGCATGGTCTGCTCGTTCCGAACCCCCAAGTTTCGTTATGGCTGCGAATGGCATGTGACGGCGTTTCAGCGTAGATGTTGTGAATAGGGCCAGATCTTCCACTTCTCCAGTTCTTCGCCATTTAGATAAACGCGCGTGGCCGACCAGTTCTGCACGAAGTCCCAGATGCGCCAGAAGCGACGCATATCAGATTTGCGAAAGGCGACGCGATGGACGAGGCGGCGATCTTCATCCATGATCTGCATGTACTCGGGCTGCCTTCGGCAGATCTGGACGACATGATCGTAGAACTCGGAGCGGCTCTGGCCGAACTCCAGTATGAGGCGCCAGCCCATGTCTGCCATGCTTGGCTGCGTTGCGTCCGGATCCGGTTCTTCAACATCGGCGTCTTGGTCTGCACTGCCGGCAATGCCGGCGTCATTAACGGATAGCATTTCGGCCAGGAGCGGTTCCAATGTGGAGCGCAAGTTCGGCTGCGGCAGCGAGAAGCGTAGAGACGGGTGCGCGCTGCGCCAGGGACGGGGAGCGGCTGCGCCGTCCACGGCGCGTTGCAGCGCGACCTGTAGCGGGGCCGCGCCGAGCGCATGGGTCAAGGAACTGAGGCGCAGGGCGAGGACTTCGGGCGGCAGGTCTGCGTTGGGCAGGTTCCAGCTTGCGGCGAGATGGGGCAACTGCTCAGACCGGAGCGGTTCGCCAAGCAACGCTTGCAGCCCAAGGGCGAGGCTCAACACCGCAGGCGATGGCGACGCGGCTGACAGCCATTCGGCGACGCCAGAACCGTTGGCTGTGAGCCACAACGCCAAGAGCAGGGCGCGCGCCAGCCATTCGCTCTCGCGCCAGGCTGGTGAGACGGCGCAGCGTACCAGTTCGCGGCGGACCGCTTCGAGATCGCCGCCGCGAGCGCCGTCCAGCCGCATGGCTGGGTCGAGGAGGCCGACCTCCAAGCTGGCGATGTAGAGGCGCTGGAAGGTTTCCGGCGCGGGCTTGAGCGGATTGGCGGCCCACTGTAGGAAGGCCATGCGCTGTGCGGGCGTCAGGCCGGCATAGCTGACACTGCGGTTGGGCAGTTCGGCGGGCGGGCTTGCGTCCAGGGTAAGCGACAGGTCGATCTGGAAGGGATCGCCTGTCTCTGGCGGCGCCGGTCCATCCCGAGCCTGGATGGGCAATGCGTCTGGGCCATTGTGTTTTTGCAGCGCGGCGGCCAACACAGCATCTGCTGTCGGGTCGCGCCCGGCGATGCGCAGCAGCGGGTTGATCGGAGGAACCGGCGCGCCTGGCGGCGTCTTGCGGACGGCCGGCGTCTTGGGCTTCAGGATTTGCTTCTCCCGCGTCATTCAACGAAAATCACACATGCATCTTCAAGGATGATACAATCAGGCGCCAAGCTTCACAAGAACCGGGCTACGAAGACCCCATGACGAACAAGACCATTTGGAAGATCGACCTGCACGCCCACACGATTTACAGCAAGGACAGTCTGACACCCACGGCGAAGCTGATAGAGCGGGCGCGCGCTGCGGGCCTCGACCGCATCGCCGTGACCGAGCACAACAACCTGCGCGGCGCGCTGGCGGCTAAGGCTCTCGACCCGGAACTGGTGATTGTGGGCGAGGAGATCAAGACGACGCATGGCGAGGTGATCGCCTATTTTGTGCGCGAGGAGGTTCCTCCGGGGTTGTCGCCGCAGGAGACGATCCGCCTGTTGCGCGAGCAGGGTGCGGTGATCAGCATTCCGCATCCGCTTGACTCGGTGCGCGGTTCGGCTATGGGGCGCAAGAACGTGTTGTCGATCATCGACCAGGTCGACGCACTAGAGGTGTTGAACGCGCGATGTGTGAGGCCGGCGGACAATGACGCTGCGCGTGCGCTTGCCGAGGAGTACGGCAAGCTGGCGACGGCGGGAAGCGACGCACATACGTTGGGCGAGGTTGGGCGCTGCGGGCTGGAACTGCCGCCCTTTGAGGACGACGCGGCGAGCTTCCTGGCCGCGCTGTCCCAGGCAAAACCGGTCGGGCGTGTAAGCCCGTTTTGGCCGCACTTCGCCAGCACCTATGCTAAGTGGCGCAAGCGCATTTTTCCCTTCAGGCTGTGAGAAAAGCTAGGCAGGCTGCGTCTGCATCCAGCCCGCGGGTTTCAGAGCGACATTCTTGCCCCATTCGCGGCGCACGGTCTCCAGGTAGAACAGATAGTTGGCATAGGGCACGTCAGGCGGCACGCGGTGATCGCAGAAGCCGATGTAGCCGCCTTCTTCGACCAGCGGCGTGAGGCGATACACCTCCGTCGCGATCTCCGCTTGGCTGCGGGCGAGGATATGCTTGTCGAAGCCGCCCATGATGAGCAGGTCCTTGCCGTACTCCCGGCGGTAGCGCACCGGGTCTGCGCCCCACGTACCGATCTCCAGCGGGAACATGCAGTTGACGCCCGCCTCCAGCCAGAGCGGAATGAGTCTCTCGATGTTGCCGTCGCAGTCGATCCAGATGACGTCGACGCCGTGCTTGTGCAGCAAGTCGGTAATGCGGCGATAGTGTGGAACGAGGTACTGCGTAAAGTGGCGAGGGCTGATCAGCGGGCCGGCATTGTAGGCCATATCCTCCCACATGCCGCACGCCTCGAACCGGGCGCCGGTTGCCAGGATGCGCGTTAGCGTGCCGACGATGCAGTCGGCGACTGTCTCGACCATCTCCTCGAACCAGGCTGGGTCATCGTAGAGGACGAGGGCGAGATTTTCCATGCCAACCCAGTTGCGGATCCGGCCGTAGAGGCTGCCGCCCGGCAGAACCAAGGGCAGGTCGCGCTGCGGATCGGTCCAGTAGCGCACGCGGGCGTCCCAGTCTGCGGGATAGCGCGCGGGGTTAGCGGGATCCAGCCGCGGCTTGTAGTGTTTGCGCCAGCTTGACCGGTCGACACAGAGGTGCTGTTGGGGTTGAGGGATGGAGGGAAAGCGCTTGCGGCGTAGAACGCGCACACCGTCCTCTTGTTGAAGGATATGGTCTTCGCCCAGATCTTCGATGACCTTCTCCTCGAACTTCGGCGCCAGGACGGCCTCCACGCCGACGAGATCGGCGCAGGTTTCGGGGCCGGAGTCCATGCCCAGGTATTCCTCGCTATTCGATCGGTCGATGTGGGCGGGCAGGCCCTGCTCATGCCAGACCGGGAGCGTATCCTCCCAGAAGCTGAAGTCCCAGATTGGCGAGCGATCGCGCGGCTGGTAGTGCATGGCGGCGATAAAGCGCTCACGTTCGTTCATGGATTCCTCCATCGGATGCGGGCGGATTGGCGGTTGCGGATCTCTATCTGGGACGACAAGAAATTTCTGCTTCTGTTTTCCGAATTATAGCACATAGACCGGACCTGACAGGGAATCATGGAACGATTTGCTGCAACGGAGGCATTGACAACGTGTGTATAGTGTGCTATACATTATGCATAGTACACTATGCGCATATTCGGAGGTGCATCGATGGATCTTGGCAATAAATTGCGGCGGTTTCGCTTTGCGCACGGCGAAATATCGCAACAGGAATTGGCGAACGCCATCGGCGTCACGCGGCTGACGATTCACTCAATCGAGACGGGAAAGTTCGTGCCGTCGACGCTCATTTCGCTCAAGCTGGCGCGGTTTTTCGACGTGCGCGTAGAGGACCTGTTTTACTTGGCAGATGAGAATAGTACGAATGGGCCACACGAAATGTCGAGGGAGAGCGATGGCGATGCGTAGAACCGAGGCTCTTGAAAACGGTGTGACGGCAGGGCTGGGCGTGTTGACGATTGCCGGGCTGGCGACGGCTTATTTCGTGTTCGAGCGCCTGCGCGTCAAGATGGTGCGATTCGATCCGCTCACAGTGGGCGAGGAGAGTTTGGTCAATGTCGTGGGTGCGGCGTTGCTAGCGGCCTTGCTGTTCTTCCTGTTGGCGTTGGTGCGCATTGTACGCCACACGGTGCGCACGCAGCGCGTCTCGTGGTCCCTTGCGGCGGTGATCGGCGGAGGCGTGCTCGCTCTGCTCTTTATCTTTGCCGATATTGCTCTGATCAGCGACATCGGCAACCAGTACGAGGCGGGCTTGTCGCAGCCGGAATGGCCGATCCTCTATGTGGTGATAGCCTTTCAGGCGGGTATGGCGGCCTTACTCGGATACGTGAGCGTTTTCCGTCTGCGTGTAAATGGAGAAGACGCAGGCGCAGTACATGACAACAGCTCGTTCGTGTTTGTGCAGGTAACCGGGGCGATCTGCGGGTTGACCGGGCTGTCTCTTATGACGCTGAACCTGCTGTACCCGCGACCGACGGAGATGGTGCGCGCCCATGCGATCATGGCGTCGACTCCGCTGGTGCTGCCCTATGTGTTGGCGGTTGGCTGGTGGCTGACGGTGAAACTGCGCGAACGGCCGCGGCGTTGGTTCGACGAGAAGCAGGGCCAAGATGCGATGCGTGCAGCGGCGCAGACGTTGGCTGTGAGCTTGTCGGTGATGTGGCTGCTCTATGCGTTTGGCGACGCGGCGGGTCACGGCATGGCAGGGGCGCTGTGGTTCCCGCTGTACTTTTTTCTCGTTCAGTTTCTCTTTTCGGCGTTGATGCTCTATGCCGGGCGAGCCGGGCTGGAGGCGAACGTTTCTGAATGATCAGGTGCGGCGGCGTTGAGAAAGCGCTCTGCGCGACATGCGGATGCGCGGCGTTGTCTGGTACAATGACTACGCAAACGCTTTTCTGGCGGCCGTGTTGCAGCCGCACTGATCACCCGCCATCTAGCCACTCCATGGAGGAGCCAGGATATGCAGATCAAACAGGTTGTCGTGACAGGGCAGTATCAGGTTGAGTTGCAAACCGTAGATTTTCCCGAACCTCAACTCGGCCCAGGCCAACTGCTGATCGAGACGGAAGCGACGTTTATCAGCGCGGGTACGGAACTGGCGAACTATTCGGGAAGGGAGCCGAAGGTCTTTCAGCCGGGCCAATGGTGTACGTATCCGTGGAAATCGGGCTATGCCAACGTAGGGGTTGTGCGGGCTATTGGCGCCGGGATGACCCGCGCAAAGGTTGGGGACCGGGTTTTTACGTATGGCAACCACGCATCGATGGTTGTGTACCCTCAGGATCGGCTGGTGATTCCTGTGCCAGAGGGTATGGACAGCGTGACGGCGGCGGCCTCGCGCATGGCGGGGGTGGCTACGACCGCGATCGTAGTCACCGAACTGCGCGACAACCCCTGGGTCGCCGTGTTCGGCCTCGGCGCTGTGGGCAACCTGGCGGCGCAAGCCTATGGCATCTTGGGCGCTAGGGTGATCGGCGTCGATCCGGTGGCAAGCCGCCGGGAATTGGCCGAGCGCTGCGGCATCGAACATACCGTAGGCGGGAACCGCGACGAGGCTAACCAGGCCATTATGGAGTTGACGAAGGGGCAGGGCGCGAATGTGACGGTCGACGCTGTCGGGCATAGCGCAGTGGTGATGCAAGCCCTGCCGGTGACGGCTGCCTTCGGGCAAATCGTGATTCTGGGCACGCCGCGCGTGCCGGTCGAAGGCGATCTGACTGTCCTGTTGTCGGAGGTGCATCTGCGCTTCATCACAGTGCGCGGGGCCTTGGAATGGAATGTGCCGATCTATTCGGACATCGGCAAGCGAACGTCACAGTACACCAAGCAGGAGCGTATCTTCGACTGGATCCAGCGGGGCAAGCTGCAGATCGAACCGCTGATATCGCACCGTCTAGCGCCTGATGAGGTTAAGCGGGCGTATGATGGTCTGTTGAATCAACCGGAAGAATATACGGGCGTAGCGTTTGTGTGGAAGTGAGCAAACCGAGACGCTAGGGTAGGAAATAAGCGAAGGAGGAGGCCTAGTGCGGTCTCCTCCTTCGCTTATTTCCTGCAATCTTTCAGGCGCGCCAGAAATGGCCGCGGAGACTACGCCGGCAGGTAACGAGCCAGATCCGGAGCAGCCCATTCCATTTGTTGGGCGGTCTTTTCGTGCGGCAAGAAAGGCGTGATAACGTCAGCGAGATGCGCGCCTAAAATGTCGATCTGGTCGAGATCTGCGATGCCGAGTCCGGCAGCCTGGGCATAAGTTGGGAGCGCCAGCGTCATCGGCTCAAACCCCATGGCTTTGGTCATAACAGAATCAGCGGCGAAGGCATCGGTCGACGCGGCGACAGTACGGAAATCTACGGCGTTATCACCGCCCGGCCCATTTCCCTGCAGGCCGCGCGTTCCGTCGATGACGGCGATGTCGGGCGTCAGGAAGCGCGCCAGGCGCATCAGGTTAACATTGAGCGCCTGCGCGTCTTCGGGGAACTTGCGCTCGGCGTGGCTGCGAAAGCCGTGCATATGCACGCGATCCGCCTTGTGCAGCACGCCCATGATCATATTCTTGACGGCTAGGGTGACGACGCAAGTGTCATGTGTTTTGGCGACTGCCAGGGAGATGGTGCAGGGGCAGTCGAGGACGAGCTTGGACATGCGTACGCCAACCTCGCTGCCGCCGGCTAGCACAGCCGTCGTTTCCGCCCATTCTGTTTCTTGGTGCAGATCGACCAGGCGAATGGGAATGTCGTATTCCGACAGGACTTCGGAAAAGGTAAAGTTGACGAAGGCCTCGCCGGAGTATTTTTCGTTAGCTCCTTCGGCGATAATCACTTCATCGGGCGGGTGCGCAGCGCTCATGAGGAAGTCGAGCACGCCGCGGACGGCGTCTACGTGTGTAGAGGCGAGCTGGTTGGTGCTAGAGAGGAAGTTCGGCTTGATGAGCGTTTGACGGTGCAGCTTGGCTTCCACTTCTGGGCGCACTAAGTCAAGGGCCCGATAGACCCCGCGACGCCGGTCCGCGCCGTGGACGAGGCCTACTCTGGCTGTATTTCCCATGATCGTCAATCCTTGCTAGCAAATAAGCAGGGCTGGTGCAGCGGCTGTGATATGCCGGCGCAAGTCATGATACGCTAACATAAGACGCGCCGAGGCGCAAGAGCAAAATCGGGCTTCCTGCCCTGTCAGAGAACCTCAGACCGCAGAAGATGCAGAAGCCGCAGAGATGGCGAGGGAGGAGCGGAAGCGGATGAGGCGTAGGCGGCTAGCGGGGGCGTGAGTTTGTTACTTCCAGTTCGACGATGACGCCGACATCAGCGTTGAGGAAGTTGGACTCGCCAAGCAAGGCGCGTTCGCCGCGCAGGTTGTAGGCAATCTGCGCGGCGGAGCCGGTAGGTGTGGAAAGGTTGACTTCTGCACTGTCCAGCACGGGGCCGGGGTCGTCACAGAAGTCGGCGCGTAGATCGATACGGCCTACCGTCGCCAGTTCCTCGTCTGTGGGGTTCAGTCGCAGGCTCAGGTCGAAATAGAGGTTAGCCAAGCCCAACTGCATGCACCAGGCATCGGCGGCGACCAGCGCGCCGCCGTCCAGGGCGTGGACACGTGCGGGAATGGCGAAGCGCAACGGGCGACCCGTGCTTTCGAACTCACGGCCCGAAATGGAGAGGCGCAGCGTTGTTACGCCTGCGATTCGCGCATCTCGGGGCGCAATGTCAAGCGTCTCCGGCGTAGGGGTGACCGTAGGCAGGGGCAACGCCATTTCCGGCTGTTCGGGGACAACTGTGTTTGTGGGCGAAGCGGATGAAAGATCGAGCGGCGATTCGAGCGGGGAGACGAGCTCCCTCTCCGGCGGAAGTGTGGCAAGCGCGCTTTCCGGCGGCGGGGGCAGCTCCGTCGGCGCGGGAGTGGGAGTCGGCGTGCCGGCGGCTGTCGAGTTGACCGTGTCGGCGGGCGGTTCAGCCGCTGGCCCGGGCTGGACGAAACGCCAGGCGACGACAATCGCCGCCACGGCCAGAACGATGCCGAGGGCGGACAGCCAGAGCGGCATGGGTTGGCGGTTTATCTCTGCTGGACCGGTCGAGCGCCGGATGGAGTGTGATTCCCGAGTGGTAGTCATGGTTGGTGACGGCGGCTCTTTCGCTAGAGGCAGAAGCGGCCGATGAGACGTCTATAGACGCTTACCGCCTCTTGCAACTCGCTCACTTCGATCCATTCGCCGGGCGTGTGAGCTTGTTCGATGCTGCCCGGGCCGAGCACGACAAGGCTGGTGAAGTCTTTATAGACCGCAGCCTCCGTGCCGTAGGGGGCTGTCTCCGGTTGGGCGCCTGTTGCGGCTATGGCGGCGCCGACTATGTCGCTTTCGCGCGGGGTGTAGACAGGATCGAATGCGCTTGACGAAAAGGCTAGGCCGTGGCGTTCAGCCGATGCGGTGATGAGGGCGAGCGCTTCGTCCCGGTGATCGTCCGGCATAGTCCGCAGGGTCAAGGTGCAGACCGTCTTGGCTGCGGTGACGTTGTGCGGGCAGCCGCCGTCATCGATCACCATGTTGAAGCCGTTTGTCGGCGGGTCAAATTCACCATTCATAAAGCGCACGTCATGTGAGAATTGTTCCGCTAGATTGGTCATCTCGGCCAGGAATGGCGCAATCAAGAAATTTGCGGAGACGCCCCGGCCAGTGCTTGTGTGGGCGGCGACGCCTTCGGCCGTCACGGTCACGCGCAACATGCCTTTGTGCGCATATACAGGGCGCAGGCGGGTCGGTTCGGTGACGACGCCCGATGGGGGCCAGCCGCCGCCGGTTAATAGCTGCGACTGCGCGCAGACGGCGTACGCGCCGCCATATCCCTCCTCTTCATCAGACGTAATGACCAGGGTAAGAGGTGCGCGCAATTGAGCTAATGAGAACGACGCGGCGGCGGCGATGGCAGCAGCCAGCGGGCCTTTCATGTCGCAGGCTCCGCGGCCGATCAGCTTGCCTTCTTGGACGACGGGGAAGAAAGGAGCCCATTCGTCCGATTCGGCGGGCACGGTGTCGGAATGCGCGAACAGGCCCAATCCGCCGTTGCCGCTGCCGGCGCGCGCGACCAGGCTGGTTTTGCACTCGCCTATAGCATCGGCGTAGACGATGGGTTCGACTACAAACCCGAGGTTGGAGAGCAATGCGGCGAGGAAATCCGCAATCTCTTGGTTCGACCTGTGGCTTGCGGACGGTATGGCGATCAACGACTTCGCCAGGTCCAGAACATCTAGGTCTGTAGGGCCAATATGATTCATTGCTAGGAGTGTAGTCAAGAGCGCGGCGTGTGTCAAAGCTGGAAGCGTCTTATGTCCGGCGCGCTTTCCGGCTGGCGGGATGCGCAACCGTAGCGGCGGCTGGCGGAGGGGCTCAAACGCCGGATGCGCGATGGGCTTTGGCAAGCCTGTCGTATAGCACGATGTTGACGGCGGCGGCCAGGTTCAGCGAATGATGCGACGGTATGGCGATCACGTCGCGGCACCACGCCAGTACGGACCGGCCGAGGTCGCCGTCTTCCGGGCCAAACACGTAGAAGGCGCGGGCCGGGTGTTCGTAGTCGGGCAGAAGAGCGGCGTCGTCGCGGCGTTCTACGGCCACAGGAACGCAGTCGAAGGGGATGACTTCATGCAGGTCATCGACCTGGAGCAGCGGGATGTCGAGATAGGCGCGCGCCGTGTCGGTGCGTTGGCTGGCATAGCGGCGACCTGCAATGGCGACAAGCGCGACATCGAAGCAGGCTGCTGCACGCAGGGCTGCGCCGACGTTCAGCAGTTCGGCTGGGTTATGCAGGCCAATAGCGGCGTATCCTGAGGAGAATGGTCGGGGCATAGCCGGCAGTCTCCTTGCCGGTTCGCGGCAACGAGCTCACGCAATCTCACTCATACGTGATGCGGTAGACGACGCCGGCGGCGTCATCGCTGACGAGCAGCGAACCGTCGGGCATCTCGATGACGTCGACCGGGCGGCCGTGGCGCACCCCGTCTCGCAACCAGCCGTCGGCGAAGACCTCGTAGCTGATGGGTTGCGTTTCGTCGAGACGGACAAGCGCAATGCGGTAGCCAATTGGTTCCGTGCGGTTCCACGAGCCGTGCTCTGCGACGAATATCTGATTGTGATAGGCGGCAGGGAACATCTCGCCCGTGTAGAAGCGCATGCCGAGGGCGGCGACGTGCGGACCGAGGGGCATAGCCGGCGCGATGAATTCGTCACAGCCGCGCAGTTCGCCGAAGGCCGGGTCGGGGATGGTGCCGGCATGGCAGTAGGGGAAGCCGAAGTGCAGATTGCTTTCGGCGGACTCCCACGGCGCGACGTTCAGTTCGTCCGGCGGCAGGTCATCGCCCATATCGTCGCGGCCGTTGTCGGTGAACCAAAGCTCTTGAGTTTGCGGGCGCCAGTCGAAGCCGACCGAATTTCTGACCCCGCGGGCCACGACTTCCAGCGTGCTACCGTCGAGGGCGAGGCGGGTGATCGTGCCGTAGAGCGTATCGCCGGTTTCGCATACGTTGCATGGCGCACCAACCGGCACATAAAGATAGCCGTCCGGCCCGACGCGCAGGTATTTCCAGCCATGCCACTCATCGCTAGGGAAGCCGTCGAAGACGACTACCGGCGCCGGCGGATCGTCTAGTCGGTCTTCGATATCGTCGAAGCGCAAGATGCGGTCGATCTCCGCCACATAGAGCGCGCCGTCATGGAAGGCGACTCCATTGGGCATGTTCAGCCCTTCGGCAATGGTTTTCACCTCATCGACTACATGGTCTTGGTCGTGATCGAGGAGGGCATAGACCTTGCCCGCAGCGCGCGTGCCCACATAGACCGTGACGCGGCCGGAATCGTCTTGACTGAGCGTGAGGGAGCGCGCTTCCGGCACGGATTGGGCGTAGTAATGGATTTGGAAGCCGGGCGGGAGGGTAATATGAAACGGCAGCGCAACCCGAGCGTCATGCTCCGGCGGCGGCGATGCCGTTCCTGCGGGCGAAACGTGCGGTACAGCGCTGCATGCAGGCGCGGCGATGAGCAGCCCGAGCAGGATGAGGTGTGCGGTTACGGTGCGCCTAATCATCGTTTGAGCTTGTCGACGAATTGCTTGCGGAATTTAGCCACCTTCGGTGCGATGACAACGCGGCAGTAAGGTTGGCTGCCGTTGTTGGCATAGTATTCCTGGTGGTAGTCCTCCGCCGGATACATGACGGTATACGGCTCGAGTTGAGTGACGAGGGGGTCAGGCCACAGGCGGGCGTCGGTCAACTCCTGCATCACACGGCGGGCATCGGCTTCTTGTTCAGGCGAGTGGCAGAAGATCACCGAGCGGTATTGCGGGCCGGCATCGTTGCCCTGGCGGTTAAGCGTGGTCGGGTCGTGAATGGCAAAGAAGACCTGCAGAATCTCGCGGTAGGAGATTTCAGCGGGGTCAAAAGTAACCTGTACAACCTCTGCATGGCCGGTGGTTCCTGTGCAGACGGCGCGGTAGGTCGGGTTTACTACATGGCCGCCCGCATAGCCGGATTCGACATGTTGCACGCCGCGCAGGAGGTCGTAGACGGCCTCAAGACACCAGAAACAGCCGCCGCCCAGAGTTGCGACTTCGTGCTCAATGTCATCGTTTGGAGTTTGTTGTTTGTTTGTCATGCGCCGGATGATACCATAAGGCGCGCCGAAGGCTGTAACCTGCGGTACGATGCCGGAGACGGCATGCATGGACGCGACTGCTCACCGCAGAGAACGCGGCTGTGCGTCGTTACCAGATGCGCATGGACTCTAGGAAGAGCGCGCGCAGATCTTCGGCGTTGGCGGGCCGCGGCGAGAGCTTGGTCACGCGGTGCTGGGGGAGGACGCCTTGCACGAGCGCATCCACGTCGTCCGGACTGTAGCCGAGTTCACCGAGGCCGTTGGGCATGCCCGTCTGGCGCATGACCTCGATCAGCGCTGCGGCCAAAATCTCTCCTGCGTCTTCTGGGGCGGCGCCGGAGACGTCTGCACCCATGAGCCGGGCTGCATAGAGGTGTAGCTCCGGGTTAGTGGGCGCGGTGAACCGGAAGACAGCCGGCGCGTTGAGGACGACCGCCATGCCGTGAGGCACGAGGGGATGATCCACGGGGTAGCCTTCCGGCATGTAGTCGCGCACCATGCCCGCTACAGGATAGGCCATGCCGTGCGGCAGATGGACGCCGGCATTGCCGAAACCAATTCCGGCGATGGTCGCCGCCAATAGCATGTTGCTGCGGGCTTCGTCATCCTCCGGGTCATGGACAGCGCGTACCAGGTTCTGGGATACCAGTTCGATGGCACGCGAGGCCCAGATGTGGCTGATGGGATTGGCTCCCTGGTAGGCGGGACGCAGACCGGGCCGTTCCGGCGCCTGGCGGCCGGTATAGGGCAGCGCCGTCATTGATTCGAGTGCGTGCGTGAGCACGTCTAGCCCGGTACAGGCCGCAACCAGTTTGGGCAGGGTGCGCGTGTTATCGGGATCGACGATGCCCAGAACGGGGCGCAGGGCGCGGTGGGCGATGCCCGTCTTGACGCGCATACCGGACAGGTCAAAGATGGAAACGCCGGTCGTCTCGCTGCCGGTGCCCGCAGTGGTGGGGATGGCGATGAGCGGCAGCAATCTGCCGGGTATAGGCCGGCCCTCACCGATGGGCGGATTGACATAAGCCAAGAAGTCGGCGGGATATGTGGCATAGAGATTGGCGGCTTTGGCCGTGTCGATGCTAGAGCCGCCGCCGATGGCGACATAACCGTCGAATCCGCCGTCACGAGCGAAGGCGATGGCATCCTGAAAGGAGCGGTCGCTGGGTTCGACGCGCACCTGGTCATAGAGCACGGCTTCGATGCCGGCCTGGCGCAGTGCGGAAAGAGCAACGGTAACCGGCTCGCTGCGGCTCAAGTTGGAGTCTGTGACCGCCATCACGCGCTTGGCGCCGAGCGCAGCCATATCGTAGCCGACTTCGCGCGTGGCTCCTGCGCCGAATTTGATGCCGGACGTGTCAAGCGTGAAGACTGTCTCATTTGGCATGGCGGCTTCCTCCTGTGGGATGGCAAGAAGATGGCGCGGGCGGCGGCAAGCAGCGCTTATGCGCCGGGCTGATCGCGGTCCGCGGTGCGCAGGTCGATCTGCATGACCGTCATCAATTGGCCGCGGTATTCGATTGTCTCGCGTATAGTCCAGCCTAGCCGCGCGTAGAAGCGCATCTTGTCCGGCGTATATAGATAGAGGGTGGGAATGCCGAGCGCGCGCGCCTCATCGACTACGCGGTTGACCAGCACGGCCCCGATGCCCCGGCGGCGATATTCCGGACTGACATAGACGGCCGCGAGCCACGGCGAGAGTTCTTCACGGGCGGACATGTCGAGGTTGACCAGGCTGGCGCTGCCCGCGGGCTTACCGTCGTCCAGTGCGACAAAGGTGGTCGGCACGCATCGTTTGCCGGTGTGCTCGCGCAGACGCTCGATGCGCTGGGCGAGGGTGGTAGACGGGCTGAGGTAGCTCCACTGGGCGTGGTGCCAACTAGCTAGGAGCGGAATGTGCTCAGGACAATCGCCGAGGTAGACGATCTGATAGGGGAAAGCGTCGGGAACGTTAATCATAGCGCCTTTGCCGGTGTGCGATAGCGGATGAAAGTAGGGACGCCGGAATCGCGTCATTTTGACAGTACTCAAGGCGGGGCCTCGTGTCAAACTGAAGACCTCTCTAGATGGCCGCTACGGGCATGGCCTGCGCCCCGAAACGCGCAGCACGTAAAGGGCATCCGCTGTCACCCATTCATTCATCCGACGTTTGTTTACGCCACCCCAATCGACCAGAGAACGGCCGGTCTTGAGCGCGCCGGTCGTCCGGTAATAACGCGCTTCGGCTGGAAAGCCGCCGCTGGGTAGCTGCTTGGCTTCAAGCAGGTCCAGCGCATCTTGGCAGCGCGGGTCATGGATAAAGCCGGCCTCGGCCATCACCTTAAGACCAAAGAGGATATCGTAGTGCCAGTAACAGGGATAGTGCAACTCGACGAATTCGCGGCGCATGACCGTGCCGTCGGCAACCCGTTTGTAGAGACGCCGCTTAAGGAATATTTCAGCGGCGCGTTTTGTCGCCTCCTTCACTTCCGCACTGCCTGTCGTCTGGGCGTAGAGAGACAGGGCGCGTAGCGGGATCAATGTTTCCATGAAAGACGAATTGACGGCTTCGGGATGTTTGTCGCAATTCCAGCCGCCATCCGGCCACTGCCATCGTAGAAGACGGGAGACGAGTTCGTCTACTCGTTCGTCGGCCAGACCGAGGGTGAGCAGTGAGTAGACGGCGAGCGCCTCTTGGCTGGCGCAACGGCGAACGCGGCCGTCGAGCGTGCGGATCGACTTCCAATGCCTGGCGCCGAGCAGCCAGCCCAGAACCTGTTCGCGCAAGGGGAGGAGCGACTCGTCTCCAGGCGGATAACCTAGTTCAGCGAGTTCGGCTAGCGTCCAGTGACTGCCGAACCACTTCGTATAGGGTCCATAGGGTATTTGACCTGACTCATCGCGCAGCGAAAGCATGGCCTGGACACGCGGCGATGAGGGAATAGCTTCTCGCACCCGCTGCACTTCGGGCGACGCCTGATGTTTACCAAGGGCGCGTACCAGGGTCCTGTAGCGCAGGCCCGGGTCGTCTGAGGTAAGTAAGGAGTCTATGTTGTCTCGAGCGGCCATGGGCTTTTCTCTCCCACTGTGTGACGGGACGCGACAACTGTGTGCTTCGACCTGCCATGCGATACAATGATCATAGGGGCAGTTACGTTTCCAGACAAGAAGGCTACACGGAGGCGACGACGAAAAAGCATGTGCGGCTATGACCACGAGACCTATCTGTCGCCGCTGACTTGGCGTTATGGCAGTGATGAGATGCGGCGCGTTTGGAGCGAGGCGGAGAAACGGCGGCTGTTGCGTTCCTTCTGGGTGGCGTTGGCGGAGGCGCAGTGCGAAGCCGGGCTGGTAAGCGAGGCGCAGGTTACCGATCTGCAGGCGCACGTGAACGACGTGGACATCACGCGAGCGGAAGAGATCGAGCGGGAGATCCGCCACGACCTCATGGCCGAGATTCGCACGTATGCGGAGCAATGCCCGATTGGCGGGCCGATCATCCATCTTGGCGCGACGTCTATGGACGCGCTGGACAACGTGGATGCGCTGCGGCTCCGGCGCGGGTTAGACCTGTTGATTGTACGGCTGGAGACTGTGTTGGCGCGGCTGGCGGAGCGCATGGAACAAGAAGCGGCGCGGCCAACCATTGCTTTCACCCACATCCAGCCGGCGGAGCCGACGACGGTCGGCTATCGCCTGGCGCAGTATGGGCAGGACTTGCTGCTTGATCTGTATGAGTTGCGCCGGGTGCGTAATGGCATACGCGGAAAGGGGTTGAAGGGTGCGGTTGGGACGAGCGCCAGCTACACGCAGTTGTTGGCCGATAGCGGCTGGACTGCGGCGCAACTGGAGGCGCGTGTGATGACGAAGTTAGGTCTCGACGCGTTTCCTGTGGCGACGCAGACCTACCCGCGCAAGCAGGATTGGCTTATGGCTAATGCGCTGGCTGGGCTGGCGGCGAGCCTGCATAAATTTGCATTCGACCTGCGCCTGTTGCAAAGCCCGCCCATAGGCGAGTGGAGCGAACCTTTCGGGGCGAAGCAGGTGGGGTCCAGCGCCATGCCTTTCAAACGCAACCCGATCACGGCGGAGAATGTCGACAGCCTGACGCGCCTGGTCGCGGCGTTGCCGCGCGTCGCCTGGGACAACGCTGCTCTGAGCCTGTTGGAGCGGACGCTCGACGACTCGGCGAACCGGCGGATGTTCCTGCCCGAAGCGTTTCTGCTGTGCGACGAGGCGTTGTTGCGCACCTTGCGTTTGGTCGAAGGATTGCAGGTGTGGGAAACGGCGGTGCAGCGCAACTTGGAGGCATACGGGGTCTTCGCCGCAACCGAACGCATACTCATGGAGGCGGTCAAAGCCGGCGGCGACAGGCAAGCGCTGCACGAGGTGATTCGCGAGCGCAGTTTAGAGGCGTGGGCAGCGCTTCAGTCCGGCGGCGGCAACCCTTTACGCGCATTGCTTATGCAGGAGTCGCAGTTGACGGCGCATTTGGCCCAGGAACGCATTGCCGAACTGCTGGACGGGCAGTCCCATGTGGGCGACGCCGCAGAGCGGACGCTGCAACTCGCCCAAGAGATTCGCGCTGCACTCGGCGCTAAACGCACGGACACGTAGCCTGTAGGCGGAAGAGCAATTGATAGAGCGAACCTTTCAGTACATCATCACGTTCGACGCTGACTTTGCGGACCTGGCGCTGGAAGAACTGCCGGCGGCGGACCCGGAAGCGCTTGTCGAGCGCAACCTTGCGCCGGGCGTCGAGTTGATAGCCGGGCGGCGGTCCTACTCTAATGTGGCGGCTGCATGGCGCAGCGAGCCGCCGGTGTTCGTGCGCCATGTTTGCCCGGTGCATGTCGCACTGCCGTTAAGCGGCGAGGCGGACGACCTGGAGCGGCTCAGCCAGTCGGTGGCAGACGCCATCGCCCCACATGTGGATGCGCAGCGAACGTTCTCGGTGCAGACTCGCTTGCTGGCGGACGTTGCCTATAAGCCGTTCGATGTGAACACGCGGCTGGCGGAGACTTTGGCTGCGATCAGCGGGGCGTCGGTGGATGTACGCAGGCCTCAGCAGGTGATCTCGGTGGTGTGCGCCGGCTCCTCAGATGCCGGGGACGATGCCGATAGGCGGACCGGTTATGCCGGTATCTCGGATGTACAGGACAATCTGTCAGATTGGGCCGGCGGCGTAAGGCGCTTCGCGCGCGATCCAAACCAGGTGAGCCGCTCGGAGTTTAAGTTGTTGGAAGCGCTGGAGGTGTTTCAGATTGAACTGCCGCCGCGCGGCGTCGCCCTGGATTTGGGGGCGTCGCCGGGCGGGTGGACGCGCATATTGCGCGAGCGCGAGCAGTATGTGACGGCTGTAGACCCCGGCAGCCTGCATCCCAGCCTAGAGGCAGACCGGGGCGTGCGCCATTTACGCGTGACGGCGGAAGCCTATCTGGCGGATGATCCGGACATGTTTGACGTGATCGTCAACGACATGCGCATGGATGGCCGCGATTCGGCGCGGCTCATGATACAGGTTGCGGACTTCCTCTACCCGCATGGCGTGGCGCTGATGACGGTAAAACTGCCGGAGCACAAACGCCGTGCGGTGATCGACCACGCTCGGCGCATTCTGGAAGAGCGCTACGCGATCTGCGGTATGAAGCAGCTTTTCCATAACCGCAGCGAGTTAACGGTCTATTTGCGGCCGAAAGACAGGCGAGACGTCGAGACTTAGTGCAAGGGTAGAGAAACGTATGCGTATCGCACTGTTGGCGGACATCCACGGCAACTTGCCTGCGCTGGAGGCGGTGATTGCTGAGTTGGAGCGTCTGCAACCCGACCAGGTCATCGTCGACGGCGACCTAATCAATGCCGTGCCCTTTAGCGCCGAGGTGATCGACGTGGTACGGGCGCAAAATTGGGTCGTAGTGCGCGGCAATCACGAGTTCTACTATCTCGATTACGGCACAGAGCGGGCGCAGTCCTGGGCGAGCGATCCTCGCCGGTGGGGGCAGTTACACTGGCTCGTGCGGAGCATTACACCGGAGCAAGGGCAGTTCCTCGGCATGTTGCCCGATGACCGGACGCTCTATTTGCCGGGGACGCAGCCTCTGCGTGTGACGCACGGCGTGCCCGGTCGCAATCGGGTGGGTTTCTACGCGGAGCAGCCCGCTGAGTTGATCGCGGCGGAACTGGATGGCATGACAGAGCGGACGATTATCTCGGCGCATACCCATGTGCAGGTGGATCGGCATGTCAGCGCGCTAGACGGCGGTAATGGCGAATCCTATGGCGATCCGCATTCCAGCCGCAGCCTGCAAATCTTGGGCGATCGACGCCGCTGGCATGTGATCAACCCAGGAAGCGTCGGGCTTCCACTCAACCAGGACGTCGGGGCGCAGTTTGCCATGATCGTAAGCGTGGACGAGGAGACGGAGCCCGGCGGTTGGCGAGCGGTCCATTACAGCGTCCCCTATGACCGGCGGCCGGCGTTGGAAGCCTA
>CAYXRG010000035.1:31852-41114 GCA_964467575.1 uncultured Caldilineaceae bacterium | reverse complement strand
GCTATTATTATGCTGCAAGATGTTGAAAGTTCTGATTAAGCACGAAAGCGCCGTCGGACTTGCCAGTCTGGGCGGCGTTCTTTTTACCTTGTTGGAAACGACGACGTTTTGTACCGACAATCTTTTGCAGTACCTAGAAAACTGAGGAGTTTTCCAACAATGAGTGCAGAGCGAATTACCGGCACAGTCAAATGGTTCAGCGATCAGAAGGGCTTCGGCTTCTTGGCAGTTGAGGGCGACAAGGACGTGTTCGTCCATCACTCCGCCATCGACGCCGCCGGCTTCCGCAGCCTGGTCGAGGGCCAGCGCGTTGAGTTCTCGGTCGAGCAAGGCCCCAAGGGCCCCTCGGCGGTGAACGTCCGCGTTCTCTAGAGCGCAGAAAGTCCCTGCGCTTCAAAGGGACAATAAGAAGGGGCGGGTCGCAAGACCCGCCCCTTTTTGTATTGGACGCGATCGGCGGGCCGTCGCCTAGTGTTCGTGCGGGTGATCGTGCGCGTGCAGCGGCGTGTGCTGGTGGTAGATGCCCGCGTTGTGCATGCGCTGGTGCATGCGGTTGTAGGCTGCTTCCAGCGTGGCGCGCAACTGCTTGAGGCGAATCGCATCCGGCCGCGGCGCAATGGTGTCCACGTAGGCGATAGCGCCCTCGATCTGCTCTAGGATGCGCAGCGCGTCAGGCTGCGAGAAGATCGGCGCGTCACCCGACAAGACCTGCACTGCGCTCGTGTGTGCGGCCACCTCTTCGGGTTTGCCGCGGTAGCTGCCGCGCACGCGCAGCGCGATCCACGTCGAGCCGGCGATGGGAATGGCCGCGCTGCCTTCCGCCGCCGATTTGCCGCCTACGTTGACCTGCTCGGCAGTGAGCCCGCCCACGACGATCTCGACCTGCTCGATGGGCAGCATGGCCGACTCCACCTTCCACGTCACGTCGACTGTGCCGCCGCTTGCAGGCAGATGCAGTTGCCCGCCCGGAGCGATGCCGTCCACGGTCATGGCGGCTAGCGGGCCGACTGTCACGAACGTGTTGCCGGCGCGCACGGCCTCCATCCAATTGACATAGGTGAACTCGCGTTCGCCCATGTGCGCGTAGGTGCGGATGCCGCCGAGCAGCGAGCTGGCCGTCATCTTGTCCGAACCGCCTACGACCGGGAGTTGGTAACCCAGATTGAGGTAGCGATACCAGTCTGCCAGGCCGTAGGGGCTGACCTGAAGCATTCTGGGGTTGAGCGGATTGAATGTCATCATCTCGATGGCGTTGACCACGCCGAGGACGATATCGGCGGCGCGTTCCAGTTGCGGGTTAGGCGCGTGGGGCAGGACGACCAGCCCAGCCTGGTCGATGCAGCGCTGCGCCCATTCCGCCATCGTCACCTCCAGCGGATCGCCGATGGCCGACTCGGACGGGCCGCCCGTGCAGAGCGAGTGGATCATTTGCCCGGAATAACCGAGCAGCGAGATGTGGCCTAGCACCTGCTGGCGATTTTCGGTACCCACGCGCACGAGGAACTCGCCGTCTCCGCCGAAGTCCTTGGCGCCGAAGGTGGTGCGCCCGTCGAAGTCACTGACGTTGCTAAACATTTCGCCCCACTGGCTTGCCAGCAGGTTGACGACGTTCACTCCCTCGGCGCGGCCTTCGAGCAGCGCGGTCTGCGGGCTGAGGAAATGGACGTGCGTGTCCGCCGTGACCCACCCCTCCTCGCGCCAATGCAGCACCTTATCCAACTCGAAGGATAACTCTTCGGTCTGCGGCGTGATCTCCACTTGGGCGCGGATGGGGGCGGCTTCGTAGCCGCGCGTGATCTCGACGTACACCGTGCCGAGCGGCAGGTCGACGACGCACTCGCCCTCGACGTAGCTGTATTGCTGGCGAACGTTGACAAACTCGCCGTAATTGTCCTCGAACCAGTAGGGATTGACCTTGCGGTGGCGGCCGCGCGGCGGCAGGTATTCGCCCGCCTCGCCGTGGAGGTGCAGACGCGCGGCAACGGGCTGCCCGCTCGCCTTATCGACAATGCGCAGCGTGACCGGCCGTTGAGCCGGCGCGATAACGGCAACGCCCGCCGCGTTCGGCTGATCCAGATCAAAGGTCACAAAGCCGTCACCGCCGGTCCCCACATAGAGCTTGGCTGCGGGATGGGCGGCGTACTCGACGACGACTTCGCGCTCGGACGCGGCCGGCTGGACGACGGCGTGCGGGTCGGACCACTGCGCCGGGTCGTATTTGAGCACCGCGCGCGCCGAGATGACATGGCCGAGGTCGATGGCGATATCGTCCAGTTCACCCAGGGCGTTGAGGGCCGCGCCCTCCGGCAGGGTCAGACGCAGCTTGCAGCGCAGGCCGGGGCGCAGCGGGTGGTCGGCAAGCTGCGTGTAGGAGACGGCATAGATGGCGGAGGCGCCGTCGCGTGGTTGCAAGACGAGCCGGCGGACCGGCTTGTCCGGGTGGAGATTGGGCAGCGCGTAGATCCACAGGTGCTCTCCCACCCCGTCACGGCCGGAGCGGTTGCGCGTTTCGCCGTGACCGTAATCGACTGCGGGCATCCGTCCCAGCGAGTACTCCTCGCTCAGGCTCATGTTGGGCTGGTCTTCGGCGGCGGGTACGGCGGCCGCGGGGCTTGCTCCCCAATGAATGCGGCTTTGCTGGATGGCAAAGCGGCGCAGGATCGCCGCGGGCAGCCGTTCTCCGTCCGCATATTCGATCACATAGTCGGAGACGGGCGCCCCCAACTCGTTGCCATCGACCCATGTGTCGGCAAAACCGTCCAGGTAGTTGGTCGCGATGTCTTCGGCGGCGTGCAGGAAGAGAAAATAGGTTGCGGTAACATCGCCGGCGTCTACGGTGACCGGCTGATCGCGTAGATGGATGACGTTCAACGCGCTCTCGTCGCCGAGCAGGAAGGGCATGCCGCGAAATTGCTGTGCGCCGAAGGAACTCACCAGATGGGCGGGCGTGCGCAACGCTGCGGGCAGCTCGGTCCGGTGCGCGTTGAACGCGCCGTCCAGCGGGATGGGGGTGAAGCGATCGGAAGCGGGAATGTGCATGGCCTGTACTCCATGTGGGTGTGGAAAGGAGAAGCAAGGCGGACGGATGCATGGTATCGCGGGGAGCGACGGCTGTCAATGAACGAACCTTATCAATAAAGCCATTCCCGCTGTCGCTACGCTGTATCGCCACGCTGCATATCGATGCATATCCGGCATGTACACGTGGCGCCCCAAAAAACAAGGCGGACCGTCGCCGGCCCGCCTCTCGCTGGGATGCCAGGTTGTAGCGCGTCTCTCAACTACTCCGCGATGGCGTAGACTGCCTGGATTTGGTAGGTGACCTCTAGCTCGCCCGGAGCTACGGGCGTGCCGCCGCCGCCGCCGAGACCCATGTAGGCGGAGGATGCCACCATCTGGTTGTAGTATCCGCCGGCGGCGCCGATGATCTCGCTCAGGCTCACAATCTGGCCCACCTCGACGCCCGCCAGTCCTGCCAGTTCCTCAGCCTTGGCGAGGGCGTTTTCCACTGCCTTGGCCCGCGCTAGGGATCGCGCCTCGCTGGCATCGTCCAGGGCGAACTCGACGCCATAGATGTTGTTGGCCCCTGCTTCAATGGCCGCATCCAGCAGCGTGCCGACGTTTTCCAGGTCGCGAATCTTGACAGTCACATTGTTGCTCACCCGATAGCGCAGATCGTCCTCCGGCAGAGGACCTTCCGGACCGTAGCGCTCCACGTAGACGCTGTAGCCCGAAGTCTGGATGTCCTTGCCCTCGACGCCGGCTGCTTCGAGTGCAGCCAGGACGGCTTCTACCGTGGCCTTGTTTTCTGCGCTGGCTTCCTGTACGCTCGCCTTCATGACCTCGACGCCGATGTTGACGCGCGCGATGTCAGGCTTGATGCTCGTTTTGCCCTCGCCAACTACAGTAATCGTGCGCGGCAGCGCCGGGCTTTCGACGCTCTCCTGCGCCAAAGCCGCAGGCGCCAACGGTGCGGCGACCAGCGCGACAGCGAGCAGCAGGAGTGCAAACAGCGTGGGAATAGCGACCCGTAACTTGAGAGACTGCATTGCTTGACCCTTTCATCTTGAACAATTGACGAACAGATGACGATGCGCCGTCAGTACAAACCGGCCATATGAATCGGAGGCGCTGCAACGTCATCATCTTGTCTCCGGTTCAAGCATAGGACGCAGCCTCGGCGCGCATTGTTCCCGCGTTTTGTTGCGCAATCGCGGCGTCTTTTGCGCGTTGTGCGGTTTGGCAGCGTGTCAGCCCTCTTGCTGCAGCGAGGGCATCTTGACGGCGTTGTTGCGCCGTATATGCATGTTGTATTCCATCGACTTCGGGTAGCGCATCGGCTGCTGTGATGCGTCGTCGAGCCGCTTGAGCGCTTCTTCGGGCATGCGCCATTCGCCGGCGAGCATGTTGTCGCGCGCCTGTTCCACGGTGCGCGCGCCGATGATGGCGCTGGTGATAGCGGACTGTTCCAGCGTCCAGCGCAGCGCGACCTGAGCCGGGCTGCGTCCCAACCCCTTGGATACGGCGAGCAACTCGGCCAGGATATCGTCGGCGTTGGGGGCGAAATAGCGCTTGGGATAGGCCCAATCCTCGGCGCTGCGCGTGCCTTCGACGGTGCGTTGCCCCGGTTGGTACTTGCCCGTGAGAAATCCGCCCGCCAACGGGCTCCACACCACCACGCCTAGTCCTTTGTATTGGCAGAGCGGGATCAACTCCTCCTCGATGTCGCGCACGACCAGGCTGTATTGCGGCTGGTAGCACTCGAAGCGGGCCATTTGCCGGCTGTCGCTGATCCACATGGCTTCCATCAGCCGCCAGGCCTCATAATTGCTGCAGGCGATGTAGCGCACCTTGCCCTGGCGCACCAAGTCGTCTAGCGCCGTGAGCATTTCCTCCAAGGGCGTCTGGATGTCAAGATGATGGATGTAGTAGAGGTCGACATAATCCATCTGTAGGCGGCGTAGACTGTCCTCGATGGCCTGCATGATGTGGACGCGCGACATGCCCGAATCGTTCGGCCCCGGCCCCATAGGGTTGGCAAACTTGGTGGCGACGATGGCCTCGCGGCGACGACCCGTCAGGGCTTTGCCCAGCAGAATTTCCGACTCGCCGCCGCCATAGGAATTGGCCGTGTCGAAGAAATTGATGCCCGCGTCGAAGGCCAGGTCGACGATGCGCTTGGCCTCGGCTTCGTCCGTGCCGTGGCCGAAAGTCATCGTCCCCAGGCAGATCGAGGAGACCTTGAGGCCGGATCGTCCCATGCGTCGGTATTCCACAGTGGTGTTCTCCTTGTATCCAATGCCTTAATCGTTGAACGCCGCAGAACCGGCTCCGAGTTTGCGTTGTCTTGTACTCTGTTCCGCTTCCCGCTATGCCCACAGATGCGCGTACTTGAGCCCCGTACCCGTATTAAAGAGGACGACCGTCTCGTCACGGCCGATCCAACCTTCTTCCAGCAGGCGCATCTGCGCGGCCAGGCAGGCGGCGCCTTCCGGCGCGGGGAAGATGCCGGTATAGCGGCCCATCATACGCCCACACGCCAGCATTTCCTCGTCGTTAACGGCGAGGGCCGTGCCGCGACTTTCACGTAGGGCGCGCAGGATGAGGAAATCGCCGACCGCGGCCGGCACGCGCAGACCATCCGCCACCGTCTTGGCGCCCTGCCACGGCGCGGCGAACTCGTCGCCCTGCTCGAAGGCGCGCACCAGCGGCGCGCAGCCCGTGCTTTGGACGCTGACCATGCGCGGGCGCTGCGGCCCGATCAGCCCCAATGCCTCCATCTCGGCAAAGGCCTTCCACATGCCGACAAGACCCGTGCCGCCGCCGGTGGGGTAGATGATGACGTCGGGCAAGCGCCAACCCATCTGCTCGGCCAACTCGTAGCCCATTGTCTTTTTGCCTTCCAGGCGGTAGGGCTCCTTTAGGGTGCTGACGTCGAACCAGCCGTGTTCCGCCGCCCCTTGACGCACCGCCGCGCCGCAATCGGTGATGAGGCCGTCGATCAGCGTCACCTGCGCACCCAGCACGGCGCACTCGACGCGAAAGCTGGCGGGCACGTCCTGCGGCATGAAGACGTGCGCCGGCAGACCGGCGGCCGCGGCGTAAGCGCTCAACGCGCCCGCGGCGTTGCCGGCGCTGGGGATGGCGAGCGACGCCGCGCCCAATTCCCAGGCGCGGCTGACCGCCACGCTAAGGCCGCGGGCCTTGAAACTGCCCGTCGGATTGAGCGATTCGTCCTTGATCAGGGTGCGCGGGCAGCCGATGGCCCCGCCGAGCCGGCGTGCATCGACCAGCGGCGTCCACCCCTCGCCAAGACTGATGATGAAGGCCGGGTCCTGAACAGGCAGCACTTCGGCATAGCGCCAGAGCGCGGCTGCTCTCTGCGCCAAGGCTTGTTTGGTCAGCGTACGCGCTGCGGCGTCCAGGTCATAGCGCGCCAGCAACGGTTTGCCACAGGCCGGGCAGAGGTTCGCCAGCGCGCCCGCATCCACGCGGCGCGCGCAGTAGCCGCATTCGAGATGGGCGAGGGCGGAATGGCGGGACATGGCATTACGCTTTCTGTTGGGGGCGTAGATGCGCGCGTCATTTGAAAAGTCTCTCTGGCGCGTGCAAGAAATGATAGGGCCATGCTATCCAAGCGCCTAGGATTTGTCAATCTTCGGCGATAGGGGGAAGATACGGAAGGGATCGCCGGGCATGAGCGGCGGCGGACAGAACGGGAAGGGCTGAAGCGTGATCATCACATCGCAGATCGAGATACCGGACGACGAGCTACATCTGGCGTTTGTACGCGGCTCCGGTCCGGGCGGCCAGAATGTCAATAAGGTGGCGACCGCGGTGCAGTTGCGTTTCGACGCGGCGCATTCGCCGTCGTTGCCGGATGATGTGCGTGAACGCCTGTTGCGCATCGGCGGCAGTCGCGTGACCGATGACGGGGTGTTGGTGATCGAAGCGCGGCGCGCCCGTACGCAGCTTGAGAACCGCAACCTGGCGCTGGCTCAGTTCGCCGCGCTGGTGCGCAAGGCCGCTGTATCGCCGCGCAAGCGCCGCAAGACAGCGCCGACAACGGCATCCATTGAGCGGCGGTTGCGCCGGAAAAAGCGGCGCAGCGAAGTCAAGCGCGACAGGCGTCTGAGGCCCGGCGACGACGCTTAACGGTGTTGCAGCGTCCGCACCTCCGGGCGGCAGTTGCACGAACGCATTCTCTGTGGCACACTGGCGAAAACAATCCCATTCCAACCAATCATCAACAGCGTTGACGCTCTACTTTACTCGCTTAGAATATGCGATGATGTCGCAGTTCATCCCGGCGTGCACAGACGGGTTGCGCCGTGCGGCCAGTGGCTGCACGGAAGATGACCGGCGCGAGCAGCACGTCCTATCAGCGGTTTGTCGATGAGGCGACCATCACTATACGAGGGGACATCGATGCGGATCGTCTTAGGCGGATTGCTCGTAGGGTTGGCAATGACGGTGTTTGTGGCCTCAGTCAAAGCGGCAGAGCTAAAGCGATCGCTGTCGAATGAACCGGTGTCGGAACAGCCGGCGGTCGGTATTGCGTCGGAAGCGCGAGAGACCTCCTCCGGCGAATGGTCCCTGATACCGGAAGAGAAGATACGGTTTCACGAGGGCGCGTTCGTCTATATTCCCCCGCCGACGCCGATTCCGCTGGCGCCGGTGTTTCATCATGAGATCTATAAGTTCGTGGCGAGTGAAGGCAGCCGCAAAGGCCGGCTGATCGCAGACCAGATGTACGGACTGGTGCCGTTGACAACGCCGGGCATCCGGCAAGCTACGGCGACGCCGGTCCCGTCTCCGTCCTCATCCGAGACGTCGGGCGCGCCGGACGCAAGCCCAAGCACGGTTACGCATACGCTCGTTGCTCCAGCCGCTGCTGCAACCCCTCTGCCTACGCCTACGACCATTCAGACGGTCAGCGCGGCGGGTCTGGCGGCGGGTGTGGAGGATCCGCGCTTCTACCGCGGCAGCTTCCTCTATGACGCCGAGCTAAACCGGCTTCTGCCCATCGAAATGACGCGCTGTTGTCTCGCCGCGGGGGCTGCCGCGAACGGCGTGGGGGTAACGCCTGCCGCACAGTCGTCGAACCTCGCACAGGCGCTGTCCTTAGGCCAAGTCACTGCCAGCGCTTTGCCCGTTCACGGCAAGGCCATGTACTACAACCCCGGCATTATGGACCAGGTGCTCGAGTATCGGCTGGAACTGGGGCAGATCGCTCCGTGTCCGCAGTGCGTCGGGTATGTGGCGCTGCTGAATGCCGGCGACCTCAACCGCAAAGTCTGGATCGAGTGGGAAGAAGGCGACGTAGAGGGGCCATTCCTGGTAATCGACGTCGCTGCGACCCAGCATGTGCCGTTGTTGCTGGCGCGCCAGTGGGTAGTGGATGTGGACTATGCGACGGCGCTGCGTCGCGCGATGGATGGGCCGGTCTTTGTAAGGGTTCTGGACGCGCCCCCGCGTCTTCCTCCGCTGCGACCGGTTGACTTCTCGCTGTCGGCCAACAGACAGAGATTTGGCCCCTAACAGGCGTTCCGCCGCACGGCAGATAAACGGCCGTGCAATGATGAGATCGGCCTCTGATTTGACTGCGAATGGCGGCTCTGGTATACTCCTCGTCGTGGCAGCGGGGCTGTAGCTCAATTGGGAGAGCGCTACAATCGCACTGTAGAGGTCAGGGGTTCGAGTCCCCTCAGCTCCACCTGGACCGCCCGGAGCCGGCGCAACTTGACAAATCGTGAGGGGCGGTTACAATACACAATGTCCCTCCGGGGTCAGCGCCGAGGAAACCGATAGGGGCCTTTAGCTCAGCTGGGAGAGCGCTACAATGGCATTGTAGAGGTCAAGGGTTCGAATCCCTTAAGGTCCACCAGAGAAAGCCCCTCCAGGATGGCGGAGGGGCTTTCGTTTGCGCCGAATGGCGCAGCCACTGAAAGGAACTAGATGTGTGCGCCGCTTTGCGTGAACTGGATGAGCTCCGCCCGGTCAGTTTTGAACTGGATTATGTACGTTACCCCGAAGGCTCCGTGCTGATCTCTCTGGGCGATACGAAGGTGCTGTGCAACGCCACCGTGGAGGAGACGCTGCCGCGCTGGCTTAAGTATGGACCGGGCAAGAAGCACGGCTGGATTACGGCGGAATATGCCATGCTGCCGCGCAGCACGCAGGTGCGCAGCCAGCGCGAAACACTGACGCCCAAAGGTCGCACACAGGAGATCAAGCGGCTGATCTCGCGTAGCCTGCGCGG
>CAYXRG010000035.1:0-31752 GCA_964467575.1 uncultured Caldilineaceae bacterium | reverse complement strand
CGCCCAAAGGTCGCACACAGGAGATCAAGCGGCTGATCTCGCGTAGCCTGCGCGGCGCCGCGGACCTGGATAAGCTGGGCGAGCGGCAGATCATTGTCGATTGCGACGTCTTGCAGGCCGATGGCGGCACGCGCACGGCGTCGATTACGGGTGCTTATGTGGCGCTGGCATTGGCGGTTAAACGTCTAGAGAACGCCGGTAAGGTTCCGCCTGGCGTACTCACCCAGGCTGTTGCAGCCGTCAGTGTGGGGCTGATCGGCGGTCGGGCGGTTCTGGATCTGGACTATGAGATGGACCAGACGGCGGATGTGGACCTAAACGTCGTCATGACGGCTGATGGCCGTTTCGTCGAAGTGCAGGGTACGGCTGAGGGAGAACCCTTCAGCCGCGCTGCGCTCAACGCCATGCTGCTCCTAGCCGAGCACGGCATCAAGCAACTGCTGGAGGCGCAAGCGGCGGCGCTCGCCTCTGCGGGGGGCGACTAGGTTTCCGGTTCCATCTCCTTCGCTTCTTTGTCCTCACTGGCGGCGTGCGCCTCGGCAAGCATCGCGTAGTACTGTCTCGTCTCGTCCTCTCGCCCGCGCACAATGCGCTTGCCGCGCAGCGGTCCAAAACGCGATGTTATGACGGTCCATTGGCCGTTGCCCTGGGCGTCATCCCGATAGATAACCACCCAGTCACGCGTTGTCCCCAGTTCGTGGGCGCGCGCCGTATTTGAATAGAGCGCGGTATATTGCACGTTCCCGCGGCGCGTGTGCAGGACGGGCAGCCAGGCCGCGCCGGTGGGGTTGAAGCGTCGCGGCGCGATGCGCACCAAGCGATCGGCGGCGGCCTTGCGCCGATACTCTGCGTCTACGTCGAGCAACTCGGCTATGGGCGGCAGGTCGAAAGGCGCCGCGCCGGCTGATCGCGCGGGCTGGCGAGGCGGGCGGCGCAAACGGCCGGAGAGTGACTCCGCCACGGCACGCACGCGCTTGCCGCCGAACCCCGGCACGCCGGACAGACGGCCGTCGATGGCCGCCGCGTGCAAATCGGCCAGGGTCTCGATGTCCAGGCTTTCGTAGATGCGTTGCGCCAACTTGGGGCCGACGCCGGGCACGGTTGTGAAGACGCGCTCCGGGCGCACATCGCCGCGCAGCCGTTCGAGCAGCGATAGGCGCCCTGTGTCGACGATCTGTTCGATGGCGCGGGCGAGCGAGCGGCCGATGGCGGGCAGCCGCTCCAGCCCCTCAATCCCTTCGCTTTCCAGCAGGTCTGCTGCGGGCTGGGCCAGGCCGAGCAACGTCTGCGCGCCGTTGCGATAGGCTTGGACGCGGTAAGGGTTAGCTTCTTGCGCTTCGAGCAGCCCAGCCGTCTCGTCGAGCAGGGCTGCAATCTCCGCATTGGTTAGCACAGGCGGGGCGGATTTGCCGTTAGTCGTCTGAGCCATGGCGACATCTCCCTCGAACCAGGCGGCGCGATGGCGCGCCCCGATATGGGCGATGTCTGCGCCGCATCTGTCTCCAGTATACACCGAGATGAGGGGCTAGAGATCAAGATATTTTGCCGGCGGCCTGGGCGCACGCCACGAAACAGATCTACAACCGCAGAGCGGTGAAGACATCCGTCGCGGCCCGGTGCAGGAGGCAGTGACGGCGCGCCAGCCGGTCGATGTCGGCGTCATAGCCGCCGCCGACGACGCAGGCGACCGGGTAGCCCGCAGCGACGCATGTATGGAGGACAAAACGGTCACGAGCGAAGAGACCTTCGTCGGTCAGGGCAAGCTTGCCCAACTTGTCGTCTTTGTGCGGGTCTACGCCGGCGTCATATAGGATCAGGTCCGGCTTGACCTGGCTGAGCAGGTCGGGGATCACGTCACGCAACCGGGCCAAATAGGCGTCATCTTGCACCCCCTTAGGGAGATCGACATCCAGGTCGCTGGTCTGTTTACGGACCGGAAAGTTGGCCCCGCAGTGGACCGAAAAGGTGAAGACGCTGGGGTCGCCGGCAAAGATGGCCGCGGTTCCGTCACCCTGGTGCACGTCCAGGTCGACGATCAGCACGCGGCGCACGAGGCCTTCGGCCTGCATGACGCGCGCGGTGACCGCCAGGTCGTTGAAGATGCAGTAGCCCGCGCCGAAGTCGGGGAAAGCATGATGTGTGCCGCCGGCTGTGCTGCAGGCGATGCCTGTTTGCAGCGCAAGCCGCGCCGTCAGCACGACACCGCCCGCAGCGGTGCATGTGCGCTTGACGAGCAGTTCACTCCACGGCAGGCCAATACGGCGTAAGGCGCGCGCGTCGAGCGTGCCTGCCAGGTAGGACTCGACATAATCCTGTGTGTGGGCGAGTTCCAGCCAGGCGCGCGGCGCCGGTTGGGGGATGTGGAATTGATCCAGGCCGGCGATGCCATCGCGCACGAGCGCGCGATAGATGGCGCCGTATTTGGGCATGGGGAAACGGTGCACCGGCGGCAACGGGGCTACGAAGTCGGGATGAAACACGATGGGCAGCGTCATGGCTCTGATGATACTGCCCTTCGCCGCATGCGCGCAAAGGGCGCGCTATCTGGTAGAATTCCGCTTATGAACAGCCGTGCCTGACAGACAGATTCGCCACAGAAAGAATGCACCCATGACACAGCAAACCGGTAAACCGTCGGGCCTCTCGGCGCGAGAGCAGCCGCCGGAATCGTCGCTCACTCCTGAACAGATCATTCAGGCCGCCGCGCTGGCTGGCCTCGAATTCACCGCAAACGAGGCGGCCCTGATGCTAGCCGGCGTCAGCGACAACCTCGCCAAGTACGCGCAGCTTCGCTCCGTTGACCTGCCCAATAGCGCCTTGCCGGCCATTCGCTTCGACCCGCGGCCGCCCGCGCCCATGCCGGCGCAGCCGCGTCGTCCCGTCTCCGTGCGCCCCCACAAACTGCCGCCCTTGCCGAAAAACCTAGAGGACCTGGCCTTTTGGCCTGTGACCCATCTATCGGCGCTGCTGCACACGCGGCAGGTGACCTCTCGTCAACTCACCGAGATGTACTTGACGCGGCTCAAGCGCATCGGCCCGAAGCTGGAATGCGTCGTCACGCTGACCGAGGAATTGGCCTTGGAGCAGGCGCGGCGCGCCGACGAGGAGATCGCCCAGGGCGTTTATCGCGGCCCGCTGCACGGCATCCCCTGGGGTGCGAAGGACTTGCTGGCGACCAAGGGCGCCAAAACAACCTGGGGCGCGATGCCGTACAAGGACCAGGTTCTCGACATGAACGCTACCGTCGTCGAACGGCTGGAGGCGGCGGGCGCGGTGCTCGTGGCGAAGCTCACGATGGGCGCGCTGGCCTGGGGCGATGTCTGGTTTGGCGGCAAGACGCGCAGCCCGTGGAACACAGAGGAAGGGTCGAGCGGCTCATCGGCGGGTTCGAGCGCAGCGACCGCGGCGGGGCTGGTCGGCTTTGCCATCGGCACGGAAACGTACGGCTCCATCGTGTCGCCCTCGACGGCGTGCGGCGTGAGCGGTCTGCGGCCTACCTTCGGCCGCGTCAGCCGGCATGGGGCGATGGCGCTCTGCTGGACGCTGGACAAGATCGGGCCGATGTGCCGTTCGGTGGAGGACTGCGCGCTGGTGTTCGATGCGATCCGCGGGCCGGACGGCTATGACCCGACGGTGACCGACGCGCCGTTCGACTGGCCGCGGCGCGCCGACTTCTCGAAATTGCGCATCGGCTATGTGGAGGACGAGTTTGCAGAAGATCGCTCGACCAAAGTTCAGGATGAAGCCGTTCTCGACGTGCTGCGCGGGCTGGGCGCGGACTTGATTCCGATCAAGCTGCCCGGCTACCCCATCGACGCCGCGCAGATCATTCTCTGGGTAGAGGCCGCGGCGGCCTTCGACGAGCTGACCCGCAGCAACCGCGATGACCTGTTGGTGCGCCAATCGGAGGACGCCTGGCCGAACCGCTTCCGTGTAGGCCGGATGGCGCCCGCGGTCGAGTATATCCAGGCCAACCGCCTGCGCATGTTGGCGATGCAGGCTATGGACGACCTCATGGCGGACATCGACGTGTATGTGTCGCCGTCACTGGGCAACGCCAACCGCTGGCTGACCAACGCTACGGGCCATCCCCTCGTGGTGACGCCTACAGGGTGGCGCGAGAACGGACTGCCGACCACAATTCTGTTCACCGGGCGGCTATACGACGAGGCGACTGTATTGGCTGTGGCGATGGCCTACCAAGAGGCGACAGAGTTTCACCTGGCGCATCCAACGCTGGAGGGTTGATTCAGTCGATATGACGGTGGCGGGCTGTTGTAGGGATTGACGCACCGCCCATATAATCAGCTTTGCTGTGACGTGTGCAGTCATCGCATCGTGTGCCTGCACCCCTTACCGGGCGCCGTTGAGGCGCACAGGGGCAGGCAGATAGGCCACAGAGAGAGGCTCCATGAATAGCCCTGTATATTACGTGGATGGACGTTTTATGCCCGCTGACCAAGCGACGCTTCCGCTGGGCGACCTGGCTATCGTGCGCGGTTTCGGCGTTTTCGACTTCCTGCGCACCTATCGCCGCGTGCCCTTCAAATTGCACGATCATGTGCTGCGACTGTACAACTCGGCCGAGCAGATCGGGTTGGAAATGCCGTGGTCAATGGGCGAAGTGGAAGAGATCGTCCGCGAGACGAACGACCGCAACGGCTACGACGACGCGGCGATCCGCATCGTCGTGACCGGGGGGCCCTCTCCAGATTTCTTAATGCCCGGACAGCAGCCAAGCCTGGCTGTGATGGTGGAGCCGGTTGCGCTCCCGCCGGTCAGGCAGTATACGGAAGGCGTCGGCGTGACGACGACGCGCATAGCGCGCATCCTGCCGACGGTCAAGAGCCTGAACTATCTCGGCGCGATACTAGCCGTGAACGAGGCGCTCAAGGCAGGCGCAGTCGAGGCGATCTACCGCACGCCCGATGAGCACGTCACAGAGGGTACGCGCTCAAACCTTTTCATCTTCCGCGGGGGCAAGCTGTTTACGCCTGCATCCGACATCCTGCCGGGCATCACGCGCCAGGTTGTGTTGGAGATCGCGGCGGAGGAATATGCAGTCGTGCAGACCGCTCTGTCTTACGCCGATCTGCTTGCCGCGGATGAGGTCTTTATGACCAGCACGACCAAGGAGATCGTGCCCGTGGTGAAGGTCGACGGGCAGGTCGTCGGCGGGGGCAGGCCGGGCGAGTACACGCAAGATATGATGGAGCGCTTCAAGGCATATGTCGACCGCTGCCTGACAGAGGCCGCCGCATAGGCTGCGATCGCTCATTGCTCCGCGCCTATCAGAGCGCCCGCAACACTCTGATAGGCGTTTTAGTTTGCCGTCAGGTTGCCGCTTGTACGGACTGGGCGAGCGCGTGCCCGTAGACGGCGAAGCGCTCGTCTTCGGCTTCGTCCGGGTCCACGTACTTCATCCATAAGGCCTGATCGCGGCGTTCTCCGGCAAGGATTCGCCGGCTGCGACGCAGGTCGCTGATGTCGCTGTGCCAGCGCACCTGGCCGTCCTGGAGCAGGATATATTGGCCAGCGTACTGGTCGATCAACTCGCGGCGGTGTTCCAGGTAGTATAACGCCTGCTCCGCGGTGGTGCGTCGCCAGTTGATTACCGTCTCGACCGGGTCGGTGAGCGCGGCGTAGAACTGCCCAACAGGAGCTTGCACCTCGCTTTGGAAGTCGATCTCGTCCAGGTTCACCGTGCCGAAGCCGCCCTCGGCCGCGACGAGCAGGGCGTTGCGGTCACGGTGGAAAGGAGGCGTCAGCCAGTCGCTGCGCGGGTCGTGACCCATGAGGTGTGCGGCGCAGGCATCCGTGGCGATGGTGTGGTTGCCGGCTAGCAGCGTGTTGGAGACCTGCGTCGGGCCTTCGTCGCGGCCGTTGCCCCACTCGCGGCCGGCCTGCCCGATCAGCCCGTCGACGATGTTCAGTGTGGGATTGACGATGCGGCCCAGATCCGCCAGCATGTAGGGCATGCGCACGAGGTGGTGGAAATAGGTGCGCGTGTGTCCTTCCGGCTCGCCGGGCATCAGGCCGAAGAGGTTCTTGAGCGTCAACGTTACGCCCATGAAGGCGTGGTTCTTTAGCTTGGCGACGGAGATGAACTCGTCTACGTCCAGCACAGAGGCGGGCATCAGGTAGCGACCGAACATCTGCCCCCCGCCCGGCGTTTCGACAACCCGGTAAGGCGGCTGCGTCGCGTCAACGAAGGTTACGCCGTACTCGCGCAGCAGAGGTATAGCTGTGCCGGTGTGGTGTGGGTCGGTCTTCTCGTACATGGCGTAGTAGCTGACGTCGGTGCAGACCAACTCTGCGTCAGTGCGCTCGCGCAGCAGGCGCAGCACGGCGCGCAGCACCTTGGAACTCACGAGTTGCTGCAATTGACCGTCGTAGAAGACCCAGCGGTCGCGCGGCTTGTCCTGGTTGATTTTGAGGCCGATGCGCTTGGCTTTGCGCAACCGCTCCCAGACGTCCGTCAAGGGATCGACGGCGCGCTTGAGCGCCGCGTAGACTTCTTCGTCCGGCGCCCGGTAGTCGCAGGCGACGGCTCGCACAATATAGGGGCTGGTAGGCGACAAAGCAAAGGCTCCTTACAGATGGCGGTTGTTACGGATGCTAGACGACCTGGGCGACCATCGCCGCCAGAATGCCGGCGATCATCAGCCAGCCGAAGCGCTCGTGCAGGTCGGCTGTGCCGCGGATGACCTTGTTCAGGCGGGCAGGCGCCTCATGTACCGCGGCTGTGCGTATTAAGCCGGCGGCCTTGGGCAGCGTGAGCAGCGCCAGCAGCACGAACGGCGGCGCCACGCCGAAAAGGACGAGCAGGACGAGCGTCAGATAGCTGCCGCCGATCAGCACGTAGTATTCCCAACGGCTGGCTTTGCGCCCCAGCAGATTGGCGAGGGTGCGTTTGTTGTTCGCCCGGTCGTCTTCGATGTCGCGCATGTTGTTGGCGTGGAGGATGCACGCCACGAGCAGGCCAATCGGGATGGAGACCAGGAACACGTTCCAATTGACGCTCTGCATCTGCACAAAGTAGCTGCCCATGATCATCACCGGCCCCATAAAGATGAAGACGACGATCTCGCCCATGCCGATGTAGGCGAAGGCTGCGGGGCCTGCCGTGTAGAACCAACCTGCCAGCACGCTGAAGATGCCCAAGTAGAGGATGAGCAGGCCGCGCGTCGCCACCAGATAGAGGCCAAGCCCGGAACCCAACGCGAAGAAGAAGATGCCTCCCCAGAAGACCTGTTGCGGGGTGAGAATGCCCTCCTTCAGCGCCCGGTTCGGCCCCAGCGATTCGGGCGTATCGGTACCCTTTTTCCAGTCGTAGAAGTCGTTGATCAGGTTCGTGCCGGCGTGGATGGAGACGGAGCCGACCAACGTGATGGCGAAGAGCAGCCAGCTCCAGGCGCCGTCGTAGGCGGCCAACACCGACCCCAGCACGACCGGCGTCACGCTGGCTGTGAAGCTGAAGGGCCGGACAGCCAGCCACCAGGTGCGGACGAAGCGCCGGAGGCGCGGCTCGTCTTGCAGCCGCCGGCGCGCCGGCGCGGCATCTGCCACGCGCCAGGGCAGCAGTTGCCGCTCTACCTCGCCCATGATCACGGTGAAGGCCCAACCGAGCAGGGCGACGACGATCAGACCGGCGAAGATCGTGGGGATGTCGTAGACGTTGTAGCTCTTCCAGATCAGCGCGCCGAGGCCGCCTTGCGGCAGCAGCAACTCCGTGCCGACGATGACGGTGAGGGCGAAGCCCAGCGCCAGGTTAATGCCCGTGAGGATGTTGGGCAGCGAGGCGGGAATGGCGACGGTCGTCAGCAGGTCCCACGGGCGCGCGCCGTTGTTGCGGGCGATGTCGAAGTAGCGCTGCTCGACGTTGAGCACGCCCGCCATAGTGTGGATGACCACGAGGAAGAAGACGGAGATGGCGACGATGGCGACCTTGCTCGTTTCGCCGATGCCGAGCAGGATGACGACCATCGGTACCAGGGCGATCTTGGGCACCGGATAGAGGGCCGTGATCAGGGGGCCGAGGATGATGCGGGCCATGCGATTGGCCCCCATAAGCAGGCCGATCGCCACGGCGGGCACAGCAGCCAGCAAGAAGCCCACGGCCATGCGCCGCAAGGTGATGACCGTAGCGGTCGTCAGTTCGCCGTTCTGCAGCAGTTCAAGCAACCGCGCCAATGTCTCGCTGGGCGCGGGAAAGAACCGGTGGTCGAGCGCGCCCAGCGAGACGAGAAGCTCCCAGATGACGAGGAAGGCGATAGGCGATATGAGGTTTAGCGCTCGATTCTTCATCTTCGTCGCCTCATCTTTGCCCGCGCAGTTCGGACGCCCGCGCCGCGTCGACCTCGTCGCGCAGGGCCTCCCAGATCTGGTAGCTCAACTCTCCAAAGACGGGGTCGCGCTTCAGTTCGTGCGTGCGGCGCGGCCGTGCAAAGGGCGCGCGTATCTCCGCTTTGATGCGGCCCGGCGCCGCGGTCATGACCAGCACGCGATCGCCCAGGACGAGGGCTTCGTCGATGGAATGGGTGACGAAGAGAATGGTCTTGCGCGCTCCGCCGCCCGCGTTGTCTCCGGTCTGGTCCCAGATTTGGAGTAGCTCATCCTGGAGCAAAGCGCGATTTTGCGCGTCGAGCGCGCCGAAAGGCTCGTCCATGAGCAGGACTTCGGGGTCATTGGCGAGGGCGCGGGCGAGGGCGACGCGCTGGCGCATGCCGCCCGATAGCTGGTAGGGGTAGGCTTCGGCGTAGCCGCTCAGCCCCACGGTGCGCAGCATGCGCGCGGCGATCTCGTCGCGCTCGCGGTAGGGGACGCCGCGCACGCGCAGCCCGTACTCGACGTTGGCGTGCACGGTCAGCCAGGGGAAGGTCGAATCGCCCTGGAAAACCATGCTGTTGAAGGGGCGCTGCAAGTCAGTCGCCGCCGCGGTCAGCGTGCCGTTCGTGGGCTGCTCCAGCCCTGCCAGGATGCGCAGCAGCGTGCTCTTGCCGCAGCCGCTAGGCCCGACGATGCAGATGAACTCGCCCGCTTCGACTGTCAGATCGACCGGCCCCAGGGCGTTGATCTCTCGCCGGTCCGGGCCGGGAAACACTTTTGTCAGACCGGCGGTTTCGATGATCGCCATGCCGTCTATTCCCACGCCACGGGGCCGCCTAGCTCTTCGAGCGCGGCTTCAACATAGCCGGCGTTAACCAGGCTGGACAGGTCTAGGTCCTGCTCGTAGTTGAGTTCGCCCTGGCGGCGGAAGAAGTCTTCGAGCGTTTCCATATCTGCGACGGGGATGCCGCCGTTGGGGTCATGGTAGGAGCGATTGGCGCGGCGGATGACGTCGGCGGGCACGCCGGTATATTCCTCGATGATGGCGAGGTTCTCGCCGGCATACCACTGGTCGCCGTTGAGATCGCGGGCGCCGCGCAGATAGGCCTTGATGAAGCGCCGGGCGAGGTCTGGGTTGGCGGCTGCCCAGCCGGTGTTGAAATAAACATAGGTCGACGTGAAGTCGGCGATGAAATCCTCGGAGAGACGCGCCACTAGCCCCTGGTCCTCCATGAGCGTCGCCAGCGGTTCGCCGAGAATGCCGCCGTCGAGCGAACCGCTTTCCAGCGCGGGCGGCACGTCGCGGAAGCCGACGCCGAGCACTTCGACGTCGGGGAAGTCCAGGCCGCCTTGTTGCAGCGCGCTCCACAGCCAATACTCAGTGGCGGCGCCAGCGGCGTTGGTGGAGACCTTCTTGCCCGCCATGTCGGCCATGCTGGTGAGTTCGCCGCTGTCGTAGCGGGCCTTGCTGACGACGAAGGGGCTGGTCAGCGGCGGGCGTTCGGTGTGCATGGGCGCGGCGATCTCGAACTCGATGCCGCGCGCTACGGCGTTGAGCAGCCCCGCGCCGATGCCGCCGCCGGCGACGTCGAAGTTGCCCGCCGCGACCTGCACGACATTCTCCGTGCCGCCGTCCACCGGCGTAAACTCGACGGCGATGCCTTCTTCCTCGAAATAGCCTTTCGCTGCGGCGATGTAGAAGGGGGAGTAGATGGTGACAGGCACATGGCCGACGCGCACGGTCTGCAACTGCGGCGCGGCCGGCTCTTCCTCTGCCGCGGGCGTTGAAGCCGGCTCTGATGCGGGGGCTGCGACCGGGGCGGCGCAGGCTGTCAGGATCAACCCAAGCGTAAGCAGGGCGAGTAAGATCGTGCGGAACATATGGCGCTGTGTCTCCTCATAAGAAGCGGTTATGAACGGTTCACTCTCTTTGCGGCTTCCACGGGCGATCGGCGGCAGTGGCGGGCGTTACGCCCGGAAAGCGGCTGCGATGCCTCGCAATGAACCGATATAACCAGTCCTGCCCCTGCCGGATCAGTGGCAAATTGTACATTCCGGAACAAATGCGTCCGCGGCCGATAAGCGCGTCGAGGGCGACGTTAACAGCCGCGGCCCCGCGATGCCTGGCGCCGTCCGGTGTGACAGCCCAAGCGGCCTGTTCGCATTCGGCCACGGTCAGGCCGGCGTATGCCAATACCCACGCCCACTGAAAGGGCGCGATATACAAGCGGCGCCGGCGATCCAGCCGGCGTAAGCCGGAGGCAACGGCTGTTCAGAAGCCTCACGTGCCGTCGAAGATGACCAGGGTAGCGCCTGGCGGCGGTTGCTTGGCCTGCATGGGTTCCCCTCTGCCTTGTCTATGAGCGTCGAGCTGTGTTGTTTCGCACAAGAAGCGGCATGGTTACGTGCTGCCGCCACGCAATAAGCGCCGGATACCCTCGGGCGATGCTGCGATCACTTCGTCCGCCATGCCCAGGAACAGGCCATGCTCGACGAGTCCGGCGCGGCGGCTCAATTGCTCGGCAAGACCTTGCGGGTCGCGAATAGGACCGAAGCGACAGTCGAGGATGAGGTTGTCCTGGTCCGTGCGATAGGGCGCCTGCTCTGCGGTCGTGCGCACGACGACTTCGGCGCCGAGTTGCTCGAAGAAGTGCAGATGCGTGCGCCAGCCAAAGGGGATTACTTCGATGGGCACGGGCCAGGTGACGCCCAGCATCGGCGATAGCTTGGTGTGATCGACAACAAGCACAAGGCGGCGGCTGGCCTGGGCGACGATCTTCTCGCGCAGAAGCGCGCCGCCGCCGCCTTTGATCACGTTAAGGTCGGGGTCGACTTCGTCTGCTCCGTCGATAGTCAGGTCGAGCACAGGGCGTTCGTCCAGTGAGGAGACGGTTAGGCCGAAGCGGCGGGCGCGTTGTTCGACGGCGAGGGATGTGGCGACGCCGACGAGGCCGGGCAACTTGCCAGCGGCGACGCGCTGGGCGAGAAGCTCCAGGAAAATGGCGGATGTAGAGCCGGTGCCGAGGCCGAGCGTCATACCCGGCTCGACGAGTTCGAGCGCGGCGGCGGCGGCTTGCACTTTTAGGCGGTCGAGAGACGAGGCGTTGTTCATAAGTTCCCTATCTGGCGAAGTCAGTTGCGGTCGATGCGATCACGGGGGCAGCGGGTTGCCGGATTGCTCGCTGCCAGCTGCAACTTTTGCGATTATATCACCGGCTACCATGATCGGGCACGGATAGCCGGCTGTCTAGCGCGCCGCGGTGCGTTGGTCTATGGCTGGGTCTGCGGTCATGGTACAATGGGCTGACCGGCTCCTGCGCCAGCCAAGGCGTCTTGCAAGATGAACCGGCGCTTTGTGATGCCGGTACAGTCCAGCCAGTGTCAGCCATCGGGATATAATTCGGGGAACTGCCGTGGGCGAGCTGCGCCAGAATATGGCGACCAAAGAATGGGTCATTATTGCGTCCGAGCGCGCCAAACGGCCGCATGAGTTTGCCATGCCCGCGGAGTTTAGTCGCCGCCATCTTCCGGAGTGGGATGAGTCTTGTCCCTTTTGTCCCGGCAACGAAGAATCCGATTTGGAGGTGCTGCGCCTTCCCCAGGCAGGCGAGTGGCAGGTGCGCGTCGTGCGGAACAGGTATCCGGCCCTTGCCGTGGAAGGAGATGTTGAGCGGCATTTCGACGGCGTACATCGCAATATCTCCGGCGTAGGTTATCACGAATTGTTGATTCACTCGCGACGGCACAACGCGTGCCATGCCACCGAGTCCCCGCAACAGGCGGGTTTGGCGATGGAGGCGTTCTACCAACGCGGCCTTACCATCGCCCAGGACCCGCGCATCGTACAGCTCATCTACTTCCAGAACCACGGCATCTCCGCGGGCATGTCGTTGCCGCACCCTCATGGGCAATTGATGGCGCTGCCGATTGTGCCCTACGAACTGCGCATTCGCGGCGAGGAGGCTATGCGCCACTATGACAACATCGGGCGCTGCGTGATGTGCGACATGCTGCACCAGGAACTGGCGGACCAGTCGCGCATCGTCATGGAGACGGAGCATTTCGTCGCGTTTGTGCCCTATGCGGCGTATTCGCCCTTCCATATGTGGATACTGCCGAAACGGCACCAATCCAGCTATCTCATGTCTACGGAGACAGAACGGGCGGACCTGGGCGGTGTTTTGCATCATGTACTGGCTGCGCTGCATCAGGGGCTGAATGACCCGGACTACAATTACATCATCCGTTCCGCGCCGCTACGCGACGGAGGCGGCGACTACCTGCACTGGTATGTGACCGTAGTGCCACGCGTAAGCCAAGCGGCGGGGTTTGAACTGGCGAGCGGCATGTTCATCAACACGGCGCTGCCCGAAGAAAGCGCAGCGTTCCTGCGCACCCAGATACGGGATGACGCTCCGAGTGACAATGGGCACGGCAATCTGATCGGCGCGTAGACAGAATCCGTTATGAGCTAGAATAATGACACAGGGCCTTCCCGGTTGCCGGGAGGCCCTGTCCATTGCTGCGATAGGCGCGAACGATGCCGCGCGTTTGTTCAGCGCACCTCGAAGATGGCCTCGACCTCGACCGCATAATCGGCCGGAATCTGCATGCCGACGGCGCTGCGCGCGTGGCGGCCGGCCTCACCGAAGACTTCTAGAAAGAGATCGCTTGCCCCGTGCATTACGCCCGGCGTGTCGGTGAAGCCCGGCGCGACGTTGACCATCCCCAGGACCTTGACCACCCGCACGACGTTGTCGAGGCTGCCGGTCAGCGATTTCACCGCACGCAGACAGCCCAGCGCGCAAAGCCGCGCCGCGGCATAACCTTGTTCGACGGTGAGGTCCTTGCCCAGTTTGCCGACCACCTTCTCGTCACCCCAGCTTGAGACCTGCCCGGAGGTATAGATCAGATTGCCGGTGCGCACGGCCTGTACAAAGCGGCCTGTGTTGAGTTCGACCGGCTCAATCGTGTAGCCCATCTGCGCCAGTTTGGCTTCGTAGGACATGCTTACAGCCCCTTTCGTCTGTCGTCCAGTATGAATTGCGGATACCGTTCGCCGGGGAATCATCGGGATGGCATTCCCTGCGATGGTTTTGATCCGTATAGTGTATCACCGGCATTATAGCCGTAAGGCAGGGGAAGGTCGAACCGGAAAGGCTCCTCGCCAGGCTAGGCGCAGGCCGACGGTCCGGCTTCGGTCCGGTTCCAGTCCGAATTCGCGCTCGATTTGGCGAACGGCGCGCCATCTGTTAGCATGCCATATCATGAACGGCAGCATGCATTGCACACAGCCGCGTCGATTGGCTTTGTATCTTCTGGCCGCGATCTTCTCCCTCATCTTGATTGCCCTAGCTCCTTCCGGCGCGCGAGCGCAGGATGAAGACGCCGGCGGCGGACTTTCGGCAGAGGCGCAGCAGGTGCTGGCCGCGGTCAACGCTGCACGTGCGCAGGCGGGATTAGCCCCGTTGGCCGAGAATGCGCTCTTGCACCAAGCCGCCCAAACTCATTCAAACGATATCGCCTGGAACGCCGCGTATAGCCATTGGGGCAGTGACGGCTCGACGGTGGCGCAACGCGTGGCCCGCACCGGCTATGCGGCACATCCGGCTGTCAGCGAGAATTGGGTCTCCTCGACTAGTCCGGATGGCGCGATGCGTTGGTGGATGAATGACTACATCCACCGCGTCAACATCCTCACGGCACGATGGCAAGAGATCGGCGTCGGCTTTACAGCCAAGTCGAACGGAGAGATGATCTTCGTTACGGTATTCTCTGCCGGCCGCGGTGATGGAACCGCGCGCGCCGCAGCCGCGCCGCAGCAGTCTGCCGCCGCGGTTGCAGCCCCTGCGTCGCCGCCTGCACCGATCGCCGTGCCCGCCGCCGGCCTAGACTATGTGATTCAGCCTGGCGATACGTTGCTGGGGATTGCCCTGCGTCACGGGATGGACTGGACCGTAGTCGCTGAGGTCAACGGGCTGGGCGAGCATTCGCTCCTCCAGATTGGGCAAACGGTGCATATCCCCGGTTCGGGCGAGGCGTCCGCTGCGCCGGCTGCCGGCGGATTGGCCGCGCGCAGCGGCAAGCCCTATACCGTGCAGGCCGGAGAGACGCTGTTCAGCATCGCGGCGCGGAATGGCCTTACCTGGCAAGAGTTGGCTGCGTTCAACGGCATGGGTGAGCGGGACGTGCTGCAGATCGAGCAAGTCATCCAACTGCCCGTAGCCGAACCGGCCGAAGCGGAAGCCGAACCGGAGAGGGCCGATGCGCCGGTCGCCGCCGCGGCCGCTACGACGACCGACACGACTGCCACAGAGCCGCAGACGTATACGCTACGCGAAGGCGACACGATCTTCGGCGTCGCCCTTGCCCACGGCGTGGACTGGCTGGATGTGCTCAAACTCAACGGGCTTAGCGAGGAAAGCCTTGTTCAGCCGGGACAACAGATCCGCCTGCGTTAGTTGCCTCAATTCGCCTTCCGTATACGGTCTGTAAGCGGTATTGAAGCGCCGGGCTCGTGTGTTAGTGTTTCTGCAACGGTCCGCGCCGGCATATTCTGCTTGACAAGGCGCGTTGCCTGAGTTATCATCCCCCTCAATTGAATACTCATGCTCTTATCCAGAGAGGCGGAGGGACCGGCCCGACGAAACCTCGGCAACCCGGCGGAGAGATCGCAAGGATGCGGCTCTTGGCGCTAGGGTGCCAATTCCGGCAGACAAGTTCTGGAAGATGAGAGAAGGCGCTGCCGCCCTTTCTGCTCATCCCCCGTTCAGGGGATTTTTTATTGCCGGGTTACGCAAGATGCGCCGTGATGCCAATGCACCGGCCCTCTCATTCCACAGATGGGAGGGCTTTGTTGTCTATCAACACAGAAAGAGTCGTATACTAGCCGTATAAGAGAGGAAACGATGACTGAAGAACGCAAGCTAGGCTTTTCGACCAGGCAGTTGCATGCAGGGCAGCAGCCCGATCCCGCTACGGGCAGCCGGGCCACACCCATATACCAGACGACGAGCTATCAATTCCGTGATACGGAACACGCCGCCAACTTGTTCTCTTTGCAGGAATTGGGCAATATCTATACCCGGATCATGAACCCGACCACTGACGTGCTGGAGCAGCGCGTGGCGGACCTGGAGGGGGGCGTAGGGGCCTTGGCTGCCAGCAGCGGTCATGCCGCCCAGACGATGACCTTCCTGACGTTGTGCGGGGCCGGGGATCACATCGTCACCAGCAGCCGGCTCTATGGCGGAACCTTCAACCAGTTTCATTATACGCTGCCGCGCATCGGCATCGACGTGACCTTTGTCGATCCCGGCGATCCCGACAATTTCGCCGCCGCCATCCAGCCCAACACGAAGGCGATCTACGGCGAGACCTTGGGCAATCCGGACATCTCGATTTTCCCCTTCGAGGAAGTAGCGGCCATCGCCCAAGCGAACCGCATTCCACTGGTGATCGATAACACCTTCGCCACGCCATATTTGTTCCGTCCCTTTGAATGGGGCGCCAACATTGTGTTGCACAGCACGACTAAGTTCATGGGCGGCCATGGTACGACTATCGGCGGCATCATCGTCGACGGCGGCAACTTCGATTGGGCTAGCGGTCGCTTCGCCAATTTCACGACGCCCGATCCGAGCTATCACGGCCTGGTTTATGCCGATCTGGGCGCTCCCGCCTTCATCCTCAAGGCGCGCGTGCAGATTCTGCGCGATATCGGCGCGTGTCAGGCCCCGATCAATAGCTGGCTGACGCTGCAAGGCATCGAGACATTGAGCCTGCGTATGGATCGGCATGTGCGCAATGCGGAGATCGTCGCCAGCCACCTCGGCGAACATGCTGCGATCAGCTGGGTGTCGCATCCTAGCGTACCGAGCCATCCGGACCATGCGCGGGCCAAGAAGTATATGCCCAAAGGCGCGGGCGCGGTGTTGGGCTTTGGCATCAAGGGCGGCGTTGCCGCGGGCCGAAAGTTCATTGAGAACCTCAAGCTCTTTAGCCACCTGGCGAACGTGGGCGATGCGAAAAGCCTGGCAATCCATCCGGCTAGCACGACGCACAGCCAGCTGTCGGAAGATGAACTGGCCGGCGCAGGCGTGTCGCCCGACTTCATCCGGCTGAGCATCGGTCTGGAGGATATCGAGGATATTCTCTGGGATTTGGAGCAGGCGCTTACCGCGGCGACTGCCTAGTCTGTACGGCAGTCGTGTTAGACGCAGGGGGCGTTGAGACGCCATGACGAAGGGAGCCGCAGCGGCGTTTGGGGCGCCGGGCATCGCAAGGGACGGTCTTTTGCGGTTCCCTTCTCGTCTCTGCCTTCGGTTCCGTGGCGAGTGTTCGAGTGGATAGGCAGGTGATCATGAGCGACAACCGTTCGGTAGGACTGGTGAAGCCGCAGATTCTGACGTTTGCCGAGGACGAGCCGATGCAGCTCGAAAGCGGCGCCACGCTGGGCCCTGTGACGATAGCCTATGAAACTTATGGCAGACTCAACGCAGCGCGCAGCAACGCCATCCTGATCGTGCACGCGCTCAGCGGCAGCGCGCATGCCGCCGGTTATCACAGTCCAGAAGATCGCAAGCCCGGCTGGTGGGACGAGTGCATCGGTCCCGGCAAAGCCTTTGACACGAATCGCTACTACGTGATCTGCAGCAACGTGCTGGGAAGTTGTTACGGCTCTACCGGACCGTCCAGCATCAATCCGGCCACGGGCAAGCCCTATGGCTTAGGATTTCCCGTCGTTACGATCAGCGACATGGTTCACGCCCAACTTAAATTGATCGACCACCTGGGCATAGACCAGTTGTTGTGTGTTGCCGGCGGCTCGATGGGGGGGATGCAGGCGCTCGAATGGGCTGCACGCCATCCGCAGCGCGTTAAGGCTGCGATCCCGCTGGCGACGACGGCTCAACACAGCCCTATGCTGATCGCCTTTAGCGAGGTGGGCCGGCAGGCCATCTACGCCGATCCGAACTGGAACAAGGGAGACTATTACGGGCTGGGCGTCAAGCCGGACGCAGGTCTGGCTGTGGCGCGTATGGTAGGGCACATCACCTATCTCAGCGAGGAGTCGATGCAACAGAAGTTCGGCAGAAAGCTGAGAAACCTTGAGCAGTACGGCTACGAGTTCGAGACGGAGTTCGAGGTCGAGAGCTATCTAAAATATAACGGCAACAGCTTCACACGCCGTTTTGACGCCAATAGCTATCTTTTTATCACCAAGGCGATGGACTACTTCGACTTGACCCAGCCGACAGGGTCGTTGGCTGCCGCCCTTGCAAACTCGACGGCCGTCAAGTTCCTGGTTGTCAGCTTTACCAGCGACTGGCTCTATCCCAGCTATCACAGCAAGCGGCTGGTCAGCGCGCTGACCGCGGTGGGCGCCGACGTCACCTATTTGGATATCAAGAGCAGTTGGGGGCACGACGCCTTTCTGCTCGAAGTCGATACAATGACCAACCTCATCGACAGCTTCTTGAGCCGTCTGGCGCGTGAGGAGAACATCGCAGTCCCGTCGCCGGAGGAGGCGGACGTCGCCGGCGGCGCCGAAAACGTAGAAGCTACGCCACTCGCCGTCCAAGCCGGAGCAGCCATGTGAGTCACGAACTTGTATCGCGCAACGCCGGCGCGCTGGCTGCGCTGCGCCCTGACCTATGTGCAATCGCCGAGATGATATCTCCGGGCGCCAAAGCGCTCGATCTCGGCTGCGGGAACGGTGAGCTACTGGAGTATCTGACTGTCTATAAGCAGGTGAAGGGTCGCGGCATTGAGATCAGCGAGGAGGGGGTGCTGGCCTGCGTGCGCCGAGGGCTGAGCGTGCGGCAGGGCAACCTACAGGAGGGGCTGGCAGATTATCCGGACGGCTCGGTAGACTATGTGATCCTGAGCCAGACGCTGCCCTTTCTCGACGATCCCGCGATGATCCTCCACGAGATGTTGCGCGTCGGTTCGTCGGCCATTGTCAGCTTACCCAACTGGGGGTATTGGCGATGCCGGCTGGAGTTGCTGCTTACCGGACGCATCCCCAAGGCGTATGACCTGGCTCAACGCTGGTACGAAGCCCCGCGTTGGCAGGCTGTGACCGTCACCGACTTCGCCCGTTTTTGCGAGCAGATCGGCGTTCGGATCACGCACCAAACCTATCTTTCTCGCGGGCGGCGCATCCGCGTGCGCAAGATCAAGAACCTCCGCGCCACTACGGCCGTCTTCATGCTGATCAAAGCTGCATAGAGCCTGACCAAAGGTTGGAGATTACTGCCCGCCCATCAGTGCGGGCAAGTATACCAACTCCTGACCCGTTTGTTCACCCTCGGGGCCGGTCGAGGCGCCTTCGGGGAGCACGCCCTGTACGGTGAGCCAGGCGTTGGTGCGCCCGTGCCCGAAGTATGAATCCCAGCCCAGATCGCCGCGGTCATCGGCGCCGGCAAAGAGGACATCGACCAAGTCGTCGAGGGGCAACGTGGGGTCAAGCGCGAGCGCCAGCGCAGCAGTCCCGGCTACATGCGGGGCGGCCATAGATGTGCCGCTCAGGATGGCATAGGTGGACCGGCCGTCAGCCCAGTAGGCGCTGATGATCTCTACAGCAGGGGCGGCCAGGTCAACGTGTGGGCCGAAGTTGGTGCGATAGTAGGAGGAATCCGAGCGGTCTGCGCCGGCTACGGCGATGACCTCGTCGTAGGCCGCCGGATAGAATGGCCGATCTGTGCCGTCGTTGCCGGCCGCAGCGACCACCAGCACGCCTCTTTGCCGGGCGTAGATGACGGCGTCGTGTAACAGCGGGTTGTCGATATAGGCGCCGGAAGTGATGACGATGACGCGCACGCCGGCATCGACCGCATACAGGATGCCGGCAATCATTCGGCTGTAAGTGCCGCGACATTCGTCGGCCATCACTTTGACGGGCATCAGTTTGGCGCCGTGGGCGATGCCGGTGACGCCCTCGCCGTTGTAGGCAGAGGCGGCGACGATGCCTGCTACATGCGTACCGTGCCCGCAACGGTCAGTGGGTTCGGCATTTTCTTCCCAGAAGTTATGGCCGGGGACAAGTCGGTCGCGCAGATCGGGGTGGTTCAGGTCGATGCCTGAGTCGACGATGGCGACGACCACATCGCGTCCGTCAGATTCCTGCCAAGCTTCAGGCGCCTGGATGCGCTGCGGCGCCCACTGGCCGCCGCTCGCTAGGATCGGGTTGCTCATCTCGGCCGCAGGAACCGTGGCGACGTCGGGATGCAGGGCGTTTCCGATCTCGGCGGATGCGAAGGTGCGTTCCGCCTCCATCTCGATGACGAGGGCGTTGACTTGGGGCAGGGTCATGACGATCTTGACGCCGGATTGCGCATCCTGTGCTGCGGCGGCAAGCGGATCATCGTTGCGGATGATAAAACGGCCGGAGGCCGCAGATGGTGCAAGAGAGACATTTGAATCTGCTGCAAGGAGCGGCTGGGGGAAGAGCAATGCGCCGAGCAGGAGAAGCCAGATTGCATAAGTGAACCGGTACATGATGAGCGTACTTTTGTGCGGCTGCTCCAGCTCTTGAATGCGACAATACCGGGTGCGGTATCCAAGCAGCAGTTATAGCCGTCACATCCTCCTGCTCACAGGGTACGTGTCGCGAGCGGTTCGCGCATGGTCCATGTGTCTGAACATCGCTTTCCGTTGCGCGGAGCCATAAGTCAGGGCAATAGGGCGTTTCGGAAACGCCACGCACGGCCAATGTCAGCGACAAACGCTTGGCCGTATGCGTCAAATGTCGGGGTGTAGAGTAGTAGGGCATGGGGTGTCCGCCGTGACAGGGGACAAAATTAAAAAGGGGGATCGGTCAAATGGCCGATCCCCCTTTGGTTGAGCGAGTTGTGCCTCGCGGACTGCCGGGCGCAGAGGGCCGCGGCATGCGGTTGTTTGGAGTGAGGCCTTACGTCTGCGGCGCCTCAATGCCGAATTCGGAAGCCTTTTCCCGCAGGTAACCCCAACTTGCTTCATCCACGGTGATGCCGGCGGCACGGCGCTGTTCCATATTGCGATACTCCGGTTCGCCGGGCAGCATCACCTCTTGGAAGCCGGGCGCGGGCTTGAGCGCCTTGATCACGCCGGCGTAGGCGCCGGTGACGGCTTTGAATTGCTCGGCAGGCTGGAAGGCAGCCACGTCCAGCACGACGAAGAGCACGCCGTTGCGCGGGCTGTAGTCGGGCAGGCCGGGGCAGCTATTGCCCGCCAGGACGCCGGCCAGCAGTTCCACCAACAGCGACAGGCCGTAGCCTTTGTGGCCGGCCGCGGGCAGCAGCACGCCGTTGTCGTAGAGGTCGGCGGGGTTGGTCGTCGGGCTGCCGTGCTTGTCGAGGATCCAGCCTTCGGGGATGGACTTGCCGAGGTTGCGCGCCACGCGCACCTTACCCTCGGCCACGGCGCTGGTGGCAAAGTCGATGACGACCGGCGGACGTTCGCCGATGGGGACGGCCGCGGCTACCGGGTTGGTGCCCAGCAGCGGCTGCAGACCGCCGAAAGGTGTCACGCGTCCGGGCGACGGCCCGCCGCCGTTGCAGTAGCCGAAAGCGATGGCGTCCTGTTCTGCGGCCATTTCGACCCACTCGCCCAGACGACCTACATGGCCGGAGTGGAAAAGCCCAGCCGCACTGATGCCGTACTGTTTGGCGCGGCGGATGGCTTCCATCATGGTGAAACGGGCCGAGATCTGGCCGAAGCTCTTGCGCGCGTCGACGTTGAAAACTGCGCCGTTGTCGAGGACGATCTCCGGCTGCGCCTGCGGGTCGATGTCGCCGCGACCGATCTGCTCCAGGTATTGCCGCACGCGCACGATGCCGTGCGACGAATGGCCGGCCATCTCGCTGAGGACAAGCGAATCGGCGACGAGTTGTGCGGATTCCGCCGGCGCGCCCGCAGCGGCGAAAAATTGCGCCACGAAACGAGTCAGTTCCTCTTGGCGAAGAGTGGGCATATCCGAATCCTTCCAGGTGAGAGTAGAGGAAATATCGACCGCATATTTGCCGGCAGCATGGCGAATGGCATCTAGCTCTTCCCCAAAGCCGCCTCGCCCGCCTCGAGCAGTTCGATGATGCGGTGCACGTCGTAGACGCAGCCGCCCCAAGCGCCGCCGCTGACGCTTTGCAGCTTGGCCCACAGCCGCGTGTCGTCGGGCAGGCGTTCATCGGCCATCAGGACGGGGTTGGGCTCGCGGCCCGCCAGCACCGCGGCGCCTTCTTCGGGCGAGTAGCTGCGCCCGTCATGGCCGACCAGATCGATGCTGCCCTGCAGGTTGATCGTGTCAACTGTGATTTGGATGGTATCGCCCTCGCGCACGCGCCCGATCGGCCCGCCGGCCAACCCTTCCGGCCCTACATGGCCGATGCATGCGCCGGTGCTGACGCCGCTGAAACGGGCGTCGGTGATGAGCGCGACCTGCTTGCCCCACTCCAGATAGCGCAGCGCGGCGGTAAGCTGATAGGTCTCTTCCATACCGGAACCGAGCGGGCCGCGACCGATGACCACCAAGATGTCGCCGGCGCGCACGGGCTTGTCGGACTGGCCTTTGATGGCGGCGATGGCGGCGCGTTCGCTGCCGAAGACGCGTGCCGGGCCGGTCTTGCGATAGACCCCGTCGGCGTCGATCACGTTGGGGTCGATGGCCGTGCTCTTGACGACTGAACCCTGCGGCGCGAGGTTGCCCCGGGGGAACGTGACCGTGCTGGTCAGCCCGGCTGCGCGGGCGCGCGCAGGGCTCATGATCACGTTGTCCGGGTCGACGCCGTCGGCTTCGAACAGCCGCTCTCGCACGCGTTTGCGCCGTTCGCTGCGCTCCCACTCTTCCAGCAGATCGCCCAGGCGGCGATTGTGCACGGTGAGCGCGTGCAAACGCAACAGGCCGAGGTCGCGCAAGTGCAGCATCACTTCGGGCACGCCGCCTGCCAGGAAAGCCTGGATGGTAGGATGGCCGGTAGGGCCGTTGGGCAGAACATCTACCAGCCGCGGCGTGGAGAGGTTGATGCGATGCCAGTCGTCAACTGTGGGGCGCGTCAGCCCGGCGACGTAGGCGATGGCGGGCACATGCAGCAGCAGATTTGTGCTGCCGCCGAAAGCGGCGTGGACGACCATGGCGTTGTGCAGCGCGTCGTCGGTGAGGATGTCGGGCGTGCGTACGCCGGATGCGGCCAGGTTGACGAGCGCGGAAGCGGATCGCCGCGCCATGTCCAGCCAGATTGGTTGGCCTGACGGGGCCAATGCCGAGTGGACGAGCGACAGGCCCAGCGCTTCGGCGATCACTTGGCTCGTCGCCGCAGTACCCAGGAACTGGCAGCCGCCACCCGGCGAAGCGCAGGCGTGGCAGCCCAATTCCGCCGCCTCTTCCAGGGTGATCTCGCCGTGGGCGAAGCGTGCGCCGGCCGTCTGCACTTTGCCGGCGTCTTCGCCTTCGGTGGGGGGCAAGGTGACGCCGCCCGGCACGAGGATCGAAGGCAGGTCGCGCAGGGAGGCGAGCGCCATCGCCATGGCGGGCAAGCCCTTGTCGCAGGTCGCCACGCCCATCACGCCTTTGCGCGTGGGCAGCGACCGGATCAGCCGGCGCAGCACGATGGCGGCGTCGTTGCGGTAGGGAAGGCTGTCCATCATGCCGGTCGTGCCTTGGCTGCGCCCGTCGCAGGGGTCGCTGACGTAGCCGGCGAAGGGGATGGCGCTGTCGGCCGCGAACTGCTTGGCCGCAGCCTGCATGAGCAAGCCGACCTCCCAGTGGCCGGTGTGATAACCCAGCGCGATGGGCGAGCCGTCCTCGGCGCGGATGCCGCCCATTGTGCCCAGGATGAGAAATTCTGGCCGGCGCAGGAAGCGCGGATCCCAGCCCATGCCCGCGTTTTGGCTGAGGCCGAAAAGGTCGCCGCTGGGCGCGTTGCGCAGCAACTCTTCATCCAGCGGAAGACTGCCCTGCGGGCCGGCTGCGTTGGTCACAATATTGTAAAGCGCCGGGTCGTTCGAATCGATCGGCGGCGGAGCAGGCGTTACGGCGCGGTTCGGTTGGGGCATTGCGGCAGACCTCCTGGTCGTGCGTGGCTAGAGACGGGGCTATCTCTGCTATTGTGCCCGAATCGCCGGTCTTGCGCAAAGCTGCGCAGGAAGTCGCTGCGCTATAACAAGGCGGCCTCGCCGTTATATGTACTTGCCATCTGCGTCTGTGTTTAGGGGTGAGACGGGAGGTGAGACGCGTGTTTTGGCGAAGCGCGGTGAAAATGGTATTGTGCCTTTATGGCGCGCTGCCGGACGCGGAAAAGACGGGCGCCCATCACATCGAAGCAATCTATGCAGCGGAACAGGGGGAATCTTATGGCCGCGTCAGAGTCAGGCATATCAGGAGCAATTGCCAGTCCGCGCACGGCTCGGATAGCCGTCGCCGCCATCTTCTGTGTGAACGGAGCGTTGATGGCGACATGGTTTACCCGCATCCCCGACGTCAAACATCAACTCGGCCTGAGCGAGGGCGCTTTGAGTCTGGCGCTGCTTTGCGCGGCGGTGGGCGCTTTGATAGCCCAGCCCGCCACCGGCTGGGCTATTGGCCGTCTCGGCAGCCGCATCCTCACCTCAGGATTGGCGATTCTTTTCTGCGCCGTCGTGATATTGCCTAGCGTTTCTCCAGCATTACCCATTCTAATGCTTTCTCTTTTTGTCTTGGGCGCTATTAACGGGGGGCTGGATGTGTCGATGAACGCTCAGGCGGCGTTGGTGGAGCGGCGATATGGGCGCTCGATCATGAACTCATTTCACGCGCTGTGGAGCGTGGGCGGCCTGGCCGGGGCGGCTCTTGGCGGCTTGGCGGCGGGGCGCGGGCTGCCGGTCGCCGTTCACTTCGCGATCGGGGCGAGCGTAGGCGTCATTTTCATGTTCGTCGCGCTGCGCGGTCTCGTTACCGACGGGCCGGCGACAGACGGCGACGCCCCGGCTTTTGCGCTTCCCACACGCGCGCTGTTGCCGATGGGCATCGTCGCCCTGAGCGCGCTGATTTGCGAGGGAGCAATTGGCGACTGGGGCGCGATCTACCTGCGCGATGGGCTCGGCTCATCTGCTGGATTGGCTGCGATCGGCTATGCGATCTTTGCGCTGATGATGGCGGGCGGGCGTTTCGCGGGCGACTGGTTGGCGACACGCTTCGGCTCTGCGCAGATCGTCCGTGCGGGCGGGATGCTGGTCGTTGCCGGCATCGCTCTAGCCCTGAGTTTCGTCGATGCGCCTGGGATCGCCATCATCGGCTACGGGCTGATCGGAGCGGGCGTGTCATGCGTCTTTCCGCTTATTCTGAGCGCGGCTGCACGTACGCCCGGAGTAACGCCGGGCGTTGGGATTGCGGCCATGGCGACGGCTGGCTACACCGGCTTTCTCCTTGGACCGCCGCTCATTGGCGGGCTGGCCGAGGTCGTGACCTTGCGCGGTTCACTGGGCGTGCTGGCGCTTTTTGGCGTGCTGATCGTCCTTCTGGGCTCAACTGTCAAGGGCCAGGGGCTTGCGCCGGCGGGTTCGGCGGCTGACTGACCGGGCCGAGATGCTCTTTGACGGGTCGTTTTCACAGCGACGGACTCAACGGCAGAAATGATAGGAGTGGTGTAGGATGTCTGACCAACGACCCCTTCTGGCAATCACAATGGGCGATCCGGCCGGCGTAGGGCCGGAGATCATCGTCAAGGCGCTGCGGCACGATGCAGTCTTTGCACAATGCCGGCCACTGGTCGTGGGCGACCGCAGCATCCTGGCGCGCGCCGCGCAGTGGATCGGCGGAGGCGAACCTGTCTTCGAAATAATTGACCGCATTGGCGCCGGGGAATACGCGCCAGGTACGCTGCCCTTGCTCGATCTGGAAAACGCCGATCCGAAGCGCATTCCGCCCGGTAAGGTGAACCCCATCGCCGGCAGCGCTGCGGTCGAGTATGTGTTTTATGCTTGTGATTTGGCGATGGCGGGCGAGGTCGATGCGGTAGTGACCGCGCCGCTCAACAAAGAAGCCATGCACCTGGCCGGCCATAACTACCCGGGTCACACAGAACTGCTGGCGTTGCGCACCGGCGCCGAACGAGTGAGTATGCTGCTTGTCGGCCCGCAGCTACGCGTCGTGCATGTCAGCACGCACGTGTCGCTACACGACGCCATCGGCCGCATCACGCCGGAGCGAGTGCTAGAGGTGATCCGCCTGGCGCATGAATCATGCGTTGCGTTGGGCATAGCCGAGCCGCGCATTGCCGTGGCGGGGCTGAATCCGCACGCGGGCGAGAACGGCCTCTTTGGCAATGAAGAGGCGCGCGCCATCATGCCGGCGATTCTGGCGGCGCGGGCCGATGAGATGAATGTCAGCGACCCGATTGCTCCGGATACCGTGTTCCTACGCGCCGTCAACGGACACTACGACATCGTCGTGGCCATGTACCACGACCAGGGACACATCCCCATGAAGCTCTTGGCCTTCGATAGCGGCGTCAACGTCAGCATCGGCCTGCCCATCGTCCGCACGTCGGTGGATCACGGCACGGCCTTCGACATCGCCGGAACGGGCCAGGCGCGCGAAACGAGCCTGTTGGCCGCGATCGACGTGGCGGTGCAAATGGTCGCCGCACAGGGGTAGGCGGCGCACATGATGGAACGGCGCAGGCTGGGCCGGCTGCTCGTCTTGGCCGACGACCTGACAGGCGCGGCCGATTGCGCGGCGCGCTGCTTCACCGCGGGGATGCCCGCGCATATTTTGCTTGTTGAGGCGGATGCATTGCCCGAATCATTGGGCAGCGGCGCCACATGCATCTCCGCCGATTCGCGCCATCTCACGGCTGCGGCGGCTGCAACGCGCGTAGCGGCGATCATGGCCCGCCTGGCCGGAGTGCAGGGCGTGCGCTGGTACAAGAAGATCGATTCCACCTTGCGCGGCAATATTGGGGCCGAACTGGATGCCATGCTCGACAGCCTGGCGGAAAGTGGCCGCACGCTGACTGTCGTAGTCAGCCCGGCTTTCCCGGCGCAACGGCGTGGGGTGGAGGACGGCTATCTGGTCCACGCAGGGACGGCATCGCGCGCTGGGCGCCTGCCCGCGCTCTTACAGCAACAGAGCCGTCGCCCGGTTGCGCATATCGGGCTAGAGACTGTGCGTATGCAGCCGGATGCGCTCGCCGCGCACATGCGCCGGCTGCGGCAGAACGGCGCGGAGATGCTGGCAGTGGACGCCATGACGGATGAGGACTTGGCGGCGATCTGTGCGGCTGCGACTGCCGGGCTGCGCGATGTGCTCTACTGCGGCAGCGCCGGCCTTGTCTCTGTTTTGGCGCGCGAGATGGCAGAATGCGGCAAACAGCCGTGCACAACTCGATCCGTCCTGCCAATTCCGCCAAAGCGGGGATATGTGGTTGTTGCGGTTGGCAGCGGCAGCGTCATGGCGCACGCACAGATTGCACGTTTACGCAGTATGCCCGGCTGCATGACGATTGAAGCCGGCAGAGCGGCGCAGCCGGACGAACTCGCCACGGCTCTCGACGCGCAGGCGGCGCTTTTTCACTTGCCCAAACCGGGGAGGGATACGCGCGTGGAAGGGCCGGAAGCGAGGGCGATGGCGAACCGGCTGGCGCAACGCGTCGTCGACGCGCTGTATGTGTCCGGGGCGAACCGCCTGGTTCTAGCCGGCGGCGACACGGCGATGCAGGTGTTGGCTCGTTTGGGCATCCTCCGGCTCGAAGTGCAGGACGAAATTCAGCCGGGGATGCCGCTGGCAGTGGGGGAAGATGCCAGCGGGCAAACTCGTGTAGTCGCGCTCAAAGCCGGCAACCACGGCACGGAAGACAGCCTTGTCGAAATCGTTCGCGCTTTGACGGAGGCGGGATCGGCGCAGCATGGTCGCCGTGGCTCGTCTGCGCATAATCCGTGTCACATGTGAACTGCGGACGCCATTAGCAGCGACAACACGAGACAGACCAGCCCAGCGAGACCGGCCGCTAATATCGGGACCGCGGCGCGTAACTGGTCGCGTGGCGTGAGCATGGCTGTCTTCCTCTCTAGCGTTCGATACTGTATCTCCTCTGCCGCTCAACAACTCAGCATGCAATTGCCATCGGCCTGAGGCGATAATGATACCCATATGGCCGGCTGGGCCATTCCCACGCAGCCGGATTATCTACAACTTTTGCGCGATTTGTGTGTCGCGTCATCGGCCTAATGACGCAGATCGATCGCCGGTTTTCACCATGAGATAAACGGCGACTCAATTGAACAGCCCGCTACTCACTCGATCCGTAGCGGGCTGTCCAGCGGGTTAGCTGTATCTTGGGGAGTTGTGGCAGTCTACGTGCGGTACGCCCCATTGATCGTCACATAGTCGTGGCTGAGGTCGGATGTCCAGACGGTGGCGCTGCCCGGCCCCAGGCCGAGTTCGATGCGCACGTCGATTTCCGCCTGCGCAAAGCGCTCGGCGGCGTCTTCTTCGGCATAAGCGAGCGGCTGACCGGCGTCGACCAACTGCAACTCCGGCAGGTGTTCGCCGCCAGACCGGCCGCCAGCCACAAAGAGCGAGCAGCGCTCCGGGTCTACCTGGATGCCGGCGCGACCGACGGCCATCAGTAGACGGCCCCAGTTGGCGTCGCCGCCGTAGAACGCGGTCTTGACTAATGGACTGGTGGCGACGGTGTTGGCCGCGCGGTGCGCTTGTTCGTCGTCCGCGGCCCCGTTTACCTGGATGGCGACGAACTTGGTGGCGCCTTCGCCGTCGCGCACGATGGCCTGCGCCAAGTCAGTGCAGATGGCGGAAAGCGCGGCAACGAACTGCGCATAGTCCTCAGCGGCTTCGTCCGGTATCTCTGCGTTGCCCGCCAGTCCGTTGGCAAGGAGTAGCAGGGTATCGTTGGTGCTAGTGTCGCCGTCGATGCTGATGCGGTTGAAACTGCGGTTGACGGCTTGTGCCAGCGCCGCCTGGAGAAGCGGCTGGCTGACGGCTGTGTCGGTGACAATCACGCTGAGCAGGGTCGCCATATCCGGGTGGATCATGCCGGCGCCTTTGGCGATGCCCGTGAAGCGCACCTCTTGCCCGGCTATGGAGGCCGTGCGCGTGAAGAGTTTGGGGCGCGTGTCGGTAGTCATAATGGCGCGGGACGCGTCCGGCCAGCCGTCCGGTCGCAACGCAGCCGCGGCTGTGGGGATAGCCGCCAGCATTTTGTCCATCGGCAGTTGCACGCCGATGACGCCAGTGCTCATGACAAAGACGGAGTGGTCGCTCGCGCCGATCTCGCGCTCGACGGCTTCTGCGATGGCGCGTGCGTTGGCGTCGCCTTGTACGCCGGTGCAGGCGTTGGCGCAGCCGCTGTTGATGATCACGCCGTGAACGTTTTCCGGGTTGAAGGAGAGCAGTTTACGGTCATAGAGAACGGGCGCAGCCGGAAAGGCGTTGCGGGTGAACACGGCCGCGGCGCGGCATGGCACGCGGCTGACGATCAGCGCGAGGTCAGGATCGCCAGACTTCTTGATGCGGGCGGCAATACCTGCGGCGTCGAATCCGGGGACGATGGTTTCGGCAGGCTCCATGGCGAGGTTCTCCCATTGTTTGCAAGTGCGGCCAATGACAAGCCGATGGCTGTACGACGCTGGAGTGGGCGGCGGGTTCTCAGTAGATGAACTCGCGCACGTCGTAGCGCGAGATACGCACCCCGCGCTGTTGCGCCCAGGGTGACAACGCCGCGCGAAAACGCTCTTCCTCTTGACGCTGCGTCGCTTCGTCCAGGGAAGAATACCCTGCCGAACGCATGTCATCCAAATAGGGCGAATCGCCGGAAGCGACAAAGGGCGAGGCATAGACGAGGTCGCCCGGTCCCAGCGGTGCGGCTTGGATCAATGCAACCGTGTCCTTAAAATGTGCGGCGCGGAAAGCTTCGCCGCCGATACCGGCCATGAAGATCAGCCCGACGTTCAGCCCGCCCGCTTTGATGGCGTGCAGTGCGTCCAGCACGTCACCGGCGCTTCCCGGCTTGCGTAGGAAGCGGCGCAGCGGGTCGTGCCCGGTCTCCAGCCCCACGTAGAGGCGACGCACATGCAATTCGGCCATCTCTGCGAAGTCTTGCGGGCTTTTGCGCAGCGCGTCCGGTGCGCTGATGAAGGCGTTGACGCCCTCCGGCATCCAGCGGATCGACTGTTCTGCGCCCGGCAGGGCGACTTCTTCGGGCTGCTCGAAGGGGAAATGCTCGTTGACGATTTGGAGCAAGGGCCGCAGTTGTCGCTGTGCGATCACGACGGCGTTGGCGTCGGCGAGGAAAACGGACTTGCGCATTGCCAATCCCGCGCCGAGAAAATCGCGCACCTTGGCGACGTGCCCGGCGAACTGCGCCGGCGATTTGATGCGAAAGGGTCTGTCCCGGTAGAAGGTGCAGAAGTTGCACTGGTTGTACGAGCAGCCTTCCGTCGCCTGCAGCACGACGGCCAAGTACTGGTCCGGCGGGAGGATGGAGATCGGCTTGTAGATGCTGCGGAAGGCGGCGGCCTCGTGCTCGAAACGCCCCGCATCCCAACGTAGGGAGGCATCCAGCCAGGCGTCCAGGCCGGCGATGAAGGCGGGCGTAGCGTCCAGCGCGACGAGCCGGCCTGCGTGCAGGGCGCCATGCACGCGGCGCACATCGCCGTAGACGCGCGCCAGCAACACGTCGCGTTCTTCGACGGACAGGAAGCGACGCCGGCGCAACGGCGGCCTGTTGTCTAGCCATTTTTGGAGCACACGGTTGTCGAGCGAGCGGCGGTAGGTGAGGCCGTCGTACCACGCGCCGACCGGCCGGCCTTCGCCGTCAAAGGAAAGGTTGCTGCGACCGGCGAAACTGAGGGTGAGCGACCCCGCGGCCAGCGAAACGTGCAGCGCCTCGCGCGAATCGTCCGGGCTCGGCTGCCAGGTGAAGGTTACGGCCACGGACGACGCGCTCCCGCGCTACCAGTCGCCGGCATAGCGCACATCGGCCTTGCCAGAGGAGATGAGCCACTGGCGGTGCAGTTCCGCCAACTGCCGAATATGCAGCATGTCGTGCGCCACCCAAGAGGCCAGCATGTCGCCGGCAGACAGCTCGAAGCCGGACGGGTGGCGTCCTCGTAGTGTCCAGTCGGGGGAGTCTAGGCTTTGCAGCCAGCGGATAGAACGCGTGCGTTCCTGTAAGAAGTCTTCGAGCGACCCCTGCGGATCGCGCTCATTGTAGCGCCGCCCGGTGACCCAACCCTCCGGATCGATGGGCGGCCAAGCAGTGTCCGGCTGGTGGAGGATCAGGTCGAGGCGCGTGCGGAAGTCGTCACGCTCTTCGTCGCTCAGGTGGTTGATTACTTCCAGCAGCGACCAGTCGTCTGCCGACGGCTTCCAGCGCATTTGCTCATCGGGCACGCCGTTGACCAAGCCGGTGATGACGGCGGCGTCTCGCTCCAGACGGCGAATGCACAGTTCCAGATCCATCGCGCTTTGCTCCTTAGTTCTAGACGGACTTCTACGCGCCTGTGGCGCGGGCCACGACGTAGCGATGATGAGCCCAGACGGACTTGACCTGCCAGGGTAGGGACGCGTGGTCGAGCCAAGCGTACTTGATCACCCGCTCGCGCAGGTCCGGCTCCACTCCCATGTAGTAGGCCATTGTATTCCACTGCCAGTTGTCGCCGGTGAAGCGGTTTTCCAAATGGCTGCTGCGAATGCCCAGCTTTTTGAGCGCTTCATTGGCCGGCATGACCGTGTCCGGCCAAGGAGGAACGTCCAGCACGCCCTGCTCGATGATGTCGAGGCCGAGGCCAGAGAGCAGGCGGGTAATGCGCCTCATGTCGGTCCAGGATTCGTCGTGGTCCTCGAAGAACTCGCGGTCGAGGACGAGTTTGCGTAGCCAGTAGCCGACTTGGAGGTTGTTGGGCATGGCGACGAACACGAGCTTGCGGCTGACGCGTGCCAATTCGGCGAGCAAGCCGGCGGGGTTGTCTATGTGCCAGAGCGCGGCCCACTCCCAGGCTAGATCGAAACTGGCGTTTGGAAAAGGCAGGGCGCCCCAGCGATCCGGGGCTACATGCACCAGGTTGGCGGGCAGGCGCAGGTCCTCGCGCCAGATGCGCTCGACGCCGGCCAAGCGCTCTGCGTTGTCGTCTACGAGCGTCAGGGCTGCGCCTTCTTGGGCTAGCGCGTAGCTGTTGATGCCACTGACGCCGGCCATGCCGTACAGGGGCGCCTCAAGCACGGTGCGGATATTGTGTCGCCGCGCCAGCCCGCGCAGGAAGTCGTTGAGCACGAGGCGTTCATAGACTAGGCCGAGGCCTTCGTCGTAGTCGGTGAGGTATCGCCGCCAGGTATCGTCTCGTTCTTGTGGCAAAGTCGTTCTCCGAGTTTTCTGCGATTAGGAGGCTATGTCTTTTCTGAGCGGCTCCACTTCCAAGGTGTAGCCGCGGCGCGCCGTCACGCGCACCATGTCG
>CAYXRG010000034.1:14011-41341 GCA_964467575.1 uncultured Caldilineaceae bacterium | reverse complement strand
CTCCTTTCCCTTTCCGCCTATTCTACCCCCTTTCCAAAAATCTGGGACGCACCCCGATCTCCGCGGCAGGCGCGTAGATAAGCCACCAGCCTCACGAACCACGCGAAGTCGCCCCCAAGCGCTTCGTGAAATTCGTGGCGAAAAAACCTCCACAGCGCTCCTAACTCCGCTACGACTCACCATCGTTTAGCCGCTCCGCCGCCAGTTCGACCACATCCTTCACCGCCACGGCGCTTTGCATCTCCTTGCCCGCGTCCGCCAGCATGGTCAGGCAGAAGGGGCAGCCTACCGCCACCGTCTGTGCGCCGGTCGCCAACGCTTCGCGCAGGCGGTGGACACTGACTGCTTCGTCGCCCGGCTCCTCTTCCTTCCACATCTGTGCGCCGCCGGCCCCACAACAGAACGACTGCATGCCGTGGCGCGGCATCTCCGCTACAACCGCGCCCAACGCAGCCAACGCCGCACGCGGCTCCTCCACAATGCCGTTGTGGCGGCCCAGATAGCACGGATCGTGGAACGTGACCGTTCCCTGGCCCGTCTCGGCGGCGGAAACAGCAATTTCATTGGCCGCTACCAACTCGGAAAGCAACTGTGTGTGGTGAATCACGTCGTAATGCCCGCCGTACTGGGCATACTCCTTGCCCAGTGTGTGCAGGCAGTGCGGGCAGGTCGTGACAATGCGCTTGGGCGCGACCTCGTCGAGGACCGCGATGTTGGCCTGCGCCAGCTCGTAGAACAGGTACTCGTTGCCCGCGCGACGTGCGGCGTCGCCCGTGCAGGACTCCAACTCACCCAGCACCGCGAAGTTGATGTCCGCCGCGTTCAGCACCTGGGCGAAAGCCCTAGCCGTCTCCTGGGCGCGCGGGTCATAGGACGCGGCGCAGCCCACCCACCACAGCAGGTCGGGCGTCGGGTTCTCCGCCACCGTCGGCACATCCAACCCTTGGGCCCAGGCCAGCCGGTCTCCCCCGCTCAGGTTCCACGGGTTGCCGTTGCGCTCCATGCCGCGGAAGGCTTGCTTCAACTGGCTGGGGAAGCGGTTCTCCATCAACACCTGGCGGCGGCGCATGTCCATGACGTCAAACATGGGCTCGTTGCCTACGGGACAGATGTCCACGCACGCGCCGCAAGCCGTGCACGCCCACAGCGCCGACTCGCTGACGGCGTACGCCAGCAGATCGTGCTGCGACGCCGCGCCCGCAGCCAGTTCGTCCAGGTGCGCGTTCAGGTAGTAGCGCTTGTTGATCTCCAGCGCCGAGGGCGAGAGCTCCTTGCCCGTCACAGTCGCCGGGCACACATCCTGGCAGCGGTTGCACATGATGCAGGCATAGGCGTCCATCAGCCGCGGCCAGGGAAGCTGTTCGATTCTCGCCGCGCCGAACTCCTCGCGCGACTCGTCGGCGAAGTCGATGGGATCGAGCGCTCCGGGCGACGTGCGCTTCGGCTTGGTCAAAAAGTTGACGCCCGACATGATCAGGTGGAAGTGCTTGGTATAGGGGAAGTAGGGAATGAAGGCGAGGATCAGCCCGACGGCAAGCCACCAGGCTGCGTGCCGCCCGACGACCAGCACGCCGTCTCCCCAGCCCGCCCACAGGCGGCTCAACGCCATGCCGAACGGCTGGAACGGGTCGGCGCCGTGCTGGGCAATGGCAAAGCTCTCGCCCACGAGCCGCATGCCGACGTGCCCCAGGATGAACAGGCCGACGAGCAGCGAGTCGCGCGGGATGCCGGCCCTAGCCTGCGCCATGAACGGGACATCGGCGCGCAGCGACAGCGCCGGGCTGCGCCAAACGAAGCGGCGCAGCAGCAGATAAGCCACGCCCGCCAACACCGCCACGGTTACCAGGTCGGCTAACAGGCGATACACGTCGCCGATCAGCCCCTCGCCGAGAAAGGTGATGGGAAACAGCCCTTGCACCACATCGCCGAAGTTGACTAGGAAGTAGAAGACGAAGCCCCAAGCCACGACGATATGGAACAGGCTCGTCGTGCGCCGCGCCTTCCAGATCGAGTCCTCCAGCGCCCATTGCCGCAGCGCGCCCTCGGCGCGACTCGCCATCGCTCGCGCCGAGGGCAAGTTTCCCTCGCCCCGGCGGATCACGCGGTAAACAGCCCGAAAGGTCAGAAAGGCATAAACTGCCGACGCCGCAACGGCGACCAGAAAGAGGAGTTTTTCCTGTAGGGTCAGCATCGATGTCGGCCGTTATCCTGAAGGGTGCTTAATAGTTCGTTGACCAGACTCGTGCCCTGTCATGCTGAGCGTAGCGAAGCATCCCTGCCTTATGTGCAAAGAGATTCTTCAGCTCGCTAGCGCTCGCTTCAGAATGACAGATGCTTGGCGATTATACCGCTTAACCTGCCAGGAAGCGTGCAACTTCCCGGCAGGCAGAGTCAGACTTGGCTAGGCGGCGTAGCAACAGCCGCTAGATGATGCGCAGTTCCGGGTCAGGCCCCAGCGCCATCAGGCTAACCCGCGCCGCGATCTTGCGCGCCAGTTCTCGCAAGGACTGGGCAGCGGGGCTTTCCGGCGCATCTACGACAATGGGAATGCCGCTATCGCCGCCGACGCGCACCTGCGAATCCAGTTCGATGCTGCCCAGGAACTCCACGCCCAGGGCATAGGCGGCCTGCTGCCCGCCGCCTTTACCGAAGACCTCTCCGGACATATTCTCGATCACGCCGATGATGGGCACGTCCATGCGCTGGAAGGCCTTGCCGCCGCGCCGCGCATCGCTCACACTCACCGCCTGCGGCCCGGTCACGATCAGCCCGCCGGTGACCGGCACGCTCTGCGCCAGGCTCAACTGGGCATCGCCCGTGCCCGGCGGCAGGTCCACGATCAGGTAGTCCAGTTCGCTCCAGCGCACATCCGTAAAGAGTTGCTGGATGGCCTTGTGCAGCATGGGGCCGCGCCACACCACCGCTTCGCCCTCGGGCATCAGGAAGCCCATGCTGATCACTTCCACCCCGTAGGCCGTCAGCGGAACCATCTTGTTGTCGTCGATGGTTGGCTGCCCGTCCAGGCCAAACATCATGGGGATATTCGGCCCGTAGATGTCCGCGTCCAACACGCCCGTCTTGGCCCCGTCCAGCGCCAGGCTCACGGCCAAGTTGGTGCTGACCGTGCTTTTGCCGACGCCGCCCTTGCCGCTGGCGACGGCGATGATGTTCTTGACCGGTATGTTGAGCTTGCCCGCAATGCGGCTGTCGCTGCGCACCTGCGCATCGAAGCGCACGGCCACTTCCTCCACGCCCGGAACCATGCGCATGACCGCCTCGACGCTCTCGCGCTCCATCACAGAGCGCAGCGGGCATGCCGGCGTCGTTAAAACAATCGTAAACGCCACGCGCTTGCCGTCGATGGAAATATCGCGCACCATATCCAGCGAGATCAGATCGTTGTGCAGTTCGGGTTCCTGAACCGTACTCAGAGCCTTGCGCACAGCCCCTACGGTGATGTACTCCTGTCCATCCGTTTGCCCAGACATTCGTTTTCCTCTCGTCATTTATCAATCTTCCAGAAGGCCGTAAGCTTTCTGAAAGTCACACACGGAAATATCGTCAACCCTCCGGCAGGCTAGGCGCCGCCGAAGTAATGTCATCAATCGCTCGGCGCGGCGGCAGCGCCGTTGCGCGCGTCGTCCATCGCCATCTGCGCCACCCGCCGCCCCATCTCGACCGCGTAGTTCGTGCCGCGATCCCACGGGTACACCTGGCTCATCGACGCAAAGTAAAGGCCCGGCAGCGGCGTGCGCACATCCGGGATCATGCTGGCATAGCCCACCGGCGGCACGGGCTGTGCATAGCTCGCCTTATGCAGCCACGCCCCGGTGATCCAATCCGGCTCGAAGCCGGCGTTGAAGCGGCTCAGGTACGGCGCGACCTCGGCAAGCAGTTGCTCTGCGTCCATGCCGAAATAGCGGTGGTCGGGGTCCAGATAGTCGCCGATGTAGATCAGCCGGTCGCCCCCATAATGCGCCGGGTCGATCATGTTGGTATGCTCCACCAGCGCCAGGAAAGGCAGCCCTTCCTGCTTGGGGATATTGGCCCAGTAGACCTTGTCCAGAAGGCTCCGCTTCAGCGCCACGATCAAGGCCACCGCACCCATGCTGCGCAGCTTCCGCAGTTGGCCCAAGTACGACGCCGGCAGGTCCGGCGCCAGCTTTTGCATCAGGCCGGGACTGACCGTGCTCAACACGGCGTCGTAGTCGCCGCCGCCAGGCCCGTTCGTCGTCGCCTGATAGCCGCCGCCGGGCAGAGGCGTGAGGCGCTCGACACGCACGCTGGTGTACAGCGCCGCCCCGCGCTGGGCCGCGGCTTGGGCCAGTGCGTCGACAAAAGCCTGGAAGCCGCCCTCATAATAGGCCAGCCGTTGCGTGCGTTTGTAAATGCGCGCCCAAAACCAGGCCAAGTTGACCTCGCCGTAATGCGCGCCGAACTTGCCCTGCAACATCGGCTGCCACACGGTCGAATAGGCGGCGCTGCCCATCCAGCGCCCCAGCCATTCGTCCGCCACGATGCGGTCATAGCGCCGCCACGGACGCCGCGGGTCATAGCGCAAGTAGGCCAGGACCAGGCCCATGCGCAGCCGGTTCCACAGCGACAGATGGGGAAAGCGCAGCACGCGCAGCGGCGAGTCCAGCGGGTAGAGGCCGCCTTTGTGGTACAGCGCCGTCACCGGCGCGTGCGTCGTCAGCCGATCCGCCATGCCCAATTCACGCGTCAGCGCGATGATGGCGTCGTCGTTGGTAAAGAGGTGGTGGTAGAAGCGCTCCAACGGCCATTCCCAACTGGGCTTGCCCTTGAAGCCGGAAGCAAGGCCGCCAAGCTCGGCGCCGGCCTCCGCTACCGTCACGTCAACCGCCCGGCCTGCGTATTCTTGGCGCGCCAGATCGTAGGCCGCGGCCAGCCCTGCCACGCCGCCGCCCACGATGAGCACACGCAGCGGCTTACTCGCCGCGTCGCCGTTTATGGGCCTGTCCTCACGCATCGCTCCGTCGTCTACCACGCAATCACCCGCTCAAAAAAAGGCCAGCGCAACGCGCGCTGGCTCCAACCGACGTGACTTCTCGCCCGGTCCGGCCTAGATATCGAGAGACAGCGACAACTCGCCGGGCCGCACGCCTTGCTGGAGCCGCAACTCCAGCTCTTTTCTGGCCCGCCCATATAGCTCGATCAGATCCTGGTCGCTGCCCTTGTACGATTGCACCGTCTGCGTGGCGCAAAGGAAGCAGCCGCGCAGGAACTTGTAATTGTTGCTGTTACACTTCAGGCATCCGTTCAGTTCGATCATCATCAGCACGAACGCCAGGCTATCGTGGTGCGTCTCGGGCAGCGCCGTCACCCGATCCACCAAGTCGCGCCACTCCTCACCCCGCAGATCGCGCAAATTCGGAATCAGATGGGCCGGAAACAGCAGTTCCGCTTTGGATTGGACTGCGAACTCGCTCAACGAAGACATAGCCGCCTCCCTCTATAACTCCAACTGTACGTTCGGCAATTTCACCGGCCTGCCGCCGTTCGGCCCGCTCGGCTCCGCCAACAACTGGTTTAGCGCCCCGACCAGCGCATCTGCGGCGATGCCGTTGCGTGCGCACGCTTGCACCAATGTTTCGTCCGGTTCGACGGCGCAATGGCTGCAGCCGCCCAAATGGAAAGCGGCGAGGACTTCTTCGGTCTGGGCGTGCAACAGGCTCGCCTCGCGTACGGTCATCTGGGCGCTGAACGCCGGCGCGCCCTGCGCCTTTATAGCCGCCACGCGCAATTCAGCCATTTCCTGCGCCATATTCTCGCGCAGGTTCGCAATCTCGTCGTTGGCCTGGAACAGCGCCCGGTTATACCGGTCCAGCCGGCGCCGCGCCGTCGCCAATTCCTGGCCCAGTTTCCAGCTATAGGCCAGCGCGCCCAGCGCCAACGCCAGTGCAACCCATGCCGCCCAACTAGTCATCTGCGCTCCTCCGTTTCCGCCGGACGGGCCGCTGCGCCCGCTTATTCCAGGCAATACGTCTCGCCCGGCGCCAATACCTTACAATCGATCTCCGCGGCCTGGCGCAACATCTCGGCAAAGGCGTGAGGGTCCTGCTCGATGACCGGGAAGGTGTTGTAATGCATGGGGATGACCCGTTTCGCCTTGACATACTGCGCTGCCGTCACCGCGTCATCCGGCCCCATTGTGTAGTTATCGCCAATGGGCAGCAGCGCCAAATCCACGCCCCCGGCCTCGCCGATCAGCTTCATGTCGAGGGTCAGCGCCGTATCGCCGGCAAAATAGACGTCACTGCCGTCGTTGAAATGGAAGAGCAAGCCGCACGGGTTGCCCCCATAGGAACCGTCGGGCAGACCGGAACTGTGGTGGGCGATCGTCATCTGCACCCGCCCAAACGGGAAGGTAAACGCGCCGCCCGTGTTCATGCCATGCAACTTCTTCACGCCCTGCTTCTGCAGCCAGCCTACGACCTCCGCATTGCTGATTACGGTCGCGCCCGTGCGTTTGGCAATCGCCGCGGCGTCGGCCGCATGATCAAAATGCCCGTGAGAGACTAGCACATAATCCGCTTCGATCTTATCCGCCTTCACCGGGGCTGCTGAATTGTTCGGTGCAAAGAATGGATCAATCACCAGCTTCGTTCCGTCTGCATCGATCGTGAACGTCGAGTGCCCATAATACGTGATCGTCACAGCCATTGCGCACATCTCCTTCTAGGTTGCTGTGTTGTCGCTATGTTAGTCGCCCTGTACAACAGCACGAGCCAGACGTGCGGACAGGCCGGTCTGGCTCGATGCTCTGTGCTTTTTCAATCGCTGGACCATCCAGGTCTCTCGGCAAGAAACCGTTCGAGCTATGCCGGCAAGCGCGCCAAACGCCGCTATCCCTCGCCTTGCTTGCGTTGCTGCGCGCGTTCGGCGGCCTTGCGTTTCAGTTCTTCCAACCGCGCCTTCTTGTCCGCATCGTCGCCGGACTTATCGCCGGCCTTCTCGCCATCATTCTCGTCGCCTGCCGCCTTCTCCTTGGCGGCAGCGCTGCGCGCTGCGGCCTTCTGCTTCATCGCCTCGATCTCTTCCGGCGTCCGCTTGGGCTTATCGGCCTTCGTAGCATCACCGGCTTTGGCTTTGGCCTCCGCCGCCTTAGCCTTGGCTTCGGCTTTGGCGCGTTCCTCTTCTTCGGCCTTGCGGAGAACCTCTTGCTCCGCGGCGAACTGCTCCGGCCACATCGCTGCATAATACTCCAGCGGCACGGTCAGCTCTTCCTTGTCATAGACAAGTTGCGGATAGCGGTCGTAGACGGCCAACTCATAGTCGTGGTTCATCTTGATGGCGTCAAATGGGCAGAACTCGACGCAGAAACTGCAACTCATGCATACCGCAACGTCGATGAAGAACTCGGCCGGCCGCGTGACCGGCTTGCCGTTCTCGTCGCTGTCGCGCACGATCCAAATGCATTGCGGCGGGCAGACCTTGGCGCAGATGCCGCAGGCCGTGCAGCGGTCCTCGCCCTTCTCCGTATCCCACAGCAACATGGGAATATACCGGAAGCGCTCCGGCAGTAGCCGTTTCTCTTCCGGGTACTGGATGGTAAGCAGCCCCTCTTGGGTGATCGGCTGGTCGATAATGCGCCGCCCATGTTCGAGCTGGATGCTGTCTGCGTAGCGACTAGGCGCCGGCTTGCGGTCGTCGATATACGTTTCCGCAAAATGCTTCAAGGTGACGCCGAGGCCCTTCAGCAGTCCGGTTCCAAACATCTTTTCTCTCCTAGCGGTCTACTTCGCCCAAGACGATGTCAATGGCGCCCAAGATCACCACCGCATCGGCCACCTTGTAGCCGACGCACATGGGGCCAAGCGCATTCAGGTTGATGAAACTGGGGGAACGAACGTGATAGCGATAGGGGTTGGGCTTGGCATCGCTGACGAGATAGAAGCCCAGTTCACCCTTCGGCGCCTCGACGCGTTGGTACGCCTCGCCCTCTGGCGGGCGCAGGGTATAGCCGCCCTTGCCGCCCAACACCTCACCTTGCGGAATATCGCGCAGCGCCTGCTGCAAAATCTTCACGCTCTCGCGCGCTTCCAGCAGCCGGATGTAATAGCGCGCATAGATGTCGCTTTCCGGCAGCGTGGGAATGTCGAAATCAAAGCGGTCATAGATGCAGTACGGCTCCGCCTTACGGATGTCATACGGCACGCCCGCCGCGCGGATCATCGGACCGCTGACGCTGAGGCTGAGCAGGTCCTTGGCCGATAGATGACCGACCCCGCGCCCGCGCGCCTTGACAATCTCGTTGTCGCTCAGCAGCCTGTCCAGTTCATCCAACGCTCGCGGCAGCCGCTCGTGCGCCAGATAGCGCACCCGCTCCTCCCAACCCGCCGTGAGATCGCGCACGACCCCGCCGAAGCGCATGTAGTTGCACATCAGGCGCGCGCCGCTGACCTCCTCAAAGAGGTCCAAGATCATCTCACGCTCTTCAATCGCGTAGAGCGCCGGCGTCTGCAACGCGCCCAGGTCGTTGAGGATGAAACCGATCGACCAGGTATGGTTGACGATGCGCGTCAACTCGGCCATGATCACGCGGATATACTGCGCCCGTTCCGGAACCTCGATGCCTGCCAGCTTCTCCACGGCCAGGGCATAGCCCAGATTGTTGCTCATGGAATTGATATAGTCCAGCCGGTCGGTGAAGGGCATGTTCATCAGCCACGTATTGCGCTCGCCGATCTTCTCGTGGTTGCGATGCAAATAGCCCATCTCCGGCTCAAGCGCCAAAATCGTCTCGCCCTTGATGCGCGTCAACATGCGGAAGACGCCGTGCGTACTCGGGTGGTGCGGGCCGAGGTTGACGACGATGCTTTCCGTCTCGAACTCATCGCTGTGCGCATCCGCCGGGGCCTGGCTTACCGGCACATAGGTAATCGGCGGGCGCCACGAATCCGGATCCCACCCGGCCGGGTAAGTCGCGTTCTTGCCCCAGGGAACCTTGTCCTCGTGCCATTGGTAGTCGCCCTGCGGGTGACGGCTGCGGAAGGGCTTGGCGTCCGCCTCGTGATAGGCTTCTTTCCAATCCTTGCGCATGGGGTAACCGTTGAAGCCGTCCCACAGCAACACGCGGCGCAGGTTCGGATGCCCCTCGAACTTGATGCCGTACAGGTCGTAGACTTCGCACTCCTGCAAATTCGCCCCAGGGTAGACGCCTGTCGCCGAGGCGACCGTCTCGTTCTCCGGCACGCGCACATGCAGCACTGCCGGGCCGCCGCCCTTCTGCGTGCTGTACAGGTGATAGACCAACTCGAAGCGTTCGCCCACGCCGTCGCGTAGCTTGCCGCCATACGCACTGTAGTCCACACAGGTCACGCTCGACAGTAAATCGTAGCCCTGGCGGTCGCGCAGATAGGTCAAATACGCGGTCAGTTTGTCCGGCGCAATTACCGACGCCTCTTGCGTGTCCTCGGCCCACTTGCCGATGACGGCATCCTCCGCCGCTCCATCGACCGGCGGGTTCTCTGCGGCAACCTGCACCCCTACAGCGCTCCCGCCTTCGGCCGCGGCCGTCGCCTCACTCATCGTCATCGCCTCTCCTCAAGAATCCTGGGCATCCGTAAGCCGATCCTATGCCGACTGCTTCTTGGCTCGCGCGCGGGCCTTAGCCTGCTCGATCCGCTGCTTGGCCTTGTCCGAAATCTCACGCGGGGCGGCATCTTCCCGGCGCGCCGCGGCTTTCTTGGCCCCGCCTTCCTCGGCGTCGCCCGCGGCCAGCGTCGTCTCCTTGATCAGTTCGATCTGGCGCGGGTCAAAAATGTCCGGCCCCAAAAGCGGCACCGGCACATATTCGGACTTATCCGTGTGATACCACGGCACGCTGGTGATGCTCTGACGCTCGACCTTGTCGTGCAGTTTCAGCAGCCCGTAGATCAGCGCCTCCGGCGTGGGCGGGCAGCCGGGCACATATACGTCGACCGGGATGTACTTGTCGATGCCGCTGACCACGTTGTAGCCCTCTTTGAAGGGGCCGCCGCCGGTGGCGCACGCGCCCATGCTCAACACGTAGCGCGGTTCGGCCATCTGGTTGTAGATGCGCACGATCGCCGGGACCATCTTCTTCGTCACCGTGCCCGACACGATCATCAAATCGCTCTGCCGCGGGCTAGGGCGCATTACCTCCATGCCGAAGCGAGACAGGTCATAACGGCTTGCGGCTGTGGCGATCATCTCGATGGCGCAACAGGCCAGGCCGAACAGCAGCGGCCACATGCTCGACTTGCGGCTCCAGTTGTAGATCTTGTCGAGCGTGGTCACCATCACGTTGCCCTGCAAGTCTTCCGGCACCGCGATCGTATCGTGCAGATACTCCTGCACCTGTTCCTGTTTCAGATCTTGGAATTTCGCGCTGGGGACATTCGCCATCGTTTGCGTCGCCTTTGTCTCCGGTTTTCTCGCCAAGTTATGCGCCAAGTTTCCGCCCAGGCGCTCACCGCTCAACCGCATGCGAATCGCGCCGTGCAGCGTCGTTCGCCACATCTGGGCAGGCCGGGCAAACCGTAAATCCGCCCGCTTAGGCTGCGTGCATTCTACCTGATGCAGTAGGCGAATGCAACTCCGCGTCGAAAAAACGGCCAGTTAGGATACGCATAATTATAACCTATTTCATAAAAATTGACGAACCGGGCGGCCCGTGCTATACTCGCGCCGACTTCTTCGTTTACGCCGCTCTGCCGGAAGCCGCGGCGCGTGCTATAAAACAACGTTACTGCCGGCCAATCGGGCGGCGACTCTGGGGAGTGCATATCGTGGGTATTACCTGGCCGTGGGCCGCTAAAAGAACCTCGGATATCCTCTGGCTCGACCTGGGCGACCTGGGCGATCTCATCAATCCGGACGGCCCGCACGAGCAGTGGCAGGATCATGGCCTGGGCTTGCTGCGCACCATTCTTCACCAAAACGGCATCCAGACCGACATCCTCTCTACCCGGGCGGTCACATCGTGGGACCAACTCGCCAAGCAACTGCCCGGCTACAAGATGATGCTGATGAACGTGCGCAGTTACACGTACCCAAGCGCCTATAAAGCCGCCCAGATCTTCAAGGAGATCAACCCGGACGGCATCATCCTCACCGGCGGCATGCACGCCACCGTTGCGCTGGACGAGATGCAGGCCGTCCCCGAATTCGACAAGATCTGCCAAGGCCCCGGCGAGAAGGTCATCGTCGACCTGGTGCGCAACCCGGACGACTTCCCGCGCGTCATCCAGGGCGTGGGGGCCAGTTCGATGGCCGAGTGGCCCATGATCGACCGCACCCTGTGGCCCAAGCCCGCCAGCCGGCGCGTGCGCCGCAAGTTCAACTGGCCTCTAGAGCCGGAGTGCGGCTGGGGTCCCGGCCCCGTCGTCACCATTCTCACGAGCCGCGTCTGCCCCTGGCAGTGCGTCTTCTGCAACGAGAATTCCTACATTCCCAACATGGGCCGCCGTCCCGTCGACGCCGTGATCGACGAGCTAAACTACTTGGACGACAAGCACGGCGTCGGCTCCATCGTCATCCACGACTCCATGTTCTTCCAGAACCCGCGCTGGCTGCGCGAGTGGATCGAAAAGTACCCGCGCCGCGCCAACAAGGTCTGGCCCTATTGGGCCGCGGCCCGCTCCGACACCGTGCGCCAGTGGCCTGACCTGTTCGAAGCCCTGATCCGCGAAACCAACTGGAAGACCATCTCCATCGGCTTCGAGTCGGGCAGCGACCGCATCTTGCGCCTGCTTAACAAGGAATGCACCGAGGAGGACAACAACTTCACCATCGACCTGCTCAACAAGATCGCGGACGAGTACGAGGCGCAGGGCAAGGAGCCGCCCAAGTTCTGGGCCAACATCATGCTCGGCATCCCCGGCGAGACGCCGGAAGACGCCTTCAAGACCATGCGCATGCTCAAGCGCATGAAGTGGGTCTTCCCGTCCATCTCCTACTACGCGCCCTACCCCGGCTCCGCGCTGGGCTTCCAGTTGATCGCCGAGGGCAAGAGCCTCATGTCGAAGGACAACTATCACCGCTTCCCCGACGACGAAAAAGTGAGAGGCGTCGATTACCAGTTCTATCGGGAGCTGCTGGCGGGCAAGTACGACGACATCATTAACCAGGGCCTGGACGCCGTGCGCCACGGCTCCGATCTCTATCAAGGCGCGCTGGTGAAAGCATGAGCAGTTTCAGCAACCCGCACTATATGTATCTCTTCGACCTGAAGAACGGCAAGAAGAAACTCGCCTACGGCGAATCGCCTGAAGACGCGTTGGACATCCTCAGCGTGCGCCTCAGCGACGCGGAGATGGCGGAGATCATGACCGATTCCTACGTGAAGATCTCGCAGCGCGACTTGCAGAAGCACGTTTCCGAACTGGGCTAATCGCCCTTCGTCCGATGAAGCTCACTGCCGGAGAAGCCGCCCTCCTCGTCGCCCTGGTCAGCGGACAGCACCTCAAGACGCACCGCACCCTGGACGGGGCCAAGACCAGCAAACTGCACCGCGCCGACGGCTCGACCGTACGCACGGTTCCTGCCGCGGTCGTGCAGCGCCTGGTGAAGCGCGGCCTGCTCGCCGGCAACATGAAGTTCCCCGCAGCGGTTTACTTGCTGACCGAACAAGGCGCTACCGTCGCGTCCTCGCTCAGCGACGCCGCCGCTTCCCCCGTCACCGTGCGCACCCCGCCCCAGCGCTAAAACGTCGCGCGTCGAAATCCGCCTGTCCGCCTTTGCCTCCAGGCGCATCCGCCGGGTATGATTAGGCGTAAAAGCAACTCCGCCGGAGGCGTCCCATGCTCGACCGCAGAGGCATTTTCTCGTACCTCGCCATCACTTTCGCCATCACCTACCTGATCGAAGGCGCGTTGATCCTGACCGGCCTGCGCATGCATGACGCGCCGCCGATCTACGGGCAACTCGCCATCGCCGGGGTGATGTGGGTGCCGGCGCTGGCGACCTTTCTGACGATCAAGTTCGTGACGCGCGAAGGCTTCGCCATCACCAACCTGCGCTTCGGTTCGTGGCGGCCCTATGTGGCGGCGGCGCTGCTCATGCCCGCCGCCTTCGCCATTATCTACGGGCTGACCTGGCTGCTCGGCCTGGGCGAGCCGGACTGGCAATTGGTCCAATTCCGCCAGATGATGGCCGCGACAGGCCAGGATCTAGACACGGGAACGGACTTCAACAGCGCCCAAGTATTGGCTGTGGCGTTTCTCTCCTCCATCATCGTCGGCCCGACGATCAACGGCCTATTCGGCTTCGGCGAGGAGTTCGGCTGGCGCGGTTATCTGCTGCCCAAGCTCATGCCGCTGGGCAAGGTGCAAGCCTACATTTTGTTGGGCGTCATCTGGGGGCTATGGCACGCGCCGCTGATCCTGGTCGGCTTCAACTACCCCGGCTACCCGGTGCTGGGCATCTTCGCCATGATGGGCTTCATGACCGCGGTCGGCATCTACCTTAACGAAATGACGCTGCGCCACCGCAGTTCCATCCTCGCCGGCTCGATCCACGGCGCGCTCAACGGGCAGGGTTACGGCATCTGGGGCATTCTCTTCCCCAACGTCAACCCGCTGCTCGGCGGCGTCACCGGCCTGGTCGGCATGGCCGTGTGGCTGGCGATCGGCCTATGGGTGGCGCGGCGGCCCTATCCGTCCGGCGCGGTGACGGCTTCCAGCCAGGTGAGGTAGGCCAGCGCCTCTTCCGCGGAGGTTCCGCACATCTCCGGGTTGGGCTGCAGGCGTACGCACACCTCAGGTCGCTCCGGCAGGCCGAAGAGCTTGCAGCGGTTTGTCTCATCCAACTGCACGCAGCGCACGCCCGCCGGCTTGCCCTCCGGCATCCCCGGAATGGGCGAGCTGATCGACAGGGCGATGCAGCAGGCGGCGCACCCCACGCGGCATTCCATCGGCGGCGACTTTTTTTCTACGCCGGCTTCTCGGCTACGCAGATGATGCTGATGCCGAAAGGCAGCGACGCGCGCTGCAAAATCTCGGCCTCCAGCCAGTAGACCGTGTGCAGCGCCGTATTGAGCGGCTCCGGGATCGGCTCCATCTCCACCTGGTACACGTCCTCGTCTTCGGTCAGATGCGGGCTATCCAGGTTCGGGCTTTCCGGGCGCAGCAGACGGACGCCCGCCACCAGAGGAAACAGGAAGAAGTTGTTGTAGCTCATCCGCTTGACGCGCAGCCCGCACACCTCCAACTTCTGTTGCAGTTCGAGCGCGGTATAGCGACGCTGGTGGTTGTTGATATCGTCGTTGTAGCTCCACAGCCACATAAACGCCGGCGTCGTCAATATCAGCTTGCCGCCCGGCTTGAGTACGCGCTCGCACTCGGACAGCAGGCGCAGCTCGTCCGGCACATGCTCCACCGTGTCGAGCAGCGCCACGATGTCCACGCTGTTGCCGGCAAAGGGCAGGTCATCGCCCCAGCCCTGCACCGCGGTCAAGCCGCGCTGCGCGGCGACCGCTAGCGGCCTTGCGTTGTAATCGAGGCCGATCACATGCCCGTAATGCGCCAGGTGATGCGCCATGTTGCCGGCGCCGCTGCCGATGTCCAACACCAGCCGTCGCTCTCCGGGGCCATGCGGCCCGACCTCTGCGTCCAGATACTTCTGGATGGCGCGCGTGCGGCCCGCAAACCAGGCGTGCCGGTCTTCTTCCAATACCGTCAATACAGGCGTTGCCATGTCGTCAATACGCTCCCCAAAATGATTGTACAACCTTGCAGGAGGCCTTGAACTTCCCGAAAGGCGAAACAGTCTACACCCGCCGCATCACCAGACATTCGTCGCCGAGCACGTCGGTGATGCGCACCGCCACGGTGATCCCCTCATCCGGCGCGCCGCCTATGATGTAACTGCCCTCGACCATATCGCGCCGCCTGCGCGGCAGGTCCGCGTACAGGCCGCGGAACACCTGCCCGTCATAAGCCGTGTCCACGTCGATGGCCTCGATCCACCGCCGCCAGTCGCCGTTGCCCGCCTCCGCCAATTGCTCGCCGGGCGCGATGGCCGCCAGCGTCTCGGCGGCGGGCCGGTAGTCCAGCACGTCGATCTCGATCTGCCCGGCGACCTCGTCGCTGCGCCGCACCGTAACCTCGGCCTGCGGGCTGTGTAAGCCGGCGTCTGTCTCGTTGACTCGATAGACGGCGAAGCCCGGTCCCACCTCCTGCACGACGCGCTGCAAGCGTCGCCGCGTCGCCTGAATGGCGCCGTAGCTAATGTCGCACCCGATCCAGCGCCGCCCCATCTTGTGCGCCACCGCGGCTGTCGTGCCCGATCCCGCGAAGCAGTCTAGCACCATGTCGCCGGGCCGCGTCGACGCGGCGATGGCACGCGCCAGCAGCGCCTCCGTCTTCTGCGTCGGGTAGCCGATGTCCTCGCCGGGCGTGACGCCCAGCCCCGGCACATCGTCCCACAGGTTATCTACGCCGCGCTCCACGGCGTAGCGGTCGCGGCGGATGCGCGTCAGGTAATACTTCACGCCGATGTTGCCGCCCTTCGAGGCAAACACGCGGCGGTTCTCCTCGTCGATCACGATCTCGCCGCCGTAGGGCGCATAGAGCCGCCCGCGCTGGTGAAGCTGTTTGAGGCGTTCAAAGCTGTATGTGCCCGGGTCGGATGTGCGGAAAAAACCGCGCTCGTCCTCCATAAATTGCGCCGCGGCCTCGTCGCGCGAGAAGGTCAGCCGCTTCTTCTGCGGATTCCACAGCGTCGGCGCCTGCCTGTTCTTGGCGAAGATCTCGATGTACTGCGTGCTGAAGGGGAAATAGAAGGCGTTGACCTTCGCCCCGCGCGCCACCTGGCTGCGCCAACTGATCGTGTTGAGGTAGTTCTCCTCGCCAAAGACCTCTTCCAGCAGGAGTCGCAGCCGGTGATTCTGGCGATAGTCGCAGTGCAGCCAGATCGAGCCGTCTTCCGCCAGCAATTCGCGCAGCAGGAAGAGCCTCTCGTACATGAACTGCAAATACGAGTCGCCCACCCAGGCGTCGCGGTATTCGGCGCTCTGCCCGATCACGCGGTTATTTGCGCCGCGCAAGCGCACTTTGCGCACATAATCGACGCCCGTGCCGAAGGGCGGATCGATATAGACCATGCGCACGAGGCCGCGCCAGCCGTTGGCGAGCAGGTAGGCCAGCGTCTCGCGGTTGTCGCCGTAATACAGGCAGTTGGGCACGGCCTGGTCCAAGAAGCTGTCGGGCGACTGCGGCGTATGCTGCTCGATGTCGAGTTGGGCCAGGGGCAATTCGCTGCGCGGGTCGAAAATCTCCGTGAGGCGTACGTCAGGCACGGTCGCCGGCCCCGGCAGTTGTTTGCCCTGCCACAGCAACATTCCGCGGCCGCGCGGGATCGCGTCATAGGCGACAGTTTCTGTCGCACTGCCGGATGCCTGGTCTGCCTGTTCCCCGTCCATGCGGTTTAGCGCCTTGCGAAATAGTATGTGTATACGGGCCGGTTGTGGCGGATGCACCAATGCTCGCGATGCGTGGCGACGAACTCGCCGATATGCGCCGACAGCGACGGGTCATGCGCCGAAAACGCGCCGTGCTGCGCTACGAGGTAGGCGACCAACTCGCCGTACTCCTGTACATCGCTCTTAAAGTGCAGCAGCCCGCCCCGCCGCAGTTTCGCCGCCAACAAGTCTACAAACGGCGGCGAGAACAAGCGCTTGACGCGGTGCTGCTCCTTCCACCACGGGTCGGGAAAGAGCACATGCACCATGTCGAGACGACCGTCGTCGATCACGCGCGGCAGGTTGAAGCGGCAATCGTCGTCGCTCAGCCACAGGTTGCCGATGGCGTAGCGCTCGATGCGCTGTAGACAGAGCCGCGTCGCCTTGGTCTTTGTCTCGTAGCCGAGAAACAGCGTCTCCGGGTGACGCCGCGCCCGGTCCAGCAGGAAGTCGCCGCGGCCGAAGCCGATCTCCGCCTCTGCGGGCCGGTCCGAGGCGAGCAGCGCCCGCAGCCGATCCCCGTTCTGCCCGCGTGCGTCGTCGAGCGCCAGCGCGCGGAAAAACGGGCGGTCGATGCCCCATGCCGGCAGCCGGTGCGAGTTGGGCCGCCGCCGCGGGTCGCCGCCGATCAGCCCCTTGCCCGCCTCCCAGTCGGCGTAGGCCTGGGCGCGCGCCTCCTCGCTCAACTCCTCCCAGGCGAAATCCATGCGCCCCGCGGAAAACGACGCGGCATGGTAGTCGAGCAGCGGCTTCGACTCAGACATGGAGCATTCCGCGATGCATGTCCAGTTTGCGTTCGATGGTCTCCCTCACGACCGCGGCGTCCGCCGGCAGGTAGACGGGCGGGTTGGCATACTCGCTCTCCACCTCGCTCAGGCTGCCTTCGTGGTAGCCGGTTTTGAAGCCGGTGAACTTGAGGCCGTGCGCCGTACTGATCACCACCACGCGCTCGTCACGCGTGATCTCGCCCCGCTCCACCAGCTTGAACAGCGCCGCCAGCGCCACGCCCGTATGCGGGCAGGTGTACATGCCCGTCAGGTCCGCCAGCGCGGCCGCGTTCGCCAACTCGTGCTCCGAGACAGCTTCGACCACGCCGTTACTCTCGCGGATCGCCTGCACGGCTTTCTCGTAGCTCACCGGCGCGCCGATCTGGATGGCAGTCGCCAGCGTCGGCTGCGCGGTGACGAACTCCGCTTCGGCAAAGTCTTTGAGGTAGCTGCGATAGAAGGGGTTGGCCTTGTCGGCCTGGGCTGCGACCAACCGCGGCATCTTGTTCGTAATGCCCAGCTCCATGAGCAGTTTCAGCCCCTTGTACAGCGCACTGATATTGCCCAAGTTGCCCACCGGGATCACGATCCAGTCGGGGACCTCCCAGTCGAACTGGCGCACGATCTCGATGGCGACCGTCTTCTGGCCTTCGACGCGTATGCTGTTCATCGAGTTCGCCAGGTAGATGGCGTTGTCCTGCGTCACGGCGCGCACGATGCGCATGCAGCCGTCGAAGTCGGTGTCCAGCGCCAGCACATGCGCGCCGTTGGCTACGGGCTGCACCAGTTGCGCCGCGCTGATCTTACCCTGCGGCAGGAAAATGATGGCGGGGATGCCGGCGCAGGCGGCATAGGCGGCCAACGCCGCGCTGGTGTCGCCCGTACTGGCGCAGGCTACGGCGCGCACCGGGCTGCCGTCGGCCATCATCTGCTTCACCACGCTCACCAGCACGGTCATCCCCAGGTCTTTGAAGCTGCCTGTATGGCTGTTGCCGCACAGTTTGATCCACAGGTCGGACAGGCCGATCTGCTTGCCCAGGCGCTCCGCCCAATAGAGGTTGGTGTTGCCCTCGTACATGCTGACGACGTTCTCGTCGCGCAGGTCCGGCGCAACCCATTCGCGCATGCCCCACACGCCGCTGCCATAGGGCCAGACCGTCGTGCCCACGCGGCTGTCGATCAGCGTGCGCCACTCCTCCGCAGGCTTGTGCTGGAGCGCGTCCATGTCGTGCGCCACCTCCAGCAGGCCGCCGCAAGTTGGGCACGTATAGATCACATCGTAGAGAGAATATTCGCCGGGACAGCCCCGAAAACAGCGAAAATAGGCTCGGTATGGCTGGGATTCATCAGTCTGCGTGTCGGTCTGCATGGCTGAGTTCTCGCGTGCGCTTGATCGGTCCGTCATTGCATGCTCTATCTTAAACTGCACAGAGGGCAGGCAGCAAACGGGGGAGCGAAGCCGTCCGGCTTGCTCCCCCCGTTCAATTTCTGTTTCGCTTGGCCGCCGCGCTAGCCGATCCGCTTCTTCAACTCAGCCGTCAGCGCGGGCAGCAACTCATACAGATCGCCCACCACGCCATACGCGGCTTTCTCGAAGATCGGCGCGTCCGCATCGCGGTTGATGGCGACGATCACCTTACTGCCGCCGATGCCGGCCATGTGCTGGATAGCCCCGCTGATGCCCACCGCGAAATAGACGTCGGGCCGCACGGTCTTGCCCGTCTGGCCGACCTGATAGCGATAGGGCACATAGCCTGCGTCGACCGCGGCGCGGCTGGCGCCTACCGCCGCGCCCATGGCTCGGGCCAGTTCGCTCACCAGCGCGAAGCCCTTCTCCGGGTCCGTTGCGACGCCGCGCCCGGCCGCCACCACGATCTGCGCGTCGGCCAAGTCCGCGCCGGCGCCATCGCTCGGCTGCACATCGAGGATCTTTTCGGCGATCCCTTCCTCGCCCAGCCCAAGCGCCAACTCCTTTACCTCGGCCTTGGCGTCGCCTGCAGCCGGCATGGGAAAGGAGCGCGGTCGCACGCTGGCGACCTGCAAGTCGCTCTCGAAGGTGATGTCGACCAGCAGGTTATTGGAATAGACCGGGCGCACAGCCGTCAGCTTGCCGCCCTCGATGCGCAGATCCGTCGCGTCCGGCGCAATACCCGCATCCAGCCGGCACGCCGTCGCCGCGCTCAACTCGCGCCCGCGCGTGGTAGCGCTGACCAGAAGTACGGTCGCGCCCGCCTCTTGTACGGCCTTCTCCAATCCTGCCACATAGGCGCTGAGCCGGTATTCGGACAGGAGCGGGCTGGTGATGGCGTATACCACGTCTGCGCCGTACTGCCCGGCAGCCGCGGCGGTTGCCGCCGTCTCGGAGCCCATCACCGCTGCGGCTAACTCGGTCCCCAGCGTATCGGCCAGTTCCCGCGCCTTGCCCAACGTTTCCCAGCAGCTCGGCACAGCCTGATTGTTGCTTTGCTCAATCCATACCAGAACAGACATGCTTCCCCCCTCAGAGAACTTTGTCGGCCACGAGGGCGTCGACCAGCTTCGCCGCTTTTTCCGCTGCGGTCGCCCCGTCGAAGATGACGCAAGCTCCCGTCTTCTCATCCGGTTTGCGGATGTTGGTCCAATTCGTGCGCTTCACAAGCTCGCCCGTGTCCAGGTCGGCCACAGATACGACCGGGATCGAGGCGCGGTTGGCCTTGCGAATGCCCATAAAGCTGGGGAAGCGCGGGTCGTTGATCTCCTTGCCCACGCTGATCACCGCGGGCAGAGGCAGCGACACCGTCTCTTGCGAGCCGTCCGCCATGCGCTCGACTGTGATGCGCCCGCCCGCGATCTCCACGATGCGGACTACGTTGGCAGCTAGGGGGAAGCCCAGCTTGCAAGCCACGCCAATGAAGACGCTGCTGCTGTTCTCGTCCACGCTCTGCTTGCCCGTGATCACCAAGTCTACGTCGCCCTCGGCGCGCACCGCGGCGGCTAGGATGGAGGCCGTCGTCCACATGTCGCCGCTGACGCCGCTGCTGTCGATCAGCTTCGCCTCGCCGATGCCCATGGCGAGCGCGTGCTTCAGGGCGTCGGTCGCGGTCGAAGCGCCCATGGTGATCGCCACCGAGTCGGCCCCGTAGCGGTCGCCCAACTGAATGGCTTCCTCGGCGGCATATTCATCCCAAGGGTTGATCACCATGGTGGCCTTGACCGCGCCACTCTGCACCTCTTGCGCCGAGACCTTGGGCAGCTCGGCGGTATCAGGCGTCTGCTTGATGAGTACGGCTACTTTCACCTTATCTCTCTCCTATCCACTGAACAAACCATCGGCCGGGCCGCCATATCATACCCCACTTGCCGTCGAGACGAGAACTGCCTACGCCGCATAGTCGTATTTTCCCGGCGCGTCTGCTGATCGATGCCCGGGCTACTCCGCCAAGATCACCTCGATCGCCGCCAGTTCTTCCTGGGAGAAGTCCAAATTGTTCAGCGCCGCCACGTTGTCCTCCACCTGGCCCACGCGGCTCGCGCCGACCAACGCCGAGGTCATGCCAGGGTGGCGCAGCACCCATGCGATCGCCATCTGCGCCAAGGTCTGGCCGCGGTTCTGTGCAATCTCGTTCAGGCGGCGCACCTGCGACAGCCGCCCCTCGGTGATCTGGTCGCGCTTCAGGAAGCCGTGCGGCTTGGCCGCGCGCGAATCGTCCGGCACGCCGCCCAGGTACTTGTTGGTCAGCAACCCCTGCGCCAGCGGCGAGAAGGCGATGCAGCCGATGCCCTCCTCCGCCAGCACGTCCAGCAGCCCATCCTCTACCCAGCGGCGGAACATACTGTAGGACGGCTGGTGGATCAGGCAGGGCGTGCCCAACTCGCGCAAGATGGCCGCGGCCTGCCGCGTTTCTTCCGGCGAATAGGACGAGATGCCCGCATAGAGGGCCTTGCCCTGGCGCACGGCGTGGTCCAATGCGGCCATCGTCTCTTCCAACGGCGTCTCCGGGTCGGGCCTATGGCTGTAGAAAATATCCACATACTCTAGCCCCATGCGTTTCAAGCTTTGGTCCAGGCTGGCGAGGAGGTATTTGCGCGAGCCCCACTCGCCATAAGGGCCGGGCCACATATAGTAGCCGGCTTTAGTCGAGATGATCAGTTCGTCGCGATAGGGGGCCAGGTCTTTGCGCAAAATCTGACCGAACGCCTCCTCCGCCGAGCCGGGAGGCGGGCCGTAGTTGTTCGCCAGGTCGAAATGCGTGACGCCCAGGTCGAAGGCGCGCAGCGTCATGGCGCGTGCGTTCTCATAGGTGTCGACGCCGCCGAAATTGTGCCACAGCCCCAAAGACACCGCAGGCAATTTCAGGCCGCTGCGTCCGCTGCGGCGGTATTGCATCTCCTCATATCGCCCTGCTGCCGGTTGCCAGTTCATCTTTCGCTCCCTTCAAAGTGTTGTAAAGCCGGATCACGCGCCCGCGGCCTGCGCCTTGGCCAAGCTGGCGCGCTTGGCCTCGCGCAGACGCACGTCGTGGCGCAGTTCTTTTTTGCGGATGCGCAGCGAAGAGGGCGTCACCTCGAGCAACTCTTCGCCGCTCAGATATTCGATGGCGTCGTCCAACGACAGGATGCGCGGGGCCTCGACGCCTTCGAGGTCCCTCTTGGGCTTGTCGCGGAAGTTCGTAAGCTGTTTGGTGCGACAAACGTTGATCACCAGGTCATCGTCGCGGATGTGCTGGCCAACCACCTGCCCGGAGTAGACTTCATCGCCCGGCTGGACGAAGAAGGTCCCGCGCTGCTTCAGATCGATCAGCGCATACGAAGTCACCGTGCCGGTCTCCAGCGCCACCAGTGAGCCGCGCCGCGCGACCTCGATGTCGCCCAGGTATGGCTCGTAGTCGTTGAACAGCGTGTGCATCAAGCCGGTGCCGCGCGTCACGTTCAGGAACGGCTGGCGGAAGCCGAGCAGCCCGCGCGTCGGCGCCAGGTATTCGCAGTAGACCGTGCCGTCGTCGCCGTAGCGGATCTGCTCCATGCGCGCCCGGCGCTGGCCGAGCATCTCCGTCACCGCGCCCAGATACTCCTCGTGCAGTTCCAGATAGAGCCGCTCCACCGGCTCCAACAGCCCGCCCGGCCCCTCGCGGAAGATCACCTCCGCCTGGCTGACCGCGAACTCGTAGCCCTCGCGGCGCATGGTCTCGATCAGGATGGCGAGATGCAGTTCGCCGCGGCCCGACACCACGAAGTCATTGGCCGCGCCCGTCTCGTGGACGCGCATGGCGACGTTGCGCTCCAGTTCTTGCATGAGGCGGGCGCGCAGATGGCGGCTGGTCACATACTGACCCTCGCGTCCGGCGAAGGGGCTGTCGTTGACGCTGAACGTCATGCGCACCGTCGGCTCTTCCACCGAAATCGGCGGCAGCGCCTCCGGGAACTCCGGGTCAGCCAGTGTGTCGCCGATGCCCACATCGGGGATGCCCGCCACGGCTACGATGTTGCCCGCCTCGGCATGGGGCACGTCGACGCGCTTTAGGTCGCGAAAGATGAAGACCTGGCTCACCTTGCCGGGGACGATCTCACCGTCCGGCAGGATCTGCGCTACGGCCTGACCGGCGTGCAGCACGCCGCGACGCAGCCGGCCGATCGCGATCTTGCCCACGTAGCTGCTGTGCTCCAGCGTCGTCACCAGCATCTGCACCGGCCCCTCTCGCTCGACGGTCGGTCCAGGCAAATGCTCGAGGATCGTATCGAAGAGCGGGCGCAGATCGTCCGCCAGCTCATCCGGCGCATAGCCGGCCCGCATCTCCAGCGCCTTAGCATAGATCACTGGGAAGTCGGCCTGCTCCTCGTTGGCGCCCAGATCTACGAACAAATCGAAGGTGGCGTTGACCGCGTAGTCGAGCCGCGCCGCCGGCCTGTCCACCTTGTTGATCACGACGATTGCCTTCAGCCCTTTTTCCAACGCCTGACGCAATACGAAGCGCGTCTGCGGCATAGGGCCTTCCACTGCGTCCACTAGGAGCAGCACGCCGTCCACCATGTTCATGATGCGCTCGACCTCGCCGCCGAAGTCGGCGTGCCCCGGCGTATCGACGATATTGATCGTGACGCCCTCGTAGACGATGCCGGTGTTCTTCGCCAAAATGGTGATGCCCCGCTCCCGCTCCAGGTCGTTCGAATCGAGCACGCGTTCCATCACCTGCTGGTTGCTGCGAAAGACGTTGGTCTGGCGCAACATCCCGTCGACCAGCGTCGTCTTGCCGTGGTCCACATGGGCGATGATCGCCACATTGCGGATGTCGGCGCGCACCTCGCTTGCGTTTGTTTTCGCCGTGACTGCCTGTTCCATACCCCTCCGCTAATCCTAGACACAAAACGCCCGGCTCCCTCCTATCGAGGATCCTTTCCCGCTGGCGACGCCTGGATAAAACGCGCCGCCGGGAAAGCCAGCCGGGCCGTCAACTCAACTGTAGCGGGCATTATACCGCCATTGCCTGCCTCCGCCCAACAAATCGCTATCCGGAACCATAGAAACAACCATCCAGGATGCTCGCAGCATCCCGGATGGGGTTGCTTCTGTAGAGTGACGGATCGCTCACGGGATGATCAGCGTCTTGAGCGAAGCCTGCCGCTCGACGTCCTTCGTTTCGGCGGCGAACACCTCTGCGATCTCGTCCAGCCGGTACTTCACCGAGTTCTCGAAGATGATGTCCAAGTTGAAGACGCCGCGCTCCACGGCCCGGTAAGCCTCGCGCATGTTCTCCACCGAGCGCAGCCGCGTGTAGTGCACCGCGTTGAGGTTGCGCACCTCGATGCCGTCTTCGTGGAAGCGGTGGAAGCAAAACTCCTTTACCGGCGCGTAGTTGTCGCCATACAGCGCCAGCAGGCCATTGTGGCGCAACATGCCCAGCCCCTGCACAATGCCGATGCCCGTGCCGCCGATGGCCTCGATCGCCACGTCCACGCCCTCGCCGTGCGTCAATTCCAGCACGGCTTCGACCGGATCGACCTCATTGGCGTTGATCACATGCTCCGCGCCAAGCCGCCGGGCAATCTCCAGCTTGGCCGGCACGACGTCGACGGCAATTACCTTGGACGCCCCCGATTTCAGCGCGCCTTGCAGTAGGATGTTGCCGGCGAAGCCGGCGCCGTTGACCGCCACGACATCGCCCAACTTCACGCCGGCATGGATCGCGGCCCACGCCGCGCAGCCCAGCGGCTCGTACAGACAGCCGACCTCGAAGGAAACCCCTTCCGGGATCGGTTGCACATTGGTGATGTCCGTCACCCAGTAGTCGGAAAACGTGGGGTAGATCAAGCTGCCCACGCGGTCGCCCGTGCGCACCTTGCCGCCGCCCACGTACTGGTCGACGCCGGCGCCCATCTCCAGGATGACGCCGCCGCCTTCATGGCCCAAAGGCCCCATCGGATAGGCGTGCGATTTCGCATCGCCGAGCTTGGTCTCCGGACCGCCGCGCGCCTCATCCTGGGGTCGCACCGTAATACCGCGGTAAAAATAGCGTTCGGACCCGCACACCGAGGCTTGGTGCGTCTGGATCAGCACCTGGTTCGGCTTCAACGGCGGCAGCGTCATGCGTTCGATTGTCAGCTTGCCCGGCTCCAGATACACCACACGCGTTTCGACCATAATTCGCCGCACCTCCTTGCCTGTTCCGGCATGCTTGCTTGTCTTATATGCAACTTCGCCTGAGCGGATCGTCCCAGGCAGCCCCCACGGCAGCTATGCCAGCGGGAAGACGATCTGTGTCTGCAACTCCTCCGGCGCAACGCTATCCGGATCGTTGAGGTAGAACTCGTAGGCGGGGCCGGCGGGCTCAACTCCCCGTTCCGCCACCCACTTCATCAGCGCGTCATAGGCTAGGTGAAGCTTGTCATACGGGCCTACGTGCAGCACCGTGGCCGCGCGCCCGCCCGCGATCTGGCCGGAGTGCAACTCTCCCTTGGCCGGCAACGACTTGGCAACCGGAAATCCGATCTCCAGGTTTAGGTCCTGCATATCCATGTTGTAGTACGCCACATACGGCGGTCCGGCAGGCTGTTCCCCTAATTCCATCAGATAGCCGTAGACCGCTCCGAAGGCGGCGCCAAGTAATTCCGACAGTTTGTCGACCGGCGTCCGCGCCAGCGTCGATACGGTATACTGCGCCGGTCGTTCCTCAACACGGCATTCATAAGCCATGATCTGTCCTCCCCTTTACCAAGCTGATCCTGAGTCATTCTTGAAGGCTGCATTCACAATGCATTGTACACCTGACCGGCCCGATCTCGCAGCCCGAGCCGGGGAACGATCCGCCCTTGACAACCCCGCCCGCGCGCTCTACTATGGCGGCGTGCACAGGCCGACAAAGGCAGGTGAACGGGCCGAAGGTTCGAAATGGGAGGCTCCAGATGCTCAGAAGAATCGGCTCTCTGGTAGGAACGATTGTCACCGCCGCAGCTCTGATCGCAGCCGCCGCGCTGCTCACCCTGTCGCTGCGCGAAACCATCCGCCTGCAAACGCTCTACGCTGCGTCCACGCTCGCCGACACGACCCGCATCGACAGGCTCCGCCGTTGGAGCATAGGCGTCGACCGCGACGCGCTCATCTTCCTCGTCATCATTACGGTCCTGACGGTCCTTGTCTTTCGCTTTTGGCGCAGACGGCTGCGCATCTTCGCCATCACCCTCATCATTTTTGCGGCGCTGAACCTGACCGCCACGCGCCATCTGCTGCCCACATGGCTCATCCCCCCGCTGGCGCCGGCGCTGGGCCAACAATACGTGCACGCCGTGCTGACGGATAACCGCGTGGCCGCGCTGGACCTGAGCGAGCAATCCGAAGTCTGCCTGGCGGCTACTGCCGCCGCGTTCGAGGACCACAAAGCGCTTCTCCAACAGCGATTGGGCGCAACAGGCGATGCCGTGCAGTTAGAGGACGTGACGGTCAGATCCGCAACCTGGTTCTATGATCAACCGGCGCCGGGGCGCTATCTCTTCATGCTGCCCGTGCCAAGCCAACTCTACGCCGTCTCCGCCCGCTTTGAGGGGGATCGAACTGTTGTGTTCGACCTAAAGACGCGCCATCAGCCCTACTTCGGCCCGCGCTACCTGTGCGGCAAAGAAATGCAGGACGGCTCAGCCGCAAGGACCGAGTAGTGCGCACAAGCGCACACAGCTACATGCCCGTCTCGGCGCGTTCTGTCTCCACCCACATGCGCCGCCCGTCGCTAGAAATGTGCACCCGCCCGTGCACGTCCGTGCGCAGCACGCGCCGCCCGCCCAGGTTTTCGAGCGTTTCCGCATGGGGATGGCCATAGCGGTTATCGCCCCCGACTTGAATCACCGCGATCTGCGGGTCGACCGCCTGCACAAAGGCGGCGCCGGTGCTTGTCTTGCTGCCGTGATGGCCGGTTTTGAGCACGGTTGACGCCAGCGGCGCACCCTGCGCCAGCCAGTCCGCTTCGCTGGCTAGGCCGGCGTCGCCGGTCAGAAGAACGCTGAAATCGCCATAGATCAGCTTCAACACGAGCGAGTTCTCGTTCTCCGGGTCCGGGCCGATATAGCCGCCGGGGTCCGGGCCGATCACCCACAACGCAACGCCGTCGCCTAGGTCAATCCAGCCGCCAGCCGCCTGTTCGTAGACCGGGACGGCGGCGGCATCCAAGGCTGCACGCCAATCGGCGCTCGCCTCGTTGCCCAGGCACGCGGCCGTGCTCACCGCGCCGCCGATGGCGAACCGGCTGGGCAGCGCCATCTGGCCGATCATGTGGTCGCCGTCCGGGTGCGTCAGCAACACCAGGTCGAGGCTGCGGTCCCAGAACGGCATCACCGCGCCTAACTCGGCCAACAGCGTCTGCGGGCTGATGCCGCCGTCGATCAACGCCTGATTGCCGCCCGGCGTCTCGATGAGGATGGCATCGCCTTGCCCGACATCGAGGAAGTATACGTGCAGCCGCCCGTCCGGCTGCGCCACAGCCGCGGCCCAGACCAAGACCGCCGCCGCGCCGGCGACGACGAGCAACACGGGCTGCTCCAGGGCGGCCCGCCAGTCCCGCGTCTGCGCGCCAAAGATGCGCGCCGCCCACTGGACGATAGCCCGCCGCCAGTGAATGCCGAACAGCGCGGCGTAGGTCGCCAGCAGCGCGCCGG
>CAYXRG010000034.1:11430-13911 GCA_964467575.1 uncultured Caldilineaceae bacterium | reverse complement strand
CCGGTCCCATAGTGCGCCACTTCCACGCTGGCGAAAGGCAGCGCCGCCGTCCACGCCACGACCCGCTCCGTCCAGAACAGCCCAATCCAGGCGATCCACAGTAGCGCTTGGCCGAGCAGCGTCGCCCCTAACGCCGCGGCCAACACGCCGGCACTGCCCCACACCGTGATCAGCGGCTGCACCGGCACGATCAACAGGTTCGCCAGCAGGCCGAGCAGGCTCACCCGCCCAAAGATGTGCGCGATTAGCGGCATCACCGCCAGGCTCGCCGCGGCGGACACCACCACGCCGTCCTCCACCAGCCCGCGCAGCACGCCCCGCTTGCTAGCCCCGCCGGCCGTCACGGCCAGAAATGGCGATGCGCCGCCCGGCGAGGAAGGCCAAATCCGTTCGGTCAGGCGCGCTAACGGCCCTGTGAATAGGATCAGCCCGGCTGTGGCGCCGGCGCTCAGTTGAAAACCCACATCCCACAGCGTCAGCGGGTTGACGACGGTCAGCAGCCAGGCGGCCGCGGCCAGGCTGATCAAGCCGGTATTGCGCCGCCCTAGCCAGACAGCAGTCGCCGCCAGCCCGCCCATTAACGCCGCGCGCAGCACCGCCATGTCGCCGCCAACCAGCAGTGCATACGCCGCGATGCCGGCCAGTACGGGGATGAGCGCCCGTCGCTTGCCCAAAATGCGGCCAAATAGACCGGCCAATACGCCTGCGATCAGCGCCACGTTACTGCCGGAGATCACGATCACATGGCTGGTTCCAGTAGCGTTGAAGCGCTCCATCACCTCGTTGGGGATGCCCGCTTCGATGCCAAGCAACATGCCGTTGGCGAGCGCGGCGTACGGTTCCGGCAGCAGCCGGTTGACCGCGGCCTCTCCCCTGGCGCGCAGGCTATACAGCGCACGCAGCAGCCGCATGCCGCGCGGCGGGCCGTCCAGCGCCTCCACGCCCGCCCGCGCCAACTGGCTGCGGATGCCGCGGCGCGCCAGATAGTCCCGATAAGCCCCGTCCTCCCCGGCATAGGGAGCAGCCAGGAGGCCGCGCACCCGCACCGGCTGCCCGTAGCGATAGGTCGCGGCCGTGCGCGTGGTCAGCCGGGCAACGCCGCTCACATCATGCGCATCGCCGTCAAGCCACAGCCGTTGCGCGGCGATGTCCAGTTCTTGAACGGCATCGCGCACCGAGGGATAGCTCCACACATAGCCTTCGACGACGACCTCGCGCGCCTCGCCGTCGGGCGCATTCCAGTAGGCCAGGTCTGCGGGCGTTAGGCAGGGATACAGCGGCTGCGCGGCGTAGCGCCAGAAGCCGCCGGCCAAGCATAGCGCGATGCCCGCCCACACCGCGGGGCTGAGGCCGCGGCGCGGCGGCCTGAAGCCTGCGCTGCGCGGCCAGCGCAACGGCGCGGACTCTTGCGGTTCCGGCAGCAGGCGGTTGAGCAGAGGCGTAACGGGCAGCGCCAGGAGGAACAGCGCCCACCACCGGCTCGGAAAGGCGCAGGCGATCAGCCCCATGTTCCACGCGGCCTGTCCCAGCGCGATGCCTGCCAGATAGGCGAGGGCTAGATACAAAAGTGTCATGGCGTAAAGCGTGATCGGATGGGGCGCGCCGGCCTGAAGAGAAAAGCGGATGCTTGCGTTCAATCATACAGCAGCACGCCGTCTGTTCCAATCTTTGCCATTTCCGCCCTTTGACCATCCGGCGAACGTGCTGTAGACTTGCGAATTGCTCGAAGCCCGATACGGTTGCCACACGCCCGCGCCCTGCCGGTCAGACGGCAAGGCGAGAGGATCGGAGGAGGAACACCTTGCAGGCATTTGACTATGTGCGGCCAACTACCGTAGATGAAGCAGTGTCGATCCTTGCCCGGCATGGCGACCAGGCGCGCGTCCTCAGCGGCGGCACTGACCTGATCGTGGCGCTGCGCGAGAGCCGCCGCCAGGTCCAGGTCGTCGTCGACATCAAGGCGCTGGCCGAAACGGCGGAGCTGGCCTACTCGCCGCAAGCCGGGCTGCGGCTGGGCGCGGCCGTCCCATGCTACCGCATCTACGGCGACACAGCCGTGGCCGCGGCCTACCCCGGCCTGATCGACGCCGCCCGCCTGATCGGCGGCATCCAGATCCAGGGGCGCGCCAGCATCGGCGGGAACATCTGCAACGCCTCGCCTGCCGCCGACTCCGCGCCTGCGCTGATCGTGCACGCCGCGACTTGTATCATCGCCGGGCCGCACGGGCGGCGCGAAGTCGCCGCAGAGGACTTCTTCGCCGGGCCGGGCAGAACCGTTCTGCAACCCGGCGAGTTCCTCGTCAGCATTCTCCTGCCCGCGCCCGAACCGGGCTTCGGCGCAGCTTATTTGCGCTTTACGCCGCGCAACGAGATGGACATCGCCGTGGTCGGCGCAGGCGCCTCGGTCGTGCTGGATGAGACCCGCCGCACGATCCGGTCGGCGCGCGTTGCCCTGGGCGCGGTTGCGCCGACGCCGCTCCT
>CAYXRG010000034.1:0-11330 GCA_964467575.1 uncultured Caldilineaceae bacterium | reverse complement strand
TTGACCGGCGCCAAAGAAGGGTGCAACAACGGCAACTGCGGCGCATGCAACGTCATCCTCAACGGCGTGCTGGTCAACTCCTGTCTTGTCCTGGCGGTGGAGGCCGACGGCGCCGAGATCACGACCATCGAGGGGATCGCGCTCAAGGACCGCCTGCACCCGTTACAGCAGAAGTTCCTCGAACACGCCGCGTTGCAATGCGGCATCTGCACGCCGGGCTTCATCGTCTCGGCCAAGGCGCTGCTCGACAACAACCCCGACCCTACGGAGGAAGAAGTGCGGCATTGGCTGGCCGGCAACCTCTGCCGTTGCACCGGCTACGACAAGATCATCCGCGCCGTGCTCGACACGGCTGACAGCGCCGACATGCAGTCCGTACGCGCCTAGCTGAAGGCAGGGGACATGCCGGACGTCGAGCACGAAGTCTGGATCCCCGCGCTGCACCGCGATCTGACCGAGGGTGCGGAGACTGTTCGGGTAGCAGGCAACACGGTGGGCGAAGTCATCGCTCGCCTGGAGCGTCTCTACCCCGGCATCGAAGCGCGGCTCTGTGAAGAGGGACGCATCCGCCCCTACATCTCGGTGGCGGTCAACGGCGTGATCACGCGACGCGGCCTGCGCCAGCGTCTTGCCGCGCCCAGCGAGATCCACTTCGTGCCCGCGCTCGGCGGCGGCTAGGTCATTGCTCCCCTAGGCCGCCTCATGTATGTGTTGTGCCGCGCTCCTGTTCTTTGCGGGACACAAGCCCTATTCAATTGTTCGCCAAATGGTGATTATACCCTAGCCTGCGAGCAGTTCATAGGCGACCGATAGGCTGGCGTAATCGCCTACGTTCTCCGCCAGCTCTGCCGGCACAATCTCGCACGCGGCCAGCGATTTGGGCAGCGCTTCCTGATGCAGCGTCTCCAGCATGGCGTCGCGCAGGACGGCCTGCTGGCGTACATATATGCTGCCCATGACGATCTTCTGCGGGTTGAGGATATCCACCAGAATCGCCAACCCGCGGCCCAACTGGCGCCCGACCGTCGCGTAGATGTCCAGCGCCACCGGATCGCCCTGCTGCGCCGCGATTCCCACCGTCTCGGCCGTCACTTTGGGCAGATCGGCCGATGTTGGGCAGAAGGACGGCCCCGGCTTGCCCTCGGCCAAGCGCTGTTCCACAACTGCGCGCGCCAACAGGGCGATGCCGCCGCCGCTGCAGAATCCCTCGAACGACCCCGCCTTGCCGTAGCCGATTGGCCCGTCGTGCTCCAGACGCACATGCCCGACCTCGCCGGCCATGCCGTTGGCGCCGGAATAGAGCCGGCCGTTCAGGATTAGGCCCGCGCCCATGCCGGTGCCGAAGGTGAGGAAGATGAAGTCTGTGCATCCTCTGCCCGCGCCCCACTTCCACTCAGCCAGCGCGCCGGCGTTGGCATCGTTCTGCAACGCCACAGGCGCTTGAAAGCGCTCCTGAACAGGCGTCACCACGTCGAAGCGCTCCCAGCCCGGCAGATTCGGCGGAGACAGGATCAGCCCCAGACCGCTGTCGAGCGGCCCGCCGCAGCTAATCCCGATAGCAGCCGGCGCGCCGTTCCCCTGCTCCGCCGCCAGCGCGTCCAAGTGCCCAACACAGTTGGCGATCGTCTCGTCGGGCGCGCCTGTCGCAAACGCGCGCTTGCCGACGATGCGAATCTCCGCGCCGTGGAGTTCGCCCAGGGCTACGGCGCACTTGGTTCCGCCGATATCTATGCCGCCCAGGAGTCTCGTCATGCGAAAAAGGCTTCCTCGAGCATTTCACATAACACATGGTAGATGGGAAGATGCCGCTCCTGGATCTCGGCCGTATGCCGATAGGGCACGCCAATCGTCACATCGCAGACCGCGGCGAGCTTGCCGCCGTCTGCGCCGGTGAAGCCGATGGCGGACAGGCCAAAGGCGCGCGCCACCTCGGCCGCATGCACGACGTTGGCGGAATTGCCGGAGGTGCTGATGCCGATCAGGACGTCGCCTTCTTTGCCGTACCCATAGACCTGCTGGGCGAAGATCATCTCCGGCGCGACGTCATTGGCGTACGCGGTGATGAGCGAGACCTGGCTGGGCAGTGAGATGGTGGGCAGCGCCCCTTGCAGACGGTCTGCCAGTTCATGCCCGGCCTGCCCGAATGCATCGGTTAGGCGGCGCCGGTCGCCGTCCGGGAGCGGTCGTTTGGCTAGGTAGCCTTTCATTAACTCGCCGACGATGTGCTCGCAGTCGGCCGCGCTGCCGCCGTTGCCGCAGATCAACACCTTGTTGCCCGCCGCATAGGCGGCGTGGAGCAGCGCGTAAGCCTCCTCAATCGACGGCACGCACTGCGCCAGTTCGGGATACCTCTCCCGTAGAGTTTGCAATGAACGATGCATCGACAAAACCTATCTTCTTGCAGGAAGGATGATCAAGCGGCCTAAGCCCGTAGGCTAACCGCCGGCAGAGGCTTGCTCACGGCGCCATTGCTCATAGCCGCCCAGCGACTGGAACGCCTCGATGCAGGCTCGGTAGTTGGCCTGAGACATGCCCATCGAATGATATTCTTCCACATAGCCGATCAGCCCGCCGCTGCGCGGGTCGAAGCTCTCCATCAACTGCTGCACGTCGGCGAAGATCTCGGCGCGCGTGCCCGACAGAGAGGTCGTCTGATAGCTCACCGGCAGGATGAAGCAGACCTGATCGCGGAAGCGTTGCGCCAATGCGGGGATATCGTACAGGTTCGGCTGCGAGATGTTGAGAATATCCACCCCGGCCTCGATCAGATCCGGCACGATCTCCAGGATCTGCCCGCAACTGTGGAAGTATACATGCAGCCCCAGGCGATGCGCCAGATCGAACTGGTGTGCGTAGCGCGGCTTGAAGCGCTCGCGCCAAATCTGCGGCGACACGAGCAGCCGCTTCTGCGTGCCCCAGTCGTCGAAGTAGGCCACGCCGTCGAAGCCGCGCTGGGGCAGCTCGGTCATTACCGCCTCTTCGAAGCCGAAGGCGACGTCCGCTAACGCCTCCACGCGCTCCGGCGCAAGCGCGATGTCGGTCATTAACTGCTCGAAGCCGCGCAGGCACCACATGGTCGTGAATCCGCTCAGGCCGAGGCTCGCCAGGCGATAGCGGTCGGCATACTGCTGCGCGAATTCCTGCACCCCGTCGAAACGCTGTTCTGCATGCGGATCGGGGATGCGCAGGGACGGCAGATCTTCCCAAGACTCCAGCAGATAGGAGCGCGGCTGCCCCATCGTCTCGTCGAGGCGTTCCCACGTAAAGCCCCATTCGGACTGATCCCGATTCGGGCCTTGGAAGTGGTGTTGCACATCGAACGCGACGATATCCGACTGGTCGAAATCTTGGTTAAAGAAGTAGATGGGCACGTAAGGCGGGCCCGTCCGGTTAATGGCGCTGAAGACCACGTCCCTGCGCATCATGATTGTCTTCCGATCTAGTTAGAGCGGTCGTTCGAGCATATCGCACGCCGTCATCCGCCAACCGCCCGCATCATTCGCCAGGCGATACGTGGAGACCTCGAACGGCGCCAGGGAGATGGGGAACGTCTCGCCGTCCAGCCAGGACAGGTCGCCCGCCCCGCCGCGGCCATGCCGGTCCGCCACGCGCACGATATAGCCGTTACCGTCTTCCGCCGGCTTCAGCGCCGTGACTTCCATCTCCGGCGAAGAGAGGCGCAGCAGCGACGCCTGTGGCCGTTTCTCTCCCGGCTTGCAGTGCATGGTAATGAGCGGAAGCGGCACGTTGAGTTGGCGCGCGGCCTGGACAACGCCGCTGTCGCGCCAGTCGCCGATGTGCGGGCGCATCGCCACGGTGAATTCCTGGTAGCCCTGGTCGATCCAGTCGTAGCGCTGCTTGAAGCCGATCGGGTGTGGTTCGTGGTAGGCATAAGGCGGGCAGCGCAACACGGTCAGGCGCATCATGCTGTCGCGCACATCGCAGCCGTACTTGCCGTCGTTCAGCAACGCCGCGCCGATCCTCTGCTCCGGGTGCGAGCGGGACGAGCCGGTGACATCCATCCACATATGCGTCGCAGCCTCGTGGCCGTTCGTGGGGCGGTGCAGCCAGCCGAAGGGCACGTCGTGCGCGGCCTGCGGCGAATCCGCAGCCACGTCAAAGGCCAGTTTGATCATACGCCACTGCCCCTGCCACACCAGCCAGTTGCGGATCAGAATGTCCGGCGAACCGTGCCGCACGGTGATCTGCTGCAGCCATGTGCTGCCTTCGTAGCTGCGCTCCGCCAACAGCGACGCCTGTAGCGGGCCGCGCTCATAGACGCTCACCTGCGCGTCGCCGAACTGGCCGATCACGTCGTCGAAGGACTGGATGCGGTGCGACCACGTATCGCTCTTATCCTCCAGCACTTGGCCCAGGTTCCAGCCCTCCGGCCCGACGAACTCGACCTTTGTCGCCTTGTCGATGCACGAGACGATGGCGCCCGTCTGCGCGTCGACGCGCAGCGTGAACAGATCGTTCTCCAGTTGCAGCGCCCCTGCGCGCGCCTCGCCCGTGCTGGGCTCTTGCGGCAGGTTCGGCTGGAAACGATAGAGGCGATAACCCATGGCCGGAATCTTCACAGGGAAGACCAGGCGTCGCGGGCCGCGCCCCTCGCGGCTCAACGCCTCGTGCGACTCGATAATCTGGTACGGGACCGCCTCGCCATTTTCGTCGGTCAAGCCCCACTTGCCGTCTTCCCAGCTTTCTCCATCCGTCCACGGTTCGTACTCGACATAATCCTCAAAAGGCTGACCGAAGGGGTTGAAGACGCCTACGACGCCGCCCGAACCGGAGGTGTCGAGCCGCGATACAATGGCGCGGCCGGCGGTATCCGCGATCTCATAGGCCTCCACCGCCACATTGCCGAGCACCGTAATCGCCTCATCCTCGGCCTCTTTGATCGACGAGCCGCCGAGGGTGTCGTGGAACTGGTTGAAGCAGAGCCGGTGCCACAGCGACGTCAGGCGCTCCTTCGGGACAGCCTGGCCCGCCCAGATCTGCGCCAACGACGCCATGCGCTCCGCCAGCAGGACGTTGCTCTCCGCCTTGCGCAGATTGCGCTTCAGCGCGCTGATGACCGAATAGCAACCCACCGCATGGTACTGGAGTTCGTCGGCGACGGTCGGCAGCGTAGCGCCGTGCGGCTCAATCGCGTCGAAATAGGCCTGCGGCGTGCTGAAGCGCACGTCGAGGTCTTCGCGCCTGGCGGCGATGGACTGGATATCTTCGATCTGCACCTTGGTGGGGCCGCCGCCGTGGTTGCCGACGCCGAAGAAGCACATCGTGTGCTCGACTGACTCCGGCTTGGCGGACAGCGCCGTCTCGATCTGCGGCTCGTGCACCGTCGCCCGGCTGGCATACGAGCCGGTGATGCGGAAGGTGAGCACGCGGCTTCCGTCCGGCGCCTCCCACCAGAAGGCTTGCGTGGGCAGTTCCTTTTCGTGCGGGCCGGGCCGCATAAAGACGTAGTAGTCCAGCCCGCATTTGCTGAAGATTTGGGGCAGCGTGCCGGCGTGGCCGAAGCTGTCCACGCAGTAGGCGACGCGCGGTTCCACGCCCAGGTGTTCTTGCATATACGCCTTGCCCAGCAACACCTGCCGGACAAAGGATTCCCCATGCGGCAGGTTCATATCCGGCTGGATCACCATGCCGTTGACTACATGCCAGCGCCCCTGGCGGATGAACTCCAGGATCTGCGCAAAGAGCGCCGGGTCCTCCTCCTGGATCCACTGGTAGATCTGCGACTCGCCGCGTGAGAACTGGAAGTCGGGATATTCGTTGAGCCGATCCACCGCGGACTTACTGGTAGCCATCGTCTCGGCGCGGCCTTCCGTCCACGGCCAGAGCCAGACGGGATCGATGTGGCCCTGCCCAATCATGTGTACGACAGGCTTCGTCATGTTGTGTACGCTATCCTTTCAAGCCGGTGAGTGCGATTCCTTCAATGAAATAGCGTTGAAGGAAGAAAAAGACGAGCACAACGGGCGCGACCATCAGCACGGAGGCGGCCATCAACTGCTGCCATTCGACCGTGGTCTGCGACTTATAGAAGTCCTGCAAGCCCAGAGCAATCGTCTTCTTTGACTGTGAATTGATGTAGATCAGGGGGTTGAGGAAGTCGTTCCACGTCCATTGGAACTGGAAAATGGCGACGGTCGTCAGCGCCGGCTTAGAAAGCGGCAACATGATGCGCCAATACTGGCCGAACTCCGAACTGCCGTCGATGCGCGCCGCGTCGAACAATTCGCTGGGAATACTGACGAAGAACTGGCGCAGCAAGAAAATGAAGAACGCATTACCCAGAAACGCCGGAACCCACAACGGGCGGAAGGTATCGACCCAGCCGAGCGCGCGGAAGACGAGAAAGAGCGGGATCATGGTCACATGGTGGGGCAGCATCATCGTCGCCAGCAAGGCCGCAAAAAGGATGCGACTGCCCGGCGCTTGGTAGCGCGTGAAGCCGAAGGCCACCAGCGAGGACGAAATCAGCACGCCGATCAAATTGAGGACCGTCAGGTATGTCGAATTGCCCATATAGCGCAAAATCGGCACTTCCTGGAGCGCATCGCCATAGTGGAACAACTCGACCGTGCGCGGGATCAGCGTGGGCGGCCAGATGAACAGTTCCGAGTTGGATTTGATCGACGTAATGATCAGCCAATAGAACGGGAAGATAAAGGCCAGCGCGCCGATCACCAGGATGACATGCACCAGACTCGTTTCCAGCAGACGCAGCGCGCGGTAGGCGTTGAACTGCGAACGCTGTTCCCGCCCGGCCACATTCGATTGGACGTCCGCCGTGCGATTAGCTTCCATAATGCACCCACCTCGAACTCAACCGGAACTGGATAACCGTAAGGATCACGATCACAATAAAGAGGAACCACGCCATGGCCGATGCATAGCCCATCTTGAAGTAGTTAAAGGCCTGGCGATAGAGATAGAGCACGTAGAAGAGCGTCGAGTCCGCCGGCCCGCCTTCCGTCATGATGTAGGCTTGCGTAAAGACCTGGAAGCTGTTGATGAAGCCGATCACGACCACAAAGAAGATGGACGGGGAGATCATCGGGACCGTCACGTTGAAGAACTTCTGCACCGCATTGGCCCCGTCCAGCTCCGCCGCCTCGTACAGATGCCGCGGCACCCCTTGCAGCGCGGCCAGGAAAATCACGAAGCTGGTGCCGATGCCCGTCAGACTCATGAGCACCAAGCCGGTCTTCGCCCAAGCCGGGTCGCCCAGCCAATTCGGGCCGCGAATGGATAGCAGGTTGAGGAACGAATTGATCAAGCCGTACCTCGGCTGCAGCAGCCAGATCCAGAGGATCGACACCGCCACGATCGGCATGATGGACGGGATATAGTAAGCCGAGCGGAAAAAGGAACGGCCCCAGATATCCTCGCGATTCAGGAACACTGCCAGCAGCAGCGCAATCACCGTGCCCAGCGGCACGGATAACCCTGCGTAGTAGACGGTGTTCCAGATCGATATCGTCAGCAATTGATCTTTGAGCATCTGCTCAAAGTTATACAGTCCCACAAACTTCGTCGGAAGCAGAACCGAGTAATTGGTCAGACTGAGGATCAACGAAGCAATCATGGGACCGAAATACAGCAGCAGAAAGCCCGCCAGCCACGGCGAGATAAAGATGTAGAACCACAGCGTATCTCGCCCCCGCATTCCTTTGAAGAAACTTGGTTTGACCATCGGTTCGTTCAATGCCCCCATTTATTTCGGCGCAGGCCGGCAACCGTGCCGGCCAGCGCCGACTTTATCGAAAGGAGTAGAAAGCACCGCTCCTACCAGGACACAAGCTGCAGTCCGGGTCGGGCGGAGCGTCCTGCCCCCCAAAGACCGGACCTAGACGGAGGCCCAGAATTCGTCCAACTGCTGCTGAACCTGCGCCTGCATGTCCGCACACGCCTGCTCAGGCGACTTCTGCCCGTACAGCACCCAGTCGCGCCCGGTGCCCGGGAAGGTCCACAGGTCCTGGATCAACTGGCCGACCGGCGTAATCGGGCGGAAGTTCGCATATTCCATCGACTCGTTCGCCATGCGCCGCAGCTCCGGATAGGGCGAGCTGTTGACGACCTCGTCGCTCAACGCCGCTTCCTTCAGGCACGGGATCGACTGGCCCAACACGGCCTGGAGCACCTGCGAATCGCGGCTGGCCAGGACGTTGAGGAAGGCGAAAGTCGCATCCAAGTCGGGAGCGCCGGCAGGCACGGCCAAGCAGAAGCCGCCCGCAAAGCCGGTCACATCCGTGTCGCTGCCGCGCATGTGCCACGGCGCCATGCCGAAGTTCATGCCTTCATAGTATCTGGAGATGTCCATGAGTACCCAGTCGCCGCTCACCATCATCGCCAAATTGCCGGCGCCAAAGGGCGAGAAGCCGGCGATGGTCGGCCAGCCGGCGCTGTACTCCGCCGCCTTATCCATGCCGCCCACGGCCTCGATCACGTCCGCTTGCCACTGTAAAGTCTCGACCAGCTTGGGGTTGTCCAGCCATGCAGTGCGGTCGTCCTTCATGAACTCGCCGCCATTGGCCCAGGCATACACATAATCGCCGCCGTTGCCGTAGCCGAGCATCTGGCTGGGCACAAAGCCCATGATGTCGACGGCGCCGTCGTCCGCCGTCTTGGTCAGCCGCGCAGCCATGTCGATCATCGCTTCCCAGTCCTGCGTAGGCGGCGGCGTATCCGGATCCAAACCCTCTTCGGCGAAAATGTCCTTGTTCCAGAAGACGAAACGGCCATCCGTGTAGAACGGGATGGAGTAAACGGTTCCCTGCCAGACGCCTTCCGCCCAGGTTGCGGGCCAGTAGTCCTCGGCATTGATGCCATACTGGTCGACGAAGCTGTCCAGCGGCTCAGCGCCGCCGCGGCCTGCCCAGCCGGCCATACGGAAGCGATCCTGGCGCGTGATGTTCGGCGCCGTACCGCCCGCGCTGGCCGTCATTAGCTTGGGCGTCATCTCGCCCCACTGGAAGGTGACGAACTCGATATTGACATTCGGGTTCGCCTCCATGTACTGCGCATTCATCTGCTCCGCCCACTCGGCGGCCCCTTCCGACCAGAACGAAAGAGTCACAGACTCGGCAGCGGCCGGTGCGGCTTCGCCGCCCGCCGGCGCAGCAGCAGGCGCGCCTACCGGGGCGCACGCAGCCAGAGCGGTTACGCCAAGCGCGCCCGCGCCAAACTTCAAAAATGTGCGTCGAGAAACGGCTGTGGTTCTCACGATTTAATCTCCTTTGTGGGATCAACAAAACAGGGAGTGGAGTAACGTAATGCGACTGACCGCATGGGGCAAAAGGTTCTCGGCACGCTCCTTTCCAATCCAGATGAGATTTTTCGACAAACGGTTATTCGGCTCAAAGCATCGAAGGAGGCAGTTAATCGATGGCGTCGAGCGCATGTAGCCGGGGGTATACCCAACGGGTGAAATCGATTTCACAATAGCATATTTTAGCAGCGCTGTCAATAGGTAAGCTGAGAATTCGTCGAAAATTCACTGCAAATTCACGCCATGATCCGGCGCCGCGGCCCTTCGGCCTAAGCCGATTTATCTATCTTGGGCTTGTTGCGCTACAGTAAGGGATAGCCGGTTCGAGTGGAACAAAGCGCTGAACAAAGCGAACGTTTATCTGCCCACCCATTCACCCATTCACCCATTCACCCATTCACCCATTCACCCATGTAGATGACAAGCATGGCCAAGAAAAAAGCCACAATCCAAGACATTGCCCGAGCCGCGGGCACCTCCGTCAGCACGGTGTCACGCGTGCTGACAGGCAATGCACCCGTCAGCGACGCCAAGCGCGCCGCAGTCGAACGCGCCATTGCTCAACTGGGCTATCGCCCAAGCCTCATCGCCCGCGGGCTAAAGATGAGCAAGACGTTTACGATTGGGGTCGTGATCAACGACATCACCAACCCTTTCTACAGCATGGTGGTGAAAGGGGCGGAAAGCGAGGCGACAGCTTGCGGCTACAGCCTGATCCTCTGTGTCAGCAATGAGAATCCGGAAACCGAGCTTCACCAGTTGCAGATGCTGCACGACAAACAGGTGGACGGCATCATCTTCGGTCCCACCGGCCACAACACCGAGTTCATTCGCAGCCTCGCCGCGCGCATCCCCATGATCCAGGTGGACCGCTATTTGCCCGATCTACGGTCCGACGCCGTGGTGGTGGATAACGAAGGCGGCGCGTACCAGGCCGTCAAGTTGCTTACGCAGCGCGGCCACCAGCGTATCGGCTTGGTGGGTTGGCAGATCGGCATTTCATCGGAAGACCAGCGCATCGCCGGCTACTGCCGCGCCCTGGAAGATGCCGGCATCCCCTGTGATCCGCATCTAATGAGTACATCGCCCGCCTTCGCGCCGGAGACCATGCCTGCCATGGTGGAGACGCTTCTGGCCAGGCGTCCTCGCCCAACCGCCATCTTCACGATCAACAACCAGTTCGGCATCGTGGCGATGCAGGCCATCCGCCAAGCCGGCCTGAACATCCCCGACGACGTGGCGCTGGTCGTGTTCGACGACCTGGCTGTCTTCGCCCTCACCTCGCCGGCGATCTCAGCGGTGGCGCAGCCGGCCTACGAAGTCGGCCAGCGTACAGTGCAATTGCTGCTGGCCCGCCTCAAGGACAACGGCGACGCCCCGCCGCAGTTGATCGTTTTGCCGACCGAACTCGTCGTGCGCGAATCCGCCTAACGCCCCCGTCGATCTAGGCAAGCGAATCACACAGCCCGCCGCTTTTCAGCGGCGGTTAGCTGCGCCTGGGCGCGGCGCTAACTGCTCTATGCCTCAATCTGTGCCGCCAGGCGCGCAATCGACGCATCGTAGAGGGCGACTCCCGGCGGGAACCAATGGCGGGCGCATTGCGCCATCCATGCGATGCGCAGCAGAGCAAGCATAGGCGTCACGCCCTTCATCACATGGGGGCGCGGGTCCAGCCCCAACGACTCGATCAGGGATGCCAAGTCGAGCGCGATCGGTCCCCAGATGGGACGTTGCCAATCAATCACCCGGTAGCCGCCGGGCAGCACGAACACGTTGTCGCTTTTCAGATCGAGATGCACATAGCCCGACTGGGAACGAAGAGCGGCGAAGATAGTTGGCGCTGTGGCGTGGTGCAGCAGGCGGTCGATCAGTGGGCCGTCGACGTGCTGAAATGCGCCGCCGCCAACCAGTGAAGTCAGATCGTCTCGGAGAGCGGTGACGAAGCTAGACCACTTCGCCTCCGTGCGGATATCGGCTATGGCCGGGAGTTCCCCTTCGATACGGGTAATCTGCTCCGTCACGGCATGCGCCATGGCCAGGGCTTCAACCG
>CAYXRG010000033.1:0-43925 GCA_964467575.1 uncultured Caldilineaceae bacterium | reverse complement strand
GCCATACAGCTTGACGCGCCGCCGGCAACAGCAACATAAGGCCGTCGCGCAAGTGAATTCGCTTCGCTCTTACGCTAAGGGTTGGCGCAGACGGGCGGCTTCGGGCAGAATGGTCGCGGGGTGATCACAAGGGATATGTAGGGCTACTGGACACAACGTCAATGGCTCAAATACACATACGAATCCGCCAGGGCGAAATTCTAGCTGGCGCAGTGATGACCGTCGCTTTCATTGCCATGATGTGGTTGACGAGTGAATGGCCGGATACGCCCGACGGCTTGTTTCACTTGCAGCGTATTCGCGCTTTGTCGGATGCGCTGCGAATGGGCGTGATCTACCCGCGCTGGTTCTCCGACTTCGCATTCGGCTACGGGTACCCCGTCTTTCACTATTACGCGCCCGCCTTCTACTATCCGCCGGCGCTGCTTCACCTGCTTGGCTTTGACCTGATTCTCGCCGCGCGGGTGACGCTGGCAGTGGTGTATGCCCTGTCGGGGGCGGCAATGCTGCTCCTGCTGCGGGGTTGGACCGGCTGGGGCGCCGCATTGTTCGGCACGGCGCTGTTCCTTGCCAACCCGTACCGGCTTTACGATTTTTTCGTGCGCGGGGCGCTGCCCGAATTCGCTGCGTTTCTCTGGCTGCCGCTTCTGGTATACGCCGCATGCGCCGTTGCATCCGCGAATCTGCGTTTGAGGTCCTTAGCCAATCGGCTCTCGCCCAGACAGACTGCGCCGATTGCAGCGCTCGCCCTTACCGTCGCCGGCCTGATCGTCACCCACAATTTATCTGCGTTCATGGCGCTTATGGCCGCAGGAGCTGCATGGACGGCTGCGATGGGCAGCGCCTTGATCGCCAGCGAGAGCGAGGCGGGCGGGCTGCGACGGCAAGTGAAGTCATGGACAGCCGTCGGGCTGGCCGCGGCAACCGGCATGTTGCTGAGCGCTCCCTACGCGCTTCCTGCTCTGCTCGACGCTCGGTGGGTCAATATTGGCGCGAGCGCGACAGGCGCGGGCTATGCCAACCATCTCACAACCTGGCGTGACTTATGGGCTTGGAGCGCGGTCTACCCATATCCGGCTGCGTCGGATGCTTTCGTTCCTCTCCCCGCATATGCGTTGTTTATTCTGGCGGCTGCTGTCGTTGCGCTTCCCTGGAGCGGTCGGCTCTGGCGGCACAGCGTGATCGCGGCGACGGTTACGTTGGCCGCACTGTGGCTGATGACCGGCGGCAGCGATGTCGTTTGGCGCGCCGCTTTGCCGGTGTTGGGCAAGTTGCAGTTTCCCTGGCGCTGGCAGACGATAGCGGCCTTTACGCTGGCGGTGCAGGGCGCGCTGCTGGCGGAGACCGTTCTGCGGCGGCTTGGCACGCGGCCGATTCTGAATGGGTTGATCTGGACGGGGATAGGCGCAGCTGCGCTGTACGTGGTCGTGAATGCAGCGGCGGATCTGCCTGACAGCCGGATGGCGTACTCGGCGGATGAACTTACGACGGAACAGATGTGGGCGTTCGACGCACAACATGGCCAGGTCGGAGCGACGTGGACTGCCGAGTTCCTGCCGCGGTGGGTCGCCGCGCCGGTATGGGCAATTGGACGTGAGCCGGATAATCAGGAACCAGACGTTTCCAGCGTTCCGATAAGTCTGGTTGCACGGGGCGAGGAAGAGGGATACCTGCGCAGCGCGTATCGGATTACTACGTCGTCGCCTATGACGGTGACGCTGCCGAAATTCTACTTTCCGGCTTGGCAAGTGCAGGTTGACGGCCGCCCGGCGACGACGTTTCCTCATACAGCGCTGGGGCTGTTGGCGGTAGACGTACCCACAGGCGACAATTGGCTGACGGTGAAGTGGGGGGCGACGGCATCGGTGTGGGCAGGCCGCATTGGCTGGGCTGTGGCGTGGCTGGGTATGGCTTGGCTGTTTTGGCAATGGCGGCGCGGCCTATGGCGATTGGCGCTGCCGGTTTGGATTGGGGCGGGCGGACTCTTTTTGTTGGTCACTAACGGCTGGGCTGAGCAGGTCGTGCGCCAGATTGATGTCTATGCTGATTATGGGCCGGTGCAGCTAATCGGCGCGTCGATTACATCGGCATCTCCTGGCAGTACGGCTGCGGTGCGGTTAACCTGGAGCGTGTCAGGCGAACCCGAAGCGCTGACGGCTTTCGTGCATGTAACCGACGCCGAAGGCAGGGTGACTGCGCAAAACGACGCGCCGCTGGCCGGTTCGTACCTGCCCGCGAGTCGCTGGACGCCGGGCATGATCGTGCAGCATGAGCATCGCATAAGCTTACCGGCAGGGCTAACGCCTGGCGTGTACCGGCTGATGGTAGGCGTGTACCGGCCGGGCCAGGCGGATACGCCGCTTGTTGCGCAGGGACAAGACGAGCCGCGTTTGGAGATCGGCGTAATGGAGATTGGGCGGTGAGTTGGGCGAAATAACGGGCCTGCTTTGACGCAGGGACCGGCAAAGGGTAGAATAGCGAGGTCAGAAGGCGGCGTGCAAGCTATGCGCGTCACGCCCCCTTAGCTCAGTGGAACAGAGCAGCTGCCTTCTAAGCAGCGGGTCGCAGGTTCGAATCCTGCAGGGGGTGCTGAGAAGATAGCGAGAAAAGCGAAGAGCCGCCCCGTCGAACAGGGCGGCTCTTCTTGTGTTGGTGCGAGACGCCTGCCTTGCTAGCTCATTCGTGCAGGCAGCGGCGGGCCCGTGCGGTTTACGGCTCGTCCGGGAAGTAGTACAACTCGGCATTCTCTTCGGTCACCAGTTCGGCGGAGAGAATAACGCGCACCGGCAGCTTCTTCTGGTAGAAGTTCGGCATGGGTTCGCCGCGGGCGCCCATCACGGCCAGAGATACGGCTGTGGCGCACTGGTCGGGCGGGTAGGTCACATTGGCCTTGACCAACGGGTCGCTGCCGTCCATGATCGTCTTGATGACGCGCTTGTCGGCGCCGCCGCCGAGGAAGAACTTGATGTCGCTGCGGCCGGATTCCTTGTAGGCCTGCATCGCGCCAAGCATCATGTCGTCGTCCGCAGTGTAGACGGCGTCGATCTTGTCATATTTCTGCAGGTAGTTCTCCATCACGGAGAGGGCCTTCTGCATGTTCCAGTCGCCCGGCTGCGAGTCCAGGATGTTGATTCCGGGGTATTTGTCGGCCACGGCGCGGATGGAATCGACGCGAATCGTGTTGATCGGCGTGGGGATGCCTTCGATGATGACGACATCGCCTTCGTAGCCCAACTGCTCCGACAGCCATTCCATGCCCGTGCGCGTGTAGCCCTCGTCGTCATTCGAGAGATAGATATCGTAGACAGGCTTGGAAGTGCCGCGGTCCATCACCACGGTGTAGATGCCGGCTTCATAGGCTTTCTCGACCACGGAGGTCACCGAGGCGTCGAACGGGAAGACGATCAGGGCGTCGATGTCCTGCTGGATCAGGTCCTCGATGTCGTTGGCCTGCTTGGTCACGTTGTCGGCTGTGACGAAGAGAAACTCGAGGCTGGGGTCTTTGGCTTTCCAGTCGGCCATGCCTGTTTCGGCCCAGTAGATGGCGCGCGCCATGTAACCGTGCGTGGCGGATGGCATCGAGTAGCCGATCTTCAACGGCGGCAAGGCTTCCGCCGGCGCTGCCTCTTCGGCGGCCGCAGCCTCTCCGGCAGGGGCGGCAGCCGGCTCGCCTACAGGGGCGGCCGGGACGACAGTGCAGGCCGCCAGCATGGCAAGCGCCATCATGACGGCAAGGGAGACTACTAGCAAGCGTTTCATACCTGTCCTCCTGTTGGGGTAGAGGGCATCTCTTCGCTGGATTATGCAGGCGATGGCGTCGAACGCTTCACGCTTGCAGGAGGCGAAAATCTGCCGTTGAATTAAGAACCGGCCCCAATAGGAGCCGGGACGGCTGGCTAAGCCCGTTGACGCTGGATGTAGACTGCGCCGATGATGACCAAGCCCTTCACAGTGCCTTGCAGATAGGGCGACACCCCCAGCATGTTGAGCATGTTGTTGATGATGCCCAAGATGATGGCGCCGATGATTGTGCCCCAGACTGTGCCGCGACCGCCTGTCATGGGCGTGCCGCCGATAATGACCGCGGCGATGGCATCCAGTTCGAAGGCCATGCCCATGTTCGAGGTGCTCACGGCGTTAAAGCGGGACGACAGCAGGATGGCGGAGACGCCGACGACGAAGCCGGTCAGCGTGTAGGCCAGGAACTTGATGCGGTCGACGTTGATAGCGGAGAAGGTGGCGACGCGCACGTTGGAGCCGACGGCGCACAGGTAACGGCCGTAACGCGTCTGGTTCAACGTGACGGCGAGCAAAGCAGCCAGAATCAACATCACGAAAACGGGCACCGGTACCATCGCTACCGAGTTCATGCCGAAGTTGCCGTAGATGTTGCTGTTGGAGCGCACCTCGCCGGCGTTGCCGATGAACAAAGCCAGCGAGCGGAAGATCGCCATCGTGCCCAGAGTGACAATAAAGGGCGCGATTTTACCCCGCGTGATCAGGATGCCGTTAAGCGCGCCGCATAGCGAGGCGATTGCCAGACCAGCCAGGATAGCGAGAGACACGGCCAGGAACTCGTTGCCGACCATGGGCAGCAGTGCGTTTAGGGTGAGGATACAGACAGCCCCGACGAAGGCCGCCACCGAGCCGACCGAGAGATCGATGCCGCCGCTGATGATGACGAAGGTCATGCCCAGCGCGATGATGCCCGTGTAGGAGACCTGTCGCAAGATGTTGAGGACGTTTTGAAGTTGCAGGAAGTAGGGGCTGAGGATGGACGCAATCGCAAATAAGGCCACCAGGGCGATGAGCGACGCGTATTTCTCGTACTCGAACTTCCGCAGACTGCCTGATAGTGCGCTATTCATTCCTTGACTCCGCCCAAGATGGAAGAGGTGCGCAACGGGCGGCTAGATCGCTCGCAGCCGTCCGTCGCCGGTAGATCAGTGAACCGGCGCCGGCGCGCCGTTGGTTTCACGGACGCCGGTCGCCAAAAACATGATTTCGGCCTCGTTGATCTCGTCGCCTGAGAGGGAGCCCATGATGCGGCCCTCTTTCATGACGATGACACGGTGGCACATGCCGACGATCTCCTCTTGCTCAGACGAGATGAAGAGGCACGAGAGACCTTTGTCCGAGAGGGATTTGATGAAGCGATAGATTTCCTGTTTGGCGGAGACGTCGACGCCGCGCGTCGGTTCATCGGCGAGCAGGACGACCGGATCGGGATCGATGCTCTTGGCGAGAGACACCTTCTGTTGATTGCCGCCGCTGAGGAACTCCAGGCGCGTGTCTAGGCTCTGCGTCTTGATGTTGAAGCGGTCTCTGTGCGCTTCTGCTGCCGCCTTTTCGTCACCATTCTTGATTAGATTGACAAAATACCGGCAGTACCGCTTTAGGGAGACGAGCGAGATGTTGTTGGTGACGCTGAAGCCGGTGAGGATGCCGCTGCCCTGCCGGTCTTCCGACAGATAGTTGATGCCGCTCTCCACGGCGTCTTGTGGGGAGCGAATATCCAACTTCTTGCCGTTGAGGAGGATCTCGCCTGTTGTGTGCGGGCGGACGCCCATGATGGCCTCCGCGACTTCGGTGCGGCCTGCGCCGACCAAACCGGCCAGGCCGAGTATCTCGCCTCGTTTGATGTCGAGATTGATGTCCTCCAGCACGCCGGGGACGGTCAGGTTTCGCACCTCAAGCACCCGCTCGTCGCCGGGGACGCCCTTTGGCGGGAAGACCTGGCTCAACTCGCGGCCGACCATGCGCTGCGCGATCTCGACTTCCGAGAGCGCGCCGGTGGGTTCGAGGCAGATCACTTCACCGTCGCGCAGCACCATGACGCGGTCGCAGATGGCCTTGACTTCTTTGAGCTTGTGGGAGATGTAGATGATGGTGACGCCTTGGCTCTTGAGGCGGCGCATCAGGCGGTAGAGGATATCGATCTCGTACTGGGTGAGTACGGTGGTCGGTTCGTCCATGATGAGGAGCTTGGCATCCATGGAGACCGCCTTGGAGATCTCGACCATCTGCTTTTGCGCGGTGCTGAGTCGCTCGATGCGTTCGTCGGGCTTGATGTCCACCTCAAGCTCTTCGAGCAAGGTGCGCGTGCGCTCCATCATCCGCTTTTTGTCCAGCAGGCCGCTGCGCAATCTGAGTTCGCGGCCGAGGAATACGTTTTCGTAGACGGCTAGGTCGTTGACGAGATTGAATTCCTGCGGGATGAGGCTGATGCCGACCTGCATGGCGTCCAGCGGCTCTCGGATCTCCACGGGTTTGCCTTCAAAGACAAGGCGGCCAGTGGTCGGAGTGTAGATGCCGCTGACAATCTTCATCAGGGTGGACTTGCCGGCGCCGTTTTCGCCGACAATGCCCAATACCTCGCCTCGTATAACCTCCAGATCGATATGCTTCAGGACGGGGACCGTCGAGAACTCTTTGCTGATGCCATCGATTTTCAGGAGTACATCGTTCATTGTAACTGCTCCACGCGATGCGATAATGAGCGAAGTGGTTGCGGCGCCAATTGGAGATGGCACAGCGACATTGCTCCAATATCAAAGTCGGCGCCGGGGTTTCGGGGAGTCAGAGCGCCTTCCAATGGTGCTGCTTACTCTGTGATATGCGCTGTTCACCTGAGTTCCGGCGCTGTCTGCGGGCGGCGGCATGGCCGGAATTGAGAGGTGTATTGGTCGGGAATAATGGTGAAATTAGTATACCCCGCACGATCGGCGCGTGTCAAAGCCAGAATGCGGCAGCTTGCTTTGGCGGGAAGCGGCACTCTCGGCGCGTGGCGGCAACGTCAGTTATGCCTGGCGTGATCAGCCGCAGCCCCCGCCTGATGGACCGCGCTTTAGCTCCAACTGGACCTTGGGGATGAACTCTAGTTCAAATTGGCCTTCGTACGGCTCGGCTGCCGGCAAGCGCGAGCCGAGCGCCGCGCCCGGTACATAGCGCAACTGATCCGGCTGCGCGGATGTCCTTTGGTACGCGGTTTTGAACTCCGCATTGGCAAAAACGTCCAGCCAGCGATTGACGCCCCCCTCTAGGATGTAGATGTTGGGCACACTTTCGGCGGCAAGAACCTTCCACGCCTCGGTGGCCGCGACTTCGTCGTTGCTCATGACGACGAAAACCGTGTTGGCGGGCTGGCCGTGTAGCCCCGGAACCGCTTCCGAAAGCGAGTTCACGGGGGCGTGTCGTGCGTCTAGGATGTGGAACAGGTTGTAGTCGGTCTCGGTGCGTACGTCAAGCATGATTACTTGAAGGAGCGGGTCGCCGAGCAAGTTCAGCAGTTCGCCGGGGTGGATTTGGACGGCGCGCTGGTCGAGCAGTTGTTGTTTCTCGACGGCAATGCGCTGCCAACGCTGCTCGGCGGTGGGCTGGCCTATGACTAGCACGATCAGCGCGACAGCCAGGGCGGCGCCGGCAGCGCCGTAGCGCCAGCGCGGGGCGGCCTTCGGGTCCGTCTTTCCGAAAATGCGCTCAAGCTGCTCGGCGCCCCAGAACATGAAGAGCGCCATGAGCGTAACCGCCAGCACGACAACGCCGGCGTCTACGCCGAACATCTCGGGCAAGGTGAAACGCCCCATATTCGAGGAATTGAAGAAGCCTTCGTAGTATTGGATCGTCTCTCCGAAGAGGAAGATGCCGAAGGACGCCCCCAGCACAAAGAAGATGCCGTCCACCTTGAGCGTCGCCGCCGAGACGAGCGACGTTCCAGGGCAGAAGCCGCCGATGATGAAACCAATGCCCATTAGAAGACCGCCTGCGATGCCTGGCCACAAGTAGGTGGGGGGAACCCAGACGAGGTTGAAGTCGAGAAGGCCGGCCGCGCTGGTGAAGAAGACCAAGAGCATGGCGACGACGATAGCCGTGAACATGACCTTGAGCACGGTCATCTCTTTGAAGTAGAATTGGGCGGCGAGCTTCATGGAGTTGCCGAAGCCGGACATCTCTAGGACTGCGCCGAACGCAAAGCCGATCAAGAGGTAGACGGCGTTGGCTCCCCAATGGCCGAACAATTCGGTGATGGCGTATGGCGCCATGGTTGGCTCCCTCCGTGACCGTGCGACGCTCAGTTCCAGAAGCGGCGCAGGAAATAGGCGAGCGCATAGCCCCCGCCGAAGATGGCTAACATGATCGCCCAACTGCCCACGGACAGCACGCTTCCGCCCGATAGCGCTTGGCCGGAGGTGCAGCCGCGCGCCAGGCGCGCGCCGTAGCCCATGATGGCGCCGCCGATGAAGGCCATGATCCAGCGTAGTTGGACAGAGACTTGAGGCCCGCGGTTCGTCTCGATTTTGACGCGGTTGTGGACCCAACCTGAGACGAAGCCGCCTAGCAGCGTCCCCAACGTGATGAAGACGATCCAATTGTCCAGGGGATTAAGGTCGCCGCCGGCCATGCTCGTCAGGTAGGCGGTGCGGTCGACATGCGACGGGGCGACGAGGTCCTGGATGAAGACGACGATGCGGTTGATGCCGCCGGACGCGCCAAGCCCGTTGCCGGTAATGAAGAGCGCGGCGAACAGCACGATGCCTAGCAGAATTCCGCCCAGATACGGATTGATGTAGGGCTTGGCTTCGCGGCGGTTCGCGTCTTTCATCTTGGCTTGGCGCGGTAAAGGCCGCGCGGGCGTTTGTGTGGTCATGTGAGTGGCTTGGCCTCCTGTGAACGACCGTGAACCTCGACTTCGTCCCAGCCTACGATCATGGCGCGAATCCCCGCCAAAGGGGTCGGCCCAGTCGTGGTGAGGTAGACATGCAACACGATAAAGGCGGCGAACAGCCAGGCGATGAGCGTGTGGAAAGGCCCTAGGAAGGGCAGCCCGCCCACCGCATCCGTCGCGCCGGGGAAGCGTTGCGCTCCCCACATCAGCAATCCGGTGAGGATCTGGAGCGGCAAGAGCACGTTGAGAATGGCAAAATAGGTCAACTGCTGGAGCGGGTTGAGTTTTCGGTCGGGCGTCTTTTCGAAGGGATGCTCGCCGCCGCGGAAGATTCCGCCAAGGTAAAACTTGGCTTGTTCGATGGCCTGGTCGAAGAAACCGTAGGGGCGCGGCAGGAACTGGCGAATCTCGCCGCTGGCGAGATGGTAGAAGAGCGACAGCGCGGCATTGACGACCAGGATCGCCGCTAGGATGTTGTGGATCAGGACCATGTAGCGGAAGCTAAATGCGCCGAATAGGTCGGGCCGATGGATGACAAGCCCCGTAGCGATGAGTAGGAGGATAGCCGCGGTCTGTAGCCAGTGCCAGAGCCGCTCGTAGACGCCATACATGTAGACGCGTTCGACGCGCGGGGCGTGACGCGGACGACGCATCGCCGCGACGAAGCGCAAGCCGCCATGCACGGAGATGCCCAGGAGCGTGCCGAAGAAGGCGATGAGACCGATCAGGTCGACCCACGCTACGCGGTTGTGGCCGAGGATGTAGAGGCTGTCGTTGGCCGCATTCGGCGCGTACAGAAGGCGACCGGCATCGTCGGCAATGAGGTCGCCGGTGAATCGTGTGGACAGGTTGCCAACGAAATCTGGCGTAACGCCGCCGGAAATGGCGCTTGCCAGGAGCAGCGACTGCGTAACGCGTGACTTATCGCCGTGACACACCCGGCAGTCGCGAATAGCTGAGTCACGGCCGGCGACGCTGTGGTGGATGCTGTACGGTTGCACTTCGCCGGCGATGTGCGGGGTATCGAGTCCCTGGGCGATGAGCCGGGCGGCGATGGCAGCCTCTTTCTCCGGCGTATCGATCTTCAGTTCGGATGTGGAGATCTCCCCATTTCCGTCGGCGTCGAACAGAGCAACGACTTCGGCGTGGTAGGCTGCGCCGTCGAGCCAGGCCGCCTCCAGATAGCGATAGGGTACGGGGCGCTGTGGGTCGCCGTAGACCCAGTACCAGGAGGCGACGAGGTTGTAGGGGAAGAGTTTGGAGGATCCGTCAGCGTTTTGGCGCTGCAAGAGGACGGGCTGATAGCCGGTCAGCAGCGGGACGGGCGAGAAAGGTTCTTCATATGTTAGGCCGCGGCAGTCCAGGGCGGGCGATCCGTCAATGGTCAGAACCGTCCAGTCTGCGGACTGGATAGCGGGCGCGTTTAGTTCCGGAATGTGGCATGTCTCGCAAGCAACGGCCGAGCGATGCTGTTGCTGATAGGGGAGCCAATCGTGGGCGGCGTCGTAGTCGTGACAGGATTCGCAGCGGCGCAGTGTGTCGTCTAGTTCGGGCGCAAGCATGCCCTGGGCGCTGTTGCCTTTGGCGAACTGGTGCAGCGGGCGGTAGAGGTATTCGCCTAGGTCGATGCGCCGCGGGTCAAAGGTGAGGTGTTCGAGCCGGGATTGCGATTCGTCCTGATAGTAGACCGGATTGTTGAGCGAGAAGTGGCAATCTGTGCAGGAGAGGACGCGTTCGGCGTGGATGTCCCAACTGCGCGTCAACTGCTCTTTGCCCGCCAGGTTGAGCGCAGAGTCGGCAAGCCGCTGCGGAGACACAACTTGGCCGGTGGTGTACGTATTCCAATCTTCGACATTACAAGGGGCAAGGGCGAGAGCAGTAGCGGCGTCGCTGGAGGCGTAGCCGTGGCATTGGGCGCAGTTGCGGATTCTAGGGTCCTGTACTGTCACGAATTCGGGCAGCAGGTTGCCGTCTGCGTCGAAGGCTTGTGATTGGAACTCCCAGCCATCCGCACTTTGATCGACGAGGCCTGTGCCGAGCAGGGTTGCGGTATTGGCCCCGGAGAAGTCGCCGGCGGAGAGTGCGGCGATGCGCGCTTTATTATTGGGCTGGGGGATGTGGCAGAGGAAGCAGTTCATCTCGACTGTGCCCGAGCTTTGCCAATCCCACGCTTGCGCTTGGCCCGTCTGCGGGTTGACGATTGTTGTCTCCGGGTCGTCTACCGATGGCGTCAGCGCGGGCAGGTCTCGTCCGTCGCGGCTGCGGACAGCAGGCCCGCCGCCGGCGTGCCGGGTGAAGCGCTGGATCCATTCAGGCGTGGTCAGATCGAGTACCGGATCACCCTGCGGGGAGAGATAGCGATAAATGAGAGGGTTCCATTGGCCGAAGTAACCGTCGCCGATGTCCCAGGGACGACCGGAAGCGGCCGAACCGGGGGCTGAAAGCGTGGAGAGGCTGACGTCGGCGTGGAAGCTGTGACCTTCGATAAAGACGGCGTCGTGACAGGCGCCGCAGGTGTTCATGGTCGATACGGGCCGGCCGGATTCCAGCACGTTGGCGCCTGCGACATCGAGGAGCGGAAATGTCGGATGAAAGGGCGAGGTCTGGGCAAATGCGTCCATGCTGCCGCTGAGGGCGAGTAGGAGGGCGGCCAGGCCGAGAGCACGCACGAGGTGACGCAGCGGTGTTGGGATCATCGGTGCAGTTTGCCTTGTAGTTGGTTAGCGGGACCCAATCTTCTGCATGCGCGCACGGCTGCCCCACACGAGGGGATCGCCGTAGTAGCCTAGCGCTTCCCAATCGAGACGATTGCCCTCACCGTGACAGTCATTGCACTGGAGGGCGCGTGCGGTGGGGGCGACCATATGAGAGAGAGGCCAGTACATCTCGGTTGGGGCGAAGCCGTAGGAACCGCTATAGGGCAAGCCGGTGGCTTCTGCGCCGAGGCGAGCGGCCAGGTCCCAGTCGAATTCTGTCCAGTAACCGCCTTCACCCACGGTCTTGGGGACGATGAGGCGGTTGTACTCGGCGTCGTAGATCTGCGTGGCGCGATGAACTTTGAAGGGCCATATCTTAGCGCCGGGGTCGCGGAGGTCGCCGAGCGGCCGGTTGATGGGCGTGGTTTCGTCGGGTTCGATCGGATCGCCGAGGATGTAGCGGTCTGATGCGCCGTTGAACCAGAAATATTCGGGGACGAAGTTGCGCTCGTAGATAAAACTGCCCTTGATCTTGAGGTAGCTGTGATCGTCCTCGGGCAGGTCTTGGCCGGCGGTTGACCAGTCCCAGTGCATCTTGGTGGCCTCGCGCACCGCGCCTTCGGGGATGTGGCACGTCTGGCAGGCGACGGCGCCAGTATGGGCGTTGAGCCGTTCGTCGCCATGGACATCTACGCTGTGGCAGTCGGTGCAGGCGATATTGTTCGCGTCGTCTACGCTGACGGAGATGGAGCGCCCGCCGATCAGGTGCTCCGTAGTGCGGTGGCAGTCAATGCAGAGGAAATCGTGACGGCCCATGTGCACGTCGATGCTCTCGGCAGGGAAAAAGAGGGATTGGTCGAGGTCGCCGTGCTTGACGGCATCGCCGCCGCCGCCGCTGAAGTGACAGCTGCCGCAATTCTGGCGCGTGGGGATGCTGACGCTTTGCGCCGCGGCGACGAGGTCAACGCCTTCTAGCGGAATGCCGGCCTTGCCCTTGACGTATTGGCCAGAGGCGTCGTGGCAGGCGAGACAGTCCACGGTCGTCTCGTCGGAGAAATCGAAGGCAGCGTCTTCCCAGCCGTAACCGGCATGGCAGGCGGTACAACTCGGCCAGTTGCCTTGGATGCCTATGCAGAAGTTGTTGATGGAGTCCTTTTTACCAGTAGTGACTGGTTCGTCGCGGCCAGGAAGCAGGGCCGGCTCGCTTTCCCATGTCCAGTGGGATGTGTGCATAACCTGTTGTGCGGCGTCTTCGTGGCAGGACAGACATGCCGCGGTCACAGCCGGACCATCGTCGAAGGGGCCTTTGAGTAAGGCGGCATGGTCGGTATGTTGCGGGCGAGACGGCAGCGCGTCCCAGGGGTCAGGCTTTGTCTCGCCGCCAGGCCATAGGAGCAACGCGATGGGAACGAACACGATGAGCAAGGTGGCGAGCAGACCCAATACCCAGACGTATTTGAAGTCTCGCATAGGTTCCCCCGATTGCTGGACGACGTTGGCGGCAACGGCGCGCATGCTCCCACGCGGCAGCGGGCGTCTCGAGTAGTATAGTCCTTTGTAAGACGGAGAGATAGGGACGAATTACCCGATGTTTTGGGACAAGTGTCACCTGTTTGACACCGCGCTCGTCGGGGAGAGACTGTATATGCGAGAGACCAGCCGCAGGAGGGCGACCGGTCAGGCCTGCAAGTTGGGGTCTGCGGGAGACTAATCGGCGACGGGCAGTTTTAGCGCCTGTTCGAGCGCCGCGAGCATCTCATGGACGTGCGTGAACTTGACGCGCGGCCTGCCTTGTTTTTCGCCTTCAGCCGTCTCGATGCGGTCTAGGATACGCCAGGCATCGATGGAGATGCTCTGGAGTTCGCGTTGTTCGAGGATAGCGTCGATAGCCGCCGGATCGGGCTGTGGCGCGGGAGGGGTGACGGCGATGTCTTCCAGCATGCGCGCGACGGTCTCTAGCGCGTCGGGCTTGTTGGTGCCGATCACGCCCGAGGGGCCGCGCTTTGCCCAGCCCACGACGTACTCGCCGGGCAAGCGCCGGCCTGTCGCCGGGTCCAATACGCGGCCTTCGCTGTTGGGGATGGTGCCGCGGCGTTCGTCGTAAGGCACGTCCTCTAGGGCGATGCCTTTGTACCCGACTGAGCGGAGCACAAGGCCGGCGGGCAGCGTCTCGAATTCGCCCAGGCCGATGGCATTCAGATAGCCGGATTCGTTAGGCTCCAGTCTGTTACGCTCGATGCGAGCCGACGCCACGCGACCGTCGTCATCGGCGATCAGTTCGACCGGCGAGACAAGAAAACGCAGGTGGAGACGCTTGGGTTTGCCTGTCGGTTCACGCGCGGCGAACTCGCGTAGAATGTCCAAGTTGCGGGCCGCGCGCGGGTCCTCGGCGATCTCCTGTTCGCTGGCCGGGTCCAGTTCCAACTCCTCGGGCAGCACCACCACGTCAGCATCTTCCAACTCGCCTAACTCGCGGATTTCGGGGTTGGTGAACTTGGCCTGGGCGGGTCCGCGCCGTGAGAGGACATAGATGTCGCGTACGCGACTTCGCCCCAACCGTTCGAGGGCGTGATCGGCTATGTCTGTGACTTTCAGCTCATCGACAGACCTGGCGAGAATGCGCGCAACGTCCATTGCGACGTTTCCTACGCCAACGACGATGGCCGTCTCGCAGTCGAGATCAAAGTCAAGATCGGCAAAGAAAGGATGGCCGTTGTACCAGGCGACGAACTCGGTGGCAGAGAGGCTATTATGCAGGTCTTCGCCGGGGATGCCCAGCTTGCGGTCGGACTGGGCGCCGACTGCGTAAATGATGTGGTCGTAGTGTTGCTTCAGATCTGCGTGGGTGATATCGGCGCCAAAGTCGATATTGCCGAAAAAGCGGAACCGCGGGCTGGACGCGGTACGGTCAAAGATGCGCGTGACCGATTTGATTTTCTGGTGATCCGGCGCGACGCCGTAGCGCACGAGCCCATATGGCGCGGGCAGACGGTCGAACATATCGACTGTGACAGAGTACTCGCTTTGTTGCAGTAAGCCGCCGGCGGCATAGAAGCCGGACGGGCCGGCGCCGATGATTGCCACCCGCAACGGTCGGGTTTGGCTTCCAAGCATAGTCGACAATGTCTTCTCCTGTTGAACGGCGGTTCCGCATGACAGGACTGATGCGCTTTTTTGCGTGAGCGCGGGAAAGCGGACGGGATGCTAAACGCGCTTGAGCATACCGCCGAACTGGCGCGCCAGTGTCAGGATGCTGATGCCCAGCGTGAAGTAGTCGCCGGGGCCAAGGTGGGCAAGCGGATTGCTCTCGCCGCTTTCTTCACCGGCATCGTCGCCGGCAATCCATGCAAATGCAGCGCCGAGCAGTGCGCCGGCGGCAATTCCTACTATGATCGCTCGCGTCTTGTGGCTCATGGTCGTCTTCTCGTAGCTATCCTATTTCTACGTTACCGGCGTCTTGCGCCGGTAAGCACGCGTATGGACTCCGACGCTCGTGCGGCCAAACGCTGGGCGCCTATGACGGGGCGCACCACCTGCTCGCTCGCTGTGCCGGCTTTGTCGCGGACAGTGCTGCTGACAGACTGGGCGGCCGTCAATGCAGTCCGCGCTCGCTCCAGCGCTTTGTGCATGCCCCAGACGGCAAAGAAGGAGGCAGCAAGCGGGATAAGCATGCCGATAAAGCACAGCAGAAGCAGCCAAACGGCCGAAATGTCTCTCCACAGAGCCAAACTCACGAGCAGACGCCTCCCCGAACCGCGTTGAAACTCAATCGTTCCGTATTGTAGCAGACAGAAAACAGTCGGCAAAAACAAATCCTAGCTTCCGGCGTTTCTCTGCCCAAAGAGAAGGCGGCTATTGGCGCATGTTCTTACCTAGCTCGGCGTGGGCAAGCTCTACCGCCAACGCCATCTCCTGCTCGCGAGTGCGCACGAGACCGTCGAGACGCGCGGCGCGCAGCGTGTCGAGAATGCGGCTGTAGACCGGCCCTTTTGGAATGCCCATGGCGGCCAAGTCGTAACCGTCGAGTTCGGGGCGTACATGCTGCAATCTGCGCTCGTACTCGTCCAACCACGCTATGACGGGCGGGTAATCGGAGCAGGCGATGCGGGCGACGGCAAGGGAGGGCGCATCGGCCTTCGCCAGGACCGAGACCACTGTGCTGGGCATGAGGTCGGTGCGTCTGAGCATGTCGAGATGTGCATAGACGGCGGCCAACCCGGCTGAAAGACGCTGGACCTCGGCGCGCAGGCCGAGCCGTTCGGTCAGCATGGTGTGGGTATCGGGTGAGAGCCGGAAGACCAGCAACCCCCAATAAAGACGCTCGACGGGTTCGGCGGCGAGGGCGGAAGATGGAGGCGCTTCCAGGCGTCTGCTGCGCAACAGGGCGAACTTAGCGCGCACCCATTCGTCGACGACAAGCGAGGGGTGAATGCGTTCCATCACATCCAGGGCGACAAGCCGTTCCAGAGCCTGTTCCGGCGTTTCTTCTTGAAAGATGCGTTCCAGTTCGTGCTTGATACGCGCGCCGCTGACCCGGTCCAGCAGTTCAACCGCGTCTTGCAGGAGTTCGAGGGTGCGCGGGTCGATGGTGAAGCCGAAACGCTGCTCATAGCGGATGGCGCGCAGGATGCGCGTGGGGTCGTCGACGAAACTGAGGCTGTGAAGAACGCGAATGACGCCGCGGTTAAGGTCGTTTAGGCCGCCATAGAAGTCGAGCAATTCGCCCCAACGATCAGGGTTCAAGCAGACGGCCAATGTGTTGATCGTGAAGTCACGGCGGTGCAGGTCAAGTTTGATGCTGCTGTTCTCGACGGTGGGCAGAACGGTCGGCGCAGTGTAAAACTCGGTGCGTGCACTCACGAAGTCAAGGTGCGAGGGAAGGTCAGCGGGGTCGGCTGGTTGGGGCAGACGAGCCAACAGCCGGTCATAGTTTACGGGATGGTCATGGTTGTTGAGAAGCCACTTCGCCGTATTGAAGCGACGGTGCGGCACGATGCGGCCACCATAGATGTCCTTCATGCGCTGGGCGAAGCGGATGGCGTCTCCTTCGATAACGATGTCCATGTCGAGGCTTTGCGCGCCGTGATGCGGGCGATTGAGAAGCAGATCGCGCACGAAACCGCCGACGACGTAGACGGTGAAGTTGAGGCGGTCCACCTCCTCGCCGATCAACTGCAAGAGCGCGTGGGGGACGGGCTGCAGCGTCGTTTTGAGCAACCGTTCGATCTCGCCGGCGTGTCGTTCGGGCAGGGACGACTCATCCCACAGCTTGATGAGGTCGGTGCGGGTGACGATGCCGATGATGTGGTCGTTTTCGTCGACGACGGGGATCTGGCCCCAGTTGCTGTCGATCATTAGGCGGCGCAGCTTGTTCACCGAGTCGTCTGGGCGGGCAAAGACCTGTCCGGCGCGCATGAAGCGGCTTACCGGCTGGTCGCCCAGTTCGTGGGTGAGGGCTCGGTCTGTTTCGCGCCGCGTAAGCACGCCGAGCAACTCTTCGCGGCCGTCCGGTCGGCGTTCGACAACGGGAAAGCCCTCGTGGCCGTAACGCCGCATCAGTTCGGCAGCGGCATGGATCGACATGCGCGGCGATAGGATCTGCGGGCGGCCGGCGCTCATAATGTGGCGCACGGTAACGGCCGATCGGCATATTTCCTCGATGAGGCGCACAATGCGGTCGCGCACGATCTGCGTCTTGTTGTTGCGGGCTGGGATTGGTGCGGCGGCAGCGCGCGGATGCCCGCCGCCGCCCAGTTCGGCTGCGACTTTGCCCACGTCTATTTCATCGGTCGTGCTGCGTGCGACGACCTGGATAATGTCGCCGAGGTTGACGACGAGGAAGAGGGCGTCGGTCTCGTGAAAGTCGCGCAGTCGCGTCGCCAAAGCGCTCAACTCCTCGCGGAAGTCGCGCGCGTCGGCTTGGGCGATGACGATGGTGTGGCCGGAGATCTCTAGGAACTCGCTGTGATCAATGAGTACGTCAAGCAGCGCACGTTGGGCTTCGCTGAGCGGGTGGTTGAGGAAGTGGCTGAGCACCTCTAGATTGACGTTGCGCTGCGGCTCCAAAAGCCAGGCCAGACAGCGCGCGTCGCGATGGGTGGTGGAGGGATAGGTCAGACTGCCCGTGTCCTCGTGTATGCCTAGGGCGAAGAGCGTCGCCTCGACGGGCGTCGGCGCGTAGTCTGCCACGATCAAGCGTTCGAGCAGAAGAGTCGTGTTGGCGCCGACCGCATCGGACCAGACGTTGTTCTCCTCGCGGGGCTGATCCTCGTCGACGTGGTGGTCGATAATGAAGAACTCGACGTTGCGATCCATACCCTTGACCCAGTTGACGGAACGAGAATCGACGAGGATTGCGCGGTGCACGCGTCCTTTTGGCGTCTCGCGATCCGTGATGAAGGGGAAGTGGTTCTTATAGAGTGTCAGGAAATCGCGGACGTTGCGATTCAACCGGCGCGGCAGGACGGGCAGTGCGTCCGGAAAGAGGAGCGAGGCGCCTAGCAATGAGGCCAAGGCATCGAAGTCCGTATGCTCGTGGGTGAGGATCACGTCGAAGGTATTGGTCATGCTCGCTCCGCCTGCGCTTAGGCCTTGCCGGCGCGCTGCAACAGTTGCCGCGCGGCCTGGTTATGCGCCTGCACCAGCAGGTCCGTATCGACAAACAGCGGCTTTCCGTCCTCCACCAGCATATGGCCGTTAACCATAGCGAAGTCGACGGTCATGGGGTGGCAGAAGACCAGAGCGGCGACCGGGTCGTGGACGGCTGCGCCGGAGTACGAGACGGCGTTGAGGTCGAAGGCGACGACATCGGCGGCCTTGCCGGGGGCGAGGGAACCGATGTCGTCACGGCCGAGCACGGCAGCGCCGCCCAAGGTGGCGAGTTCGAGCGTCTGGCGCGCGCTCATCGCATGCGGGTCGCCCTGCACGCGCTGCAAGAGCATAGCTTGCCTGGCTTCGCCTAGAAGGTGGCTGCTGTCGTTGCTGGCGCTGCCGTCTACGCCCAGACCGACGGCTACGCCTGCCTGGCGCAGGGCGCGGATAGGGGCGATGCCGCTGGCGAGCCGCATGTTGCTGTTGGGACAGTGGGCCACGCCGGCGCCGGCGCCGGCGAAGGCGCCGATCTCGGCCTCGTTGATGTGTACGCAGTGTGCATGCCAGACATCGCTTCCCAGCCAGCCAAGCGATTCAGCATAGGCGGCAGGACGCTGGCCGAAGGCCGAAAGGCAGAACTCCTCTTCGTCAACCGTTTCGGCCAGATGGGTGTGCAAGCGCACGCCTGCTGTGCCGAAACTGCGGGCAAGCGCCGCGCTTTCACGCATGAGGTCCGGGGTAACGCTGAAGGGGCTGCACGGCGCCAGAATGACGCGGCGCATGGCGTAGGGCGACGCGTCATGGTAGGCTTCGACCACGCGGCGGCAGTCGCGCAGGATGCTCTCCTCGTCCTCGGTGACGCGGTCCGGCGGCAGTCCGCCCCTGCTTTCGCCCAGACTCATGCTGCCGCGTGCGCCGTGAAAGCGCACGCCGATTTCTTCGGCGGCCTCGAATTGGTCGTCGAGGCGGCAGCCGTTGGGCCAGAGATAATGATGGTCGCTTGATGTGGTGCAGCCGCTGAGGAGCAGTTCGACGAGGGCAAGCTGCGTGCTAACGCGCACATCTTCGGGCCGCAGTTCCGCCCAGATGGGATAGAGCGTCTTGAGCCAGTCGAAGAGTACGGCATCCTGCGCCGCGGGGATGACACGCGTCAGGGTTTGGTAGAAGTGATGATGGGTGTTGACGAGACCGGGCAGTACAATCTTGCCGGCGGCATTGACGGTCCGATCGGCTTGCTGCGCCAATTCGGCCGGCAACTCAACGGAGGGGCCAACCCACTCGATCACGTTGTTGCGTATTGCCAGCGCCCCGTCGGGTATTTCGCGCCGGTCAGCATCCATCGTGACCAGGGTTGCGGCATGTCGGATTACGGTGCGCACCATATCTTGACCTCCATATCAGGTGAATGGCGGCGGCGCAGAGACCGAAAAACCGGCGCCGATCTCGACCATATACTGACAGCATAGCTTGCATTGCGCTGGAGGTCAACGAGATAGGGCGACCGGTTATACACGCCGGTCAACAGGGTTTGTAGGCAGCACGCCAATCGAGTGTGGCGCGCTGCCCCGGACGCAGCTGCCGCTCCAATCATCATCTCACGATGAGGAGACCTTCCATGCCTGCTTGGCGATGGCCTGCAATCGTGCAGAAATAGTCGTACGTTCCTTCCTGTCCCTCCTTTACCAAGAACGAAATCTCGGCCTCGCTGCCGTGCGCGCTGATGATTGGCGTCTTGGCTCCAAAGGCCGGAACGGCGAGATCATGCGCCATGACGTCGCCATTGGTCACTGTGATGCGAACGCGCGATCCGGACTCAACCTCTAATTCCGGGTTGATCTGGCCGTCGATGGCGCCGCCGACGCCTACATAGACCATGCGCCCGTCGGCCATGCCGGTCTGGAGCATCAAGGCGACTTCCGGGGTTGCGGCGTCTGCGGCGACACGGCTGCCGGAGCAGCCTGCAGCGACAAGGATCGCGGCCGCAGCGATGGTGATGACAAGCCAACTAAGTCTCATATGCGAACCCCCTAGGCGTCGCGCCTGTCAGACGGCGGCGCCGCTAGAAAGTCCAGTAGCGGGCAGTCGCCATTGCCAACAACGAGATCGTCAGCAGGATGGCGTCTATCCGACCGATAGAGGCCATTTCCTCGTTCAGTGTCTGCATCTCGGCGGCTTGTTCGGTTGTGGGCTGGCCGCCGGCCTGGCCGATCGCCTTGCCTAACTGGCCCATGCGTTCGGCGCGCGGTCGGAGCATGAAGAAGCCAATCGCATAGACCGCCAGGGCTACCACGGAGCCGAGCGTGAAGCCTATGCCAGGGCCAGACGTAATCCAGCCCATATGCAAGCCGCCGGACGCGATCCAAAACAGCCACAGACCGGCGACGACGGTTAGCCCGCTCACAACGTTCATGAAGAGCGGGTAGCGACGCGCCAGTAGGTTCTGCATCACTTTTGGCCCGGCCGGCCCAGCGCCCTTCACAGCCGGCTCTACGAATAGGAAATAGAAAATGGCGCTGCCCGCCCACAGGACGCCTGCGCCGACGTGAAGCGCACGCAGGACTAGAATTAGAATCGTCATACTAGGCCTCCTTGTATATTGTTGCACGTGATTTTTTAAGAGGCGAAGTGTACCACACGGCTCGAACCAATCAAGTTCCGATATGGCTGTTGATAGGAATGAAACTCGATGCTAGAGGCAACGACGGGTAGCGTTCAAGAAAAGGAACTAGGTTGTCACACGAAATGGCAGTGGACAGCGCGCGGCGATCGTGGCACAATGGGCAGCGCGACCATCAGGCTTGCGTTGGCCTTGCCTGTGTGCTGGGCGACTCCTCTCCCTGGTCATGATATGCCGAACTCAATCACCGGCCGTTTGCGGCTTCTCTTTCTCACATTCTTTTCGTTGTTGATCGGCGCTATCGCGCTCTCGATTGTTGCCTACCGCGCTGAGGCGCAGAGTTGGTATTCGACCGCCCAGGGATTGATAGTGCTGGCGGCGTTGATCGTCCTTTGGCGCGGGTATCTTGTGGCCCGTCGTCACGTGGTGGAACCATTGGACACCTTGGGCGAAGTGGCGCAGCGGATGGCTGAGGGAGACTTCGAGCACGAGATACCCGCATTTGCCGACAAGGAATCCGGAAGGCTTGCCGAAGCGCTGGAACGTCTGCGTCTTGAAGCAATGGCAGACCGTCGGCAACTGGAGGATCAGGTTAGTCGGCGCACGCAAGAACTGGAAGCGGCTTTCGAATTGAGCCAGGAGATCAACGCGCAACTGGAACTGGATCGACTGCTCGAATCCGTAACAGCAAGGGCGCGGATTTTGATGCAGGGGACTGCGGCCGCGCTTTGTTTGCTCGACGATGATGAGTCGGCGCTGCGCTTGGCAGCCGGCAGCGGCGAGGGCAAGACTGACCGTAACCTGCGCCAGCCCCTTAGCGCGGACCTGCCCAGCAGGGTGATTGGCCAGGGGGAGACCGTGGTGTCCGAAACAGCATGTGCCAACTGCGGTTTTTTGCGCGGCCTAAAGAGCGGCCCGTATGTCGCCGCGCCGCTCCGCGCCGGAAATAGCCGCTTAGGCGCGCTATGTGTAGCGCGCGCCGACTGGACGGAATTCGAGCCGGCGGAACAGGCGGCATTTAGCTTGCTCGCGAATGCGGCGGCGGGGGCCATCGTCAATGCCCGGCTGGCTGAGGATCGACGCCGCCAAGCCGAACAGGCGGCCGTCCTAGGCGAACGCGAACGGCTCGCGGAAGAGTTGCACGATAACTTGGCGCAGACACTAAGCTTTCTCAATATGAAGTGTGACCGACTAGAGGAGCTAATCACGGCCGGTGCTACCGGCGATGCGGAGCGGGAGTTGGCGCAGATGCGCGGCGCGACGACTAGGGCTTACGGTCAGGTGCGCGCTGCACTGACAGGACTGCAAGCGCCCTTGTCCGAGGCCGGGTCGTTTGCTTCGCAACTGGCTTCGTGCGTAGAGGAGGTACAGGCTGCGACCGGGCTTCCGATTGAACTGGCCCTGATCGATGAGGCAGCTTTAGCCCTGCCAGCGCTTGCGCAGCAGCAAGCGCTACATATCGTGCGTGAGGCGTTGCTCAATACCTGGCGGCATGCTGCTGCACGAGGCGCTAGGGTCTGTGTGGAGCGGGAGAACGGTGAGACTGTGTTCATTGTAAGCGATGACGGTCGCGGTTTTGATCCCGAGGCGGTGGACGAAACCGGACACCTTGGATTGACGATTATGCGCGAGCGCGCCGAGCGAAGCGGGGGCAGCCTGACGGTGGACGCTGCGCCGGGCGCAGGGACGCGGATCGTCGCCCGGTTTGTCGTCCAGGGATGAGGCGAAAACGATGAGCCGGCGCAGTGTGTTGCTGGCCGACGACCATGAATTGTTCCGGGCCGGGTTGGCGGAATTGATCGCCGGGCAGCCTGATCTGCAGGTTGCCGGTCAGGCCGGCGACGGGTTCGAGGCGCTGACCCTAGCACGTGATCTGCACCCCGACCTGATCGTCATGGACATCTCCATGCCGGTGTGCGACGGACTGGAGGCGACGCGCCTTATCAAGACGACACGCGAGACGGCCGATATTCGCATTGTGATGCTGACGGTGCATGACGAAGAAGAGAAGTTGTTCGAGGCGATCAAAGCCGGGGCAAACGGTTACTTGCTCAAGAATACGAATTCGACTGAATTCTTGCGCGGGGTCCGGGCAGCATTGGCAGGAGAAGCATTGTTGCCGCCAAAGTTAGCGGCGAGGTTGATCGACGAGTTTGGCCGGCTTGCCGCCAGTGTCGAATCCGCTGATCGGCAAGCGCTGGGAGACGACGAGCCGGCAGAGGAATTGACGGCGCGCGAGCGCGAGGTGCTCGAAATCATTGCCACAGGCGCGTCGGACCGCGAGATTGCCCTGACGCTGACGCTCAGCGTCCATACGGTGAAAAGCCACGTGCGCAACATCTTGGCAAAGCTGCACGCCGCCAATCGCCGCGCTGCGGTTAGCCGGGCGCGACGGCGCGGATTGATGTAAGGGCTTTGCCATTCGACGCATGACGTTGGGGTTGCCCTAGCCCGCTCCAAGAACTAGTTCTTCCGAGAGAGAGTGATCGCCAAGATCACTCTTTTTTCATGCCTTGCGCCAGACAAGAGGGATTGCGAAGGCGTCTTGCGACATTCTACACTGGCCGTAGAGCCAAGCGGAGGGCAACACCATGGACGAAGCCGTGCGTAGGGTGTTTATCGTCGGCGATTCGCTCTTTGCCGAGACTGTGGCCCAGCTATTGGGGCGCAGCGGTGCATTGTCGGTGGTTGGGACCGCCGGCGACGTGACCGGCGCACTGCCTCTGCTTGCGGAATGCCAGCCCGATCTCGTTATTGTGTTGAGCAGCGGCGAGCGCGATGAGTTCGATTTCTGCCCGTTGCTTACCGGTTATCCCGATCTGCCGATTGTGTGCGCAGATCTCGGCGCCAACGATCTGCGCATCATTCGCAGCCAACGATTGGAGGCGCGGACCTCAGACTTGCTGGCCGCGATCCGATCTCTGCCCTCTCGGAGGTGACTTCATGCCGATACTGTCCCGCCGCGATTTCCTCAAGTTGTCCGGAGGCGCCGCCTTGAGCGCGGCCCTTGTAGGCGCGCCGCTGGAATGGCAAGCATTGCAGCCTGTCAACGTGGATAACCCGCTGGCGGCGTATCCCGACCGCGAGTGGGAACAAGTCTATCGGGACCAGTACCAGTACGATTCCTCCTTTACCTTCGTCTGTTCGCCCAACGACACGCATGCGTGCCGGCTGCGCGCCTTCGTGCGCAACGGCATCATCTTGCGTTGCGAGACGAACTATGATGTGGAGCGTTATAGCGACCTCGACGGCAACCGGGCGACGGCACACTGGCATCCGCGCGGCTGCAAGAAGGGCCAGACCTTCCACCGCCGCATCTACGGCCCGCACCGGCTGAAGGGGCCATTGATGCGCAAAGGCTGGCAGGAGTGGGCGGACGACGGCTTTCCCTTGCTGACGCCGGAGAACCGGGATAAATACAGGTTTACGGCGCGCGGTACAGATGAACTCCTGCCTGTAAGTTGGGAGACTGCCTACAGTTACATCGCCAAGGGGATGGTCGCGATCGCTAGGCGCTACTCGACGGAAGAGGGCGCCGACCTGTTGCGCCAACAGGGCTACCCCGAGGAGATGATCGAGGCAATGGGCGGCGCGGGGACGCGCACCTTTAAGTGTCGCGGCGGGATGGGCTTGCTGGGCGTGATCGGCAAATACGGCATGTATCGCTTTGCGAACACGCTGGCGCTGCTCGACGCACACGTACGAGGCGTCGAGCCGGAGGAGACGAAGGGCGGACGTACGTGGTCGAACTATACGTGGCACGGAGACCAAGCGCCCGGTCACCCCTTTACGACTGGGCTGCAGGCGTCCGACGAGGACTTTAACGACCTGCGCAACTCGCGGCTGCATATTCAGTGCGGCAAGAACCTGGTCGAGAACAAGATGGCCGAGTCCCACTTCTTCGTGGAGGTAATGGAGCGCGGGGCCAAGATCGTCACGATCACGCCGGAATACTCGCCGCCGGCCACAAAGTCCGATTACTGGATCCCCATCCGCCCGGCCACGGATACGGCCCTCTTCCTGGGCGTGACGCGCTGGCTGATAGACAACGAGAAGTACGACGTCGATTTCGTCAAGCGCTTCACGGACTTCCCCTTGCTGGTGAGGCTGGACACGCTGAAACGTCTGAACGCGGCTGACGTCTTTGACAGCTACCAGCCCGGTCTTAACCCGGCAGGGGTGAGCTTTGCGGAGCATGGCCTGACGGCCGAGCAATATGAGCGACTCGGCGACTACGTGGTGCGCGACGCCGCGACCGGCGAACTCGTTGCGCTGACGCGCGAAGATGTGGGCGCGATGTTGGACGCCCAAGGCATCGACCCGACCTTGGATTGGTCTGGCACGGTTAGGCTGGCGGATGGCAGCGAAGTCGAGGCGATGACGCTATGGTCGATGCATGTAGAACACTTGCAGGCATATGACTTGGACACCGTGGCCGACATCACCAACGCGCCGCGCCACTTGATCGAACGGCTGGCCGAGGACATTGCCACCATGAGCCCTGTAGCGCTGCACATCGGCGAGGGCATCAACCACTGGTTCCATGCCACCCTCGCGAACCGTGCGCAGTTCCTGCCGATGATGCTCACGGGCAACATCGGAAAACCGGGAGCAGGCTGCTACACATGGGCGGGCAACTATAAGGCGGCGCTCTTCCAGGGATCACCCAAGACCGGGCCGGGCTTCAAGGGCTGGGTGGCCGAGGATCCCTTCGACCCCAATCTGGACGCAGACGCACCCGGCTCAGAGATCCATGCTCATGGTTATACTAAGGACGAGGAGCCGGCCTATTGGAACCACTCGGAGCGGCCCTTGATCGTGGAGACGCCGAAGTACGGACGCAAGGTCTTCACGGGGCAGACCCACATGCCGACCCCGACGAAGGTGCAGTTCGTGACCAATGTCAACCTGCTCAACAATGCCAAGCACCACTATGAGATGATCAAGAATGTCAACCCCAACATAGAACTGATCATCACGATGGATATTGAGATGACTTCTACGGTCGAGTATGCGGACTTCGCTCTGGCTGCGAACTCATGGGCGGAGTTTGAAACGCACGAGATCACCGCGTCTTGCTCGAACCCGTTCTTGCAGATCTGGAAAGGCGGCATCCCGCCGCTGTACGACACGCGAGATGATGCACGCATCCTAGCCGAGACGGCTGCGGCCATCGGCGACGAGATCGGCGACCAGCGCTTCCGAGACTACTGGAAGTTCATTCTGGAAGGTCGCCCGGAAGTCTATATCCAGCGGCTGCTGGACTCGTCGATGACCACATCGGGCTACCGATTCGACGACATTATCGCTGGCAAGTATGGCGAGCCTGGCGCAGCGCTCATGCTCTTCCGCACCTATCCGCGCATCCCGTTTTGGGAGCAGATCAACGACTCCGTTCCGTTCTATACGGATACCGGGCGACTCAACAGCTATTGCGACATCCCGGAGGCGATTGAGTACGGCGAGAACATTATCAGCCACCGGGAAGGGCCCGAAGCGACGCCTTATCTTCCCAACGTAATCGTGTCGGACAGCCGCTTCGTCCGCCCGGATGATTACGGTATCCCGCTCGATGCGATGGGGTGGGAGGAACGGACTGTGCGCAATGTGGCGATGCCGTGGCAGGAAGCGAAAGAAACGACTAACCCGCTGTGGGAACAGGGTTTCCATTTCTACTGCATGACACCCAAGACCCGCCATCGCGTGCACTCATCGTGGAGCACGGTGGACTGGACGATCATCCTCGATTCCAATTTCGGGGACCCGTACCGAACAGATAAGCGGCTGCCCGGCCCCGGCGATCATCAACTGCACATGAACCCGCAAGCCGCGCGCGACCTGGGCATCGAGGACGGCGACTATGTTTATGTGGACGCCAACCCGGCGGATCGCCCGTACATCGGCTGGCAAGAGGACGATCCCTTCTACAAGGTGTCGCGCCTGATGCTGCGCGTCAAGTTCAATCCGGCTTATCCGTACCACATCGTCATGCTCAAGCACGGACCGTTCATGGCGACCGAGAAGTCGGTGCGCGCACATGAGACCCGGCCAGACGGGCTGGCGAAGTCGGAGGGGACGGGCTATATGGCAAATCTGCGCTACGGCTCGCAGCAGTCGGTCACGCGCGACTGGTCGATGCCGATGCACCAGACCGACACGCTCTTTCACAAGCAGAAGACGGCGATGCAGTTCATTTTCGGCGGGGAGGCCGATAATCACGCGCTCAACACGGTGCCGAAAGAGACGCTCGTCCGCGTCGTGAAGGCGGAGGATGGCGGGCTGGACGGCAAGGGACCGTGGGAGCCGACCAAGACGGGCTTCACGCCCGGTCATGAGAACGACTTCATGAACCGCTATCTGGCAGGCGACACTGTGGAGGTGAACGAATGACGCACGATATGGAGCAGGCAAAGGCCTGCATTAACTGCGGGCGCAACGAGGATGAATTGCCGTTGATGGCGTGGCGCGCGGCCCGCCGCTCCTTCTGGATCTGTCCCGACTGCCTGCCTTTGCTCATTCACCGGCGAGATGAGGTCATGCCCCGCTGGGACCTGCCTGCCCAATCGCCCCCGGATGCCGGCTGAATAGGAGAACGTGATGCCGAAGGATGAATTCGTAGCGGAAGATCCGATGGAACTGGTCGGCATGGTCATGCCAGGCGGGCATGGCATGTTGGAAGCGATGGCAGACGCGATCATCGAGGAATATGTGCTGCTGGGGTGGGAGGAGCAGCGGCTGATGACGCTCTTCAACAATCCGCTCTTTCTCGCCACCCACCGCATCTACCGGCAAAAAGGCGAAGACTATGTGCGCGCGGCGATCCGTTCGGCCTGTGCCAAGTATCGTATTCCGGTGCGGGCCGCAGAGACCGGCTCTGACCCGACGACGCCCAGCTAGCCTAGCTAGAGAGGAAACGTTCCATGCCCGACGTCTATAACTGGCATCTTGGCAGGCCAATGACCTACCCCTACGCAGAGGACCATCCGCAGCGGCAATTTGTGGCTGTGTTCAACATCAACCGCTGTATCGGCTGCCAGACCTGCACCGGCTCGTGCAAGGCGACATGGACTTTTTCGCGCGGGCAGGAGTATATGTGGTGGAACAATGTGGAGACAAAGCCATATGGAAGCTATCCGCAGCACTGGGATGTGAAGACGCTGAAGTTGTTGGATGAGGCGCACCAGGCTGCGGACATCACGGCGAGTTGGGATAAGTCCCAGGCCGACGACCAAGCCGCGCCCTATGGCGTGTACAACGGCCTGACCTTGACGGAAGCTTCCGGACCCAATGAGCTGGTTCTGGGCTATCTGCCCGCCGAGAGCGAATGGCGTGCGCCCAACTTCTATGAGGACACGTCCACGGCATACAAGGGCGGCGCATTCGGCCTGAGCGAAGACGGCGCAGCTCTTCCTGAGCACCAGGCTTGGTTCTTCTACCTGATGCGCATCTGCAACCACTGCACCTATCCGGCGTGCCTGGCGGCTTGCCCGCGCAAGGCAATCTATAAGCGGGAGGAGGACGGCATCGTTCTCATCGATCAGGAGCGCTGTCGCGGCTATCGCAAGTGCGTGGAGGCGTGCCCGTACAAGAAGTCGATGTACCGCGGGACGACTCAGGTAAGCGAGAAATGCGTCGGCTGCTATCCGCGCGTCGAGGGGAATGACCCGCTGAGTGATGGCGTTCCGATGGAGACACGCTGCATGGCCGTCTGTCCGGGTAAGATACGCCTGAACGGTTTGGTCGATATCGCCGAAGATGGTTCATGGATTGAGAATCCCAAGCATCCGCTCTACTTTATGGTGCGGATGGAGCAGATCGCGTTGCCGCTGTATCCGCAGTTCGGCACGGAACCCAACATCTACTACATCCCGCCGCGGTGGGCGCCGCGGCCGTATTTGCGGCAGATGTTCGGGCCAGGCGTAGACCGCGCCATCGAGCGCTACACCGCGCCTTCGCGAGAGTTGCTGGCTGTGATGCAACTCTTCCGCACGACGCAGAAGATGATCTTCCGCTACGAGATCGAGGAAGGTCCGCTGGTGCGGGAGGTCGAGGTCAACGGCAAGGGCTGGCAGATGTACGACGATACGGTCATCGGGTTCGACGAGAAGGACCGCGAGATCGTGCGGCTGAGCGTGGTGGAACCGCTGCACGAGCGATCGACGGAACGGCCGAACACGATTTAGAACTAGTACGAGAGGAATACGTCATGGCGATGGATATACAAAGTGCAGAGAATGGGACTCTATGTGCTGATGAAGGAGCGGAGCAGGCGATCCGCCGCGCCCAAGTCTACGCCTTTCTGTCCGCGTTTTCGCTCTATCCGCGTGACAATTGGAGCGAGGAGCTTCCTCTCTTACCGGAAATCGTTGCCGAGTTGAGTTTTGCGCCTAAGTTTCCAAGCTCGTCTCCGCTTTCGCTCTCGCAGCTTCAGATAGCCTATTTACACAGCTTTGGCGCGGCCGGGTCGCTTTGTTACGAGACCGAGTACGGGCTGCCGCACGAGTTCCGGCAGAGCCAGGAATTGGCCGACATCGCCGGCTTCTACCGTGCTTTCGGCTTCCTGAATGGCGGGCCTGTGCGCGAGCGGCCGGATCATCTGGCCGTAGAGTTGGAGTTTATGCAGGCGTTGGCGTTGAAGGAGGCGCATGCGCAGTTGAACGGCCTGACGGAATACGCCGAGCTATGCGTCGATGCGCAGGCGAAGTTCCTCGGGGATCATCTAGGGACTTGGATAGGGCTGTTCGCGCAGAGCCTGGCGCTTAACGCTGCGGATGGGCTGTATCTTCCGCTGGCGGAGTTTGCGGCGGCTTTCGTACGCGCCGATGCAGCCCGGTTGGGCGTGGCTCTTGTCGAGCGCAGCCGTAAAGAGGTGAAGCATACCCCCTTTGACCCCGATTTTTCCTGCGCGGCGTGCCCGGTTGTGGATCTCATTCGCTGAGACAGGCGTAATCAACGGCATCTCGAAGAGGAGTGTAGCATGCTGAATCGCAACCGACTCTCGCTGTTCATCGGGCTGGCGCTCGCCGTGGCCGCGGTTGTGTTCAAGACCCCGCTTGCCAGCTCGCAGGGGTTGACGATCACGGTAGCATACGTAACAGGTGAACTGCCAGTCTCGGATCCTTTCTCTGAATTGTGGAACCAGGCCACAGCCGTGGAGGTCCCGCTGAGCGCGCAGATTATCGCCAGGCCCATTCAGCCTGTGACGAACATCAAGTCGGTGACGACGCGCGCTCTGCACAACGGCGAAGAGATCGCCTTGATGATGGAATGGGCTGACCCGACGCGCGATGAGTCCGTGTTGCGCGTGGAGGATTTCCGAGACGGGGCGGCAGTCCAGTTCCCGTTAGCCGAAGCGCTGCCGTTCTATTGTATGGGGCAGCAGGGCGGCGATGTCAACATCTGGCATTGGAAGGCTGACTGGCAGGCCGCCATCACCGCGCGCCAGGAACTGCATGACCAATTCCCCAATATGTATGTGGATCAGTATCCCTTTACCGAAGAGGGCGAGGACGCGCTCACAGCAGCCTACACGGACATCGCCTATATGACCGCACAGGCAGCGGGCAACCTGATGGCTGCGGATGTTCACGCCAGCCCTGTTGAGAACCTGGTGGCCGGGGGCTTTGGCAGCCTGACGAGCCAGCCGCTAGAGCGGCAAAACGTGGGGGGGTACGGCGAATGGAGCGATGGCGTGTGGCGCGTCATCTATAGCCGCAGTCTAGCTTCGATGGAGAGCGACGATGTTTCGCTGGCTCCGCAGACGATTTACTCCGTCGCCTTTGCTGCATGGGATGGTTCGAACGAAGAGCGGAATGGAACCAAGTCGACTTCGCAGTGGGTGTCCATGCAACTCGCCGATTTCGCAGCCGCTGCGTCGCCCGCTCCGGAAGCGGCGCCGGTCGCTCCCTTCAGTCTGCCCGGTTGGCTGTGGCTCATCTTGCTGGTCCTATTGTCACTGCTCGTGGGCGGCTCAGCCTTCTACTACCATCTCGGCACAAAGCGCTCGATGTAAGAACCAGGGGCCGGCGGGGAGAGAAAAGGCGTGGAAGGGATGAACCTGATACACAGCATGATAAGCCATCCGGCACATGGGCGGCTCTCCTCCCAAGCTACACGCTCGCTTGCGCGGGCTGCGACGGCGCCTCCCTTTCTGACGCTGCTCACGGCTGCTGCATTGGCGGATTGGCTGGTGACGCGCACTGTGACACGGCTGGCGATCTTCGTCCCTAAGACGCCGGAAATGATCGCAGGCTACCAGTGGCTCAACTGGATCGGCCAATTCGGCTCGACACTGGCGGCGCTGGCGGCTTTGGCCGGTCTGGCTTGGATCGTGCGGGAGGAGTGGCGGACACAGCGGCGGCCCTGGCTCGGCGCGGCCGTCGCGGGCTTAGGCGGGCTCAGCATCGTCTTCTTGGCGACAGCGCCGGGCGCTTGGCTGCTTGGCTACTACCTATTGATGCTCATCGCCTTGTTCGGCCTTGGCGGGCGCTCCTTGCGACTTGTTCAACCGCAGACCGTGCGGTTTGCGGCGTTTCTTCCGGCACTGGCGATGATGTCTGCAGGGCTGCACCAGGCTGGTCCCGCACTCTATGCGGTCTTGCATCTACCTGGGCCGCCGGCGTGGAGCAACCAGTTCTACTTGGCCGGCGAATGTCTCGTCTTGGCCGGTGCGCTGGCGATCTGGCTGGCCTACGGGCGAGGCGCAGGCATCCTGGCCTGGCTGATCGCCGCGCTGCCGGCTTTCGGCTTCGCTTCGGCTTACTTGTCCACACCGGCGATGACCGCGACGATTGTGATCTGGTCGAATGGGCTCACCCTGTTCCTCCCGTGGTGGGTGTATGCCGTGGCTCTCTGGCTGACAGGCGCGGCCGTGGCGCAGTGCTTCTTGGCAGGCGATCGCCGCACCGGCTGGACGATCCTGCTGCTGGTCGCTGCCGGTTACGCGCCGCAGTTGAGCAGCCAGTTTCACTACGGACTGATCGCGTTGTGGCTGCTTTCGCTGCCGCCGGCGGCAGCAGTGATGGCTCGTGAAGAAGTGTGAGACTTTGGTCGCAGCATGCGAGCGTCGAGGCTGTTACTCTATGCGCAGATCTACGACATGCCGCCGATGGGACCGACTGTCTCGTCCCGGCCCTGCGGCAGCAGCCCAGCTCATTTGCGAAGGAGATGCTCACATGGCGAATAATACACCCGATCAAAACAACAATCACGTATTGGACATCCGCCGGATCCCGCCGCGCGACCGGCATCCGCTAATCTTTGCTCGCTTCGATGCTATGAGAGCCGAGGAAGACTTCATGCTGGTCAACGACCACGAACCGAGGCCGCTTTATTACCAGTTTCTGATTGAGCGTGCGGACGAGTTCACCTGGGAATACTTGGAGCAAGGGCCCGAAGTATGGCGAGTGCGGATCGGCAAGCGATGAGCTGGCGGATCGTGTTGGATCGAACAGTGAGTACGCGGCTGCCTGCGCGCTTCGCGGAGCAGCGGGAGGCGTTCAGTTATGACGACGCTCCTCTGCTGATCTATTGGGAGGCGACGCAGAGCTGTGAGCTTGCCTGCATCCACTGCCGGGCGGCGGCGATTGCGCGTCGCGATCCGCACGAATTGACCTCGACGGAGGCGCGCGCGCTGCTGCGCCAGATCGTCGACTTTGGCGGAAGGTCTCTGCCTCATCTGGTTATCACAGGCGGAGATCCGCTGCGCCGCCCGGATCTGTTCGAGTTAATCGCTTACGGCCGGAGTCTCGGCATATCGATTTCGGCTACGCCGGCGGGAACGTCCGCGCTCACTCCGCAGGTGATCGACCAATTCAAGCAGGCGGGCGTCGCCAGCCTGGCGTTGAGCTTGGACGGTTCGACGCCACGCCTTCACGACGCGTTTCGCGGCGTATCCGGGTCGTTTGACTGGACTTTGGCAGGCGCGCGAGAAATCATCGCCCAGGGCATTCCCCTCCAGATTAACACGATGGTGACGACGCAGACTATGGCGGACATTCCGCAGATCCGTCAGGTGATCCAGGACCTGGGCATTACGCGTTGGGCGCTCTTTTTTCTGATCGCCACGGGGCGGGGCAGCACGATCGAACAGGTGTCGCCTGCGGAGAGTGAGCGCCTGCTGAACTGGCTATGGGAGGTCAACCGGGCAAGCGAGACGTCGTTTGCGATCAAGACGACGGAGGCGCACCACTACCGGCGCATTGCGCTGCAGCGTATGCAAGGCCGGATGCCCGAACAGGAGATACTGAAAACGCCAACAGGCCGCGGCTTCGGCATACGCGACGGCAACGGCATCGTCTTTGTCTCGCACCGCGGCGAGGTCTACCCGAGCGGGTTCATGCCGCTTGGCGCCGGCAACGTGCGGTCGCAGAACCTCGTCGAACTCTATCGCCACAGCCCCCTCTTCCGCACGCTGCGGGATGCCGAGCAGTTAAGCGGAAAGTGCGGCGATTGCTCGTTCCGCATTATTTGCGGCGGCTCGCGCGCCCGCGCTTTCGCTGCCACCGGCGACCCGATGGCGAGCGACCCGCTCTGTCTTTACCAACCTCGCTAGGCGTCGTCTCGACATTCCAATACGCTGTACTTGGCGACTGGCGTTCGTGCTTCGAGCGGGAAGGAACTGGCAATGGACGATATGCGAGGGAAGGTCGCATCGATCCTCGCGCTGATCATTGGCGTCATGGCTGTTGTTGCGGGCGGCGGCGTCCTGCTCGGCCGCGACCCCGGCTACAGCGTGATCGGTTGGCTTCCTATCTACAACGTCGCAGCAGGCGCGTTCACAGCATTGATCACGGCTATCCTCATCTGGCGGCGGCATCGACTGGCTGTCCCCTTCACGGCGACAACGCTCGGATTGCACGTTGTCGTGATGCTGTTTCTCTTAACTGCCTATCGCGGTACAGCCGCCTCTCAAAGCCTCGTTGCAATGGCGATCCGGATCGCGGTATGGGTGGGGATTCTCGCCCTGTTGTGGGATTGGCGGAAGCCGGACCGAATCGGCTCGACGTCGCGGGGGTGAACCGGTCGCCGGCATGAGCGAAAGCCGCAACAGCCCCCCGCCTTGAAATCAACGCCGAATATCAATATCTCGTCGCAGGCTACCCGCTTCGGCTCATCGCAGCGTGCGGCCTGCGACGGTTCGCGCGTGAGGGATATTGAGATGCATCCCTTCGAAAGCGGCGCTGTTTCGGGGCGGCTTTCGGCTATGTTACAATCCGGATGGGACGATTGTCCGCGAACGACATACTGCACGAGGCTGGGAGCCGTCCTGCAAGCCGTCGTTCGAGCGTATAGCTCCTTGGCAGAGTCAGATGAAGCGACTGCGACGGAGGGGGATATTCAAGGCGGCAAGCCATGAGCGCCGATAGACGCGGGCCGCCATTTCCGTGGGCGGACACTTGGCCGGAGATCAGCGATGCCAGAGTCCGGGCCGCGTTCGCGCAGGTGCCGCGCGACGCTTTCGTGGATGCGGCCTATAGGCGCTGGGCGGAACGCGACGCGCCCCTGCCCATCGGCGAAGGACAAACCATAAGCCAGCCATTCGTCGTGGCGCTGATGACGCAGGCCCTCCGCCCGGAGCCGGCGAACAGAATACTGGAGATCGGTACCGGTTCGGGCTTTCAGACGGCCATTCTGTGTGAATTGACCGCAGTCGAAGATCGGCCTGCGGGCGATTTCGTCTATTCGGTCGAGCGATACGAGAGTTTGGCGCAGCGCGCCGCGGCGACGCTTTCCAGCCTGGGCTATGCGCCTCATATACAGGTCGGAGACGGTGCGGCGGGCTGGCCGGATGAGGCGCCCTTCGACGGGATCATCGTCACTGCCGCAGCCAGGTGTCTGCCGAGACCGCTCTGGAGCCAGCTTGCTCCGGGCGGGCGCATGGTGATCCCCATCGGCGGCGAGTACGGCGAACAGACGCTCTGGCGTCTGGAAAAATCGGGCGACGCGATGCAGGCGCGTGCGCTGGGGCCGGTGCGATTCGTGCCGTTGATTTCGTCATTGCTGGAAGATCCGGAGCAGTGCCTCCAACTCACGCGTCAGAGAACGAGGATATTGTGATATGCACGTACTCGTCATAGGTGGAATGGGTCAGTTGGGCCGAGCCTTTCTAGGCGTATTCGGCGCGATGCCCGGTGTGCGGACGTCTTCGTGGGATCTTCCCGAAGACGACATAACGGATCCGGCGATCTCGGATAGGGTGGTGAATGCCAAGCCCGATCTGGTGTTGAACGCTGCAGCGTGGACCAACGTAGATGGCGCCGAGTCGAACCCGGATGCGGCCTACGCCTCAAATGCGCTCGGTCCTAAACACCTGGCTGAGGGTTGCCGGCGCTGCGGCGCGCCCCTCGTCCAGATCAGCACGAACGAGGTCTTTGCCGGCACGCCGGGCCAATTCTATCGTGAATATGACACGCCCGCACCATCCAGCGTATACGCGCGCAGCAAGGCCGCAGGCGAGCGCGCCGTACAAATGACGCTCGATCAGCATTACATTGTGCGCATCGCCTGGCTTTTTGGCCAGTGGGGCAACCATTTCCCGATCAAAATCGTGGCTGCGGCCGATAAGTATGGGGCGCTGCGCGTCGTGGATGACGAGTTTGGCAACCCCACCTACACTTTCGACGTGGCGCGCAGTGTCGCCCGCTTGGTAGAGACGGGGCGTTACGGCATCTATCACCTGGTCAATGAGGGCTGTGCCAGCCGCTTTGAATTCGCGCGAGAGGTTCTCGCCCGGACAGGGCGGCAGGCCATACCGGTCGAGCCGATCAAATTGGACACATGGCCGCGGCCGGCCCCGCCGCCCAAACACGCGGTGCTGGTCAACCAGGCCGGGGCGGCGCTGGGTATCCGGCTGCCGGCATGGCAAGATGCATTGGACGAGTATCTGGCGCTGGAGCCGGAGCGCTTCAAACAAGTACGGTATTGAGCGAGAGGCGATACGATTGAAGAAGATGGCAGAAACATCCGCGCCCCAAGACGAGAAGACGCCGCAGGAAGACCGGGCGGCGTCGCGCGCTAATCCCGTGGTCGACGACGAGACCTATGGCGGGCTGCGCCAGGCTGATCGCGTTGTGATGCGCCAGCAGATTGCCCTGGAGATCGACAGGTTCCGCGCCGCAGCAGACGGCTTCAGTGCGCGTGCGCGGGCCGACTACCCGCCGCTTGTCGCGTCGTCCGCGCCGTTTATGTCGGTGATCATCCCGAACTTTAACGGCGAGCGCTTTCTGCCGGAGTTGTTCGCCGCGCTGGCTAGCCAGACTTTCGGGGACTTCGAGACGATCTTCGTAGACGATGCCAGCACGGACGGTTCGGTTGCATGGGTGGAGGCGAACTATCCGGGGGCGCGCGTGATTGCCAACCGGCGTAATCAAGGCTTCGTTGCAAGTGTCAATCTAGGCGCGGCGGCCGCGCGCGGCCGCGTGATTGTGCTGCTCAACAACGATACGCGGCCTGACGGCGAATGGCTGGCCGAACTAGCGAAAGCCGTCTGCAACCATCCGCAGGCGGCTATCTTTGCCAGCAAGGTGCTGCTGTATGACCGGCCGGAAACGCTGCACACGACCGGCGATCTATTGAGGGCTGATGGGATGCCGGCGAATCGCGGGGTGTGGGAGCGAGACGCGGGCCAGTACGATGCGGCGATAGAAGTATTCGGCGGATGTGGTTGCGGCGCCGCTTACCGGCGCGAGGTTTGGGACGCGCTCGGCGGGCTGGACGAGGATTTCTGGATGTATCTGGACGATGTGGACTTCGCATTTCGGGCGCAATTGCTTGGCATGTCGGCCGTGTTCGTGCCCGGCGCCCGGATTTTGCATCACCTAACCGCGACAGCCGGCGGCGCGATGGCGAGTTATTATGTGGGACGTAACACGATTTGGACGATCGCCAAGAATATGCCGCGGCAGCTTCTGATACGCAATGGCGCGCGCATCGTCGCCGCCCAGTTTGACATAGCGGCTGATGCGCTGCGCAATATTCGCGGCCGGGAGGCGCGCGCCAGGCTGCGCGGCCAGATCGCAGGCGTGTTGACGCTGGGACGCATGCTGCAGAAACGCCGCACAGTGCAAGCGCGGCGTATATTGGAAGATTCCGAATTAGCGAAAAGGCTCACGCCCAACTGAGAAGAGGGACAACATGCAAGCGCCGCGCGAACAACTCGGATCGTTTTATATTGGGGGCGAGTACGACCTGGAATCCAGGCAGACGACAGAGACGCCGCTCGTCTATGATGCGCGCGATCTGACCACGCATGCCGTATGCGTGGGGATGACGGGAAGCGGCAAGACGGGGTTGTGCATCGGCATCCTGGAAGAGGCGGCCATAGACAAGGTGCCTGCGCTGATCATCGACCCGAAGGGCGACATCACCAACCTGCTATTGCAGTTCCCGGAGATGCAGCCGGAGGACTTCCTGCCGTGGGTGAATGTCGACGATGCGCGGCGTAAAGGCCAAACCATCGAGGAGTATGCAGCCGCAACGGCCGAGAATTGGCGCAAGGGGTTGGACGGATGGGGCATCGGCGCCGAACGCATTCGGGATTTGCAGCAGAGCGCCGATTTTACGATCTATACGCCGGGTTCGGATGCAGGCGTGCCGCTGAGCGTGCTGGGCAGCCTGGCCGCGCCGAAACTCGACTTCGACGTCGACGGCGAGCTGGTGCGGGAGCTGATCACGGGAACCGTCGCCGCCTTGCTTGGGTTGATCGGCGTCAAGTCCGACCCCATCCGCGACAGGGAAGGCGTGCTTTTGGCAAACATCTTCGAGCATTACTGGCGAGCCGGCGAGGACCTGGACCTGGGCAAGCTGATACTGGCGATTCAAAGGCCGCCGGTGAAGCAGTTGGGCGTGTTCGACGTGGACACATATTACCCGGAGAAAGATCGCTTTGCGCTTGCCAGCGCGTTGAACAGCTTGGTGGCTTCGCCGTCTTTTTCGGCCTGGCTGGAAGGCGAGCCGTTGGACGTCGGCCGGCTATTGTACACCCCGGACGGACAGCCGCGCCATAGCATCTTCTATCTGGCGCATCTGTCCGATGCGGAGCGGATGTTCTTCGTGACGCTGCTCCTGGAAAACGCGTTGACATGGATGCGCGGGCAGTCGGGCACGACGAGCTTGCGTGCGCTGCTCTACTTCGACGAGGTGTTCGGCTTCTTCCCGCCGACTGCGGAACCGCCTTCTAAGCGTCCGCTTTTGACATTGATGAAACAGGCGCGAGCCTTCGGGCTAGGCTGTATTCTGGTCACCCAGAATCCAGTCGATGTGGATTACAAAGGTCTGGCGAACGCGGGGACGTGGTTTATCGGCAAGATGCAGACGGAGCGAGACAAGCAGCGGGTATTGCATGGGCTGCAAGACGCGATCTCGAACGCAGGCGGCGCGGGCGGGCGGACTGACTTCAGCGCGCTGATCAACCGGCTGGACAGCCGCGTGTTCCTGATGCACAACGTACACGCCGAGGCGCCGACCGTCTTCTACACGCGTTGGGCGATGAGCTATCTGCGCGGCCCGCTGACGCGCCCACAGGTGCGAACGCTGATGGAGGCGAAGGGGAAACGGCAGCGCCCTACGACGGCAGACGTGATACAGCTCCCTGCAGCCGCCATTGTAGAGACCCACACGGAAACGGTCGTCCCCATAGCGCCCGAACCTGAAGAGATCAGCGCCGCGCCGGCTGTGCCGCAGGGTTATAGCGCGATGCCGCCCGGCTTGGCCCCGGATGTCGTGCAGGTATATCTGCCCGTGTCCAAGAGCGACGCGGAAGCAGTGCGCGCACTAAGCGCACGCAGCGGCGCACGGGTGACCGTCAAGGGCGTGCAACTGGTCTATGAAGCAGGCGTCGTTGGCGCGGCAAATGTGAGCTTTGTCATCTCCAAGCGAAATATCGAGTATCGGTCAGAACGGGTGTGGCTGGCGCGGCCAGGGGCCGCGGCCTTAGGCGTCGACTGGGCGTCTGCCGTACTGCTGGACGTGGGCGTCAACGAACTGCAGCGGACGCCGGATGTGGCGGCGGAGGACCAGGGGCCGTACTTTGGCGTCGTACCTGAAGACATTAACACGGCGCGCGAACTTGCGTCTGTGGGCAAGCGTTTCTCGGATCATGTGTACTATAATTCGCGCCTCCCCATCTCATACCACACGCGGCTTGACTTGTACCAGCGCCCGGACGAATCGGAGCGTGAGTACAAGTTACGGCTGCAGCAAGCGGCGAGAGATGCACGCGATGCAGAGACGGCTGCGCTCAAGGAGCGCTTCGAAAGACAGATAACGTCTGCAATGGACAAGAAAGCGCGTGAGGAGAGAAGTCTTGCCACCAAACAGGCGGACTATGAAGCGCGCAAGCAGCAAGAGGTAATCGGCACCGGCGAGAGCCTGATCAACGCTGCACTAAGTCTCTTCAAGAGCAAGCGCATCTCCACCGTGTTTTTCAGCAAAGCGGCTACTAAACGGCGCATGACCACAAAAGCGAAGGCTGCGGTGGACGAACAGGAAGCCAAGGTGGCCGAATTACAGAAGCAGATCGGGGATCTGGAGGCGGAGCGCGATAGGCTGATCGGAGAGCTAGAGCGTACGTGGGATGACGCGCGCGAAGAACTGACGACCGAGGAACTCTCGCCGCGGCGTACCGACGTGGACGTGAAGCTAGTTGCGCTGGCGTGGGCGCCTTTCTGGCGCGTCGAGTACGATGAGGGCTTTGGGGTGCGCAGCGCATTGATCGAGGCGTATGCCGTAAAGGGGACTAACAACGACAGGTCGGCGGGTTAGTCCGCGCGGGGCGTGGCCGGCGTGCGGTTGAATAGCGGAAGATAGTAGCGGTACGGGTTTGCCGTAGTTTCCAGCCGCACAGAATGGGAAATTAACGGATCGAGTGTAGAGGCCAGGCGAATGCGGGCGACGCCCGCGTCGCCTGGCCTCGTCTCTAGTGGAATGGTCACGCGAAGTTCCAGTAACCTGCTCGCACCCGCCTCAAGTTCGACGGAAGATTCGCGCGATTCCATCGGCCAGCCGTCACCGACAGGCTGAACCATATAGATATCCGCCAAGAAGCCTGTGTTGGTGATGCTCAGCGTATAGACGACGGTCTCACCGGGCTGCGCTGCGCCTGTGCTCACCGGCGGGCTGATCTCGAACGCGACCGCTTGCTCCACGACGTCGATCCAGACCGCGACGGGTGAGCCGGCGCGGCTGTCTTGGTCGATCGCCTCGACGAGCAGGAGATGGCGTCCGAGCGCCCAGTCGCTTGTATCGACGCCGGCGGCGACGGTTACCGGCGACGAGGTCTCAACGGTCACGGTCGCAGTCGTCGTGATCGTCTGGACGCCCTCGATCCAAGAGGGGGTGTCGAGCGAGTAGCGAAGGCCGAGGCGCGGGTGATCTAGTCCATAGTCCGCCCCGCCTGGCGAGACTGAGGTCGTCACGGTGACAGGCATGCCGGGGTGAATGCGCTTGGGTGCAATGTGGAGAGTCTTGACTTCCGGGGCGTCGGCCAGCGCGTAGGGTATTCGGGCGGCCTTGAAGGCAATGGTGAGCGCTTCGAAAGCGTCCTCAAGTATGGCGCCCTCGAACGTTTCGCATCTCTCGAAGAAGCTCCAGCCAAGTTCAACGGTGAAGGCTGCGACGCCGAGTTCGCCGTACAGCCAATCGTCATTCGTGCCGTCTGTCTTGTAGAGGCATTCGCCAGGCCGGCAGGCGCGATAGCCGAGCGGCTGCGCCAACTTGACGGCGAGGGCGTGCAACGCGTCTTCATTAGCGGAGGACATATCGCTCCATCCCCACGGATATAGGACGAGCCGGCCGAAGCTGTGCAGGGAGATATGCAGCCCCGTCGCGTCAGCAGGGGCGGCTGCATATAGGTCGTCATCGCGCTGGTCAGGGAAGATCGACTGCGCGTAGGTCTGCAACGCCTGGGTCTCCGGCTCCGACGCCGGCGAGGCGCCGCGGTAGATGGGAGAGCAAGCGTCGTCGCTGGAGCAGTTGCCATTGATGCAGCCGTTCCACATGAAGCTGCTGTTGCGATTGAGGTCTACGCCGTAGCCGCTAAAGAGGGGATCGCCATCGGCGCAGCCATCTGCGTTATTGACATTCTTGCGCCACCATTGGCCTTGCTCGGCGATCACGCGGCCGTCGGGGTTGGCTTGCGGGATAATGTGTATCTCGCCGTGATCGAGCAGCCAGGTCACGTCGGGATCGACGCCGTAGTTGGCAAGGAGGTGTTCGGCATAACGGGCGGCTGTTTCGGCCGTAACCATCTCGCGGGCGTGGACAGCGGCGACGAGAAGTAAACGGAACTTCGGCCCCGCTACGTTGCCGTTGGTTAGGACGAGAGCGTGGATGTCGTGGCCATCGGACGAGGCGCTGTTAAGTTTCAGCCAACTGTCGCCCACATCGATCCACGCGGCGAAGTTCGGGTGTTGGGCTGCCAGCGCGGCGAGATCGGCGTAGGTCTTTGCTACCGTGCGGTAACATTCTAGACCTGGCACGTAGTCAGGGGATGATTCGCCGCCAATGGCCGCCTGGATGGGGGGTGCGAGAACGCGACTGTCGAGCTCAACCTCGTAGCCCAACGCCTGCAGTTGCGTGCGCTGTCCGGAAGTGAGCGGCGCCACCAAGTAGGCGTCCTCACGATGTACCTCCCACACGTCGAGGCGAGAGGCGAGGTAGTCAAGTTGTACGTTGTTGTGGAAGTAGACGCGCCAGAGGACGATCTCGCTGCTTGCGCGCGGATCGTCTTCGGTGGAGTTATGAACTGCTGACAGCGGGCGGCCTAATGCGAGCGTTAGCATGAGGGCCAGCGCAGTCGCAACAAGGGATGTTCGCAGCATCGGACAGCGCGCTATTTCATGATGGGGCGCAGCTTCAGCGCCAGTTGCAGCGAGAATCTGGCATCCGAGTCGTCGAGGTTGAGTTGCGTGATGGCGGAGATGCGCTCCAGGCGATAGGTGAGCGTGTTGCGGTGGATGTGGAGCAGACTGGCCGTCTGGCTTAGGTTACCGTGGCAGGCGAAGAAGGCCTCGAGCGTGTCGACGAGTTCGACGTTTTTTCCGTCGGTGGCGAGAAGCTTGCCCAGCGTCTTGCGGTAGAAGCGCGCCGCCTCTGGGCTGCCGCCGAATACAGTGAGCAGTTGGTAGAGACCGAGGTCGCCGAAATAAGTGACGGGCGCGCCTTTCCACTCCTTGCCGAGCCGCCAGCTCTCTCGCGCCTGCCGCTGGCTTTCCAGCCACCGTGACGGGCCGACAGCCGGCCGGCCAATGCCGATCACAAACGCGGCCCGCGACGACTTGGCGGTGACATAGGCGATCAGGTTCGCGGCGACGGCTTTTAGCTCGCGGCCGCTGGCCGGGTTGTCAATCGGCCAGTAAAGCAAGATGCCCTGATCGCGGCGGCTGTAGGGTATGCGCACGCCCAACTGCTCTATATAATGTAGCAATGGCGCAGGCCATTCCGGCACATGTGCGGCCTCGATGAACCAGGCGACGTGAGGGCGGTTGAGATCGTAACCGAGCGATGCGCCGCGCTGGATCCATGCCTGTTCATCCGCTATTTCGGCGGCGAGCAACTCGTCGAGGAAGGTGGCGCGCATACGTTCTTCGGCGACGTCGATGGCGTTCTGTTTCGCCCATTCCAGGGCGGCGGCGGCGGCGCCCTGTGCCGCTGCGATCGCCTCCGCTGCCGAGGGCGGCTGCTCGCTGGCCGGTCCGCTGCGGAGGATCAAGCAGTAACCCCGCACGGATTCGCCTGCGACAACAGGGGCGACGACTGCTTCCGTGAAAGCAGACTTGGCAGCGCCGCGCCGCCCAAAAGGCAGCAAGCCCACGTCGTCTCCGCCGGCTGCTCCGGTGGGGTGGGCGGCGGCCCAACTGCGCAGTTCCACGAGATTGGGCAGTTCGGCGAGAACGTTCTGTTGTTCGGCTTCGCCCAGGTCATCCAGTCCGGCATGGGCGACGGGCGTTGCGTCTTCACGCAGCAGGACGATGGGCAGAAGGGTGAAGGCATGTACGTGACGTACGATCTTGCGGATGCCGCCGCCGTCGAGCGCGATCTGATTTAACTCGCGTTGCAGTTCCGAGGAGCGCTGGGCAATGTAGCCGGAGCGGTCGACGATCAGGCGGATGACGGCGCGCTCTATCTGGATAAGCGGAGCGTCGTCGGGCAGCCGGAAGAGGGCCAGCCTGCCGGCCTGCGCTGCGTCGACGGCGGCGTGATTGACATCGCCTTCAACAGCGATGGCCGCAATGCGCGCTCCCTCCAAACTGCGTACCACGCGTTCGAGCCGCATTTTAGGGTCGAGTTGGCGCAAGTCGTCCATGTCGATCAGCGCCAGTTCGTTGCCATCCAGCTTGGGGAAGGCGGGCGGGCTGGGGCGCAGGCTGCAAGCCCAACTCACCTGGCGGCTGAGGAACTCGCGGCCGGTCAACAGCCGGGTAGCAGGAGGCAGGGCGAGGCGATAGACATCTTCGATCGTCGCGTTGGTGTTGAGCATATTTGCACAATTACGTCGAGCCGGTCGGCCACCGGCAGCCTGCGCCATGCGTCTGGGCGGTGTTACTAGCGAGCAGAACGCAGCAAGTTAATTGGTGATTATATGCGCCAGGCGATCAGGCGCGCAAACGCGTTGGATTGCCTGGCGGGAGGCGTTTGCATTTGACCGCCGAGCGCAGGAAAAACGAAGGCAGCGGAAATCAACCCGCTGCCCGGAGATCACGAATTACCCGCCGGAATTGAGATTTTACGGGCGTACTCTGCAGCCCACCGGCGCGCCGGCGACCGAAAGCTATGCCTCTGGCGCGCGCCAGAAGGTCATCAGCGCGCCACAAGCGCCGCCCCAGACTGCCCACAGCAGCACGAAGCCGAAACCGATCCAACTTGGATTTTGGCCCATCGCCGTGCCGACGAGCAGCAGCGCGGTGACGCCGAGTACGATGCCGACGATGCTTGCCACAAAGAGCTTGCCGATAGACTGCTGCTTGCTCATAGCGCCGACCAGAATCGGCCAAAGAATCCAGCCTAGGATCAGTAGGATGAAGCTCAGGAGGCCGCCAATCAGCGGTTTCCAGTCGCGGCCGAGCTGCCCCATTGCCAGATCATAGCCCAGCACCGGCCCCACGCCGATCAGCAGGAAGGCGAGGATGTATAGCACGGGAATCTCGGCTTGGAAGAGAAGAGCGGTGGCAGTGGCCGCAATCGCGGTGACGACGCCGGCATAGATCGACGTCATCCACGGATTTCTGTCTGTCTGTGTAGCGGTGATTGCAGTCAACGGAAGCATTGGTTCTGCACTCCTGTCGGGTAAATGAAGGTATGGATTCCTATAGCATAGTATAAATCAATTCGGGTAAATGGTCTACGCCGGATCTACAGC
>CAYXRG010000032.1:23190-44950 GCA_964467575.1 uncultured Caldilineaceae bacterium | reverse complement strand
GGGAAGCATACGCTGGTCCCGCGGCCTGGCCTAGTCCTCACAAGACTCGCTCAGTTCAGCGCGACTGGTCTCGCAACGTTCGTGTCCGGGGCATAACGACCGGAGTCACTGCTTCCGAAACGCCACACCGTCCAGCGGGTGGCGTTTTTTGTTGAGACGCTTATTTCATGCAATAGTCAGACAGTCGTATCTCTATAGGAGACAATCATGGAGAACAAACCCCGCGTCAACAAATGCGTCCTCGCCTATTCGGGCGGCCTGGACACCAGCATCATCGTGCCGTGGCTGCGCAACAACTACGGCTGCGAAGTTATCTGCTTCTGCGCCAACCTCGGCCAGACGGACGAACTGACCGGCCTGGAGGAGAAAGCCCTCGCCTCAGGCGCGTCCAAAGTCTATGTCGAAGATCTGCGTGCGGAGTTCCTGACCGATTTCGTCTTCCCCACCATGCAGGCCGGCGCCCTGTATGAGCGCGACTACCTGCTGGGCACCTCGATGGCGCGGCCGCTGATCGCCAAGCGCCTGGTGGAAGTGGCGGAACTGGAAGGCGCGGACGCGGTCGCACACGGCGCCACCGGCAAGGGCAACGACCAGGTGCGCTTCGAACTGACCGTGATGGCGCTCAACCCGCGGCTGCGCATCATCGCGCCGTGGCGCGAATGGAATATCCGCGGGCGCAAAGACGCTCTGGAATATGCCGCAGAGTACAACGTGCCCGTCAAGGCGCGCGAAGACCGCATCTACAGCCAGGACCGCAACCTCTGGCATTTGAGCAACGAGGGCGGCCCGCTGGAAGACCCGTGGAACGAGCCGCCGGACGATATGTTCGAATGGACCACTTCGCCGGAGAAGGCCCCCGACGAGCCGGAGTACGTGGAGATCTACTTCCGCCACGGCGTCCCGGAACGCATCAACGGCGTCGCCCGCGGCCCGGTCGGCCTGCTCGACGAACTGAATGATCTAGGCGTAAAGCATGGCATCGGCCGCGTCGACATCGTAGAGAACCGGCTGGTGGGCATGAAGAGCCGCGGCGTCTACGAAACGCCCGGCGGCACGATCCTGTACAAAGCCCACGCCGGCCTGGAGCAGCTTTGCCTGGATCGCGAGACGCTGCATTTCAAGCAGATGGTCGGGCTGCGCTACGCCGAACTTGTCTACAACGGCCAGTGGTTCACGCCGCTGCGCGACGCGCTGGACGCATTTGTGCAGCACACCGAGCAGAACCTCACCGGCAGCGTGCGCCTCAAGCTCTACAAGGGCAACGTGATCCTGGCCGGTCGCAAGAGCGCATACAGCCTCTACCGCGAGGACTACGTAACCTTCGACGCCGATGACGTGTATAATCAGGCCGATGCCGAAGGCTTCATCCGCCTCTTCGGCCTGCCGCTCAAGGTAGCGGCCATGCTCAAGATCGAGGGCAAGGGCGTAAGCGAATACGAAACGCCCGACTTCTCGGACTTCAAGCGCGACTAGGCGCGCCATGCCCGCCGGCAAGCTCGCAGACATCCGCATCGTCCCGCTGGCCCCGGAACATGCCGCCGCCGCCGCCCGCCTGCACATCGCCGGGCAGCCCGGCACGTTCCTCACCAGCCTGGGCGCGGACGTGCTTACCGCCATCTACGCCCTACTCCCGCAGTCGCGCCGCGGCTTCGGCTTCGCCGCGCTGCCGGCTGCGGGAGAGGGCGGCGAGGCCGTGTTGGGCTTCGTCAGCGCCACGACCGGCGCCGGCGGGCTTTTTTTGGAACTAGGCGCACGCCATGCCGGCAAGCTGCTGCCGCCGCTGCTGGCCCGCTACATGCGCGCGCCCGGCCTGATCGTGCGCAGCGCGCAGACGTTGATCTACCCGCTGCTGGCGCGCGAGCCGGGCGCGGCGCACGTCGCCGAGCGCAATAGCGCGGAGTTGCTCTCGATCATGGTCGAGCCGCGCCTGCGCGGGCAGGGCATCGGCGCCCTGCTGTTGGATGCGCTGCTGGCCGAGTGCGCGACGCGGGGCATCGCCCAGTTGGACGTGACGGTCGACGCACACAACGAGGGCGCGCGCCGCTTCTATGCCCGGCACGGCTTTAGCGAGCGCCGCACGTTCCGGCTGTATGGCCGCGACATGTGTCTGTACGGCCGGCCCGTTGGTTGAGCTCAAGCTGCACATCGCGCCTCTTGCTATGTTGAGTAATCCAAGATTTACGTCCCAAGAAAGGCAAGTAACTGACCACAGCCCTCCTCTTCGCGCACCTGTCATGCTGAGCAGAGCGAAGCATCTTGACCTTATTCGCGGCGTCAGTTGCCTAGAAGCGAAACATCCGCGCCTCTGGTGCACCGAGATTCTTCAGCTCGCTAACGCTCGCTTTAGAATGACAAACAGTTGCGCGTCCGCCACTTGGCGCAACGCCGTCTGTTCCTTGAAGATAGGGTAAGAGTCACCGAGTTCGCATGTCAAACGGTCTGCCCGCCTCCGAACGTGCATTGCCCGCCATCCGCCTGCAGCGCAGCCGGCTGATCTGGCTTGGCGTGTTGGCCGTGCTGACGGTGGCGCTGCTGCTCGCCCTGGGCGACGCCGGGGCCGCGTGGCAGGCCGTCAAGCGTGCGGACCCGCGGCTGATCGGGCTGGCCCTCGTCGTTCATTACAGCGGCTTTGCCGTGCGCGGCTATCGCTGGCAACGGCTGCTGGCTGTGTCCGGCCACCGTCTGAGCTACCGCTACGCCGCCTCCGTCCTGCTTGGCGGCTGGTTTGTCAGCGCGCTGCTGCCCGCACGCCTGGGCGACGCCTTTCGCGTAGCGGTCCTGCGCCTGCCCTCCTCCGCGCAACGGCCCAGCGTACCGGTGGCTGACAGCCTCGGCGTCATTCTCCTGGAGCGCGCCCTCGACATCAGCGCCATCCTCGTCCTCAGCGCGGGCTTCGGCTATGCGGCGCTGGGTGCGCGCCTGCCGCGCTGGCTGCTGATGACCTATCTCGTCACGTTGGGCATCCTCGCCCTCTTCGCGCTGGCGCTGCTGCTTGTGCCGGCGCTGATCGACCGGCTCAAGCGCTGGAGCGGACACCGGCTATGGCACGCCGGACTGGACTTCGCTCGCCAGTTGATCGCCGGGCTGCACACGCTGCCGCGCCGTCCGGGGACCGGGCCGCTTGTCGTCGTCGCCAGCCTCTACATCTGGCTGTGTGACGCCGCGGTGCTGTGGCTGGTCATCGCCGGGCTGGGTGCGCGTCTGCCCTTTGCCGAGGCGGGCTTCGTGGCCCTCACCGTCGACATCTTCGCCGCCGTGCCCCTGACGCCGGGCGGCATGGGCCAGGTGGAAGCGGTCTACGCGGCGCTGCTCGCCCTGCTGGCAGCGGCTCCATTCAGCGTGGCCGCGGCCGTCCTGGTGACGCGCGCCATCACATACTGGAGCTTTCTTCTCTTCAGCGGAGCGGTCACCTTTGCCGCCGGTTTCGGCAGCCTGCTAGCGCCGCAGCCGTCCACAGAGCCGGCAAGCGACCTCGCGCAACGAGGGGGCGGGTCATGATCGCCAGTCTGCGCGCCCTTTACCGCCGTCACTATGCCTTTGCGCTGCTGCTGCTGCTCTTTGCCGGCTTCCGTCTGCTGGCGATCCTGCTCTTTCGTCCGGGCGGCTTCATCGCCGACTTCTCCGATTACGACTTCTACTACACCTGGGGCCAGCTCGTGCCGATGGGCTACGCCGCCTACGACAACCTGTGGACGGCCTACCCGCCGCTCTTCCCGGCGTTGATGCTGCCCATCTTCGAATGGTCGAGCCGCATCCCGGCCTGGATCGAGCCGCGCCTGTTTTTCCACGTCCTGTTTGGGGCGGCCCTGCTCATCTTCGAGTGCGGCAATTTCGTCCTCATCTACCGGCTGGGCAACAAGCTAGGCGCGGAGCGCGCGCCCGCGCAGATCGCCATGCGTCGCGGCCAGCGACGACAACAAGCCGACGTCGCGTACGCCGCTTGGCCCGCCGAACTCGCCGCCTCTCTCCACCCTGGCCTGATCCCGGCCCTGTTCTATACCCTGCTCTTCGTGCCGGTCTATACGCTGATCGGCTGGTTCGAGCCGCTGCCGCTCTTCTTCATGCTGCTGGGGCTGGACCTGCTGCTAGTCGAGCGACGCTGGGGCTGGGCCGGCAGCGCGCTGGCAGCCGGCCTCGGCTTCCTCACCAAGCTGACGCCCATCCTGCTGCTGCCGATTGCCGTGCGCCGGCTGGGCGCACGCCTCGACTGGCGAGCGGCGTGCGACGAGTGGTTCAACCGCCGCTCGCCGGGCAACCTGGGCAAAGCGACGGCCTATGTCGCGCTCTTCGCCGCCACGGTGATCGCCGTGGGCTACCCGTTCGTGCGCGCCAACCCGGCCCTGGCCTTCAGCAGCTTCCGCGTGCAGAGCATCCGCCCCCCCTGGCAAAGCATTTGGGCCTTGTTCGATTCCTTCTACGGCTACGGGCTGGTTCCCCTGGACATGCGCAACCTCGACGGGCTGGCAGGCCCGCTGTGGGAGTCGCGCCTGCCGTGGGCCTGGATCGGGCTGGCGTTTGCGACGCTGTATCTGTGGCTGTACACGCGGCCCTACGACTGGCGGCCCGTGCGCACGCCGGTCGTCTTTGCGGGCGTGAGCGTGATCCTGCTCTTTCTGTACAGCAAGGGCTGGAGTCCGCAGTACCTGCTGTGGGTGTTGGCCTTCATTGCCCTGCTTCTGCCCACCCTGCGCGGGGCGCTACTCGCCCTGCTGCTCAGCTTCGTCAACTTCGTCGAGGCCAATGTCTTTCTGATTCTGCTGCCCGACGAACATTGGATCATGGCGGCGACCGTCCTGGTCCGCACCGTCCTGCTGGCGCTGCTGGCGGTCGAGTTCCTCGGCCAGATATGGCCCGCGACCATGACAGCCGGGCGCATGCGTCGCGCCGCCGCAGGCCTGACCTGGGCCGTCATGCTGGTCAGCTTGCTGCTGGTTCCCCTGGGGCTGCCGCGTGCCGCCCAGGCCTATCAGGATAGACGCCTGACCGAACACCCCTGCCAGGAGGCCGTCGCCTATCTGCGCGAGCAAGCCCCCCTGCCCGGCGACGCCATCCTCACCCAACAAAATGAGGTATGGCGCGACTTCTATCCCTGGCTGCGCGGCGACTACGACATCCGCGTGCTGGACGGCTACAACGCGCAGGACCGCCCACCGGAGGAGATCGTGCTGGAGCGGCTGCAAGACCTGCCCGCCGGGGAATTCTGGTGGATCGAGCGCAGCGATGCGCCGCCTTCGGGGACCAGCCCCCTGGCCGCACGCACGCGGTTCTTTGCCCGGCCGGACGTGCGCCTGATCGAGGAACGGACATTCGGCGCCTGCACCCTCTATCGCGGCCTGCGCCTGGCGGATGCGTCGCCTGTGGCCCAGGCGCAGGTGGACGGCGGGCCGATTCGCCTGCTGCATCTCGCGTCGACGCCTGCCAAAGTGGGCGCGCCGCTCTACGTGGTGCTATACTGGCAGAGCGATGCGCCGGTGCAGGACGACTATACCGTCTTCACCCAGGCGATCGACGGCGCGGGCAGCCTTGTGGCCCAACAGGACAACGTGCCGGTCGAGGGCTTGGCCCCCACGACGACCTGGCAGCCCGGCGCCCTGATCCGTGACCCGTACCGGCTGGAGATTCCCGCCGCAGCCCAGCCCGGCGCGTACCGGCTGTTGGTCGGCCTGTACGACACGGAGGGAAGGCGCTCGCCCATGTTGCTGCCGGACGGAACAACAAACGACCATCTGTCGTTCCCTCTCCAAGTGGAGGGCGACTAATCGATACCCATTTGGCTCAATTCCTGAGGACACCGGACTCAGACATCACCCGTGTACACACAGCCTTCCCGACGCGATTTTGAACCCAGAGACCGCAGCATCGCCTTCCTGGTTTTTTGCCTGCTGCTGGTCTTTTATTTGATCGCCTACACGGGCATCATCCAAAGCAGCGACGGGTTGGCGGTCTTCGCCACCGCCGAAAGCATGGCGCGGCGCGGGGCCATCGACAGCAACCAACTGCTGTGGATGGGCAGCCAACAGGGCAATCTAGGCCCCGACGGCGACCTCTACAGCCGCAAGGGGCTGGGCATGGCGTTGTTGGCGCTGCCGCTGGTTTGGCTGGCCCGTCTTTGGCCGGCCATCGGTCTAGCGCACGCCGCGCTGCTCGTCAACCCGATCCTGACCGCGCTCACAGGCGCGCTGCTCTATCGCGCCGGCTTGCGCCTAGAGTGGTCGCGGCGCACTGCGCTCATCACCGCGCTCACCTTTGGCCTTGCCACCCTGGCCTGGCCTTATTCGCAGACGATGTTCAGCGACCCCGTCTGCGCCCTGGGGCTGTTCGGCGCCTTCTATGGCCTGCTCAGCTATTCGCAGACGCGGCGCAAGCGCTACCTGCTCGCCGGCGGCATCGCCTGGGGCATTGCCTACCTGACCCGCGTCGTCAACCTGATCACCTTGCCGCTCTACATCGTGGCCCTAGCCGTCGCCGTCGCCTATGGCGTGGGGCTGGCAGGCCGCCGCCGCTTATCGCTCGCCATCGTGCTGCGGCTGATGCTGCGCCGCCATTGGCGTCCTTTTGTCAGCTTCCTCGTCCCTGTTGTCGTGGCCGGCCTCGTTTCCCTGTGGTGGAACTGGGCGCGCTACGGCAGCATGTGGGACAGCGGCTACGTGGAGACCGAGCGCTTCAACGCCGTGTGGCTGTTCGGCATCAGCGGCCTGTTGGCAGGGCCTGCGCGCGGCCTGATCTGGTACAGCCCGGCTTTGCTGCTCGCCGTCTTCGGCGCGGTCTGGTTCTGGCGGCGCGAGCGACTGGTCTTCATCTTCTCGCTCGCCCTGAGCGCGATCTATGTGCTGGTCTACGGCAAGTGGTACATGTGGCATGGCGGCTATAGTTGGGGCCCGCGCTTTCTTGTGCCGATCGTCCCGTTCCTCGCGATGCTCGCCGGCCCTGCCCTAGACGCTTGGCTGGTGCGCGGCAAGGCCGGAATCGCGGGGCGGCTGGCCATTATGCTGCTGCTGCTGGTCTCGGCCGGCGTGCAGTGGCTGGGCATGCTGGTTCCCTTCGGGCTTGTCCAAGATTGGCTCGACGCCAACGTACAGCCGCTCTTTGCGCCCGAAACCTTCGTCCGCATCGGCTACTCGCCGCTGGTTCTGCAATGGCAGTTCCTTACGGCGGATAACATCCATCTGGCCTGGTATCGCGCCTTGCGCTGGGCGGATAACGGCTGGTGGGCGCCGCTGCTTCTGCTGCTCACGCTCGGCCTATTTATGATTGCGCTCTATCGCCGCACAACTCAGAGTGAGCCGGTGGGCTACATCGTGCGTTCGCGAGAGGGGCTGTACGGCGTCACCCTTGCCGTCGTCACGCTGGTTCTGCTCAGTTTCTACTTGACCACGCTCACCAGCAGCGAAGTGCGCCAGGCGGCGCGACGCATCGAACAGCAAGAACGCCGCAGCGATGCGATCATCAACCTCACGCCTGCCCGCGCGCAGGAGTTTGCCAACGTCTACCACGGCCGGCTGCCCGTCTACGGCTTCGCCCCGCGGAGCGAACTGGACGACGCGGACGATGGATGGATGACGCGCCTGCGCGGCAACGCCGTGCGGCTATGGGTTTTACCGGGCAGCGCCTTGCCGGAGGAATCGGCGTGGGAGCGCGCCCTGCGCGGCGAGGATTTTCTGCTGCTCGATACACGCATGTCCGAGCCGGATGGGGAACGGCTCTCCCTCTATGCGGTCGATAGCGCCCACTCCCTGGTCGAAACCGGGCTGGGCACCGTCTTCGGAGACCCGGCGCGCGTAGACGAAGGGATTACCGAGGCCAATGGCTGGATCAAGCTGGAAGGGTATGCACTGACGCCGCATACCCGGCCCGGAGACGAACTGCTCTTGGCCCTGCGCTGGGAAAGCCTGCACCCGGTCGACTACAACTATCATGTGTTTGTCCACCTGCTCAATGCAAACAACGAGAAACTCGCCCAACGCGATGGCCAGCCGGTGCAGTGGATGCGTCCTACCAGCACATGGCAGGCGGGCGAAGAAATCATCGACCGCTATGGCCTGTGGTTGCCGCCGGACCTGCCGATCGGCAGCTATACCATAGCCGTCGGCCTCTACGATCCGATCAGCGGCCAACGACTCCCGGTCAGCGCCGGCCCGCGCGACTACGCCATCGAATTAGGACCCGTTGTAGTGTCTTGGGAACCGGAGGCCGGCCCATGAATCGGCTCCGGACACGAATGGAATGGCACGAAATGAACGAACAATCGATCCTGCGGCTCAGGTTCGCCTGTCTCCCTTGGCGCTGGGCGCAGCGCTTACTGGCGTGCGTCTTGCTGTTCGGGATGCTGCCGGCAATAGCGGCTTGCGGCGCCGACAAAGAAGAGCCGCCCACGCCTACGCCTTCTCCTGCCGCAGAGGTCGCAGCCGTCACGCAGCCGGCGGAGTCGCCGCTGCCCGTCCCCGGCGCTACCGAGGCGCAGCCCGCGTCTGAGCCGGACGCTGTGCAGCCAACCGCGGCTGTCACCGTCACGGTAGCCGCCAACGGTTCTACCGCAGTCTTCGTCCCGCTCGAAGTCGAGCCGGGCATCGGCTGCGAAATCGAGTCGCACATCGACCTGGCCGGCTATCCGAACCTCGAGGACCTGCTGGGCTGCCCGACCGAGGCGGCGCTCCTCGACCCGATTGCTATCAACGAATTCGGCGAAGGCCCAGAGTTCGACCGCTTCATGCTCTGGTTCAGCCACGAGGATCTGATTTACATCCTCTTCCCCGATGGCCGTTGGCAGAGCTACGCGGACACTTGGGAGGAATCTGAGCCGACCTACCCCTGCAACCCGCTGGGCGGAGAACCCGATTCTCCGCCGCTGCCCCGCCGCGGCTTCGGCAAGCTCTGGTGCAGCGACCCGCAGTTGCAGGAAATCATGGGGACTGTGCCCAAAGAGGAGCGGCTGTGCCAGCACTCCGTCCTACAGCGCTTCGCCGGAGGCCGACTCCTCGCCTGCTTCGAGGACGCTACCATCCGCTACTTCCGCATCCTCGATAACCATACGTGGGATGTGGTCGTGCAGTGAGCGACCTTTTGCGGAGGCGACGATGCGCGTAATCACAGGAAAGGCCAAAGGCCACAAACTCCAGATGGTGCCAGGCGACTCGACTCGCCCCATCACCGACCGGGCCAAGGAAGCGCTCTTCAGCATTCTGGGCGACTGGGTGATCGGCGCGCGCGTGCTCGACCTATTCGCCGGCACCGGCGCGGTCGGCATCGAAGCCCTCAGCCGCGGCGGCGCCTTCGCCCTATTCCTCGACCGCAACCGCCGCGCCGTCGCCACCATCGACGCCAACCTGCGCCATTGCCGCCTGCGCGACCTGGCGCGCGTCGAACAGGCGGACAGCTTCGCCTTCCTGCACGAATATCGCGGCGAGCCGTTTGACCTCGTTTATATCGCGCCGCCGCAATATCAAGATCTGTGGCGCAAAGCGCTGCAATTGGTCGACAACTCCCCGCGCCTGCTTGCCCCCTTCGCCACCGTGATCGCACAAATCCACCCGCGTGAAGACGCGCCGGTCGAGCTTGCCTACCTGCAGGAGTACGACCGCCGCCGATATGGCTCTGTGCTGCTGATCTTCTACGCCGCACGCGCCGATCTAGAAGCCGAAGAAGCCGACGACGACGATTGGGAAGCGGAGGAGATGGAAGAGGAGACGGAGCAGGCGGAAGAAGCAGGGCCGGACGCGCCCTAAGGTTGATCGCCCAATACGCGCACTGTCATGCTGCATCCAGAGGGTTCCAAGCGAAGCATCCCGACCTCTGGTACGACGAGATTTTTCAGTTCGTTAACGCTCGCTTCAGGTTGACAGATACTTAGCGACCAAACCGCTATGCCGGCCGGCCCTTTATGAATGCGAAATCAAAAAAGGGAGGCAGACTCCGCTATGGAGCCTGCCCCCCTTTTTGATTTTACTCAGGGACTGCACAAACGACAGATCGCTTGGCGTCTACTCGCCGGACGCCGACGCTGCAGCCGTCAGCTCGGATACGTTATCCAACGCCTCATTCAACGCCACCAAGAAGGCCACGAATTGACTGTTGGCCCCTTCCAGAGCGCTGACCGAATTCTGCAAAACAGCCACATCGGCGCTGTTGGTGTCAATCGCCTGATGCAACGACGACTCCACGCCCAGCAATTGGGCCTGCAAGTCTTTGGCCTGCTGGGCCACCACCTCGACATTGTGCGCCACTGCGCCCACGTTTTCGTCAATGCGCGCCATGCTGGCCTCCATCAACGCCAGCCTTTCCCCTCCGGAAAAGCTCAGCGTACCGCCGTTGATGATAGCCAGAATGAGCAGCGTGAGCAGCATACCCAACACCGCCCCGCCAATGGCCGCCCCAAACATGGACAACGAATCATGCCGGTATGTGTTGTATTCCAACTCGGGCGGATCTTGGGCGCGCTCCATTGGCTTTGCCATGTCCAGGGACTCTTGGTGAACGCTCATGACACTCCTTCCTCAGACGAGTTTCCCTACAAGGGTGAAAGATACATACGCCTGCCGCGCCACACACGACCTTCGCAGCATCCCCTCCGCCGCATACGCGACTGCGCGGTCGCGCCCCCCCCGCCGAAGCTCGCAATGTATCGTGCGGGCGCAGCTCATAGGCAAGCAACGTAAGCCTAATCTTAGCGTCAGGGGCGGGTTTCGTCAAGGTTCATTGCCCTACTTTCGACAGACGATCGCCGTGCAATCCGGCGCAGCCTTGGCCGAACGGCACAGATTTCGGCGGGAAAACGCAAAGCGAAAGACGATTGTACGCCTCTGGGATTTATGCTACAATACCGATGTGGCGTCGCATTGGCTGCGAGCGCTTATACCCCTCACACCCTCACCTAATTGTCTTTCTTGCGCAACGGGTGGAAGAGCAACGGAGGAAAAACCAAATATGCGAAGAAGAGGAGACATGCTTATGCAACGTGGTCGATTGACTGTTCTCTTGTCCGTATTGCTGGTGGGGCTTCTGGCGTTGACAGCCTGCGCCCCGCGAGCAACCGGCGGAGCCGCGGCGTCGAGGGCTGGTGAAGCAGAAGTCGTGGTCGATCTGCCGGCGCTGGTGATCGACGTACAGAATGACGGCTCCCTATCTGTCGGCGGCATGTCGTTCGCCGAGTTGGGTGCGATGGCGGGCCAGGACCTCTCGACCCTGAGCATTCCGCCCGACTTGGTACAACAAATGGCCGCCGTCAACATCCAGCACATCCAGATCGACAACACGGATGAAGGCCTGCTGATCCTGGTCAACGGCAAGCCGATCCCAACCCTGGCCTGGGATGGACAAACCCTGGTGACCACATCAGAGGTGCTGGGCGACCTCGGCGGCGCGCCGATTGCGCTGTTGGACAAGCTGCTGCCCCTGATCACCAATGTGGGGCTGGGCGTCATCCTGCGCATGCCGGTGGCGGAAGGCGAAGCCGTATTGCCCTATGTCGACCCGGATGACTCAGCAGCCCAGCGGGCGATGGCCGCCCAGAGAGAATTTCTCGACGCCGTCCAAATGCCGCCCACCTTCCAATTGGTCGTAGCCTACGCGCCTGACGGCAGCTGGGAAGTTGGCGGCATCAGTCAGGATGTGTGGGCGGGGCTGGCCCCTGCCTTGGGCGGAGCCCTCGATCAGTTCGGGGCTGCCCTGCAGGGCATGAGCGGAGTCGATGAGATCTCGCTCGATACCAATGCCAATGGCTTCTTCATCTCGATCAACGGCAAGCAACTCCCTTACATTTCGTGGAAAGAAGGCCGCATCAACAATGTGCTCGACCTGGCCATGCAGTCCGGCTTGCTCGAGGGTATCGTCCCCGATGGGCTGATCCAGCAGATAGAGATGTTGCTGCCTGCGGTGATGGCTTCCAACGTCAGCCTCAAGATCGATCTGCCATAATGTCTTGAGCCGGACGGTTCCGGTGCAGGAAAACCATGCAGATCAAGGGAGGCGGCTTGCGCCGCCTCCCTTTTTTATCTGAGTTTCCGTGTCTGCACGCCTGTCTAGCCCGCGTCAAAAGAGCCGCTCCCAAAGACGGGGACCAAGCAAAAACAGCGCCACCCACAAACTGCCAAATACGGCCAAGAGCATCGCCCCGGCGGCAGCGTCTTTGGCGCGCTTCGCCTGAAAATGATATTGGGGCGAAATCAAGTCGACGAGGGCTTCCAGCGCTGTATTGACGGCTTCCAGCGCCAGAATGACCGCGCTGATCAGTCCGATAACGGCCCACTCCACGCGTGTGATCCCCAGCCACCAACCCAGCGCGCCGACTAACGCCAGCGCAACCAACTCGATGCGGGCGTTGGGTTGGGTGCGGAAAGTGTAGCGCAAGCCCGCCGCGGCCGCTTTCAGGCTGAACCAACGGCCGGCCAGATAACCGGCGGGGCGGGCCGGCCGTGGGCCGGCCTCATCGTGCGGCTCAGGCGTCATAGGTGCGCGGGGATTGGCGCGGCTCGCCCAGACTGGCCAACGCCGCATCTTGCGCCGCCCACATGCGCGCTTCCGCCTCCGGCGTATCGTGATCATAGCCGAGCAGATGCAGCGTGCCGTGGATCACGAGCAGGCGGAGTTCCGAGCGCAGCGGGTTGGCGAAAGCCGCCGCCTGGCGTTCTGTGTAGGGGTAGGCGATGACGATATCGCCCAGGTACGCGCCCATCTCCTCGGCCAATTCGGGCGGCAGCGCCAACGCCGGACCGTCCTCGCCCGCGCTTTCCTGCTCCGAAAAACTGAGCACGTCGGTGGGCGCGTCGATCTGGCGGTAGGTCCGGTTCAAGTCGCGCACTTCCTCGTCGCCGGTGATGACGATGGTCAGCCCGCCGGAAAGACGCCCGGCCAAACGCAGCGTCTGCGCCGCCGCCCGCATCAGATCGCCGGCGTCGACCGCGGCGGCATAGGCTTCGTCCGCCTGAACTTCGATATCGTATGGTTGGCCGGAATCCGCAACACTCATGGCTACAGATAAGGGTATCGACAACACAAAGCGCCGGCCCGCTTATATGCCGGCAGGCTCTTCCATGCTGCCGGGGATGGGCACGCGCTGTTCTTTGCCGGCGGATTCACCGGAACCCGGCTTCTCGGCTTCACCATTCCGCGCCATCGGTTGTGCCGCGGCCTGTTGCGACCGGGCCGCAGGCTCCGGATACTGGATGCGCGGGTGATGGACGCCCTGCAAGATGTGCAGGAACACCTCCTTAATCGTCTGCAACTCGCGGAAGGTGAGGTTGCAGTCGTTCAATTCCCCTTCCGCCACCCGCTCGTCGATGAGGCGGTTGACGAGCGCTTCCAACTCCTCGCGCGTCGCCGGCCGCATGGCGCGGATGGCCGCCTCGCAGGTATCGGCCAGCAGCAGGATAGCCGTCTCCTTGCTGCGCGGGCTTGGGCCGGGATAGCGGAAATCCTCTTCGTTGACTGTCTCTCCGGGGCCGGCCTGCTGCTGGGCCTGGATGTAGAAGTATTTGACCAGAGAACGTCCGTGATGCTCGCTGATCAGGTCCTGGATACGCGCCGGCAGGCGGTATTTGCGGGCCAGGTCCAGGCCGTCGGTCACATGGCTGATGATGATCTGCGCGCTGGTCAAGGGGTCCAGCTTGTCGTGCGGCGAGCTGCCGTCCGTGATGTTTTCCGTGAAGAAATAGGGGCGCACCGTCTTGCCGATGTCGTGATAGTAGGCGCCGACGCGCGCCAAAAAGGCGTCCGCGCCGATGGCGGCGGCGGCGCGTTCGGCCATATTGCTGACGACGATGGTATGGTGATATGTGCCGGATGCCTTCAGCAAGAGGTGGCGCAATAGCGGGTGGGTAGGCCGGCTAAGTTCAGTCAGGTGCAAGCTGGTGGTAATGCCGAAGACGTTGCCCAGGATCAGGTAGCCGATCATGGCGATGCTGGCGGAAAGCCCGCCGTTGAGCAGCGCAATCAGATGCAACTGGAGCAGCCTGTCGGGCGCCATGTCGGCGAAAGGCGCGCGAAACGCAGCGATGACGATCAGGTTGCTGGCGGCCACGGCGACGCCCGCCCACAAAAAGGCCATCAACCGCTCCGCGCGCCCCAATATCAGCGCGCCAAGCACGCTGCCTACGGCCAGATAGGGGAGCAGCGGCAGGTTGTTCCGGTTGAGGTAATAGGCGACCAGGCCAATCCCGACCGTGACGATCAACGACACGCGGAAATCCAGCAAGACGGCCGCCAACATGCCCAGCGCGGCCAGCGGGTAGAGGTAGGGCAGCCAATCGTGCGGAACCAGCATAAACTTAGCCGCCATCAGCCAGATGACGACCATCACCGTCAACAAGCCGAACTCTCGCACGCTGCTTGTGATCTCGGGCCGCATACGCTGCAGAGCGCCGCCGACCGCGGCCAGCAGCGCCAGGGTGAACAGCGCAGCGCGTGCCAAAACCCACCAACTCCAGTCGGCCTGAATCAGGCCGATCTGTGTCAGCGCCTCCACATGATCGGCGGTGGCGATGTCGCCGGCGCGCACGATCACCTCATTGCGCTCCAGCGTGACCATCTGGATGGGAACGTCGCTGCGCGCCTTCTCGCGCAGTTCCTCGGTGCGCGTCTGGTTGAACAAGCTGTTGGGGCGCATCATGCCCCTCACCAATTCGGCGACGACCACAGCCGCCTCTTCGTCGAGCGAGGCGCTGATCATCGCCGGGACGCGACGACGCACCAGGCTGAGCGTGTTCTCGCGAATCTCCTCGCGCATTGCCCGGTCCAAGGCGACAGGAACTTCCTCGACCACCGCGTTCCACTCGTCGGCGGAGAGGGTGAGTATCTGCAGCACCAGTTCGGGCGTCAGCGCCAGGTCCGTGATCGCCAACAAATAGTCGGTTTTGAGTTCGGATGTGGCGAATTCATCATTGCGGACGATCTGCATGAACTCCAACACCTCGCGCGCCCGGTCCACCTGCTGGCGGCGCACGCGTGCATCGGGGTTGTCATATTGATCGACCACGTTCTGCGCAGCCCGTTCGCGGGCGCGTTCGGTCAACACCTGGCTTTCGTAGGCGATCTGGCGAGGGGCGACGACATCGTGGGGAGCCACCTCGCCCTCCTCGAGCTGAAACTGGCTGCCATACGGCAACTGCCAAGAGAGCAGCCCGACGATGAGAACGCCGATACCGCCGGCAAGCGCGCCAATGACGGCCTTGTTAACCCAGGCCTGCTTCAAAATCTGACCGTTGGCGTGCGGAATCATGTATCCTTCTTCGGCAGGGGCGACAGTTCGATCAGGCGCCTAAATGACGGCGCGCAATCTGATTGACGACCTTGCCATCGGCGGCGCCTTTGACCCGCTCCATGGCCGCAGACATCACGCGCCCCATGTCACGCGGCGTAGAGGCGCCGGTTTCTGCGATGACGCTGCGGACGATCTCCTCGATCTCCACCGCAGTCAACTGTCGCGGCAGATAACGCTCGAGTACGGCCAACTCGGCGAGTTCGTCGGCAGCCTGCGCCTGAGCGCCCAAGCGCTCATACTCCTGCGCCGTCTCGCGCCGCTGCTTGGCCTCGCGCCGGATGACGGCCAGTACTTCTTCCTCGCTCAGTGCGTGCTGTTGGCCGGACTTGGCCGCTTCGGTGAGCGCAGTCTTGACGCTGCGCAACGTGAGCTTGGCAACGTCGTCCCGCTCGCGCATCGCCTGTTTGAGGTCGCTATCGATCTGTTCCGCCAGAGATGGTTGCGCTTCTGTCATCGCGTGTCCTGACCCAATTCCTCTTTCAATTCCCGTCGCACGCGGCCCTCGAACCAAAGCATAATCGGCCGCTGGTAGCGCAAAAATACAACCACAATCCCCGCAAGACCGGCTACAATGGCAACCAATTGCCACACCGAAAACAACATCACGCCTGCACCCGCCGAGGCCGCCACGATAATGCTGGGAATGCGCAGGATCGCGGTGATCACGATAATCTTGAGAAAGCCTACACGAGATAGGCCGGCCAAGAAGTAGGGAATATCCCCTGTCGGGCCGAGCAGAAGAATGAACCAAACGGGCGTGCTGGTGCTGTGGGTGACGGTTTCCCACCTGTCCAGGCGCGCCTTACCCGCCAGTTTTTCCGCCACAGGGCGGCCATAACGCCGCGCCAGCCAAAAGGCGATGGTCGCGCCGAGCAGCAGACCAAGCGAACCCCACAACGAACCCATCACCGGTCCATACAGAAACCCGGCGGCAATCGGGACTACGTAACCCGGAATGGGCGCTACGACGATCTGCAGCGCATTCAGCCCGACCAATGCCAGCGGGCCAAGCCAGCCGATGCGCTCAATCGCCTCCTCCAGCAGTTCCGGGTCTTGCAGCAGCCGCAGTACATCGGGCGCCAAACGCCAGCCCGCCCCGATGACCAGCGCCGCGACCGGAATCAACAGCCAACGTCCGTACATTATGAGCCGGCGGCGTGTTTCCGGACCGTTTCCATTCGCTTGAGCGGCGCTCATCTGACGGTTTTTTTGCATGATCGCCCGGTTATTATACCCGGCGCAGACAGGGTGTCAACAGCGCTGCCAAGCGCGCGCCTCCGGCAATCCTTTACACCCCTACGCGTGATACCGCCCGTAGGCGAAGCCCTCGTCGTACATAGCGATGATGTTTTCGGGCGGCATCTCGGCCAGCAGCAGGTCATGGCTGGCGGCCAGGCAGTAGCTGCCGCCCGGGGCCAGCACGTCGATCACCGTGTGCACCTCGCGGATCACGTCGTCTACTGTGCCGAACGAAAGCGCCTGTTGGTGGTCGATCGCCCCGTGGAAGGTCAGCCGGTCGCCGTAGAGCCGCTTGAGTTCCGCCAAGTCCATGCCCCGCGCCTGGCGCTGGATGGGGTTAAGCGCGTCGAGGCCCAGGTCGGTCCAGCGACCCATCAGCCCGGACACCGCGCCGCAGGAATGGAACATCGTCTTGAGGCCGGCCTGTCGCCCCAACTCGACAAAGCGCACAAAGTCGGGGCGCAGGAACTCGTCCCACATTTCGGGCGAGATGAAGAGGCTGCGCTGCGTGCCTAGGTCATCGCCGAAGAAGAAGATGTCGAGCAGGTCGCCGCAAGCCTCGAAGAAGCGCACGGCCATCTCGTAGTAGAAGTCGCTCACCTTGCGGATCACGGCTTTCATCACGTCCGGGTGGGTGATCATCTTGATAAAGAACTCGCTCATGCCCACCAGTTCGGTTGCGTCGGTGAAGACTACCGCCCACGGCCCGCCGATCAGGGCGTATTCAGGCCATGCCTCGCACTCGGCGCGCAAGTGGGAAAAGTCGAACCAGTCGGGCGAAGGCCAGGTATAGGCCTCCACCTGCTCGACCGTCTCCACGCCGGCTAACGGGTGCGTATAGGGCTGCCCGTAGTAGTCGCCGATGCGGTCGACGCCCCAAAACGACTGGCGCGAGCCGTCGGCGTGCACCCGCAGTTCCGGACCGGCGTAGCGCTCGCGCACGCGGCGGAAGTCGATATGCAGCCGCTGCATCAGGGCTTCTTCGCTCTCTGCACCGAGCATGCGCATCAACGTTTGGGTCACTTCCGGGGCCGCGCCATACCACATCGGCGCCCGGTCGGGGATTTCATGGTTGAAGGCGGCGAGCACGCGTTCTTTGCTGTTCATGGGCGGAGTCCTTCTAGGAGGGTAGCGGATGATACTACCAGGATACGCCGCGGCTTGGCTTGCGTCAATTCGCGGCGGGCGAATCCCAAAAAACTCAGGATTGAATTGAGGTGCGGAATGGACTATACTTGCGAACGGAACGAGTCGTCCGGTTGGGCATCACAAAGGAGGCGCGTAGCGGAGAACAGATCACACGGGAAAGAGAGCGCATGGCCCGTCGCCGCCTGGCAAGAATTTGCCGTCGCTGCGGCGGGTGACGAGGAAGGGGTTCCCGGTCGCGAAGCCGGGCTAACCTGCGGCGGCAAAACTATCGCCGTCAGGGAAAATCGAGAGATCAGCGGATGCCCCTTGGGCCGCACCACCGGCCCAAACCGAGCCCTCCCAGGGCCGGTCAATCTTTTCCCACCTCCTACGGATAAGCCGGTGCGTAAAACCGGCGGGTAACCGCCGGCACAAGCGCACCGGCAGTGGCAGGCGTCTATCTCAACAGATTGCGACGGGTCAGACCGGCCAGGCGTGCCGGCGTGGAGCGCTGTGACGTGCAGCGCCCAAGCCGCTGCGCCGGTTGGCCTCCTTTCCCGTCCCTGCCAAATACAAGGGAGGGCTTCTCATGTGCGGAATCGTCGGCTATATCGGCGAGCGGGACGCGGCGCCGATCCTGCTGGACGGGCTGCGGCGGCTGGAATACCGCGGATACGACTCCGCGGGCCTGGCGGTGATGGATCGGACGGGCGCGGTGGCGGTACAGCGGGCGGCGGGCAAATTGCGCAACCTGGCGCAGCGTGTGGAGGCCGCGCATCCACAAGGCGACGCCGGCATCGGGCACACGCGCTGGGCCACACACGGCCCGCCCGTCGAGCGCAATGCCCACCCCCACAGCAGCCCGGATGGGGCCATCTTGGTCGTACAAAACGGCATCGTCGAAAACTTCCACGACCTGCGCGCCGAACTGCGCGCCGAAGGCTACGTATTCCTCAGCGACACCGACACGGAGGTGATCGCCCACCTGATCCACCGCTTCTATCACAACGGCTGCGGCGGTGACATGGAATGGGCAATGCGCTGCGCGCTGGCCCGGCTGCACGGCCCGAACGCCATCGTCGCCATGAGCAAGGACCAGCCGCGCCGCCTGATCGCCGCGCGTCTCGGCCATGCCGGCGGCGTGGCTGCGGGCGAGCGCGCCGGCGAGGCGTTCTTGGCGAGCGATATGCCCGCCATCCTGTCGCACACGGACGAGATCGTACATCTGGAGAGCGGGCAGATGGCGGTCGTCGAGCCGGGGCGCATCCGCTACAGCACGCTTTCCGGCGATGCTGTTGTACGGTGGCCCGTCTCCGTGGCCTGGACTGCGGCGGAAGCGGACAAGGGCGGCTACGCCTTCTACATGGAGAAGGAAATCTACGAACAGGCCGCCAGCCTGACCGCCGCGCTGCGCGGCCATCTGGACGTGGAAAACCGCCGCGTCGAACTGGCCGCGCTCAACCTCGACGCCGGAAAGCTGGCCGCGCTGCGTCGGGTGACCATCCTGGCGTGCGGCACGAGCTACTACGCCGGGCTGATCGGCAAGCACTACCTGGAGCGGCTGGCAGGCGTGCCGGTCGAGGTCGACTACGCCAGCGAGTTTCGCTATCGCCAGCCGCTCGTGCGCAGCGACGATCTGGCTGTCGCCATCACGCAGAGCGGGGAGACGGCGGATACGCTTGCCGCGGCGGAACTGGCGAAGGAGCGCGGCGCAGCCACTGCCGCCATCGTCAACGTGGAGGGCAGCCAGATCACGCGGCTGTGCGACGGCGTCATCCCCATGCAGGCGGGGCCGGAGATCGGCGTAGCCAGCACCAAGGCTTTCACCGCTGCCCTGGTCGACCTGTTGCTGCTGGCGATCTACATCGGCCAAGAGACGGGGCGGCTGGATGCCGAGCAGCGCGGCGAACTGATCCAGGCGCTGTTGGCGCTGCCGGGCCAGGCGGGCGCGTTGCTGGACGAGGCGCGGCGCAGCGGGCGCTATGCTCGCCTAGCTGAAATCTTCCACGCCAGCCGCAACTTCCTCTACCTGGGGCGCGGCATGCACTACGCCATCGCCCGCGAGGGTGCGCTCAAGCTCAAGGAGATCACCTACATCCACGCCGAGGGCTATCCCGCAGGCGAGATGAAGCACGGTCCGATCGCGCTGATCGACGAGGATTGGCCGACGGTGGTCGTAGCGCCGCAAGACCACGTGTACGACAAGATGGTCAGCCAGGTGGAGCAGATCAAGGCGCGGCGCGGCAAGGTGCTGGCCGTGGCAAGCGAGGGCGACGCCTACCTAGCCGGCGCCGCGGACTATGTACTGCCCATCCCCGCGGCCAACGAGTTCATCTTGCCAATCCTGGCCGTGCTGCCGTTGCAGTTGTTCGCCTACGAAATCGCGCGCTGCAAGGGGCTGGACGTTGACCAGCCGCGCAACCTCGCCAAGAGCGTGACGGTGGAATAGGGCATGGCGCATACGCTGCGCCGGACCGGTTCGTAGCCCAGTCCGGCGCAGCGCGTGGCCTATCCCAGGGGTTCCAGCCGCGCCGTGAAGTGGCGCAGCACCGGCCCCTGCTGCACGATGCGGTAGCCGCGCAGCGCCCCTCGCTGTGCATAGACGCCCAAGATCACTTCCAGCAGATAGTCGACGTGGCTCTGCGTATAGACGCGGCGCGGGAAGGCCAGCCGCACCAATTCCATGGCTGCGGGCTTTTCGCTGCCGTCGGGCTGCTTGCCGAACATGACCGAACCGATCTCCACCCCGCGCACGCCGCCCAACAGATAGAGCGCGTTGGCGAGCGACCAGGCCGGATACTCCAGCGGCGGGATGTGCGGCAGCATCTCGCCCGCGTCGAGATAGATGGCGTGCCCGCCCGTGGGCTGTACGTGGGGCACGCCGGCCGCGGCCAGCCGCTCGCCGATGTAGGCCATCGAACGGATGCGATAGCGCAGATAGCCTTCGTCCAGCGCCTCGTACAGCCCTTGGGCAATCGCCTCCATGTCATAGCCGGCCATGCCGCCGTAGGTGGGGAAGCCCTCGGTCAGGATCTCCAGGCTCTGGCAGCGGACGGCGAGATCGTCATCGTTCATGGCGAGGTAGCCGCCGATGTTCGCCATGCCGTCCTTCTTGGCGCTCATCGTGCAGCCGTCGGCATAGCTGAACATCTCGCGGGCGATGTCGATGGGCGCCTTGTCCGCATAGCCCTCCTCGCGCAACTTGATGAACCAGGCGTTTTCGGCGAAGCGACAGGCGTCGAGAAAGAAGGGGATGCCGTGCTCGTGCGCGATCTCGCTCGCCGCGCGGATGTTCGCCATGCTCACAGGCTGGCCGCCGCCGGAGTTGTTGGTGACGGTCATCATCACGACCGGGATGTTCTCCGGCCCGATCTCGCGGATGGCGGCGCGCAGCGCGTCGAGGTCCATGTTGCCCTTGAAGGGGTGGAGGTTGCGCGGCTGCCTGCCTTCGGGGATGACCAGGTCGCGCGCCTCGGCGCCCGCATGCTCCACATGGGCGCGCGTGGTGTCGAAGTGCGTGTTGTTGAGCACGACATGGCCGGGCCGGGCGATGGTGGTGAACAGAATGTTCTCGGCGGCGCGGCCCTGGTGCGTGGGCATGACGTAACGAAAGCCGGTGATATCCTGCACCGCGGCTTCCAGCCGGTAGAACGACGACGCGCCCGCATAGGACTCGTCGCTGGCGATCATGCCGGCCCATTGCTGCGAAGACATGGCCCCCGTGCCGCTGTCGGTCAGCAGGTCGATCAGCACGTCGCCGGCATGGAGTAGGAAGGGATTGTAGCCGGCTTTGCGCAATGCGGCCTCGCGCTCCGCCAAGGTGGTGAAGCGGATCGGCTCGACCGAACGGATGCGAAACGGTTCGATGATCGTCTGGGGACGCAGTTCTTGCAACATGGGCGGTTCCTTGTCGGACGGAGTGGACGAGACGAAAGAAGCGGCGCGTACTCTGCGCCGCAGGATATGCTACTGCCGCGCTGCGGGAAAGTCAAAGGCGCACGCCATCTATCATGAGTTGTGCATGAATGGAAAATGCAGATGTACGGTCCGGCGCGAATAGCGCGATAATTAGGGGTGCGCATCCATTCCCCTCGCTCCGCTCTCATTGCCCCGACGCCGTTGACGCGCGCGTTCTCCTTATTC
>CAYXRG010000032.1:0-23090 GCA_964467575.1 uncultured Caldilineaceae bacterium | reverse complement strand
CCCTCGCTCCGCTCTCATTGCCCCGACGCCGTTGACGCGCGCGTTCTCCTTATTCAATTCTAAATGGTTTGTTCGCCAAGTATCTGTCATTCTGAACGGAGTGAAGAATCTCGTTGTACTAGAGGACAGATGCTTCGCTACGCTCAGCATGACATAGTGCGTATCTAGTGAACAAACCACTAAACCTTGCGGGAGAAAACGATCATGAAGGGCTTCTGTCGTATGCTCTCCTGGATCCTGTTAGCGTCGTTGGCGCTAGCTGCGTGCCAGCCCGCGGTCACCTGGCCGGCCGAAGACTGGCCGACGACCACGCCCGAGTCTCAAGGCATTGACTCTGCGAAACTGGCGGACGCGTTGATCGCCATGCGTGAGCGCAATATCCAGATCCACAGCCTGCTCGTAATCCGAGATGGCAAGGCGCTGGTCGATGCCTATTTCTATCCCTACGACGGCAGCACGGTACACGACCTGGCCTCGGTGACGAAGAGCGTGATGACAACGCTGATCGCCATCGCCGCAGACCAGGGCAAATTGGACCTCGATGCGTCGATGATTTCGTTCTTTCCCGACCGCACGATCGCCAACCTAGATGCGCGCAAGGGAAAAATCACGGTCCGCCACTTGGCGAGCATGTCCTCGGGACTCGACAGCGTGGGGTTCGCACAGGACGAGGGGACGCTGACCGCGATGCGATCCAGCCCGGACTATGTGCAGTTCGCGCTGGACCGCAAAGTAATCCACGAGCCGGGCACGCGCTTCATCTATGATAGCCCAGGGATGCACTTACTCTCGGCGATTCTACAACAGGCAACCGGCAAGACCGCGTTGGAGTTCGCACAGGAGAACCTGTTTACGCCGTTGGGTATTACGGATTATCTCTGGCGCAGCGACCCGCAGGGCTACAGCCACGGGTGGAGCGACCTCTATTTGCATCCGCGCGATGCCGCCAAAATCGGCTATCTGTGGCTGCATGGCGGCATGTGGGACGGAAAGCGCATCGTCTCTGAGAAATGGGTAGAGGCATCCCATGCGCGGCTGTTGGATATGGGGGATGACATGTACGGCTACGGATGGTGGGTGGATGCGGAGAGCGGTTCGTACTGGGCGGCAGGCCGCGGCGGGCAGTATATCCGGGTTGAGCCGACTGTGAATGCGCTCATTGTCACGACGGGCGGCGGCTTCGATTACGACGACATGGCGGCGCTGCTCGTGCCCGCGCTCGTCGATCCGGAGCATGCGCTGCCGGAGAATCCGGAGGGGATGAAGAAGCTAGAAGCGGCTCTTGTGTCCATCGCTCAGTCGCCTGCGCCGAAAGAAGTCGCCCCTCTTCCGAAGATCGCGCTCGCTATTTCGGACAATACGTATGTCTTCGAGCCGAACCCGCTGGGGGTAGATGCGCTGCGCATCGAGTTCGACGATTCGGACGAGGCGCGGCTGCATATTACACTGGCGGGTGACAAGGAGCCGCAGATATGGCCGATGGGGCTGGATGGCGTGTTCCGCATGTCGCCAAGCGATTTCGGCCTGTCGCAGGGGCTGCGCGGGGAATGGATGGACGACGAGACATTTATGATGGAGCGTGATTCAGTCGCCAACAACGACCACGCCTTCTATACGGTTCGCTTCGAAAATGGTCATATGTCGATCCAGGGGCAGGAGACGGCGCACGAACTGAGCACGCGGGTGAAAGGGAGGCTGCAAGGGCCGTAACGCCCCTGGTTCCATAGTTAGGAGTATCCAGGAGCCGGCACGAAATGGAGAGACGCCGGGCAAGCGCAACCGGCTGCTTGCGGGAACCGACTGCCTAGACGCCTAACGTTCGGCGGGTGACCGTAGTCACCTGTATCTCGTGTTGGCCGCTCTCCACCAGGTCTAGGGCCAGCGCCAATAGATAACGATTCATCTCGTTAATGCCGACGCCGGCGGCTTCGGCTTGCCGCTCGACGCGCCGGATCAAGTCGTCCGTCATGAGGTAGGTTTTGCGCATCAGCCGCGGCGAGGTTTGGTCTGCAGGTGGCGCAGCCGTCTGCTCCAGCGCCGCTTCGTCTTTGGCCTTCTTCTTTTTCTTTGCCACCATCGAGCCTCCTCTATGAGGACAATATGAGCGGCGGTGGTCTACGTCATGAGCGACCACAGCCAATAGACGATCACCGCCGCACTGCCGATCAGAAGCAGCGTCCAGATTAGGGTGCGCATAGACGCGGCTGCCGCTTCGCGCACAATTTCACTTGGAGACTTCTCCGACTTCACCGTAACTGCCGCCGCCTGGCCCGATCTCTTAGCGGCGGAGCGATCCGCTCGAATGCGCCCCATGAGCCAGCCAAAATAGCCGGCAACGATGAAGCCCGCGATGAAGCCGACTAGAAACGACTCCTCTTCAATCAACATGGCGCGGCAACCGTATTGAACCTATTGACATTTCTCAGAACACATGTTCTAATTGGAAAGAGGTGAGAACGATAGTGCACGGCCGGTAGACGCGGAACGAGGAGGCCACGGATGCTCGATACATTTCTGAAAATAGGCTCGACGTTCGACTGGATCACCCCTACCTTAGCATTTGTCCAGGACATTTGCAACGGCCCTTCGGTACAGATTGCCTGTCCGCGCGACCAGGGGTGGAGCGCCAACCAGATCAAGCGGATGTTGACCCGCGTCGGAATCAAGGTCTGGGGACTGATGGTTGCGGACGACCGGATCATTTTCACCGTGCGCGCGGCGCAGGCGCGCTACGCACTCTACTGGCTGGAGCGCAGCGGGCTACAATACCAGAGCAGTCTCGAAGCGGCTGAAGCGCGCCGCGTCCACGCCGACACGCCACAGCCGCTCCCCGAAGAACACCGGCCGCGCCGCAGCCTGGACGGCCTATTGGACGGCATCGCCGGGTTCGTCGACGCGCTGTAGCAGGTGCGGCGCAGTCAGGGCGCCCGGATCTCCAACACAATGCGCAGCCCGTGGTTTTCGGAAGGAATGTCAGGCTCGTAGTAGCTGCGGTGCGACGAGCGGCAGTGTTCGGCCAGGTCGGTCCACGAGCCGCCGCGCAGGGCTCGCCGCCCAGGGTCGCCGCCGTCGATCCAGGGCCGCCCGTCCGCGGGTGCGCGCACGTAGTCGGCGTGCCAGGCGTCGAGGCAGAACTCGTCGACGCCGCCGTGCATATCATGCAGCCGCCAGGCGTTTCCGGCCTTCTGTCCGACGGGCCGGCTCATGTCGCCGGCATTGTCCCTGTACCAGCCGTGAGACTCAAGGTCGCTGGGGTTGTCGCCAAAGGCGTAAATCGAGGCGGAGCCGGCGCGACAGGCGTATTCCCACTCGGCTTCGCTGGGCAGGCGCACCGTCGATCCGCTCAACTCCGAAAGACGCCTGCAGAACTCGACGCAGCGCATCCAACTCACCGAGTCCACCGGCCATTGCGCCGGATCGCCCTGGAACTTGGAAGGCGCATCGCCCATGACGGCCTGCCACTGAGCCTGGGTAACAGGATATCGCCCGATGTAGAAGGGCATGCGGAATGTGACGAGGTGAGCGGGGCCCTCGGTCGGGGAGGCATGCGGATCGCCCGGAGACGCGCCCATAACAAACTCGCCGGGCGGGATCAACACCATGATCAGCTTAGTGTTGCCGCCCAGGCTTAGCCGCGGAAACGCGGGCAAGCCGAAAAAGTCAACCGCCGCCGCCTGAACGGACCGCGCCGCGCTCGGGTGCATGGGAAAGTGCGCCCGGTGTTCCGGCATATCTGCGGCTGCCAAATTCTGGTGCATGGCTATCTAGAGTGCGGTATAGCCGCCGTCCAGCAGGATGACGTCGCCGGTGATCATATCGGAGGCGGGCGAGGCGAGGAACAGCACCAGGTCCGCCACCTCGATTGGCTGGCCGAAGCGCCCTAAGGGTATCTTGGCCTTCATGGGATCGCCTTTAGCGGGCTCGCCCCACACGCGTTCGCCCATCGGCGTGAGGATGATGGTCGGCGCCACGGCGTTGCACTGGATGTTGTAGCGGCTCCATTCGGCCGTCATGGCTTTGGTCAGCATGTTGAGGCCGCCTTTGGTCGCGGAATAGGCGGCGTGGTCGTCGAGCGCAATGACGCCGGCCTGTGACGAGATGTTGATGATCTTGCCGCTGCGCTGTTCGATCATCTTGGGTGCTAGGCCGCGGGCAATGAGGAACGGGGCGCGCAGGTTAACCGCCATCATCTCGTCCCAATCTGCGACCGGCGTGGCAAGCAACGAGGCCGGATAAGAGACGCCGGCGCTGTTGACGAGGATGTCGACCGTGCCGAAGAATTCAAGAGCGGCGGCGACGGCGTGGTTGGCGCCTCCTACGGTCGCGAGGTCGGCTTCGATAGTCAGGCAACGGCGGCCATGCTCGCGCACCTGGGCGGCTGTGCCGTCCAGGCCCGCCCGGTCGCGCCCGGTAACGGCGATGTCGGCGCCGGCCTCGGCGAGCACGACAGCCACGACCGCGCCGATGCCCTTCGAGGCGCCGGTGACCAATGCTCGTTTGCCTGCTAATGAGAAGCGCTCCGGCAAACCCATTCCCTGCTGTCCTTTCCGTTAACAGTTGATGTTTGTCTTCCAAATCGCTGCGAGCTTGCCGGAAGACATGGCTCTTATATCTTGACCGGCACACTTTGCGGTTGTACTCTCCCCGCCTTACTCCAGCAGCGGGAACTCGGTCACGCGCAGGTTGGTGCAGCCGTAGGGGATCAGCGTGAGATCCGCCGGCGGCTCCTCGGAAGTCGCCGGCCCGCCGGGCCACATCGGCGCGGAGCCGTTCGCCTCTTGCCAGCCGGGGACGCGCTTGCCCTTGACATGGGCCGCCACCGGCGCGCGATCGGGCGCAAAGGGCAGGCCGGTCATGGGGCGCTGCTCAAAGGTGAGCGATCGTTCCGGGTGAGCGCGGTCAATCGCCAGCGCGTAGTTCCAGGGCGTAGTCGGGTAGATCTCCCAGTCGCCGTGAGGCAGCTCGCGGTGCGGCTGGTCGGCGTGGATGCGCCGCCACTCCTCGCCGATCTTGAGGGCGTAGACCAGCGGCCCGCGCGACACGGCCACGGTCTGGCGCGGCCGCGGATGCACGACCGGGCGCATGGGCAAGGTCAAGAGGACCGTATCGCCCTCACGCCATTCACGCTCGATGCGGTGGAACTTGCCGGGCAAGGCCGGCTGCGTCGCGCCGCCGTTCACCGTTACGTGCGCGCCCGCCGCCCAGAGGGGAATGCGCAGCAGCAGCGGGAATTTAAGCGCGCTTCCCGGCTGCACCGTAAAGTGCAGCGTATCCGAGAAGGGGTAATCCGTCTCTAGGCGCACGCGTACGGTCTGCCCGCGGATGGTCGCGGCGACCTCGCTGGGCGCGTAGGCGACCGCAGCCAGGCCATCGTCCGCGGCCATCCACAGGTGCACGGCGAACTTAGGCCATCCCTGGCTCAGATTAGCGGTGCAGCAGCCGTAGTTGGGTTCCAGCCCGAAGATGTTGGAGTCGTCGTCGTTGGTGTTCCAGTTGCGCCGGCGCACGCTGCACTCGATCTGGTTGACCTGCTGATCGTACTGATGGCTCCACATATCGGGCGAGAGGGTAGCCGGCAGCGCGTTGAATGCAATGCGCTCCAGCCGGTCGCCAAAGGCCGGATCGCCCAGGACGGACAGCAGCCACTCCAGCGAATACATGTATTCGACGACGGCGCACAGCTCGGTTCCTTGCGAAGGGTCGACGCCTGCCAAGCATTCGTCGCCGGTGAAGACGCCGGTCGCCATGCCGTGATGGCGGTCGAGCTTGGCGATCATGTCATAGACGGCGCGGCGGTCGCGTTCGTCGCCGCTCAGCCGCCACCACAGGGGGTGCGCCTTGATCGCCATGGCGTTGTTGACGACATGGCCCATGAAGTTCCAGCGGCCCAACGGCGTGGGTTCGGTGATCGGCCAGCGCTCGAAGAACTCGGCCCAGTCGAAGCCCTGGGCGTGCAGTTTGATCGCCAGGTCCGCCAGCCACGCCTCGCCGGTGCGCTCGTAGAGCCAGTAGAGCGGGATGAGCGCCTCGAACCAGCGGAATTGCCCCCAGTTGAAGAGCGGCTGGCGGTCGATGTGCCGGTCGATCAGGCGCAGGCAGCGTTCGACCGCGCCGGGAATGCGCTCGTCGCCCGTCGCATCGTGCACCTGCACCAGCATCTTGAGGGCGAGAAACAGCGCCCAGATGTCGAAGGCGGCCTGCTCCGTGGCGTGGATGAAAGATTGGCGCGGCCCCAGCCAGCCGTCCTCGTCCTGATGGGCTAGGATGTAGTCGACATGGCGCGCGACCTTGGCTTTGAGCCGTTCATCGTCGAGCAGATAGGCGAGGGGAATGACGCCGTCCAGCCAATAGGGCGCGCGCTCCCAGCCTTCCTGCTCGCCGCCGAACCAGCGGCTCTCCTTAATGTCGGGCCAGAACTCGTCAAGGCAGCCGCTGAGGCTGTCGGCCTGCAGGCGAAGCTGGTTATGCAGCCAACCCAGAGGGCGCACCGCGCCCAGGGACAGAGGGCGAAAGGCAGGGGAGCGCAAGACATGGGGCATGGACGGAATCCTTCTGGCGCGTTGGGAACGGATGTACACATCTGGCATACACGAGATATGCCGGGCGCCCGCAAGGAACGCCCCTATTGCCGATTATATCATTCCGCCCACGGCAGGTACAGCACCTTGATGGCCTCTTTGTTGCGCAGAAGTTCGATGCCCTCGGCGTAGCGCGTCAGCGGCAGGGTATGCGTCACGAGCGGGGCTAGGCGCAGTTGGCCGCCGGTGACTAGGGCCAGAGCGCGTTCAGCCGCGCTGCGGTTGTGGCTGCCGTAGCCGAGCAGTGCAAGGCCGCCGGCCCATTGGCGAAAGCCGAAAGGCACAGGCTCGCGCAAGACGCCGAAGGTGGAAATGGCGCGGCGCGTGTGTTCCATCAGGTTGGCTACAGCCGGAGCCAGGCCGGTACAGTCGATCGCGGCGTCGAGAACCCCGTCCAACTCCTCAGGCGCGACGGCTGTGTCCGCGCCGAGTTGCAAAGCCAGTTCGCGGCGAGAGGCGACAGGGTCGATGGCGACAACTTCGCCGGCGCCGTAGGCGCGCGCCATCTGCAAGGCAATGAGACCGGCCGGGCCAAGGCCGGTGACGCCGAAGCGCGCAACCTTCGCCGCATCTAGCTGTGCGAGTTGGTCGAAAGAGACCTGTACGCACATGGCAAGCTCCAACGGAGCGACGGCTTCTAGCGGCAAATCTTCGGGGATAGGCAGCAGGTTGTCCGCCTCGAAGACGTTGAAATGGGCGTAGCAGCCGGGGCGTTCGTGACCCTGGTCGCGCCAGGCGGCGACGCGCGTGCCGGCGGGCGGGCCGTCGACGCCCGGGCCGAGCGCATCCACGCGCGCCACAGCCTCATGGCCCGGTTGGCCCGGCTGGTAGGGGTAAGGGATGGGCCTGCCCGGAAACATCGGCTCGCCGCTCATGATGTGCAGGTCCCAGTGCGGGCAGGTAGTGACGCCCTCGATGCGGGCGCGGATCTGGCCGGGGCCGGGTTCGGGGATAGGCCGGTCGGCCCATTCCGCCTGGTTGGGTCCAAAATATTGAAGAGATTTCATCGTCAGGTCCATTCGCGCTTGGCGATTGAAAATCGGATAGTTTAGGAAGACGGGTACTCCGCCCGAAGGGTTGCGGTTACCAGTCGAGGATCACGCCGAGCACCGGCTCGCGCTTGGATTCGATCAGCGCCCAAGCATCGGCGGCTTGCGCTGCGGGGAAACGGTGGGTGATCAGCGGCAGCGTTTGCAGGTGGCCCGCTGCGATCAGCTCGCGCGTGTGGTCCATGCGCGGCCGCGTCCAGCCGGAGACGAAATCGAGCGACAGTTCGCCATCGCGCATGAGTTGCAGCGACAGCAGGTCGTCGACGCCCATGAAACCGGCGGAAACCATGTGGCCGAACTTCGCCATCATAGGTTGCAGCGTCGTGAGCGCGTCGATGGAGCCAACAGTGTCCACGGCGACGCGCACGCGATCCGGCAGCAGGTCGCGCACAGCCTGAACCCAATCGGTCTGGCGCGCGTTGACCGTGTGGCGCATGACGCCCGGCCCAAAAAGCTTTAGGCGGTAATCGTGACGGCCCACCAACACGACATTCGCCCCGCGCCAGGCGAGCGTCTGCGCGGCCCATTGGCCGACCATGCCGTCGCCGATGACGACGGCGCCTTCGCCCACTTCGATGGGCGCACGCACGCCGCAGTTGTAGCCGACCTGGGTGAGCACCAGGCCGGAGAAGGCCAGCGCGTCGACCTGCGCAGGCAGTTTCCAGATATGTTCGCGCGGGCTGATTGAGGGCGAGATTTGCCCGGCATAAGATTGGTACATGCCGTTGACCTTGCCCATGGCCGCAAAGACGGTCTCGCCCACGGCGATGTCCGTCACGGCTTCGCCCACCCATTCGGCCACGCCGATCTTTTGATAGCCGGCCACGATGGGAAACGGCCACGGGTCGCCGGGGCGATAGGCGGTGTCGCCGGCGATGCGTTCGCCGCGCAGGAAGGAGCCTTCCGTACCGTTGCTGATCCAAGAGTGGGTGACGCGCACGACCACGTCTCCCGGCCCCGGTTCAGGGCATTCAACCGAACGGAACTCCACCTCATTGGGGGCGGGAAAGACCACGGCTTTGGCTTGCATAGAACATCCTTGTCCTTCTGGTCGGTGAGCGGCGCTTTACATTTTGATGGCCCCGGAGGTGAGGCCGGAGACGAAGGGGCGCATGGCGAGCAGGAAGAGGATCAACAAAGGCAGCGACCCCAGGATATAGCCGGCAAAGAGCGGCCCGTAGTTGATCTGAAACTGGCCCTGGAAATAGCGCAGGCCAATCGTGATGGTGCGCATATTGTCCTGTTGTAAGGTGACCAATGGCCAGATGTAGTCGTTCCACACATGCAGGGTATTGACGATGGCGACGACGCTGAGCATGGGCGTAGTCAGCGGCAGCGCGATGCGCCAGTAGGTCTGGAAGATGTTGGCGCCGTCCACCGTGGCCGAATCGAAGATGTCGTTGGGGATGGTGGCAAAGAAGCTGCGCAGCAGGTAGATGGCGAACACCTGCCCCCCGGCGACATAGGGAAAGATCAGCGCCCAGTAGGTGTTGAGCAAGCCAAGCTGCTTGATCCAGACAAAGGTCGGCACCAGCGTCAGGATGAAGGGCACCATGAGCAGGCTGATCACCGTATAGAAGAGCACGGTGCGCCCCGGGAAGGAGTAGCGGGCAAAGACGAAAGCCGACATGGAGGAAACCAGCAGCACCCCAGGCACCGAGATGCCCGTCACCAGCACCGTATTCCAGAAATACTTGATCAATTGATTAAAGGCGATAACGTAGTTTTCCCAGTGCAGGGGCAGCGTAGGCGACATGAAGTGGTGCTGCATCTGGCTGATATTCTTGAACGACGTGATCAGCAAGAAGTAGAAGGGCAGAAAGGTCAACCCTGCGATCACGGCCAAGAACAGGTTAGACAACAAATTGTAACGCTGAACGAAGCCCCAGGGGCCGCTCGATTTGATTGGATAGTGCATGGCCGTGTCCTATTCCGGGGTGTACTCGATATCCGAACGGATGAAGCGCATGTTGATGGCCGTGATCACGAAGATGATAATGAACAGCAACACGCCGATGGCGGAGGCATAGCCCATCTTGTTGTAGAAGAAAGCGGAGTGGTAGAGCACAAGCCCCGGCACCATGGTGGCATGGCCCGGTCCGCCGTTGGTAAAGATGAGCACGTCCTGGAAATTCTGAAGCTGGGTGATCAGCGTCATGATGAAGATGAGCTTGATCTGGCCCATGATCATGGGAATATCCACGCTGAAAAAGCGCCGGATGCGATTTGCCCCATCGATGGCCGCGGCGTCGAACAACTCATGCGGGATCGAGTCAAGACCGGCCAGGTAGATGAGCAGGTTGAGACCGGAGACCCAGGGGAAGCCGAAGAAGCCGATGCACCACAGGGCCAAACGAATGTCGCCCAGCCAAAGCTGCGTCCAGTCGTCTAGGCCCGCGCTGCGCAGCAGCGTGTTGATGATGCCCGCCTGGGGGTCATAGATGAAGAGCCAAACTAAGATCATGACCACAAAGGGCACAACCATAGGCACGACGAGCAGCACGCGCCAGAAGTAGGCCATGCGCGAACTGCGCAGGCTGAAGATCAACTCGGCGGCGAGCAGCGGCACCGTCATGGCGACGGCCAGGCGAAAGGCGGTCAGCTTAAGCACGTTGGGCAGCGAGGCCTGAAAGGCCCGGTCAATCACGAACATCTCGCGGAAGTTGCCCAAGCCCACAAATTCGGAGGTGAGGCCGTTCCAGCGGAAAAAGGCGTGCCAGAACGCCGAAATGATGGGGTAAAAGGTGAAGACGGCCAGAAGCAGAAAAGTCGGGAGCAGAAACAGATAGACCGCCCCGCTTTTGCGCAGCCTGGTCGCCAGGCTCTTTTTCTTTTCGTGCGACGCCAGCGACGACCCCGGCGCAATTGACTGTGTGGTGTTCATGGCTAGCTCATTTCCCATTACCGGCCGGATGGAGCGCCTTCCAGAAAGCTGGTCGCTTTCTGGAAGGCGCCGATGAAACGCCCAAGACGTTTTATCAGGTTCCAGGCAGACGCTAGGTGGGGCGAATGGCGTCCATGCGGGCGGCGGCGGCCTCCATATACCCCTGGAGCTGCGCCAACATGTCGTCTTCACCCATCTGACCGACGGCATACGGCAGAACGACGGAGATGAAGTTCATGCCATACTCGAAGTCGAGCAGGGAGTCGTCCTCCTGGAAGGAAGAAGCAGGGTATTCCACCGTCTCGGCGAAGCCCATACCCTGCGTAATCTCGTGCGCCCTGCCGCCGATCACATTGGGAATGGTGCTCGGCGTTTCGCTGACGATCGTGGTGATGTTATCCGGGGTGGTCGAGTACATCAGGAAGTCGGCGCAGGCATCTTCCGTCCCGTTGTTGAGCGCCGTAGCTGTGAGCGCATACTGGAACGAACCGTAACCGGACGCCACGTTGGTCATGGGCACGCCTTCGGGGATCAGCGCAGAGGTGACCTGCGTGACGGGCCGGAAGTAGAACCAATCCAGCTCAAACTCGCGCGCGGGATCGTTGAGGAAGCGGTTGAGATTCCACACGCCGGTGATGCACATGCCGGCGTCGCCGCCCAGGAACAGGCGGTAGACGGCCTCCCACTCCATGCCCAGCGCGCCCTCTTGCCAGAAGTCGGCCATGCCCTTGAAGGTGCGCAGCCGTGCGACCTGCTCCTCCATATTGGCGGAATAGGTCCCCTCGTGGATAGCGTCGGCCATCTCCCACTTATCCGGCCAGCCATTGCCGTCCTTGTCGTAGACGGGGATCAGATCCCAGAAGAAATACTTGGAGAGCCAGCCGGTGACCCAAGTCGTTTGGTCCAAGGCGCCGGTGCCGCCGCCCGACCAGGCGATAGGGGCTTTGCCGAGTTCCTGGATCATGGCGGCAGCGGCCATCCAGTCCGCCCAGGTCTCCGGTTCTCCGGCCACGCCCGCGGCCTCGAACATATCCTTGTTGTAGTAGCAGCCCAGCGCGGTCTGGTCGCCCAAGAGCATGTAGAGGTTGCCGTCCGGCGCGCGCCAGAAGTCGACGCTGGGGTAAAAGCCTTCATACCATGTGCTGCGAGCCGGGTGTCCTTCCGGCGCATAGGGGCTAGGCATCTCCAGCCACGGGTCGAGGGCCAGCCACCAGCCCTTGCCCAGGTCCTCGTTCACAAAGTCCGGCTGGGTCCACATCATATCCGGCGCGGTGCCGCCCGACAACATGGTGACCATGGCCTCACGCCGGTTGCCCATAGGAACAGGCTGGAACTCGATGGTTACATTAGGCTTGACTTCCTTGTAGGCCTCGGCCACCACCTCGAACGCTACCAGGTCCGCCTGGCCCTCTTGCAGTTGCTGGCCGGTATATTTGGAGGGCGTAAAGCCGCCGGCGTCGAACTTGACGACGACCGCTTCCTGGCCCGGAGCCGCGGCTTCGCCGCCGGCTTGCGGCGCAGCAGGCGCGGCGCATGCCGCCAATGCCAACCCGGCCGCACCGGTTCCCATCAGTTTCAACATCTGACGACGAGAAAGACTGCTATGCTTCCGATTCATATTCCCCTATCCTCCTTGATTGAAATGCAGCTTTCGCCTAGAGTCTGTGCGATCTTCGGGGATATTCCGGTTCCTCGGCATCGTTTGTCTGGACGCTTCTCCTTTCTACGGCCGGGGCGGCAATGACGCCTGTCAGGGGCGCTTTTCGCCTCGCGGCGGGTCGAACGCCCCGGTCTGCAATGGGCGGCTCGGCGCTCATCCCGACGGCGCGGGGCCGGCGGACTGGCGCACAATCAATTCGCTGCGCATGACCAGGCGGCGAGCCTCCTCCTGGTGCGGCGCGTCGATGGAGTCAAGCAGAAGCTGGCACAATTGCTCGCCCAACTCGCGAATCGGGGTGGCGATCGTGGTCAACGGCGGGCAGGCAAAGGCGCTGGCCGTGATGTTATCGTAGCCGACGACCGACACCTGTTCCGGCACGCATAGACCTAACTCGCGCAGTGCGGCCATAGCGCCGATCGCCATAGCGTCGTTGCAGGCGAAGATGGCGGTCGGCGGGTCGGGCAGCGACATGAAGGCGATGGCGGCGACATGCCCGCTGCCGTAGGTATAGTCGCCGTGTAGGATCAGCGCCGGGTCTTCCGGCAAGCCGCCGGCCTCCAGCGCAGCACGATAGCCGCGCACGCGGTCGCTGCTCAGGCTGAGCGTCTCCGGGCCGGTAATGCAGGCGATGCGGCGGTGGCCTAATTCGACCAAATGGCACGTGGCCGCCATGCCGCCGCTGTAGTTGTCGAGCATGATGGCGCTGATGCCCGCATAATCGCGGTCAAACGTCACCACCGGCACGCCGTGGGCGCGCAGCGGGGCTAGCCGTTCCTCCGCCCGGTCTGACGTGGCGTAGATCACGCCGTCGACGCGCTTGGAGATGAGCATGTCCAGATACGCGGTCTCCTTCTCCGCCATCCGATCCGAATTACACAGCAGGACGTTGTACCCGGCCTCATAGCCGTAGTTCTCGACGCCGCGCCCGAGGTCCGCATAGAACGGGTTGCCGATGTCGGGCACAATCAGGCCGATGGTGCGCGTCTCCTGGCGCACCATGGCGCGGGCGAGGGAACTGGGCCGGTAGTTGAGCTGCTCGATCGCAGCCAGCACCTTGGCCGTAGTGTCCGGGCTGACATAGCGCGTGCCGTTCAGGACATGCGATACCGTGCTGATCGACACGCCGGCGGCATGGGCTACGTCGTAAATGTTCGCCATAGCGGGCCTCCCGAATCTGTCAAGGACTTACGCAGCTATCTCTTTGCGTCTGCCGGGCGGCTGCGAGCCCCAGGAGATCATGCGCTGCGTGCGTAATTCCTGTGTTGTACTGCAGTTATGGCGTAAAAGAGAACATCGTTTCTTGGCTGAATACGCCTTCGACCCAGACGACCAGGTCTTCGCCGCTGACCTGCATACGGACTTGTTCTTGGGGGAGCGGCTGCCCGTTGACCGCCACGGTCGCGGCGGGCGCATGCCAGCCGTTGATCACGAAGACCGGGTTGATCTGCGGTGCGGTCGGCGACATGATCAGGCGAACATCGTCGAGGCCCGTCTTGCGGAAGGTGTAGGCGCGCACGGCGTAGTCATACCCCTCCAGCAACACCCGGCCCCGATGCATTTCCACGCGTTCGCCGGGGTCGCGCACGATCTCGACGGCTGCCGGCGACTGGTACGAGCGGGCGATGGCCTCCAGATCGGCGCCGTCGCCGCCCGCCGCAGTCGCGCCGACGAGCATATACCAGGTCGTTCCCTGGTCCGGCGTGGGAATGTAGTCGGCGGCGCTGCGCCGCAAGGCGAAATTCACGTCCATGAACGAGGTATGCGTCGCCACTTTGCCGACATCCTCCCCGGCGGGCACCCACTGGATGAAGTCCTCCATTGTCGTCACCGGCCAATGCTTGTAGATATTATACAGGTTTTTGCCGGGAAACATATTGAAGTATGGATGCGGTCCCTTGCAGTGGCTGCACGGCATGAACGGGAAGAGCGCCTGATTCTTGACAATGGCGAGGAAGGGGCTGGGCAGGCCCTTGAGGTTGATCTTGCCGATATACATGGGCCATTCCGCCAATTCCGGGTAGTGCGCGCAGAACGGCTCAAAGCCCTCGGCGGGCAGAGGCCAGGGCACGCGGATGGCCTGACCCTCGCCGTTGCGCAGAACGAACGGCTCCGGCATCTCCAGCACATCCAGCGGATTGCTGCCCGCGGCGTTGATCAGGATCCACTCGGCGACCTGCCACAGGTTGGCGTTGCCGCCGTGGTTATTGAGCGTGCCGGGCCAGAGGATCACCTCGCGCACGGCGATGCCGTCCGGATAGATGGTGTAGATTTCCTCGGCGCGGGTGTCGCCGTGAAAGATGCGATAGCGCATATCGTTGAGCGCGTAGGTCCAGCGCACACGCGCACGCGCCGGCCCCGACTCGATAATCTGCACCTTGCTCCAGCGAAGCTGTTTGTCCATGATCGGCTCGTAGCAGTGCAGATCGTTGGGGCTGTTGGTCTCGCACCATTCGGGCGTAAACCAGACGCCCTCGCCTACGTCCACGCAGCCGATGTACTGCGCTTTATCCCAAAAGACGAAGCGCCAGGGTTTGTCACAATCGACGACAATCGCATGTCCAAGTTCGCCCGAAAACTCCAGGCGGGTTTCCATTGCCTGCATAACCGGCTCCTACGCGATGGTTGATTGGGAGCGAGATCGGAAATACGCCATAGATTCGCCTGATGTCTGCTTCAATAGCGACCGTAGGTCTTGGCGACCTCGACCAGTTTGAAGATGTTCTCGTCCGGCGTGTCGCGACCGCACTGGTCGCCGGTGGAGAGGACGAAGCCGCCGCCCTCGGCGCAGTCGTCGATCAGCCGCTTGGCCTTTTCCTCCACCTGCTGCGGCGTGGCGGTGAGCATGAAACCGAAGGTGTTGATGTTGCCCTTAAGACAGAGCCGTTTGCCGTAGAGTTTCTTGACCTGGGCGATGTCCACGTTGCCGCCGGGCGGCTCCTCCAGCGGCTCCATCACGTTGACGTCGGTCTCGTTGGCAACAATGTCCACCAGTTGGCGCGAGCGTCCGCAAACGTGCAGATGCGAGATGACGCCGGCCTCCTTACATAGCTTGGACGCCTCCTGAATGAAGGGCAAATCGTGCTTGCGGAAGATCTCCGGGCTGCTCACGCTGAGGCTGGAGGCCGAACCGCCGAGCATGACCTCGTCGGGGCCGGCGGCCAAGATGGCGCGCAGCCGCGCCAGCGCAAAGCGCGTGTAGAACTCGGTGATCTCCTGCATATAGGACGGCTCGTCGATGTAGTCGTAGAACATGACGTTGTAGCCGCCTTCGCGCTGGAAAAAATACCAGTCCTGAGGAATGCCAATAGAGGCGGTGAAGACGCCCAGGTCGCCGATGCGGTCATAGTCGACGAACTCCTTCTCCCACCGCCAATCTTCGTTCTCGCCCAGCATAGCGCGCAGCCGCGGCCAATCCCGTTTCAGGTCCTTGATAGGCTTCTCCATCTCCCAGGGAGGCTGGTCGACGGGGAAGTACTTGATGCGGCTGATCTCGCCATAGGGCGTCTGCGCCGTTTCATAGAGCGTCTGCCCGCCGTGCGGCTCGTGCACAAGGCGTTCCTGCCACCGCGGCCGGTCTTCCGGCACGATCTCCGGCAGCGAGCCGTAGATGTACCAGCCGTCCATGCCGTAATAGCGCACTGCATCGACGTAGGCTTGGGCCACGCTGGCCGAGGCGTAGCCGCTATGGGGCTTGCCGTCCAAGAACATCTCGTCGAAGGGACGCCCCGACAGTCGCACCGGGACCATAGCGGAAATGTCCGGCGAGACCGGCACATGGTCCGCTTCCTTCAGGGCGAACGCGGCGAGCATGCGTTGTTTGCCCGTCATTGCTTCTGGCATAGTTCCTCCTGCCGTCATTGCGTTGAGATTAAGCCGTGAAGCAGGAATGTCCTGCTCAATGCCCTTGCCGACGCCTTCTGCGTTTCGCGCCCTACTCGTCCTCTTCCCGCCCGCTGCGCAAGAAGCTGAAGCGCACGCCCCCCTTATCGGTCACGCTGTACGGATCGTCCGAATAGAAGTTTTGGATGCGGGCTACGGCGTCGTAGCTCCAAGCCGTCAAGTCATCCAGCCGCGCCTTGTCGCCTGCGGCAAGCGCCGGCAGCCAGCGGTTGACCAAGCGCACATGGGTCAGTTCATCGGCCTGCAAATAGTCGGCCAGTTCCGCGATGCGGGTGTAGCCGCGCTCTCTGGCATGGGTGCGCCATTCGCGCAACGTGTGCATCAGGTTGGCTTCGGCCCAGCCATTAGTCACGGCGATGCGCCGCAGCGGGTCCGCCTCGTTCTGCATCCACCACCAGGCGAGGGACCAGGGGCCGTAACCCAATTCCGCGCCGAGTTCGTCTTCGCAGGCCTTGGCGACGATTTCGATATGGCGCGCCTCATCCCACATCTGGTGGGCCAGTTCCATGCGCATCTCCCAGGGCAGGTCGGGGAACTCGGCCAGCATCTTGCCCATGCGGTCGGTCGTCTCCACCTCGCCATAGAGCAGTTGGTGAAATTTATGGCGGAAGCCCTCGATAGACCATTCGTCGTCAGTGGCATAGGCGCGGCGGAAATCCTCGCGCTGGCCGGAGAACCAGAAGGGGGTCTCGACTTCGGAGTGTTTACGCGGCGCGCAGCGTTTGACGAAGCTATAGCCCTGCGACAAGCCGCGCGTCAGCATCTTCTGCGGCTTGGCCTCTTCGCCGGCGCTGTGGAAGGTCAGCCAATGGGACTCGATGCCCTGGCCCGTCACCCCGCCGCAAGCCAACAGCCGTTCCTCGATGTCGGCCTGGACGGCCAGCGCGTGTTTGCGCTCTGCGGGCGACTGGGTGAGCGAGTCGAGAACGGCCTGCCCCCAAGCGACATGGGACTGGTCGATGCCGCCTAACTGGCGCAGGAGGCGCACGGTTGGCGCGTCGGCCATAGGGTCGGTGGCATCGGCGTGGTAGACATACGTGCTGATCAGGTGCGGCTCCAGCACGCGATAGACCGCAACCAGACGGTCGACCGTCGTCTCCAGATTCCAGACGTATTCGCACAGCCGGGCGAAGTCGTCGGCAGCCGGCTCCTGGCGTTCGCGATTGGAGCGAAGTTGCTCCAGCCGCTCGCCCAACATATCGGCGTTCTGGGCGTGGTCATAGACGTGATAGCCGAAGGTCGCTTTGAAGGCCAGCGGCGCGGTGGTATGACACCAGCCGCCGAGCATCTCCATCAGTTGCACTTCCAAATAGCGATAGTTGGCAAGCCGGCGCGAGTTCTCTTGCACCGAGAAGCGTCCGCCGAATTCCCTACGGTCCACAACAGGCATAGCACGGTTCCTTTACGTTCACACGCAGCTCACACGATCAAGGAGTTCACCGCTTGAACTCGCAACGCACAACGCTGGCGGGGCAAGACTAGCCTTTGAGGGCGCCTGCCATGATGCCCCGCACAAACTGCTTCTGGAATAAATAGTAGACGATCATAGGCGGAATGGTAGCGACGGCCAACCCGGCCATTTGCAGCCCCCACTGGATGATGTAGCGACCGTTGAGAAAGAGAATGCCCAACGGCACAGTATACATATCTTGCGTCTGCATGTAGACCAGGGGATAGATGAAGTCGTTCCATATCCACATGAAATAGAAGATAGCAATGGTGGCGAGCGAGGGGCGCGCCAACGGCAGCATGATACGCGTGAACATCTGCCAATGGCCGGCGCCGTCGATGCGCGCCGCGTCCTTGATCTCCCTGGGCACGGCTGTGAAGAAGTTGCGCAGCACCAAAATGCCGAACGACCCCCAGCCGAAGTAGGTGAAAATCAGCGCCCAATAGGTGCTCAACAGCTTGAGGATCGCCATCCATTTGAAGCCGGAGATGATCAGCGCCTGCGGCGGGACCATCAGGCCGATCAGGGTAAAGAGGAAGAGCAGTTTGCCGCCGCGCAGGTTGAACATGGCAAAGGCATAGGCCGCCATCGACGTAAACAGGAGCAAGCCCGCCACCGAAACGATGGAAACAAGCAGGCTATTCTTGAAGTATATGTCCATGCCGCCGGTGGTGAAGACCGTCAGGTAGTTTTCGAAATAAAGGCTCGTAGGCAGCGCAAAGACGTCGGCGAAGATGTCGCTATCGCTCTTGAGCGAGCTATAGATCATCCAGGCTAAGGGGTAAAGGATGGTAGCCGCGACCAACAGAAAGAGCGGATAGAGAACGATCATTTTGACGACACGAGCGCGTCGCATCAGACACCTCCCGGCAATTGGACCGGCGGATCAATACTCTTCGCGCGGCTGAAAATAGGTGACCTGAATGTAGGCCAGGACAAAGGTGATCACCAGCAGAACGACCAGGATGGCGTTGCCGTAGCCCACCTTGTTGGCGGTGAAGGCCTGGAAATAGGCCCATGTAGAGAGCACCTCGCTGCGGTGGTTCGGCCCCCCGCTGGTCATGACATAGATGATGGCGAACACCTTGAGGCTGTCGATGGCCGCCAGCAGCAACACCATGGCCGTCGTGCTGCGCAACAGGGGCAAGGTGATGTACCAGATGTCCTGAAGGCTGTTGGCCCCGTCGACAAAGGCCGCCTCATGCAACTCCTCAGAGATGGCGGCCAAGCGCGCGATGAACAGAAACATATAAAGGCCGAAACCGTGCCACGTATCGATCAAGATAAGGATCGGCAGGACGCGATTGGGGTTGCCCAGCCAGTCTCCCGTCAGCGCGTCGAGGCCGACGGCGCTGAAAAAGGGGTTGATCAGCCCCAGCGACGGGCTGAGAGCCAGGCGAAAGACGACGCCGACCACGACCAACGAGATCACTGTGGGCATGAGATAGATGCCGCGAAACAGGTTAGAGAAAGGGACGCGCTGATCTAACGCCAGAGCCAGAAAGAGCGCAAAGGTCACGCGCAGCGCGATGGCGCCGACCATGAAGATGACGTTGTGCCGCAACGACATCCAGAAGATGGGATCCGCGCCCATCGCCCGATAGTTGTCCAAACCCGCCAGTTGAATGTTGGCGAAGTTGAAGCCGGTCCACTGGGTGAAGCTCAAGGCCACGGTGCCCAGCAGCGGGACCATCAGAAAAAGCGTGTAGAAGACCAGCGCCGGCGCCAAGAAGGGTGCAGCCAGAATCCAGTCCGGTCGCCGTCGCGCCCTGTGTGCAAGCGAAGGGGCGCTGTCTGTTGCAGCCGTCTCTTGTTCTCGGGTAGCCGTTGCCGCCATGAGATTTGCTTTCGCCTTATAGATGAAAAGCCGGCCCAGGAATCACATCCGGAGCAGCCGGCCCGGACGGGCCGGCTGCCTCTGAGGAACAGAGATGATCCGGCAACCGGCTATTGAGCCAGCGCGTCTTCGAGAGCGGTCTGGATGGACTGGGCGAACTCGTCCGGCGTCATTTCGCCCGTGATGAGCGCCACCGTCCCGTTGTAGACCTTATCCTCGCCGACACCGGGCGGCAGTTCGTTCTCGATCCAGGGCAGAGAGTCGTCGGCTTCCTGGACTTTTGCCCAGATGTCCTTGATGACCTGCGGCGCAGTCGCCTCGACGGCGCCGTCGATCATGACGCTGTTGCCGTTGGCCGCCCAGATCTCAGCCGCTTCACTCGTGGTGAGCCAATCGAGGATTTCCAACGCAGCTTCCTTGTTCTTGGCGCCGGAGGGGACGCCGAATACATGGGTCACCGCGCCGATCACGTCGCCGGTGAACTCGGTTCCTTCGAAGCGCGGGAACGGCATGATCCCCACCTCGAAGGGCGGCGGATCTTGCTCCCAGCCGGAGGCGAACCAACTGCCCGTCTGGAAGAAGGCGGCCTGGCCGGAGAGGAAGACGGCCTGGGCGGTGCCGTAGTCATCACTGGCAGCCCCAGCGGAGAGATAGCCGCTCTGAGCCAGGTTTTGCAAGTCGGCGCCGGCTTCGACAAAGCAGGCGTCGGTAAACTTGGCGCCCTCCATGCGAATGGCGTTATAGACTTGGTCCACGCCGCAACGCTGGACGAGGAAGGCCATCCACCAATGCTCGCCGGGCCAGCCGTTTCTGTTGCCCAAAGCGATAGGCGTGACGCCGTTGGCCTTGAGGGTTTCGGCTGCAGCCAGGAACTCCTCCATAGTCGCCGGCACTTCAATGCCGTTTTCTTCCAGAATCTGCGGATTGTAGTAGATCTGCCAACCGGTCAGGAAGGTATAGGGGATGCAGTAGACCTTGCCCTCGTAAGAGCAGGAGTATTCACCGGCCTCAACCAGGGCAAAGCGATCCTTGTGTTCCTGCCACCAGTCGGTGATGTCAGTCAACTGGCCTTCGGCCGCAAAGTCGCGTGTCTGTTGGTAACCTTCGTACTGGAGAATGTCCGGCGGTTCGCCGCCAGCCAAGCCCGTACGGATCACGGTAAAGAACTCCTCGTTGCCGATGGGGCGGTGCTGAATGATGCTGCCGCCTTTGGCGTTCCAGGCTTCAACCAAGGCGTTGATGCCGGTGGCCTCTCCACCGGCTGTAAATTCGGTCCACAGGCTGACTGTGGGCGCGGCGGCTTCTTGGACCGGCGCCGCGCCCGGCGCCTGAACCGCACACCCCGCAGTCAACAACACGAACGCCAACAGCGCACCTACGAACGAAAACATACGAAGACGAAACATAGGTCTGTCCGCTCCTTCCTACATCGAAATGGGCAAATGGAAGTTCTTCGGAGAAATCCACCCGCCGTGAATATGCGCCCGTCCTATCGTTCTGCTCTTCTTCTCCTTTCAGCCATCCGTACGCGGGCAATCCGGCATCGGAAAGCGAATGATAGCGGCCGCCAAGGCATCCCTCAATCCGCCGGCCGGCAACCGCGCCAATGGTCAGGGCGGGCCGGCATGGGTTCGAGAGACCAAACAAAGAGACTGCCGATAACTATTGTGGTTCGCAAAAAAGCGCTTGCGCAAGGGCTTCCAAAAGAGTATCACGCTTTCAGGGCGCTGTCAACGAGCTTTTTTGGCGCCCTAGGACCGACGTAAACAGAGAACTTTCACCCAGAAAACGAGCCGCTTCGCCACCCGCTCAATTTGACCCGCGACGACAAACCGTGCTATCCTTCTGTTGAGTGAGCATTCAACCAATAAAAAAGGAGGGGCCGTGCCGCGAAGCAAAGAACAGAACGAACAGATCAAAGAGGAGCGGCGCAGCCAAATCCTGACACAGGCGCTGCGTCTGTTTGCCTCGCGGGGGCTGGCCGCCACCAAAATCGCGGACATCGCCGCCGCCGCGGGCGTGTCGCAAGGTCTGATCTACCATTACTTCAGTTCGAAGGAGGAGATCTTCACCGAGTTAATCCGCCACGCCTACGCCGGCATCAACGCCGCGGCCCGCTATCTGGAGGAACTGCCCGCCCCGCCCGCCGCCAAGATCCGCCTGGCAATTGAAGGCCTGCTGCGCGATACAGTCCAAAACGAGGACACGGCGCGTTTCTACCTGCTCACCGCACAGGCGACCGGCTCGGAGGCCATCCCGGAAGAGGCGCGGCGCATCATCCGGCAGGAGAACCGCCTGCCCTACGAGGTCATGGCCCGCATCATGCGCCAGGGCCAGCAGGACGGGTCGGTCAAGCCTCACCCGCCGGAGGACATGGCCCTCGTGTTCTGGACGTCGATCAGCGGTCTAGCCATCAACCGGGCGGTGCACGGCGCTGAGTTCAAGGCGCCGAACCCGGAAATTTTGATTCACACGTTTCTTGCCTAGCGCGCTGCGCTTCAGGCTCACCAATTTTGCGGGGGAAAAATGCCTAGTTTCCGCAGTCGTCTCTTTATTTTCTCGCTGAAGCACCGCCATCTTCTGCAAGGCCAGTTGAAGCGGCGGGCGACCATAGACTGGAACACCTCCATGCCGGAACTGCGCGCCGAGATCGAAAAGGGCGCCGGCTTCTTCGGCAAGCTGCCGGACGGCTTCGCCCTGGAGCCGGTCGACATCGACGGGCTGCCCGCCGAATGGATGCTGCCGCCCGGCGCGGCCAAAGACCGGGCGATCCTCTATTTTCACGGCGGAGGCTATGCAACCGGCTCGATCCCGGCGCATCGGGGTATCGTCGCCAAGTTCGTTAAGGCGAGCGACACCGGCGCGCTGCTCTTTGAGTACCGGCTGGCCCCGGAACATCCCTTCCCGGCTGCACTGGAGGATGCCGTAGCCGCCTACCGCTATATGCTGGCTCAGGGCGTTGCGCCGGAGCGCATCGTGTTCGTCGGCGATTCAGCCGGCGGCGGCCTGGTCCTGGCGACACTGCTGGCCGTACGCGATCAGGGCATCCCCTTGCCGGCCGGCGCAGTAGCGCTATCGCCCTGGACAGACGTCAAGAACACGGGCGCATCGTGGGAGACCAACGCCAAGGTGGATCCGCTGACATGGAGGGAGTCGCAGGCGGTGTTCGCCAAGTACTACGCCGGCGACCAAGACGCCGGCAACCCGCTGATGTCGCCGCTGTACGGAGACCTGCACGGGCTGCCGCCGCTGCTGATCTACGTGGGCGGCTATGAGGTGATGCTCGACGACTCGACGCGCTTTGCGGCTAAGGCGCAGGCGGCTGGAGTGGCGGTGACGCTGCACATCGGCAAAGGGATGTTCCACTGCTACCCGGCCTGTGCGCCGCTCTTTCCGGAGGCGAAGCAGGCGATGGAGGAGATCGGAGCCTTCGTCAAGGAGATGACCAGTATGCGCGTGGCTTCGCCGGCATAAGCGCGGCCAAACGACCCACGCGGTGCATCTGGCGGTACGTTAACATGATTTGTGCAGTTGTCATTCTGAGCCGAAGGCGAAGAATCCCGGTGTGGCGGACGAACAGATTCTTCCTCCCTCCGGTCGTCAGAATGACAGAAACATAGTTGCCAGAGCGCTAGACCGGCGGCAGCAATGTCGCCGGTTTTCGCGCCGTCATCTGGCTGCTGACACGCCAGCTAGCGCTTGATGCCCGACATGGTGATGCCCTCGATGAAG
>CAYXRG010000031.1:32946-45025 GCA_964467575.1 uncultured Caldilineaceae bacterium | reverse complement strand
CCCTATTTAGCGCAACCACTCAGCCTTGCCCTGGAAGCCAGATCGCCAAGCATCTGTCGTTCTGCAGCGAGCATTAGCGAGTTGAGGAATTTCACTTCCTTCGCAAAAAAAGGGCATTGACAACCGCATCTGCCATTGCTATACTGATAAAGCGCTTTATCAGTTCCGCTCCCCGGTTTTGTTTTTACGCTGTGCCAGTGGCGACAATGAGCAAGAGACCTCGCCAGATCGATGTCGCACGGGCGGCCGGCGTTTCGCCGGCTACCGTGTCATTGGTAATCAACAACCGCGTCGGCGGCAACGTCCGCATCACTCCGCAAACCCGGCAACGCGTCATGGAGGCCGTAGACCGCCTCGGCTATGTCGCGGACCCGGCCGCGCGGCGGCTGGCCGGCGGCTTCAACACGCTCCTCGGCGTCTTCACGTTCCAGCCCATCTTCCCGCTGCGCCACCGCGACTTCTATTACCCCTTCCTGGTCGGCATCGAAAGCGAGGCGGAGAAGCAGGGTTACGACCTGTTGCTCTTCACCAGTACCGGCGGGCCGGACCGCGCCCGCCACGTCTACAACCACGGCGTCAACCGGCTGCGCATGGCCGACGGCTCGGTCCTGCTCGGCGTGGCGGAGGACCGGTCCGAGCTAGAACGGCTGGTGCGCGAGGAATACCCCTTCGTCCATGTCGGTCGTCGCGAAGCCAAGGCCGGTCCCGTCGCATACGTGGGAGCCGACTATCGCTCTGCCACAACAGAGGTGGTGCGCCATATGCTGACCCACGGCCACACGCGCATCGCCTACGTCGGCGCCGCCCAGGTCACCGAATCGCTTGCAGACAGGCGCGCCGGCTACCGCGAAGCCTTCGAGCAGTCCGGCCTCTCGCCCGACCCGAAACTGAACCTGTATATTGCAGCGCCGGATTCTCTCACACCGGATTGGATGTTGGACTTGTTACAGCGGGGGGTGACAGCCCTAGTCGTAGAAAGCGGTCCGCTGGCATCTCAGTTCGTCCGGTGCATTAAAGTTCTGGGCAAAAAGCCGCCGCACGACATCTCATTCGCATCGCTCGGCGATCCATACGGCGACGACGAGCTGTTCCCCAGCGTGACTACCTTCCACATCCCGCGCCAAGAAATGGGCGCAGCCGCGGTCCGGCTGTTGGCGCAAATGCTGGAAGAACCGGAATTCACAGGCGCGTCGCAGATCATGCTGCCCTGCGAGTTCGCGCCCGGCGATACCGTCGGCCGCCCGCCTGATCCGGCCTCCCCGCGCTAATGCAATCGGAAGGGTGCGGGCCGAGGCGACGCACAAGAAAGGAGATGAAACCCTTCGCCTACACGCTGACAGAACCTGCCGGTTGGCTGTTCGCGGCGATCTACATGCGTGGCGAGCCGCGGCGAGTCGTCGATTCCCGTTCACTTTTTGCGTAACCGTCCCCTATCCGAACCCCGCCATGAAGGAGGCTACAAGTATGAGCAACAGACGTTCTTTCGGTCGTTCAACGCTCTTGGCAGCCCTGGCGTTAGCGCTGCTCCTCGGTACGCTGGCCGGCTGTGTGCCCGCCGCGCCTGCGCCCGCCGGAGAAGCCGCCGCGCCCGCAGCCCCAAGTGCGGAGACAATCAAGGTCCGCTTCTGGAATCACTGGCTTGCGGCGCGCGTCGAACTGATCGACCAGATCATCGCCGACTTCGAGCAGGACTTCCCCAATATCGACGTGGAGAACCTCGGCCAGCCGTGGGACCGCCGCGAGGAGAACATGTTCGCCGCCCTCGCCAGCAACGACCCGCCCGAAGTGGTCATGGCAACCCGCGCCGAACTCCTCAAGTTGGCGAATGACGGGCTAATCGTGCCCATCACCGACATGGTAGAAGAACAAGGCCTCGACCTGGACAAGTTCTACCCCGGCGAGATCGGCAACTTCTACTGGGAAGGCGAACTCTACTCGATGCCCATGCCCACCGGCGGCGGCATCTCCGGCATGATCCTGATCAACAAGGACATGTTCGAAGCCGCCGGGCTGGATCCGGTTCCGCCTACGACGTGGCAAGAACTGTGGGACGCGGGAAAGGCCCTCACCGTGATCGACGACAAGGGCATTGTCCAGATCGGCGCCAATGTGGGAACCAGCGCCACGTCCTTCTTCGCCTGGCTCTACACCAACAACGGCCAGATCTATAGCGACGACCTGCGGAGCGTAGGCTTCAACTCGCCCGAAGGCATCGAAACCTTGCAGTGGATGGTCGACTACACCAACGAGATCAACGGCGGCGTGCAGAACGTGCTGGACTTCTATGTCACCGGGCAAGAGGCCAATGAGGCGCAGCCCTGGTACAACGACATCGAGGCCATGATCTTCCCCAACGTCTCCATCTTCTTCCACATGCAAACCATCAAGCCCGAACTGCAATGGGACCTTGGGCTGCGGCCCTACAACGCCAACAACCCGGACGCCGAGTCTCACGGCCTTTCCGGCGAGGAATTCGCCTGGGGCTATGTGATTCCCGCCGGCGTACCGGAGGAGAAGCGCGAGGCCGCGTTTGAATGGATCAAGAAGATCACCTACGAAGAGGATGGCGGCGGCTGGTTCATGATCCAGCAAAGTCGCCCGTCTCCCATTCGCTCGGTGAACGAGGACCCGTCCTTCTATGAAGCCAATCCCGCTTGGGATACGGTCCTTGCCTCGCTGGAAAGCGACGTGTCCGTGCAGATCTTCCCTGAACATGTGCGCGTGCGCGACATCGTGGAGCAAGCCGTGCAGGCCGCTATGTTCGGCGACATGACGCCTGAAGAAGCGTTGAACGACGCCGCCGAACAGGCGCAGGCGATTATGGACGAGTTCTGGAGCGCACAAGAATGACGGCGCAAAGCGCTGGCATGGGGCGGGCCGCGGCGGCCCGCCCCCAACCGCGCGTCAGGGCAAAGGATCTGCTGGGCTTCGTCTTCATCGCGCCCTGGCTGATCTCCTTTCTGGCTTTTGACCTCATGCCCATCCTCTCCGGCTTCTACCACAGCTTCACCAACTGGAACGCGCTGGGCATCGCCGAGTTCATCGGATGGGCGAATTACGAGGAGGCCCTGACGCGCGACCCGCTTTTCTGGGTTTCCGTCAACCGGACCCTCTACTTCATTGCCGGCAGCGTGCCATTGGGCATCTTCGCGGCGTTCACGCTGGCGCTGCTGCTCAACGCCAATATCCGCGGCACGGGCTTCTACCGCACCGTCTACTACCTGCCGTCGGTCGTCCCCACCGTCGCCGCTGTCATCGTGTGGATCTTCATTTTCGAGACGCGCCGCGGCATCCTCAACTTCGGCCTCGAACTGCTGGGGCTGCCGACGATCCGCTGGCTGAGCGACCCGAACTGGGCCATGCCCGCGCTGATCATCATGAGTCTGTGGACCATCGGCGCCGCCATGATTATCTTTCTGGCCGGACTGCAGGGCATTCCGCAGGAGTTGTATGAAGCCGCCGAGGTTGACGGCGCCAACGGCCCGCAGAGACTGTTCGGCATCACCGTGCCGCTGATGACGCCGACGATCTTCTTCAACCTGATCATGGGCCTCGTCGCCGCTTTCCAAGCCTTTAACAACGCCTTCATCATGACCGCCGGCGGGCCGCGCAACGCCACCCTGCTCTATATGCTCCATCTCTACAACAACGCCTTTCGTTACTTCCGCATGGGCTATGCATCCGCCCTTGCCGTCATGCTCTTCATCGTCGTCTTCGGCATCACCATCCTCGTCTACCGTTCGTCCGACCGCTGGGTCTACTACAGTTAAAGGGCGAGGACATGCTGAACAGCATCCGCCTACAAAACGTCGTACGCCGTCTCAGCATCCACACCGTACTGCTGGCCGGCTCGCTCATCATGGTCATCCCCCTGCTCTGGACGCTCTCAACATCGCTCAAAACCCAGCAGCAGATCGCTATCTGGCCGCCCGAATGGATCCCCAACCCCGTGAAGTGGTCGAACTACATCGAGGTGTTCGGCGCCGCCCCGGTGATGCTGTGGATCCGCAACTCGCTGGTCATCGTTGCGGCAAATGTGTTTGGCTCGGTGGTGACCTGCTCGCTGGTGGCCTACGGCTTCGCCCGCATGCGCTTCCCTGGGCGGGATGCGCTGTTCATCCTCCTGCTCAGCACGCTGATGATGCCGTACATCGTGCGCCTGATTCCGCTCTACGTCTTCTACAGCCAGATCGGCTGGCTCAACACCTTCTTACCCGTCACCGTGCCGCAACTTCTGGCGCGCAACCCGTTCTTCATCTTCCTGCTGCGCCAGTTTTTCAAGGGCATCCCCTTCGAGCTGTCGGATGCAGCGCGCATCGACGGCTGCGGCGAGTTCGGCATCTGGTGGCGCATCATTCTGCCGCTGTCCAAACCGGCGCTGGCCGCGGTCGCCATCTTCGCCTTCCGCGACGCCTGGGACAACTTCTTGGCCCCGCTGATCTATATGGCGGGGGCGCCCCACCTGCGCCCGCTCGCCGTCGGCCTCTACACCTTGCGCGGCGGCGGCGGCCAATTGCCCGACACCAACTACCTCATGGCGTTATCCACCCTCATGGTCATCCCCATGCTGATCATGTTCGCCATGGGCCAGCGCTACTTCATTCGCGGCGTCACCCTCTCCGGCATCAAAGGATAAGTCAAGCATGAACCCCGATCCCAACCGGCCCAATATTGTCGTCATCACCGCAGACCAGTGGCGCGGGGACTGCCTGGGCAGTCTCGGCAGCCGTCACCCCGTGATGACGCCGCACGTCGACCAACTCGCCGCCGAGGGCGCCTGCTTCACGCAAGCCTACGCAGACTGCCCCGTCTGCATGCCCCAGCGCGTCACCATGCTCACCGGCCGCGCCGCGTCGCGCTTCGGCATGCCCCATAACTTCAACGCACGCACGCCCATCGACCCGCAGACGAGCCTGCCCGCACGCCTCACCCGCGAGGCCGGCTACCAGACCAAAGCCATCGGCAAAATGCACTTCGCACCGGGCCGCGCGCGCATGGGCTTCGAGCACATTACGCTGCACCCCAACGATTATGTCAATTGGCTGGAGGGGACGCCCTACGCCGGCATGTATCGCGGCCACGGCCTCGGCGGCAACGAGGTCTATCCCGCCGTGGCGCCCATGCCGCAGCGCTTCACCCATACATCGTGGATCGTGGAGCAATCTATCCGCTTCCTGGTCGAGCGCGATCCGGAGAACCCTTTTTTTCTGTGGATGGTCTTCGAGTCGCCCCACAGCCCGTTCGACCCGCCCGCGCCCTTCGACCGCATGTACGATAACTTCACCATTCCCGCGCCCATCCGCGGCGACTGGGTGGACGGGCCGGATGACCCGGCGTACTTCCGGGCCAAGCGTCTGGTCGGCAAGTGGGGCCAGCTCAGCGACGAGGTTATCGCCGAGAGCCGGCGGCGCTACTACGGCCTCATCTCGCACATCGACTACGAGTTAGGCCGCTTCCTGGGCGAGCTGCGCGCCAGGGGCCTCGACGACAACACGGCCATCATCTTCAACGCCGACCACGGCGAGCATCTGGGCGACCACGGCCTCTTCGGCAAGACCACCTTCCTCACCGGTTCCGGCGACGTGCCCTTCATCGTGCGCCCCCCCGCCCAAATGCCAATGGCCGCGCCGACGCTGGATTTCGACGGCCCCATCCTTACTGCCGACCTCTACCCCACCGTGCTGGACCTTGCAGGGCTGACCCCAGAGGACGAACTCGACGGCATCTCCCTGCTGCCGGCCATCCGTTCCGGCGAACTGCCGGCGCGCGTCATCTGCGGCGAATGCGGCGAAGGCAACGACGCCACCGCATTCGCCACAGATGGACGGTTCAAGTACATCTACTACACACGCGGCGGCGTCGAGCACCTGTTCGACGTGCAGGCTGACCGCGAGAACCTGCACAACCTGGCATCCGACCCCGCCCATGCCGAGCGCAAGGAGGCGCTCAAAGCGCATCTGCTCGCCTACCTACAACGTTTCGAGCGTCCACTGGTCGTGGATGGCGAGTTCATCGTCGCCGATCCTACGCTGGACGAGCAAGCGCTCCATGCGCGCAACCCCTGGGCCTGGCGCGGCCCCATGCGCTATGGACAGGGCTACGGAGGCGGATGGTAGCCGGTGAGAATCAGCGACCTGGAGGCCTTTAGCGTAGGCATCCCTTTCTGCGCGCCCATCTTCAGCGCCTACGGCGTCAGCTATCCGGCGCGCCTGCGCACCTTTATCCGGCTGCACACGGACGAGGGCGTCACCGGCGTAGGCGAGGCGGGCGTCGCCGCCACGCACCATGTGGCCTACGGCGAACAACTGCGCCTGTTCCAAGAGGTCGTCAAGCCGCTTGTCGTGGGCCAAGACCCCTGCGACTACCTGGCCCTGATGCAGCGGCTGCGCTACATGCCCGAGGCCATCGCCGTCGAACTGGCTTGCTGGGACATCATCGGCAAGGCGGCTGGGCTGCCGCTCTACCGGCTGCTGGGCGGGCGCGGTCCCTGCGAACGCGTCCCCGTCGCCGGCTACTTCTTCTTTCGCGCTGCCGGACAGGGCGGCGAGCCGGAAGTCAACCTGGACAACTGCGTCGAGCATGCCCGGCGGCTGGTCGAGACCTACGGCTTCGACACGCTCAAAATGAAGATCGGCGTCTATGAACCGGAGTTGGAGGCCGAAGCCGTCGCCCAGGTGCGCGCCGCGCTCGGGCCGCGGCTCAAGCTGCGCGTCGACCCCAACGGCTGCTGGTCGCTCCCCACGGCCAAGCGCATGTTGCAGCGACTGGCGCCGCTGAACCTGGAGTATGTCGAAGAGCCGATCAAGTTCGTGCCGGCGCGCGTGCCCTACACGACCCAAGCCGGCGTCCCCAGCCTGGACACCCTCGGCCTAGCCCATCTACGCCAGACGGCACAGACGCCCATCGCCGCCGATGGTTGCTATCGCATCGACCTGCTCTGGCAGATCGCACGCGACCAGGCCGCCGACATCGTTCTGGGCGACATCCAGGGGTCGATGGGCGTGCGCGGCCTGCACGACTTCTTCACCGTAGCCGAAGCGCTCGGCCTGGCCGCGGGCCTGCACAGCGGCACCGAATTGGGCGTGCAGCAGGCGGCCAAACTGCACATCGCCGCCGCGCACCCGGAACTGGCCGTCGCCGGCGATGCCATCTACCACGAGTATGTCGACGACGTGCTGCGCGGCGGCAAACTCGTCTATGAGCGAGGAACTATGCGCGTGCCGCAGGATCCCGGTCTGGGCGTCGAACTCGACGAAGAGAAACTCGCCGCCTACGAACTGACCGAGGAGCGTCACCGCGCCTTTGATTGTTACTGGCAGGACCTGCGACGCGCCTACGGCATCCCCCCTGCCGGTCACGACCTGCTCGTACGCCATTTCTAGCGCACACCAGGCAACCACCGGCTAAGGCCGTCATCGGCTAGAAACGACGAATCATGCGCGAAAGCCAGACAATTGTCATCGCCAGAAACGAAGAGTGGCGCGGGGCCTTTGCCACCGAGCCCTGCGAAGCTGCCTGGGCGTCGGAAGCCGTCTTCTTCATCCGCACGCTGTCCGCGAGCGGCGCCGGCGCGGCGCAAAGCGCCCACGTCCAAATATCGCCGGACGGCATGAACTGGTGCGATGAGGGCGAGGTGATTCGCCTGCCGGGTGAGCCGGGCGTCTCCTTCTGCCGCGTCACGCATTTCGGCGGCTGGCTGCGGCTAGCCGGAGAACTCTCGCCGGGGGTAAGCGTCCGGGTAATCGCCTACCTCGCCCTCAAAGAGTAGCACCGCGATCAGAGGAAATGCCCTATGCCCGCCGACCTGCGCGCCGTGCTGCATCACGCCAATCCCGACCTCAGCCGCTTCGACCCGCTCGAGCGCATTCTCTTCTTCGACGACTTCGACCGCGGCCTGCAGGGGTGGACGGCCTTGATCGGCAATTATGAACACTCGCTCGACTCGGTTCTGCCCGAATACCGCGATCTGCGCCCGCCCATGCTCAGCAACCTTACCGCCTGGGATACGGGCACAGCCGGCTCCTTCTCCGGAACCTACACGCTCAAGCTCGCCACGCGCCCGCGCGCCGGCGGCATGGCCGTAGCGGTCAAGCGCACTACCTACCGGCACGCCGGCCCGATCCGCCTGGAAGCCTATTTCACCTTCAAGCCGGAAGCCGGCGAACTGCGCCTCTCCGAGACGGACGTGCGCGCGGCGGGCGTGCTCTTCGACCTGCAACACGGCGACCGTCAGCCCGGCGACAAGCTGCGCGTCATGCCCCACATCCGCTACCTCAACGCGCTCGACGGCCAAGCAGCAGGCCGTTGGCAGTTCAAGCAAAAGCGTTCGCCTCTCCACGCCATCGGCGACGAAGGCAAGACGCGCTCGCACTTCCACCTCTCCGCCGAAGGCTGGGAAGACCTGCCCGGCGGCGAGCAGTTGTTGTGCTACAACGAGATCGCCACCAAGCAGAACTGGCACTACCTGCGCCTCGACTTCGACCTGGCGAGCATGTCGTTTCTGGGCCTGCGCTGCAACGACCGCTCCTTCGACGTCTCCGCCGCCCGCCCGATGACCATGCCCGCCATGGCGAACCTGTGGTGCATGTTGAACATCCTCTTCTGGGTGGAGACCGACTGCGACAAGCGCGCCTTTCTCTATCTCGATTCAGTCTTACTCTCGGCCGCACTGCCGGACGAACTGCCAGATGAGCCGTCCGCCTAGCCGGTCGTCGCCATTCCGCACACTTTCCAGAAAGGGTTGAACCATGAACGAGAGACAGACAGACATCCTGGTCATAGGCGGAGGCACAGGCGGCGTCGCCGCTGCGCTCGGCGCCTTGCGCCTCGGCAAGAAGGTCATCCTCACCGAGGAGACCGACTGGATCGGCGGTCAGCTTACCGCGCAAGCCGTGCCGCCCGACGAGCACCCCTGGATCGAGACGACGGGCTGCACGGCCAGCTACCGCCGCTTCCGCCAGGGCGTGCGCCGCTACTACTGGAACAACTACCCCATGACCGAAGCGGCCCGCGCCAACATGCTCCTCAACCCCGGCGAAGGCAACGTCAGCCGCCTCTGTCATGAGCCGCGCGTCGCCCTCGCCGTGATCCAGGATATGCTCGCCCCCTACCTGTCCAACGGGCAACTCGACATTCTGTTGTGGCGCAAGCCGGTAGCCGCGGATACAGATGGCGACCGCATCACTTCGGTCACGGTGCGCGACCTACACACCGGCGACGAGACCGTCCTCCGCGCGCCCTACATCCTCGACGCCACTGAACTGGGCGACCTGCTCGAACTGGCCTCGGTGGAGCACGTCATCGGCGCCGAAAGTCAGGAGCAGACGGGCGAGCTTCACGCCGTCGAAGGCGATCCCCAACCGGGCGATCAGCAAGCCATCACCTGGTGCTTCGCCATCGACTACTTGCCCGGCCAAGACCACACTATCGACAAGCCGGCGGATTACGACTTCTGGCACAGCTACCAAGCCGACTTCTGGCCCGGCCCGCAGCTCGGCTGGCGCGACGTAGACCCCATCAGCCTAGAGACGCGCGAACGCGGCATCTTCTTCGGGCCGCAGCGCGGCCTGCTCGTCGGCGACTTCTGGCACTACCGGCGCATCGTCTATCGCAAGCACTTCGAGGAAGGCTTCTACGCCAGCGACATCTGCCTCGTCAACTGGCCGCAGATCGACTACTGGCTGGGTCCGCTCGTCGGCGTAAGCGACGAAGACGTGCAACGCCACCTGGCCGAATGCAAGCAACTCAGTTTCTCGCTGCTCTACTGGATGCAGACCGAAGCCCCGCGCCACGACAGCGGCTACGGCTACCCCGGCCTGCGCCTGCGCCACGACGTAACGGGGACGGACGATGGCCTGGCAAAGTACGTCTACGTGCGCGAGGCGCGCCGCATCCAGGCCGAGTTCACCGTGCTGGAGCAGCACGTCGGCGTCGAACAGCGCGGCAAGCTGGTCGGGGCCGAGAGGTTCGACGACAGCGTGGGCACGGGCAGCTATCGCATCGACCTGCACCCCAGCACCGCCCCGCGCAATTATGTCGACATCAGCAGCTACCCCTTCCAGATTCCGCTCGGCGCGCTGCTGCCCGTGCGCGTCGAAAACCTGCTGCCCGCGTGCAAGAATCTGGGCGTGACGCACATCACCAACGGCTGCTACCGCCTGCACCCCGTCGAGTGGAACATCGGCGAGGCGGCGGGCGCGCTGGCGGCCTACTGCCTGGAAAAGAACCTCGCCCCGCGGCAGGTGCGAACCGAGCAGCAACACATGGCCGATTTCCAGGATATGCTGGTGCGCGTGTTAGGCTTTGTATTGGAGTGGCCTGAATACGCCCGCATCACCCCGCGCTGACGGGGGCTGCACATCGCAAAGTGAAGGATGAAGTCCGATGACCCTGCCCGAAATCGCGCCGGTGCGGCAGCTGCTGTCCGGCGAGCATGTAGCCGATGTCAATGCCGCTGTCCGCCAGGGCTTGCGAGACCTGCCGCTGTCTGCGAGCGTCCGCCCCGGCATGCAGGTTGCGGTCGGGCTGGGCAGCCGCGGCATTGGCTGCATTCGCAGCGTGGTCGCGGCCGTGCTGGACGAGGTGCGCGCCTGTGGCGGACGTCCGTTTCTTGTTCCCGCCATGGGCAGCCACGGCGGCGGCACAGCCGAAGGCCAGGCCGCAGTCCTGGAAGGCTACGGTCTGGGCGAAGCGAAGCTCGGCGCGCCCATCCGCAGCAGTATGGACGTGGTGCAGCTCGGCCTGGCGGAAACGGGCATGCCGGTCTACTTCGACGCCAACGCGGCGCAGGCGGACGCCATCCTCCTCGTCAATCGCGTCAAGCCGCACACCGCGTTTCGTGGCCGCTGGGAAAGCGGGCTGTTCAAGATGTTAGCGGTCGGCTTCGGCAAGGAGCGCGGCGCGGCCGCCTTGCACAGTTGGGGCATCGCAGACGCCATCCCCGCCGCGGCCCGCGTGATCGTCCGCCAACTGCCGGTCGCGGCCGGGGTCGCCATCGTCGAGAACGGCTTACACCAGCCGGCGCACATCGCCGTCGTGCCCGCCGCCGATATCGAGCGGGCCGAACCGGACCTGCTGCAGATGGCCTGGCGACACCTGCCCCGCATCCCCTTCGATCCGCTCGATCTGGTCGTGCTGGGCGAAATCGGCAAGGACATCAGCGGCACGGGCATGGACCTCAACGTGGTCGGCATGTGGCGGCGTACAGGCGGCCCGGTCCAGCCCCAATACCGCGTGATTGCCGGCCTCGACCTGACCGAAGCCAGCCACGGCAACGCCATCGGCGCCGGCTATTGCGACCTCATCAGCCGGCGGCTGCGCGACAAGATCGACCTGGACGCCACCTACACCAACAGCCTGACCGCCGGCAACTACAACGGCGCCAAACTGCCCATCACCCTGCCCACGGATCGCGCCGTACTGGAAGCGGGGCTGCCCCCGCGCGACCCGCAGCGGGCGCGCGTCGTCATCGTGCGCAACACGCTCGACCTGCACACGTTGTGGGTATCGGCGGCTCTGCTGCCCGACGTAGAGGCCTCGCCTGCGCTCACTCAGATCGGCCCGCCTAGGCCGATCCGCTTTTCAGATGACGGCAGCTTACAGATCGACTGGTCGCCGGCATAAACGGGGAGCAGGAGCCGGCTGCGCAGCGCGAAAGGAACGCAGAGTCCCGATAAACCACGAACTGCACGAACGGGGCGGGCCATCGCCGCACTCGTGCAGTTCGCAAAGGACCAGCTATGTATGTTCTGTCTTGGCTCTATTCCGGCGCGGGCAGCGTTCGCAGCCAGGCATGCAGCGCAGTAATGCCCTCTGAGCTGATCCTGTCATAGCCAAACAGGTGATCTCGTCCGGCCTCGCCGCCGGTGCGCAGCAAGGTAACGAGGTCCGCCTCTTCCATCGCCAATCCTGTTAGAGTCTTGCCCTTGTCCGTCACGCCTTCGCCCTCAGGGCCGTGACACTCGGAGCACAGCCTGGCGTATACCTGCGCGCCCAACTCGAGATCCGCTTCGCGCTCCGGCGAAGGCGTGGCGCGCAACTCGGCCACCCGGGTTGGATTGATCATGGTCGTCGGTTGGGC
>CAYXRG010000031.1:12445-32846 GCA_964467575.1 uncultured Caldilineaceae bacterium | reverse complement strand
AACAGCGCCAGATGCCAATAGACGCGCACATAGGAGTTGCTCACGCCCACCATCTTGCCCCAACTGGCAAACGGGTCGTTGATGCCGATGCCCAAAAAGCTCAGCCCAGCCTCAGCGAAGATCGCCGTGGGAATGCCGAACGAGATAGCCACCAGTAAAGGCGTCAGCGAATTCGGAATTAAGTGACGCATGATGATGCCGCGCTGCGTCACCCCGATAGCCCGCGCCGATTCAACGTACTCTTTCTCCCGTAGCGACAAGATCTGCGCCCGCGTGAGGCGCGCGATCTCAATCCAGGCCGTAATGCTCAAGGCCATAATGACCTTGGTAATGCCGCCTCCCCATACGGAGATGATGAGGATCGCAAACAGGATGCCCGGAAACGCCGTCATAATCTCCACCAAACGCGAGACAATCCAGTCGGCAAACCCTCCCATGTAGCCCGCAATCCCGCCGATGGGCACGCCAATGGCGACGGCGATCGCCATCACCGCCAGGCCTACCGTGATCGACGTACGCGCCCCGTAGATCATCCGGCTCAGGTAATCGCGTCCAACCTCATCCGTCCCCATGGGATGCGCGGGGTGCTCGCCGGGGAAGAGAAGCACGCGCTCGAAGTATACTTTGTCGTAGGGATGCGGCGCCAGCACGTCGGCAAACACCGCCAGGAACACGAAGAACGTCACGATAACCAAGCCCACCATCGCCAGCCGGTTGCGAGAAAATCGGCGCGCCGCATCTCGCCACAGCGTACGCTGATTTGAGGCCTTGGCCGGTTGCACGAGGGCGTCGGAAGCGGATGCGCTTGCGCTTGTCACGCATTGCCTCCCTTAGCCCCAAGCCGCACACGCGGGTCAATCCACGTGTAGGCAATGTCGGTTAGCAGGTACAGCACGCCCCACAGCACTGCCACCAGGAGGAACAGCGCCATGATCATCGGGTAGTCCCGGTTGAAAATGCTCGTCACGAAGTATTTGCCCATTCCGTTTATACGGAAGACCGTTTCGATAAAGATACTGCCGGTCAGCAAGTTGGGGATGATCACGCCCAGCGCGGTCACCATCGGAATCAACGCGTTGCGGAACACATGCCGGAACATGATCGTCCGCTCGTGAAGTCCCTTGGCCCGCGCCGTGCGCGCATAGTCCTGTCGCATCACATCCACCACGCTGGAGCGCGTGTAACGCGCGATGATCGCCATTGGGATCAGCGAGTAGGCCACAACAGGCATGATCCAGTCGGAGCAGAAAAAGCGTCCTGCCACCAGGCAGTCGCCCGAAGCGCTCCACCCGCCCATAGGCAGCCATTTGAGCCGCACCGCGAAAATCAGGATCAGCCACAGCGCCACCACAAAGTTGGGCACTGTAAACCCCAACATGGCAAAGAATGTCACGAAATTATCAATCCACGAATTCTGATTATAGGCAGCGATCAATCCGAGGCTGATGCCGACGCCAAAGGCCAGCAGCACAGTCATTGCGCCCACCTGCAGCGTGATGCGCCACGTCTTGGCGATCAGCGCCGTCACCGTGGTCTGCGGCTGTTGATAGGGGATGCCGAAATCACCCCGCAGCGCATTCTTCATGTAGTTCCAATACTGCACATAGATCGGCTTATCCAAGCCGTACTTGCGCATGATATTGGCCCGTGCAGCTTCCGGGAGCCGTCCCTTACTCTCATCGAATGGCCCGCCCGGCACCGAGTGCATGAGCACAAAGGTGACGACCGAGACGACGAAGAGCACCAGGATCAGCGACAGTAAACGTCCAAGAAGATAACGACTCATTCCATCTCTCACGGAAAGTTAGCCTTCCAGGAAGCGCGCAACTTCCTGGAAGGCGTATAGACATATCGACTAGTGTTCAGCGATGTAGATGTTGCTGATCAGCGAATCATTGCCCCAATGCAGGCCGGTGATGCCGAACTTGTCCGGCTCACGAATCGCCTCGCCTTGCACATAGGGCTGGACCAGGTCGCCCATCCAGCGGTGCGCAATGAACACGCCGCCCACATCGTCGACCAGGATCTTCTCCGCATCGCGGAACATCTGGTCGCGCCTCTCCGGGTCGCCGACCAGCACACTCGCCTCGGCAACCAGCCGATCGAACTCGTCGTTCTTCCAGGAATGGCGTCCGGTGGACACCCAGATGCCCAACAGGTTGGCCGGGTCCAGGAAGTCCATACCATAGGAGATTGCGCCGAACTTCATTTCCGTCGGCCGCGCGTTCATCCCATCCGTATAGACCTTATAGTCCTTGTTCGAGACCTCGATGTTGATGTTCAGGCAATCGGCAATCGAAGCAGCGGTAGCCTGATACACCGCAGCCATGGCCGGAGCTTCACCGCGCAGCCACATCTCCTGCCTGGGGAAGCCCTCGCCGTCCGGATAGCCCGCCTTGGCCAAATGCTCTTTCGCCAACTCGCAGTTGAACGTCTGATACTCAGCCAGCAGGCCTTCTGCGTCGGAAGAAGGATAGCCCGGCATCAACATCGAGTGCGCCGGCATGGCCTTGATCTCACCGTAGATGTTCGTGACGATCGCCTCGCGGTCCACCGCATAGGCAAACGCCTTGCGCACGTCCAGGTTATTGAACGGCTCGGTGAAGGTGTCGAACATCAGGTAGTCGGTGCGGAAGTCGCCGAAGTTGCGCAGGTAGTTCTCGCTCAGCACGGGATCGTTGAGAATGATGTCGAAGTCCGCAGCCGACAGGAACTCATAGGTGATATGATCGATCTCGCCGTTCTGGAAGGCCACGAAGTAGGTGTCCGGCGACATGTAGGTGCAGACAATCTGCTTCAGCCGCGGCTGACGATAGCCCGTATACTGCTCGTTGGCCTCCAGCACAATGCGATTGCCGGGGTCAAACTCGACTAGCTTGAAGGGGCCGGCGGAGACGTGCGTCTCGAGGCTGCTGTTGTACAGCGAGCCGTGCTCCTCGATGGCCTTCTTCTGCATGACCCAAGAGAACTTCATGACGCCGGGCAGCGGCGGGAAGGGTTCTTCCGTTTCGATCTCGAGCGTCAGGTCGTCCACGGCGCGCACGCCGATCTCCTCAACCGGAACCTCGCCCGCAACGGCCTTGCTCCAGTTCTTGATGCCGCCCGGTCCGAGGAAGCTGTGGAACCAGGCGAAGTCCCAGGCGTGTTCCGGGCTGGCGCCTAGCTGGAAGGTTGCCTCATAATCGGCGGCAGTGAGCGGCGTGCCGTCACTCCACATCTGCCCAGGCCGCAGACGGAAGGTCCACACGCGGCCGTCTTCCGACACTTCCCAGCTTTCAGCTGCGGCTGGAACCAGGTTGAAGTCTGTGTCCAGTTCGACCAGCGGATCGCCGAAGGTGTTGGAGAAATAGTCCGAGTGGCAGTAACGTTGGTAAACCGCATGGAAGAAGTCAAAGGTGACGGAGGGAAGCGTCGGGTCCGAGGCCATCCTCAACACCTGCGCCTCATACGGAGCCGCGCCCTCCGGCAGCGGCTCGCCGAATACCGTCACATAAGGATCGACTTCTTCGGCGGGAGCCGCTTCCTCGGCAGGGGCCGCAGCCTCTTCAGCCGGCGCCGGAGCTGGAGCGGCAGGAGCCGCACAGCCGGCAAACGCCAGCGCTGCCACGAGGAGCAGCGGCAACAGCCATACTCCCCGAAGTTGGAACTTACGCACGCTTTTCAAGGGTTTCCTCCTTTGTGCTGTGAATATATTGGGTAAGGTTGCGGGATGCCTACACAGAGCGCGCAACTTGCTCTTGACTCATGCGCCGCTTCATGCACACGGCAGATCAGCACAGCGCCCCGGCAGAGTTGATGCGTCGAGCTCGACTTACGCGCCGCTCAGCGGTCAACCTGCTCGAGGGAATGCACAGTTCGGCTGTCGCTGGCCTCTCTCATTGCTTGGCGGAACCTGCCTGACGGCGCCGTTACTCCGACTATAGAGAAGACAATCTGTTCTGGACGATTCGTGCTGGATAGCGGATGAGAGTTGGCAGAGCCGGGAAGCGCCGCTTCAGGCTCACCTATTCTAGCCTGATTTCTCAGTCTATGCAACCAGGGCACGGCCCTTATTTCAAACGTCGCCCCTTTCTGTCAATTCACAGAACGGTTAAGGATTGACACAAAATGGCCTTCGCCCCAATAATGGAATCGGCAGTTCATATACCGTTTGACCTGTTACCATTAGAAAGCCGGCTCACCCCATGTCCGCTTCGCCTAACGGCGCGTTCTCAGGCTCGCTTCCCTTTTTGGCCGACCAATTCCTGTTCGACGACGGCCTCGTCTATTTCAACCACGGCAGCTTCGGCGCCTGTCCGCGCCCGGTCTTCGACGCCTACCAACACTGGCAGCGCGAGTTAGAACGACAGCCGGTGGACTTCATTCAGCGGCGCTTGGAAAAGCTGCTGGACGACGCCCGCGCACGGCTCGGCGCGTTCACCGGCGCCTCGCCCGACCGGCTGGTCTTTGTTCCCAACGCCACCTACGGCATCAACGTCGTCGCACGGTCGCTCAAGCTACAGCCCGGGGACGAAGTCCTGGGCACGAACCACGAATATGGCGCTGTCAACAACACCTGGCGCTACGCATGCCAGGTCCACGACGCCCGCTACGTCACTACGCCCATCGACCTTCCCCTGCACAGCGTCGACCAGTTCGTCGACGCGCTCTGGGCCGGCGTGACCGAACGCACGCGCGTCATCTCCATTTCGCACATCACCTCGCCTACCGCGCTGATCTTGCCGATCAAACCGATCATCGACCGTGCTCGCGAAGCAGGCATCATTACCGTCATCGACGGCGCCCACGCCCCTGGCCAGATCGACCTTGCGCTCGACGAACTCGGCGCCGACTACTACACGGGCAACGCACACAAGTGGCTCTGCGCGCCCAAAGGGGCGGCCTTCCTCTACTCCGCCGCAGGCCCCGAGTCTCTGCTCGAACCGCTCGTCGTCAGCCACGGCTGGGGCAGCGGACGATCCGGCTCCCGCCTGTTCGATAACTTCAGTTGGACCGGCACAATGGACCCGTCCGCCTATCTCAGCGTGCCCGCGGCCATCGACTTCCAAATGGAGAACGACTGGCTCGCCGTCCGCGCCGCCTGTCACGCACTGGGCAGCGAACTGCGCACCGCAATTCAGAACCTCACCGGCTTGGAGCCCATTTGCCCCGATTCGGCGGAGTGGTACGAGCAGATGTTCGTGGCGCAACTCCCCCTTGACCGCCTGGAACATCTGCGCGAAAACCTCTGGCCTCGCTACCGCATCGAAGTCCCGGTGTTCGAGCGCGGGGGACAGGCTTTTATCCGCGTCTCGATCCAAGCCTACAACTCGCCGCGCGACGCCGAACGTCTCGTGGATGCCCTGCGCGAGTTGCTATAAGACGAACCTGAGGCAGTCAGGCGCCACGAGTCAGGCGTCATCCGTCATGAATAGCGCCTGACTCGTGACGTATGACTCGCGATATATAACTCGTGGCGCCTGACTTGTGACGCTAGATCACTTCCAGCCCGTTCAAGTCAGGCAGCGCCGGGAACGGAGCATGCGGCTCCGTCTGATACCAGAACACGGTCGAAGCGATGTCGTCCTGCAGCGGCAGATAGCGGCGCATGCCCTCCAGCTCCGAACGCCAGCCCAGCGCCTGGATCGTCACGCGCAGGTCTTGCTGGAAGCGGATTGGGTCGGTGATGTGCCAGCGATACATGCCGAAACGCTGCTGGCTGCGATATAGGCCGTCGGGGATGATCACCTGCGGCAGCCCGGTATAGGGCGAGGAAAAGACGCAATACTGCCCCTTGGGGAACTCGAAGTCCCAGGCGCCGCCGAAGTAGTCCTCCGTGCCCGTGCCGACAATCGTGGCCCACTTGTCGTCGCCGTCCATGAAGAACTTGATCTCGCCTTCGCCCCACCAACCGCAGTTGTTGACGCCCCAGGCGATGTACGTGCCCACGTAGTGCCCTTGGCCCTTCACGCCGTCCAATAGGATATGATCTTGCATATAGGGCAGAGGATTGCTGCGCCGCCACTGCGCGTGGAAATAGGCCATGTCCTCCGGCACGTCGGTTAGCGCGTAGTTGATCTGGTAATAGAAGCCGCGCACCTCGTCCGGCGCAAGATTCTCCAGCGTGATGCGCGCGTGCTTGCGGAAGGGCATCTCCCAATAACTGTTGAAGCCGCCCGCCGGGTTGACGCAGACCGCCAGCGAAGTGATGTTACAGCGCTCGCACCAACCGTTGGCGAAGAAGTCGCCCACCGGCGTTTCCACCGACGGAGTTTCCTCGCCGTCCCAGTACATGCGCACCACCAGCCTGCGCCAGTACTGAGGATGCACGGTCAGCCAGATCTGCTGGATAGCGCCCGGACCCTCGATGTCGGCCAGCGTAACCGTCGTCAGTCCCGGCACGTTGATGCTGGGCGAGACCTTCCAGCCCTGTCCCAGCTCGCGGGCTGCGATAGCGCCGGTTCCCTCGGTCGCCATGCCGCCCTTGCCCTTCTCGCCGGTGAAGTTCTCGGCGCTGATCGAGCGCGTTACCGCGTTCGACAGCCGCGCCAGATTGCCCAGATTCATGCCCAGCCCATTAAAAGAAGCGCTCATTCATTCCTCCGTTTTGGATGTTGATAGTTGATCCGGGTTCGTGCCGAGTAGATCGCGCCTCGCCCGGCGGCGAATCACACATGTACGTTTTCCGCATCCTGCGCCCATTGTTGTGGGTTAGTCAGAATATATTGCCGAATCGCAGACAGATCCTCGTCATTTCTTACGATGTGTTCGTAGTAGTTGCGTTGCCAAAGCCGTCCTGCGAAAGGCGACCAATGAGCCTGCTTCACACCAGCGATGTATGCGACGGTTGTCAACGATTTCCAGGCCCCCACCACATCGCCCAACGTAGGGGCAACCCTTGTGGTTGCCCCCCTTGTGGTTGCCCCTGCCTCTTGAGACACGGCATCGTCTTGGGCGCCCACGAGGGGCGCCTCTACGCCGCCGCTCGCGGTCGTCCATCTTGCCTGCGCCTCATCTGTCAGAAATACGACCCCATGCACGTGATTGGGCATCACCACAAACGAATCCAACACGACGGAAGGGAAACGTGCCGGCAATGATCGCCAAATCGCCTGCACCATCTCGCCGGCAGGCGATAGACGCACTTCGTCGTCCCGCACTGCCCCGAGAAGGCGCGCCCGATCCTGCGTGACGACCGTCACGAAATACGCACCCTCCAGAGAGTAGTCGTATCCATGCACCCGAATAGAGCGCCGCCTACGGCGCTGCACTTCTTCGCTCACGGCCTAAGCTTCTCCGCAGTTCCCCTACTCCGGCGACAACGACACCGGCAACCCGCTCTCCGCCGAGCGATAGATTGCCAGGATGATCTCCACGGCGCGGCGGCCCTCGGCCCCTTGCACCGCGGGCGGACGTCCCTCGCGCAGCGCGCCGACGAAGTCCGCAATCTGGCGGCGATGCTTCTCATAGCCGATCGCGGTCGGATCGGCCGCGCCTGTGCCGCCGCCCGTCTCCAGGTTGAGCATGGCCTCTTCCTCGCCCGGAGCGGCATCCGCCAGCTTCCACATGACGATGCGGCCTTCCTCCAGCGCGATCGTGCCTCGGTCGCCGTGCAGTTCCACGCGCGCCTGGTCGCCCGGCCAACACGCCGTCGAGCCTTGGATCACACCCAGGGCGCCGTTCTGCATGGTCAGCACCGCACTCGCCGTGTCCTCCGTCTCCATCTTGTGCGCCAGCGTCGCCGTCCGCCCGATCACGCTCGTCACCGGCCCGGCTAGCCATTGCGCCAGGTCGATCTGGTGGATGGACTGGTTCATCAGCGCGCCGCCGCCGTCCAGCGCCCAGGTGCCGCGCCACGAACCGTCATAGTAGCCTTGCGGGCGGTACCACTTGACGAAAACATCCGCCAACGCCAAGCGGCCCAGCCGTCCGGCGGCTAGCGCCTCTCTGGTCTTGTGTACGCCTTCGGAAAAGCGCAGCGGGAAAACGCTGCCCAGCGTGACGCCCGCCTTCTCCGCCGCGGCGATGATGGCGTCGACCCGCTCCAGGGTGATGTCGAGCGGCTTCTCGACGAGCAAATGCTTGCCGGCCTCGGCCGCGGCAACCGCGATCTCGGCATGGGTTCCGCTCGGCGTCGCCACCACGACGGCGTCCACACCGGCGCGCGTCACGGCTGCGGCATAGTCGCCCGTGAAGGCCGCGCCGACCTTGCCGGCCAGCGACTCCGCCGCAGCGATCACCGGATCGCACACAACCGCGATCTCGGCATCCGGCACATGGGCAAAAGCATCGCCGTAGATGCGCCCAATATTGCCGGCCCCGATCAGGGCAAAGCGTATCTTGTCCATTGCACGTCCTTTCCGGTTCGGTAACATGGCAATTCATGCGCCTGACGGCAGGTTTTCGGGGAAGCGTTTCGACCTGGCCTACCCTTTGGCGCGGCGCTGAAGCCCCGCAGCAGACGCCAACAGCAGATGGGCAAGAGCAGCGCCGAGTCATGCTGGCGGCGACTTGCCGTCGAGCAGGCTGTCGCACAGTCGCCGCGTGTTCGAGTTTGCCCATCCCTATGCTATCATTCACTCCGGTGATTGTCATAGCAACAAGGAGCCTCAGGTGAACCATGAACCCCTTCGCGTCGGCATTATCGGAGCCGGCGCCAACACCGTTGCCAAGCACATCCCTGGGCTACAAGCCATCGAGGGAGTGCAGATCGTCGGCGTCTGCAACCGCAGCCGCGAGTCCTCCGCCCGTGTCGCGGGCCAGTTTGACATCCCCCAGGTATTCGACTCCTGGATGGATGTCATCACGGCGCCGGACATTAACGCCATTGTCATCGGCACATGGCCCTACATGCACGCCCGCATCACCATCGCTGCGCTGGCGGCCGGCAAGCATGTACTCTGCGAAGCGCGCATGGCGATGGACGCAACTGAAGCGCACGCCATGCACACCGCGGCCCGCGCCAACCCGCACCTCGTCGCACAGATCGTGCCTTCGCCCATGACCCTCGCCGTCGACCGGACGATCAAGCGCCTGATCGCCGAGGGCTACTTGGGCGACCTGCTCGCCCTCGAAGTGCGCGCCGGCGGCGATTTCCTCAATCCAGATTCAGCGCTCCACTGGCGACAGGATCGGGACCTGAGCGGCCTCAACATCATGAGCCTGGGTATTTGGTACGAAGCCGTCATGCGTTGGGCCGGAACCGCAACCGCCGTGGCGGCGATGGGCAAGACCTTCACGCCCATGCGCAAGAACGCCGACGGCTACATGCAGGCCACCGACATCCCCGAGCACATCGACGTACTGGCAGATATGGCCTGCGGTGCGCAACTTCACATGCAAGTCTCCGCCGCCAGCGGCCTGGCGGGCGCGCCCGAAGCCTGGCTTTTCGGCTCAGAGGGCACGCTGCGCTACACGCAAGACACGTTGGCCGGCGGTCGCCGCGGCGACGCCCAACTCCAGTCCATCCCCATCCCCGACGAGGAGCGCGGCGGCTGGCGCGTCGAGGAGGAGTTCGTCAACGCCATTCGCGGCCTGGAGCCCGTTACGCACACCACGTTTTGGGACGGCGTTAAGTACATGGAGTTCACCGAAGCCGTCAACCGCAGCATGGCCGAACGCCGCACCGTTCCGCTGCCGTTGTACTAGAATCTCTCTGCCGATGACTGACGCCGATCCTATCTTCGCCGCTTTTCCGGAAATCGAGACCGAACGTCTGATCCTGCGCGAGATCATGCCGGAAGACGCGCCCGCCATCTTCGCCATCTTCTCGGACCCCAAAGTCACGCAGTATTATGACCTCTATACCTATGTCGACATGGAGCAGGCCGAGGAGTTGATCGACTTCTTCGATGAGAGCTTCGAGAACGAACGCGCCATTCGCTGGGGCATCGCTCGTAAAGAGGACAACGTTCTCATCGGCACCTGCGGGTATGTTTGGCTGCGCCAATATCGCGGCGAGATCGGCTACGAACTTGCCAGCGCATACTGGCGCCAGGGCATCATGTCTGAGGCGGTCGAGGCGATTCTGGAGTACGGCTTCGAGCAGATAGGCCTCAATCGCATCGAAGCGCTGGTCATGGTCGAAAACGTCGCATCTGCCGGTCTGTTACGCTCATTGGGTTTCGCCGAAGAAGGCGTCCTGCGTGAGCATGACTTCTTCAAAGGTCGCTTCCACGATATGCGCATCTTCTCGCTGCTGCGCCGGGAATACAACGAAGCGTCATGATCGGCGCGGCAGCCGAATATCCAGCTAATCAATCGTTCATCGGAGAACAGATCAGCAATGTCGCAGCGCCAACCAACTTCGCGCGGTTCCCGGAACCGCCCAGTATCCGCAGCATTGCCCATTCTGGGGATTCTGCTTTTCGCTCTGCTTGTGTGGCGCGGCGATCTGCTCCACGATCAGAGCGCAGCACAAAACCGCGCGCCGGCGGCATCTCCGACGGCGATGGCGTCGCCGGAAGCGATGCAGACGCTCGCCGTCGAGCCGGAGGCGGAGCCAACCGCAGAAGCGCCCCAAGAACCATCCGCCGGGCCGGCCGCGCGCCCTTCTCCTGCCCCTACAGCAGCGGCAAGCATAGTGCGCGCCAGCGATCTGCCCGTCATCGCCTACGCCGACCTGCCGCCTGAAGCCCAAGAAACCATCGCCCTGATCGACGCTGGCGGGCCGTTCCCCTTCAACAAGGACGGCTCGACTTTTCAAAACCGTGAAGGCATTCTCCCCGAACAACCGCGCGGCTACTACAGCGAATACACCGTTATCACACCCGGTTCGCCGGACCGCGGCGCGCGGCGCATTGTCGCCGGAGAGGGAGGCGAGATGTACTACACCGACGACCACTACGCCAGCTTCCGCGAGGTGATGCGATGACCGGTCCGCTGTCGGCCCTCTTATCCGGCAAACTGCCGCCCGGTCTCTATCGCCTCGACATGAGCCGCCGCTCCGCCGCGCTCTGCATCGCGGTCGAGCGCCACGGCTGGCGCTGCTTCCTGATCGACGGCGCCGCCGTCTACGATAAACAGACTTTCCTAGACGAGGCCGCCCGCGCCATGCGCTTCCCGCCCTATTTCGGACGCAACTGGGACGCGTTCGAGGAGTGCATCACCGACCTCTCCTGGGCCGAAGCCCCCGGCTACGTGCTCATCTACGACCATGCCTCCATTCTCGTCGCCCAACACCCGGAGGCGTGGAACGTCGCCTACGCCATCATGGCGGACGCCGTGCAGACGTGGCAGAATCAGTCGCGCCCCTTCTACGTACTGCTGCGCAACGCAGGGCGAATCCCGCAGACATTGCACTGCATCGAAAACGGCATAGAAAACGGCATCGACGCGAAGAAACATCCTGATCCCGCCGATACCGGAATGGAACCAGGCAACACCTAGCAAGGAATGAATCAACGTGACCAATGTAGCCGCGCTTGACCTCGACGATACGCTCCTGCGCAGCGATTACTCACTCAGTCCCGCCACGCGGGAGACCCTGCGCGAATGGCAGGCCAGCGGACGTCGCATCGTCATCGCCACGGGCCGGCCCCCGCGCTCGGTCGGCGGAGCCTTGCCCGCCGAGCTACAGAGCGTACCGTGGATCTGCTATAACGGGGCCGAAATCTGCGAGCAAGGGCGCAGCGTCTACCGGAATTTGCTCTCCGCCCACGACACGCGCCGCATCCTGCGTAAATTGCTGAAAGCTATGCCCGCCGCGGTCCTCGGCCTGGAGATCGACGACGTACTCTACCTGAATCGACCGTGGCAGCGGCCAACCGCCTACGAGTTGGCTGACCTGATAGAGGTAGCCGACCGCCCTGCCGCTAAGATACTCTTCTTCACGGACAAGGCCGCCGGTCTTGCTGACACCTTTTCCGATTTACCGCCCTCCGCCCGCGTGATGGTCTCGGACAAGTATGGGCTGGTACAGATCATGGCGCGCACCGCCGACAAGGCGCAGGCCCTCCGCTTCCTCATGGCGCGCTGGGGCCTGACCATGCAGCATGTGGTCGCCTTCGGCGACGACATCAACGACGTCGATATGGTGCAGCACAGCGGCATCGGCGTTGCCGTGGAGAACGCCATCCCCGAAGTCAAAGCAGTCGCCGACCGCGTGACCCTTTCCAATGACGAAGACGGCGTAGGCGCTGTCCTGCGCGACCTCCTTGCAGACGCCTTTTCAGGCGACGGCTGTGCGGGCATGGTATAATCAATCACAATCATGCCAATTCTGCCGCCCAACCCACCCGGTTCTCACACACTATCATGCGGAGCGAAGTTGCCATGAGCCAAGACCCCGCGGGGCAGGTGGTCGTGGCAGGCCATATCTGTCTCGACATCATCCCGACCTTTGAACTGCGCCACACGCCCTCCGGAACGCTGATCACGCCGGGGAAATTGGTCAACGTCGGCCCGGCATTGCTTTCTACGGGGGGCGCCGTCTCCAACACGGGACTCGCCCTGCACCGTCTCGGCGTGCCGACCAGCCTCATGGGCAAGATCGGCGACGATCTTTTCGGCCGCGCCATCCTCGACGTGATCCGAAGTCGCGACCCTAGCCTAGCGGACGGCATGGTCGTTTCCGCCGACGCGCCCAGTTCCTATACCATCGTCATCAGCCCGCCCGGCATCGACCGCAGCTTCCTCCACTGCCCCGGCGCCAATGACGCCTTCGGCCCGGAAGACGTGGACGTGCAGCGGCTGACCGGCACGCGCATCTTCCATTTCGGCTACCCGCCGCTTATGCGCCGCATGCACATCGACGGCGGCGGCGAACTAACTGCACTGCTGCGCAAGGTCAAACAAGCCGGCATCGCCACCTCGCTGGACCTGGCGCACGTCGACGCCAATTCTCCCGCGGGCCGCATCGACTGGCGCGGTCTGCTGCAACTCGCCCTGCCGCACGTCGACTTCTTCCTCCCCAGCCTGGACGAGGTCTTTTCCATCTTGCAACCGCAGCGCTTCCGCCAGGCTGTCGAACAACACGACGGCGATTTCATGGCCGATGTCGACGCCGCGCTCCTACATGACCTGTCCGGCGAGTTGCTGGACTTCGGCGCGGCGATCGTCGCTCTCAAGATGGGCGACCAAGGCGTCTACCTGCGCACCACGCCCGACGCCGCCCGTCTCGATGCCGTTGCCGGTCTGGCGTTCAGTCCGGCCTGGCTTGGCCGTGAACTGCTTGCCTCCGCTTTTGCCGTCGACCTGGTGGGCACAACCGGCGCCGGCGACTGCGCCATTGCCGGCTTCTTCGCCGGCGTGCTGCGCGGCCAGGAACCCGAACAAGCCCTCACCAGCGCCGTCGCCGCGGGCGGGGCCAATGTCGAACGCGCCGACGCCATCAGCGGCGTGCCCGCCTGGGAAGCCCTCCAGAGCCGCGTTGCCGCCGGTTGGGACAAGCTGCCTCTGCGCCTGCCCTTGTCCGGCTGGCGCTGGTCCGCAGCGCATTCCCTGTGGGTTGCGCCGGACGACCCGCTCTATGTCGCTTCGCCGGCCGCGTAATGCGTCCCGGTCATCGGAACCTTTTCCCTACCCCCAATCACCAGAGGAAAATCCGCCATGAAACGCTCAGAGATCAACGCCATCATCCGCAACACGGATGAATTCATCCGCCGGCACTGTTTCTATCTGCCGCCATTCGCCTATTGGTCGCCTGATGAATGGGCTGCCAAGGGACCGGAAGTGCGCGAGATTGTCGACCATATGTTGGGCTGGGACATCACCGATTTCGGCCAGGGCGACTATGCACGCAAAGGCCTCTTCCTGTTCACCATCCGCAACGGCGACCCGGCCAACCTCAAGAGCGGCAAGGGCAAGCTCTACGCCGAAAAGCTGCTTATTGTCGGCGTCGAGCAGATCACGCCTTTCCACTTCCACTGGCTCAAGACCGAGGACATCATCAACCGCGGCGGCGGCAAACTCGCCGTCCAGGTCTACAACGCCACCCCGGACGGAGGTCTGGCTGACACCGACGTAGCCGTCAACACGGACGGCTGGGTGCGCACGATGGCTGCCGGCAGCGTCATCGTCCTCAGCCCGGGCGAAAGCATCACACTCCTCCCCTACTGCTACCATTCTTTCTGGGGCCTGGAAGAAACCGTGTTAGTTGGCGAAGTCTCCACCGTCAACGATGACGCCGCCGACAACCGCTTCTACGAACCGATTGGCCGCTTCCCGGACATCGAAGAGGACGAAGAGCCGCTCTACCTGCTCGTCAACGATTATGACCGATACTACAAACCGGCCTAGACGCAGGGTCACGCTCAAACGGCGTCTGCTCGGCGCGCTGGCCCTGCTCCTGCTGATCTGCGTCAGCGCTGTGCTGCTCGTACCCAACCTAACTGAAGCTGATCCCGATGCGCTCGCAGGGCGGGTGCTGGTCTGGCATGCGTATCACGGCCCCGAAGTCGACGCCTTTGGCGAAGTGCTGGCGAGATTCCAGGGGTTGCACCCTGATGTGACGGTCCATACGCAAGCCTTTGCCTCCCGCGACGAACTCCTGGCCCAGTTCCGGCTTTCAGCCCAAAGCGGCCTCGGCCCCGACTTGCTGATCGGCCGGTCGTCGTGGGTGAGGCCGCTAGCGGATGCCGGCGCTATCCGCAGCATCGATGACCAAATTCCGACCGAACTGCGCGAGCAATATGTACGAGGCGCAATCGAAAGCCTGACCTATCACAACGAGCTTTACGGCTTGCCGATCTCGTTGGAAGTCCCGGCCCTTTATTACAATCGACGGCTGGCGCCAACGCCGGCAACGACGCTCGACGAGCTCCTGGCGCAGGCGGCCAACGGCAGGACCGTGTTGATGAGCACCGACTTTGCCGACGCCTTCTGGGGCGTCCAAGCCTTCGGCGGCAGGTTGTTCGACGCCGAAGGCCGGGCCATCCTCGACCAGGGCGGCTACGCCAACTGGCTCGACTGGCTGCGAATCGCACGCGATGCGCCCGGCATGATCCTGGACAGCAACCGGGAAGCCCTGCGCGAACGCTTTCTCTCCGAGGACGCGGCCTACTACATCGGCGGCCCTACCGAACTGCACCAGATCCTCGAAGCGCTCGGAGAGGACGATGTCGGCGTAGTCCCGCTGCCTAGCGGACCGACCGGCAGCGCGGGGCCGTTCTTGGGCGTCGGCGCCGCTTTGTTCAGCACGGTCTCCTCGCCTAACCAACGCCTCATCAGCGTCGAGCTGGGCAAGTTCCTCACCAACTCCGAACAGAGCGCTACGCTGATGCGCCGGGCGCGCCTGGTTCCGGCCAATTCCAGAGTGCGCATCAACCCGCGTCTCCATCCGTTGGTGGCGGGTTTCGCGGCGCAGGCCGCATCGGCCGTACCGATCCCGAACTCCACGCGCATGGACGCCGTGTGGGCCAATGCCAACGAGGCGTATAACCGCGTCCTCGAAGGCCTGATCACCCCGCTGGAAGCTGCGGAGAACACCACACGCGCCGTCAACGAAGCCAACGGCTTCGCCGTGACGGAGGCAAGACCGCCGGCCTGCACAGATCTCGGCACCGTTCGCCTCGTGCACGATTGGGAAGGGCCGGCCGCCGAAGCGCTCGACGCCATCATCCAACGCTACAAGCAGGTGTGCCCGCTCGTCATCGTGCAAAGCTCGCGCGAAAACCTCGACATGGTTCGCAGCCGGTGGGCGCAAAACCCCACTGCCACGACCAACCCGGATATTGTATTAGCCCCGCAGACTTGGCTGATCGACGCCGTGGCCGACGGCATCGCTTTGCGAGACCTCGCCAACCTAATATCGAACGAACGGCTGCAACGTTATCACCCTGTTGCGTTGAGCGGTATGCGCGTGCACAACCGCTTAGTCGGCGTCCCCATGACCATGCATGTCTACGCCCTCTTCTATAACCGATCCCTTGTCGAAACGCCCGCCGCCGTCCTGGAACGTTTGCGTTCGCAAGCAGACGACGGCGCGCCCATCGCCCTCCCAGCCCGCTTCGTCCCGGCCTACTGGGGCGTGGGCGCGATGGGCGGGACGCTGATGGACAGCCAGAATCGCGTCATCCTCGACCAGGACGGCCTTGCCGAGTGGCTCACCTGGCTGCGTCGCTCTCGCGACGAGCACGGCATCCAGATCGTCTTCGAGCCGGGCGAGTCGAAGAATCTCTTCTTGGCAGGTCGATCCGCCTACCATATTGGCGGGCCGGCAGATATACCGGAGTTGTTGGCCGCGCTCGGCGAAGATCAACTGGGCGTCGCCCTCTTGCCCGCAGGCCCGGCAGGGGATGCCGCACCGTTTTTCGAGGCGACCGGATTCTTCTTCAACCAGAATTCCTCCGAACGGAGGGCGAACATTGCCGCCGGGTTTACCGCCTTCGCCTCGAACGCGGAAAACCAAGCGCTGCTAGTGGAGGCGCACTCAGTCGTGCCCGCCAACGCCACCGTGTCTTTGGATAGTCATCCTGACATAGCCGTCTTCGTCGAACAGACCCGATCTGCCTTTCCTATCCCCAACCTGACGGAATTCCGCGCCGTGCTCACCCTGGGCGACCAGGCCTATGTCGGCGCGCTCCAGAACGGCGTCGCACCGGAGCAGGCGGCTGCCGAAGTGACCCGGCGCATCAACCAGGCCAACGGCTTTGCCGAACCCACTCCTGTCGACAGCACTGCGACGCCTTCCCCCGCAACTCAGTCTACGCCGGATGCGACCGGGGAGGACGTCGCCCCTCCGGCAACCGAACAGACGCAAGACCAGGACTCGTAAAGGCAGGTAACATGTGAATGATCCTCGCATCCAGGCCATTCTAGAGCAACTCGATACGCTGATTCTCTTGCTGCTGCGGCCTGTCGTACAGCAGCAATTGCTGGCGTTCTTCATGGTGACGCTGGTTGCCTGGCTCATCCCCGTTCCTTTCCGTCTCCTCACCAACTGGTTCGAACAGCGCATCGGGGCCGCGCCGCGCCAGGGCGACGACACGCCGCAACCGGTCACCTGGCGCACGCGCCTGATCCGCTGGACGCGTGCCGCCGAATTCGTGCTCTTTCCCCTCCTCGGCTTGATCTTGGGCGGTTTTGCCGTGGGCCGCCTCGATCAGAACGGCATCCCGTCCGGCTTGCTGGCGCGACTCAACAACCTGTTCTGGCTGCTGCTCACCTATCGCGTGCTCGGCGCCTTCCTCTTCGGCGCCGTCGATCTACAGACGGCGCAGCGATACCATCGCCGTTTCGTGGCGCCCATCTTCCTCATCCTGCTCGCCGCCAGCTTGAGCATCGGCCTTGACGGCACATTCCTATTGGGCGATATTCCGCTCGTGCAGGTGATGGGGCAAGCCCTCTCGCTGCGCTCCATCATCACCGCCATCGTCGTGCTCTATTTGTTTCTCGCCCTGGCGTGGATCACGCGCGATGTCCTAAACCGCTATGTATTGCCGCGCACCCAAGCCGACGCGGGCGTCGCCAACACCATCGTCATCACCACCAACTACGCCATCATCGGCATCGGCATCCTCATGGCCGCCACCACCCTTGGCTTCGACCTCTCGGCGCTGACTATCGTCTTCGGCGGCCTCTCGGTCGGCATCGGTTTCGGCCTGCAAGAGTTGATCGCGAACTTTATCAGCGGCATCCTGCTCGTCTTCGAGCAGACGCTGCGGCCGGGCGATACCGTCGAAGTCGGCGGGCAACGCGGCACGGTCACGCAAATGCGCATGCGCGCCACCGTCTTGCGCAACATCGACAACGTCGAGATTTTCGTCCCCAACAAGACCCTGCTCACCTCGACCGTAGCGGCTTATACCTTCAGCGACCGCGTGGTGCGTCGCGTCATCAGCGTTGGCGTAAGCTACGACAGCGATCCGACCCAAGTGCGCGACATTCTGCTCGAAGTCGGGAGAAGCCACGGCCTCGTCATGGCAGACCCGGCGCCGGTTGTCTTCTTCACGGCTTTTGGCGAATCAAGCCTCAATTTCGATCTGGCCGTATGGATCGGCAACTCGGCGCGCGCGCTGGAGGTGGTAAGCGACCTACATTTCATGATCTACAGCCAGTTCACCAAGCATGGCATCGAGATACCCTTCCCCCAGCGCGATCTGCATCTGCGCAGCGTGAACGCGCCCCTGCCCATACACTTCCGGCAGTCAAACGCAGACGGCCCGCCCCCTCCCGCAGACAGTAAGCTCCCCCTGCCGGATGTCGCGCCTGTCCAGTCCGACGAGAAGGAGAATCCGTAGCGGCGTGCGCCGTCAAAGGGCACGCGCCGCGCCCCGCGGAAAACACATTTTCAGGCGGCCCCTCCTTTGCGGAATCAATCTTTTCTGCTATCATCGCCTCGGACAAAAGTCCGCAGGATGGCGCGTGTACGCATGACGCCGTATACGCCAGGCAGATATGGCCGAAAGGAACGACAATGCTTAAGCGACAAACAGCAAAGGGGAGCGATCAGGTCAAGGTTACATTCATCATTCCCCACGACCCGAACCAGGAGCGCGTCTTTGTGGCGGGCGACTTCAACGACTGGAACCCGTCCGACCTGCTGCTCATTAAGCGCAGCAACAACACGCGCAGCGCATCCGTGACGCTCGCCGCCGGCAAGCGTTATGCCTTCCGCTATTGCACAGAGGACGGCCAGTGGTTCAACGACGACGCCGCTGACGCTTACGAGCCTAGCGAACACGGCAGCGAGAACTGCATCATCATCACCTGAGCGGCAGAGAGCGCAACCCGCCGCGCCGGCTGCAATGGCGGGACTACGCCGATTATTGACGAGAGGCGTCCTTCTTACTATGAACGCCTCTCGACGCCGCTTAGTCAATGAACACAACCCAAAACGACGAGCGAAAGATGCCCTTCGATCCCGCGGTGTTACTCCCCAACCAAACCCAACGCCAACCCATCCTGACCATCCTGCAGGCCGCCCTGTCTGCGGTTGACCCGTTCTCGGCGACGCAGAGTTATCTCCGGCGCCAGGGCAATCGCCTGACCGTGGGCGACCGCGACTACGACCTGGATCGCTACGCGCGCATCTTTGTCATCGGCGCGGGCAAAGCCGGCGCGCCCATGGCCCAGGCCGTGGAAGCAGCGCTCGGCGACCGCATCACCGATGGTCTGGCGGTCGTCAAAATCGGACACGCGGGCCCCACGCAGACCATCAAAATAGCGGAAGCCAGCCATCCCACCCCCGACCAAGCCGGCGTCGATGCCGGCATGCGCATTCTAGAGTTGGCCCAATCCGCCGGAGAAAACGATCTGGTGATCGCCCTTCTGTCCGGCGGCGGTTCCGCTCTACTCGTCGCCCCCGCACCCGGGCTAACGCTCGCCGACATCCAATCGATGACGGCGGCTCTCCTCGCATCCGGCGCCACCATCAACGAGATCAACTGCCTGCGCAAGCACACCAGCGCAGTCAAGGGAGGCCAGCTCGCCAGGGCCGTCGCCCCCGCCACGCTCATCACCCTGGCGCTTAGCGACGTCATCGGCAGCCCGCTCGACGTCATCGCCAGCGGACCGACCGTGCCCGACCAGAGCACATGGGACGACGCCTGGCGCATCGTCCAGCGTTACGAACTCGAATCCGAGTTGCCCGCTGCGATTGTACAACGCCTGCAAGCAGGGCTGAACGGCGATGAGCCGGACACGCCCAAACCTGATGACCCTGCCTTTGCAAGCAGCCAGACATTAGTCGTGGCCGACAATCGCGTGGCCGCGACGGCCGCCGCACGCGCCGCCGAGTCCCAGGGCTACAACGCCCTCCTCCTCACCACCTATCTAGAGGGCGAAGCCAGCCAGGTCGCCAAAGTCGCCGTGGGCTTGGGCCGCGAGATCCAGGCGTTCCACGCGCCGCTGCAGCCGCCGGCCTGTCTCATCTTGGGCGGCGAGACCACCGTCACCCTCGGCGCAGACCCCGGCAAGGGCGGGCGCAACCAAGAACTCGCCCTGTCCGCCGCGATCGCCCTGCAGGATAGACCCGGCATCGTCGTCGTGTCGCTCGCCACGGACGGCACCGACGGCCCCACCGACAGCGCCGGCGGCATAGCCGACGCCGCCACCGTCGCCCGCGGCAAAGCGTTGGGCTTGGATGCCGAAACCGCGCTGCGCCGGCACGACGCCTACCCCTACCTGCACGCCGTCCACGACCTGCTGCTCACCGGCCCCACCCAAACCAACGTCAACGACCTGGTGTTCGTCTTCGTCCACGAAGCCTAAGTGCTCTGTCAACATAATTTGCGCAGTTGTCATTCTGAGCCGAAGGCGAAGAATCCCTGTGTGGCGGATGAACGGATTCTTCCTCCCTCCGGTCGTCAGAATGACAGAAACATAGCGATCAAACCACTAAGGCGCGGACTACGACCTTCAGCCAGCCCACGCACCAAAAAACGAACCCCGGCGGAACGCCGTCTTGCGACAGGCTCCGCCGGGGAGACGTCCGTATTGATGCGCTTCCCGAAAGCTTACGGCTTCCGAGAAGGCTGACTTA
>CAYXRG010000031.1:0-12345 GCA_964467575.1 uncultured Caldilineaceae bacterium | reverse complement strand
ACGTCCGTATTGATGCGCTTCCCGAAAGCTTACGGCTTCCGAGAAGGCTGACTTACACGTCCCGAAAGCCGCTCAGTCGGCCAAGCCCAGGTCGTCGCCGGCAGCGCGCGCCGAGGCCGGCATGGGCTGGTGGTATTCGACCGGCTTCACGATCTCGTTGACCAAGTCCTTGGTGTTGTCGACGTTCAGCTTCTTATAGAAGAAGACGAACTGATCTTCCAGCGCCTGGAACAGCTCTTCCTTGGCCTTTTCCGGCAATGCCCACAATTCAGGCTTGAACGGACCAATCGCCTTCTTGCGCGTGCTGTAATAGAACTGCGCATCGGTCTGACCGGCCTTGCGCTCATTGGCGTTGTTGGCGTCCAGATAGCGATAGATCGTCTCTTTCAGGCTTTCCGGGAAGGCCGAGTGGTCCATGAAGAGATTCTGGAAGCCGGTCGCCAGATGGATTTCCAGCGTCTGCACCTCGGGGAACTTGTCAAACATTTCTTGGGGCAGGGTGCTGGCGCCATGCTGCACAGCGCCGCCCGAGCCGTGCTCGCGCGCCCGGTCGCCCAAGACTTTGAGCGTATCGAAGTCCACAGCCACCTTAGCAATGGAGCCGTCGGGCAGCACCACGCCGCCGTGGCTCGTGCCGGTCTGCACGCTGATCTTGCTCAGGCCAACCAGGCCGTCGCCCAGTTGCGCCAGAGCCTTCTTGTAGCCGTTGATGTAGGCGTCCAGCTCTTCCGGCGTGGAATTCTTCTCGCCGACTTCGCCGATCTCGCCGCCGAGGCTCACGGTGACGCCCTCAGGCTCCAGATCGCGCACCCACTTGGTCAGCTCGGCCGAGCGCGTGTAGTTGTCGTGCTGCTGCTCGTCGAGCGTCTCCGGCTCCAACGTCACCAACGTGCTGGTGTCGATGTCGATGTTCCAGAAGCCCGCGGGGATCGCCTGGGCGATCAGGTCCTTCACCTCTTTAATGGCGCCTTCCGGATCCTTCTTAAAGGTCGACGCCTTAACCTGGAAGTGATCGCCCTGGATAAAGATTGGGCCCTTGTAACCTTCCTTGATGGCGGCGGCGATCAGGGCGGCGCTATACTCTGCCGGCTCCTGGTCAGTATAGCTCATCTCACTGCGCGCGATCTCGAAGACAAATGCGCCGGCATTCGTCTTCTGCGCTGCGCGGAAGGCGGCGCGCGCCGTGTCGTAGGTGGTGAAGCGGATGTTCATGGCGGGCACGGTGCGGTCCTGCCACCGATTATCGGCGCGGCTGATGTAGAAGTCATGCACGCTGGCCGGTCGCGCATCGAGCGCTTGGCCCGCCTCCCAGATCAACCATCGCGCATAGTCCTTGACCGGCTTCGCGCCAAAGACCGCATCACGCACCAATACGTCGATATCCTGCTTGCGCAGTTTATCGGCATCGACTACCTGCACCGTTCCTTTGGAGACGCGCACGCTGCCGGCAACCGACTTGCGCAGCTCATAAACGCTTTCATGAATCATGTTTGATCTTCCTTCGCATTGTCTGCTACGTATGTCAACGACTTCTAAGGGCACTTAATTGTACGGCGGTCAGGGCGCCCACAAGGGACGCCCCTACATATCTGACGCCTGACTCGTGACTGTTGACGATTTAATATAGGAACATGGGCTTGCCGAGTACGTGGCGCACCTTCGGCCGGTACTCGTTGACGTCATACAGCTCGTCTACATCCACGCGCTTCAGACCGCTGGTCACGGTGCTCATCGGGATGTGGGTATAGGTGCCGTCGCGCAGAGCGACCATGCGCCCGCTCGCGCCGCTGGTGATCAGGTCCATCGCCAGGTTGGCGTAGTTCACGCCCACCATCAGATCCAACGCGTCGGGCGCGCCGGAGCGCATCAGGTACGAAAGCTGCTGGTAGATGATGTTCTCGCCGGTCAGCTTCTTGATCGCTTCGCCTGTGATTTCGCCGATGCCGCCTAGCTTCTGATGGCCGTAGGCATCCTGCTCGCCATACTGCACGACCTTGCCGCCCACCATGTGCGCGCCTTCGCTGATCGTGACCATGGCATAGTTGCTGGGGTTAGCCTTCTTATCCTTCATGATCAACTCGGCCAGTCGCTCCGGATCAAACGGCACCTCGGAGATCACGGCGCGGTCTACGCCCGCCAGGTACGAGCTGATCAGGCTGGTTTCACCGCTGTTGCGGCCAAACAACTCGACTACGGCGATGCGCTCGTGCGACCCAGTGCTCGTTCGCAACTGGTGGATGAACTGCACGCTGCGCGTCACGGCCGTGCTGAAGCCGATGCAGTAGTCTGTGCCGTATACGTCGTTGTCCATCGTCTTGGGAATGGCAATGACGGGGAATGTCTCGCTGTGCAGCCGCTCGCCATAGCTGAGCGTGTCGTCGCCGCCGATGGGGATCAGACGGTCAATGCCCAAGAACTCCAGGTTCTTAAGGACATGGGGCGTGAAGTCGCGCGGCCGGTCGTCCTGCGCTTCCGCTTCCGGGTGCTCCGGGTCCTTCAAGAAATCAGGTACAGCCTTCGGGCGCACCTTGCCAGGGTTGGTGCGGCTCGTGTGGAGGAATGTGCCGCCCGTCCGATCAATCGTGCGAACGACGTTCTTGTCCAGTCGGATCGTGTTTTGCTCGATGCTGGCGGGATCGTCTCGGTTCAATTCAAGCAGGCCGCCCCAGCCGCGACGAATGCCGATCACCTCGTGGCCTTCGTCAACCGCGCGATACACCACAGCCTTGATGCATGGATTCAACCCGGGAACATCGCCGCCGCCGGTCAAAATACCGATTCTCATTGCGATCACTCCTTATACGTCGTCAAGCCAATGTGAGATAGTTTCGGTTGCTGCCTAATATGGACTGCATTTACGCCTGCGCTCAGGCGCAAATTTAGGCGGGAAAACAGACGCGCCGCAATCGTTTGACACGCCGCGCACCCTCGCCATTATACCATCGGACCCGCCGGAATTGCCATAATAACAGGATGCCAACTTACAGAGGCTGCGCTTCAGACTCGTCCTCAACCCGATCGATCGACGGATCCGGCTGGGCCAACATGCGCGCCACAGGGCGCAGGTCCATCCACCACTGTTTCTTTGGCCGGTGATACACCGGGTCGGTCATGCGCATCGCATCGTCGATCGGCGTAAAGATGAGTTCGCCTTGCTGATAGCCTATGCACATGATCGGCGCCTCATCCGGCTGTTCGGCATGCCACTCTTCCAGCCGTTCCACCGCGCGCGCCGCCAGCCGCACTGCTAGAATGCGGTCGAAGGGCGCCGGGTCGCCGCCCTGCTGCAGATGGCCCAAGACCGAGATGCGCACGTTGAACAGGTCTCCGCTCTCCTCCTCGAAGAGCGCTGCCAAAAACTGGGTCGTATACAGCGGGTTAGCCCCCTCATTGCGGATGAGCAGCCCCAGCCGCTTGCCGTGGGTGAAGCCCTTGATCAACTGCTGAATGTCCTGCTGCAAGTCTGCCAGCCGCACCCCTTCCTCGTGCAAATAGACCCGCTCGGCGCCGGTTGCGATCGCGCTCATCAGCGCCAGATAGCCGCAATAACGCCCCATCACCTCCACGACAAAACAGCGGTTGGACGCTACCGCCGACTGCTTGATCTTGTCGACCACCTCTGTGATCGAGTTGAGCGCGGTATCCGCGCCCACACTGTGCTGTGCGCCCGGCAGATTGTTGTTGATCGAGGCCGGTATACAGATCATGGGTATATTGAAGGCCGGAAAGCTCTCCCGTTCCTGGTAAAGACGCAGCGCCGCCTCATAGCCGGCCCATCCGCCGACGATCAACAGCGCGTCGATGCGGTTTTCTTCCAGCGTCCGCGCAACCGCATAGAAGTCCCTGCTGTCGGGGACCTTGCGACTCGTGCCCAACTCGGACCCGCCCATCGGCGCCCAGCCGTTCACGCCCATCCACTCGAATTCAAACAAGTCGTTGTTGATCAGGCCGCGGAAGCCGCGGCGTATGCCCAACAACACATGGCCGCGATCCGCAGCCAGACGCACCGCCGCGCGAACGGCCGCGTTCATGCCCGGCGCCGGGCCGCTTGCGTTCATAAGGCCGATGCGCAGCCGCTTCCGGCCTGGCGTCGGCGCATGAGGCGCGGCGCGTGTCAGTGTGCGCAAGATCTCGAACGCCGTCCGGAAGCTGCGCCCGCGCAGTTGCATGGCCTTGTCATAGTCACCCGACTTAATCGCCGCATTGATCTCCAATGTCTTGGAGACGCATTCCATCAGCGGCAAACGCACAACCTTGTTGTTCTGGATGCCGATCATCAGCGAATCCGTAGCCGGATCTGCCGACAACACCGCGTCTACCGCCTCCACGCCCATGATGGTGCTCAGGATGCGGTCATAGGCCGTGGGTGACCCGCCGCGCTGCACATGGCCCAACACCGTGATGCGCACATCCTCGCCCAGCCCGGCCTCCAGCGCCTGCCGCACGTACTCGGAAGTGATGCGGTTGCCATGCCGATCCTGTGCGCCTTCTGCCACGATCACGATATTGTCGCGTCGCCCCATCTTCAAGCCGTTGCACAGCACCTCGCACATCCTGGCTTGCCAGTCCTCGTGTTCATAGTCTGGCGGGCTTTCCGGGATCAGCACCCACTCGGCGCCGGTGGCAATCGCGCTCATCACCGCCAGATAGCCGCAGCGCCGGCCCATCACCTCCACCACGAAAGCCCGCTGATGGCTGGCCGCGGTGCTGGTGATGGCGTCGACGGCATCGGTAATGCGGTGCAGCGCCGTGTCCGCGCCGATCGTCATGTCGGTGCCGTACATGTCGTTGTCGATAGACCCCACCAGCCCGGCAATCGACAGCACGCGATGCCGGTCCGCCAAATCGGCGCTGACCGAGCCATCATCGACCAACTCCGCCACCAGTTCCGCCCATTCCTGCCGCAGAAGATTAGCCCCGGTCAGGCTGCCATCGCCGCCGATCACAACCAGGCCGTCGATCTCACGCTCCAACAAATTGCGCACGGCCTGTTTGCGTCCCTCTCGCGTCTGAAACTCAGGACAACGAGCCGTGCCGATCACCGTGCCGCCCCGCTGCAGGATGCCGCCGACCGAATTCCACGTCATCGGCCGGATCTGGTCGCCCCCTACGATCATCCCGCGATACCCTTCGTAGATCGCATAAATCTCCGCGCCGCGATCCAGCGCGGCGCGTACCACGGCGCGCAGCGCGGCATTCATGCCGGGAGCGTCTCCCCCGCTCGTCATCACACCCAAACGTCTGGTCATCGCCCGGTTCCTTTTGAGTCAACGCATGAACGAAGGCTGCCAGGCTAAGGCTCGGCAAAGCGCCTGCGCTTCAAGGCAGAGGCGCTCCGCCGCGCTCACAACCCAACAGGTCATCCTTCGGCTCGCTGTTTTGTATTCGTGCCGCTTCAGCCGCCGGCGGGCGGCTCGTGCCATTCATCACAAACAGTCCGAATTATATCACACCCCGCGTCTGCGCCTGAGCGCTCGCCCCACGCCATTCTTGTCGCGCATGAAGCCGATCAGTGCGTCAAGAAAGGCCAAACTCGCCGGTCGCTCGAATGCGCCCCAACCGATTCGCGAAAATCGAACAAGCGCGCCGGCCCCGCTCTTTACATAATCCGTTGCGCTTGACAGCCCTTCCCGCCCAGCGCTATACTGCCGATATATTCCGAACAGATTGGTTCAGGCAGGAGTGAGTCATGGCTCGACGAAGAAGCGCTGCACGTCCGGGGGTCACCGGTCTCGGACTGCGTGAGGAGCTGGCGCCCGGCGTGTTCATCAACAATTTCTATCGCGGCTGTACGCCCGGTTTTGTCTATACCGAAGAGGGCATCATCCTCATCGACGCGCCCCTCATCCCGGAACAGGCATTGGACTGGCGCGCTCAGATCGAGGACGAGTATCCGGGCGAATCGTTCCTCTACCTGATCAACACCGATCACCATCGAGGGCACGCACTGGGCAACCAGTACTTTATGCCCGTCACAGTCATCGCCCAAGAGCGCGCCCACAAGGAAATGTCCGGCTATACCGAGAATTTCAAAGAACGCGTGCGCAACAGCTTCAAACGCGAGCCGGAAATCCAAGCGCAACTCAACAATATCGAGATCATCCCGCCGCACATCACCTTCACCAACCGTTCCACCATGCTCTATGGCGACCGCAAGCTTGAGCTGATCTACGTCGGCGGCCACACGCCGGCGACCAGCCTCGTCTGGCTGCCCGAAGAGAGCATCTGCTTTGTGGGCGACATCCTTTGGGTGGACCAACATCCCTACATGGCGCAGGGCAACACCATCGAATGGCTCAATGCACTGGAGTTGATCCGCCAGTTGGATGCCGAGTACCTCGTGCCGGGCCACGGCCCTGTCTGTGACGCCGAAGCCACCTATCGCATCGAGGAATATATTCGCTTCATGCGCGGGCGCGTGCGCGACTACTACCTGGCGGGCAAGAACAAAAACGAGACCAAGAGCGGCCTGGTGAGCGAAATGGTCGAGTGGTTCCCCGTCCCCCCAGAACGCAAAGCCAAGATCGAAAGCCAGATCAAATCCGGCCTGAATCGCGTGTTCCGCGAGATCCAACGCGAAGAGGAATTGCGCACGGACCTGACAGGCGCAAATGGACGTTTAGGGAGAGAAAACGGCGATCTCTCGTTCCTAGATCAACCAGATGAAGACGCCGGCGATGACGACTGACCCGCCCTGCATGGGGTCTGTCGCCTCCGGCTATAGCCATCCGCCTCACTGAAATCGCAGGATATTATAGACATGGCACACACCGTCGAATCACGAGCCGATAGCCCGGCCAACCAACTGCGCGATGCGCTCGATCGGGCGGAACGCCTGGTCGTCACCGTGGACCGGCACACCGTCGAGGAGTTGCTTGTTCTCCTGGACGCTATCCGGCAGAGTTTTATCGATCTGTCCGGCGACGGCGTTGATCTGCGCCCGGAAGACGTGCGCTGGCGCAGCATACTCAACCGGCTCATGTCTAGGCCCGGCCCTATCGTCAACGCCGCCGCAGCCGCGGGCGGCTACGCCCCGCTGCGCGCCAAACATCCCCCCGCCGAAGACATCTGGTGGCATCTGGACTCGTTCGTCGCCCAGCGCCGGCGCAAGGCCGCTCTGCGCCTGGTCACCACCATCGTCGCCATCGTCGCCGGAGCGGCTATTCTCTACTACGCCATCAACACCTTGTTTCCGCCGGACCCCGCCGCGGTAATGATGGTCGATGCGACATCAAGCATCAGCCAGCTGATCCAACAGGAACGATGGGACGACGCCCTAGCTGTTGTCGATGAGGCCCTGACGGAGTTGCCCAACGAGCCGGAATTGCTCATATGGCGAACCGTGCTGCTGGAACACCTGGGCAGGGCCGACGAAGCTGAGGAGGCGCTACAAAAAGCGCAAGACGTCTACCCCGCCAGAGCGGCCCTCTTCTGGACGGTCCTGGGCAACACGCGCTTCCAGGCCGCCGACCTCGACGGGGCCGAAGCAGCCGGCCAAAAAGCCATCGAACTGGACCCGGACGAGCCGCAGGCCTATCTGTTGCTTGGCGGTCTGGCCGAAATGCGCGGCGACATGAATACCGCCATTGAAATGTTCGAGAAGACCGTGGCCCTGGCCGAAGAAACCAGTCCGGAGCTTGTCGTAATCGCCAAAGTGCGGCTGGCCCAGGCGCTGCAGAGGCCCAACCTGCCGACGCCGCCCGCCGGTGAACCGCTCACGCCCGCACCGTAAATGCCCGCGCGCCGCCAGCGTTTTCATCCAGCGGCAGCACGCCACACCCTCGCCCTCGGCCTCTACTCGGTCGCGGCGTTGCTTCTTACCTGGCCGCTGGCTGCGCACCTGACCACACACGTCCCCGGCGACGGCATCGACGACCCCGCCCTCGCCTGGAACCTGTGGCTGCTCAAGACGCAATTCATCGACCAGCTAAGCTGGGACATCTTTCACATCGGCTGGTTGTTCCACCCGGTCGGCATCAACCTCGCCTTCTACACGCTCACGCCGCTCAACGGCCTGCAGAGCGTCCCGCTCCAGACCGGGCTGCAACTGGTCGTCGCCAACAACCTGATCCTGCTCTCCACCTTCGTGCTCGGCGCATACGGGGCCTTTCTGCTCGGCCTATATCTGCAGCGCCGGACGGAACACGCGCCGCCCGGCATCCGGACCTCGCCGTTCGCGCTCGCTCTGATCGCCGGACTGATCTACGCCTTCGGTTCCGCCAAGCTCTTTTATGCCGCCCTCGGCCAGTTCAATATCGCCAGCAGTCACTGGCTCCCTTTCGCCGCGCTTTATGTGCTGCGCCTCGGCGACAGCAACTCGCCGCGCCGCGCCGCGACCAATGGCCTGTTAGCGGGGCTGTTCATCGTCTTCCAGGCATGGTCAGAGCTGACCTACGCTTCATTCCTGCTCATCTTCTGCACCCTTTATCTCATTTGGCGGCTGGCGACCGGACCGACCAGCGCTCGCCCGGCCGCGGTGAATCTGCGCACGCTCGCGCTTGGTTTCGCCGTCGCCGCGCTCGTCTTCGCCCTGGGCATCGCGCCCTTCCTCGCTGCCATGCTGCCCGACATGCTGCGCGAGGGCGACTTCTTCGCCAGCGGCGGCGGCTTCGCAGACGTCTTCAGCGCCGACCTCATGGGCTACCTCGCCCCCACCCGGCTGCACCCGCTGCTCGGCGAGTTGAGCGCCCAATTGCCCTTTCCCAACGACAAGGGCCAGCACATCTACCTCGGCTACAGCCTGCTTGCGCTGATCCTCGTGTCGGCCACCGGCCGGCGCAAGCTGCCGGTGACGGCGCGGCGGTTGGCCGGATTCTGGCTGCTTTCCGTACTGGTCTTCTGGGCGCTGACGCTCGGCCCGCACGTTCGCTGGGCCGGCGCCGATCTGCCCATCCCCGGCCCCTTTGCGCTGGTCAGTCGCCTGCCCTTCTTCAGCGGCAACCGCTACCCAAGCCGCTACAGCGTCATGCTGTTCCTCTCCGCCGCCGCGCTCAGCGTCTACGGGCTGCGCCTTGCGCTCAGCGCCATCGCAGCGCGGCGGCCGCGCGCCGGCGAACGGCTCACGGCCGCGGTATCCGTGGGGCTCGCGGCGATCTTCCTCTTCGAGCACCTCTCCGCGCCGCTCCCGCTTAGCGACCTGCGCACCCCGCCCATCTACAGCCGGATCGCAGCCCACGCAGACGACTTCGCCATCCTCGAACTACCGACCGGCTGGCGCAACGGCGCACGCGTGCTCGGCAAGTCCGATGTGCTAATCATGCTGCAACAATGGCATCAGACGGTCCACGGCAAGCGCAGGCTAGGCGGCAACACCAGCCGCAACCCCGCGCACAAGTTCCAGTACTTCACGGAAGCGCCCCTCATCGGCGATCTCATTGCGCTGATGAACGCCGACCAAGAGCACATTGCCGCCGCCGTTGAACCGGACTTCGCCGCTATTGTCGCGCGCAACAAACCCCGCGCAGCGCAGACGCTCGCCTTCCTCGGCGTCGAGTACGTCGCAGTCTACGTCGATAAATCGCCGGACTTGCTGTTGCGCTTCGTCGAAGAGGCGCTGCCCGTCGAGTTGGTTGACGAATGGCAGGATGCCGAAGAAAGCGCGTCAGGACAGCGCCTGCCTCACATCCGCCTCTACCGAGTACGCGAAGATGGCGCATCCGCTGTCTGGGAAGATGAGTGGGAGTTCGACGCCGCGACCCCGGCAGGCAAGCTGCACCTTGCCGCCGGATGGTCGGCACTCGACCCCGGCGACCTCGGCATCCGCTATGCCACGCGGCCCGTATCCGAACTGCTGCTCGCCATACCCGGCGCGGGCGGCCTCCTGAACATGGAGATCGGCGGCAGTGCAGGCTCACTGGAAGTTGCGCTCAACGGGAGGCGTCTCACAACCGTCGCCCTGCCGGAAGGCGCCATCTTCGAGGCGGAGATCGCGATCCCGCCCGCAGCCGCGCATGAATTAGTCGACCGGCTGACTCTGACGTGGCACGGTGAGCCGCAGCTCCTATCCGCCCTGCCCAGCCCGGAAGACCCGCGCGGCCGGCCCATCGGCGCAACCGGCGTTCGCCTGGCCTCAGGCCGCAGCTTGGCCGTACGCAGCGCAGGCGAGGAGGTCGGCGATTTCGCCTATATTTATGTCGACGGGAAGAACGTGGCGCCCAATACGCGCGGCTACAACTTGGCCGCGCTCACGCCGGACGGGGAACTGCTGGACGCAGCCGCGTTCGACACGCACGCTGCGCCGAGCGCCTCACAGGAGATGGCCGCCTGGCTGCAACAGTGGCCCGCGGGGACGATTCTCGCCGGAGCCGTAGCCGACGAGGCAAGCCACAGCCTCCAGCCGGAAGCCGTCGCCGCGCTGCAACGCTTCGGTGTGCAGACTGACCTGCGCGGCCGCTTCCGCTGGAGCCACGCCTTCATCGGCGCAGCCGGCGCAGCCCAGGGCGCCGCGCTGGAACAGGCGAACCTCATCGCGCCCGCCGAGGCGGCCATCGGTCCGCCCGTCGACGCGGCGCAAATCTATGGCGGCATCGGCCGGGTGCGCTTCTACCCTTCGGACTGAGTTTCTTGCGACGCGGCAGGGTCGTCCATCAGACCGCGCAGCACGCTCGACCGCCCCAGCACTCCCAACAAGCGACGTTCGCCGTTCACTACCGGCAGACGCTTCAGCCGGTGAACCAGCATAATGCGCAGCGCCTCGCTTAGCTGGGCGTCCACGTCAACCGTAACAACGGGCGTCGTCATCAACTCCGCCGCGGTTTCATTGCCCTCCGGCAGAGCGAAGGGGGCCACGCTCTTGCCCGTGATCAGGCCGCGCAGCCGCTCGTGCAGGTTGGGATGCTTGCCGTACATGCTACGTCGCAGCAGATCGCCGTCCGTGATCAGGCCGATGACCTGCCCGCTCTCATTCACGACGACCACGCGCTGCTGCCTGCCTCTCTCCAGCGCCTGCACGATCTCCTCCAGGCCGGCCTGGGGCAAGACCGACGGCGCTTCAGAGTTCATCAGTTCGGCCACGGTATGGCCGGCGGGCAGCGGCTCAGGCGTCGCTACAGCCAGCGCGACGTCCGAACTCATCTCGCGCAAAATGTCCACACGGCTGACGATGCCGTCCAATCGGCCTGACCGATCGACGACGGGCAGCCGCTTGAGATTGTGCTCCACCATCAGCGCGCCGGCGGCGCGCACCGTATCCGCGCTGCGCACTGTGATCACGGGCATCGTCATGATCTCGCCGACCGTCCGCCCTTGCGCTTGCAGTGCGCGAATATCAGTCTGAATCTGCTCACGCGTCAGGATCGGCTGCAGGCCCAAGCGGATAGGCAGGCTCGTATTGCGCAGCAGGTCGCCGTCGGTCACGATCCCGATGACGAGCCCCTCGTCATCTGTGACGGGCAGGCTGCGCAACCCGCGCCGCAACAGCAGTGATATGGCCTCGGACAACCGCGTGGCAGGCTTCACCGAGACGACATTGCGCTGCATGATCTCCGCCACGGACCGCTCCAGGATCTTGCCGGGCCGGACGCCCCCCGCCTTATGCACCATCGTGACCTCCTGCACGGTTATGATGCCCTTCTCCGCCATCCGTTTGAGGGCGGGCAAGAGCCTTTGCACCTGGGCCGGCGAGTCCACCCATTCGATCTTGAGCGGCAGACCCTCCGCCAATGCTTCGATCATGGCAGTATGGATGCGCCCGTCCACGCCATAGCCGGCCATCCCGCGTAGAACCGTCGCGCCGGCCGCCCCTTCGCGGCGCAGCATCTCCAAGATCGCCACATATGCCGGCTTGCCGCCATACCTCGCGTCCTCGGTCAAATAGATCGCAACCAGTTGCGCGTTGTGTTCGGTCGGCATCTTCCGCCCGTCCCTATGACCCAATCACGCGGCCCAGGAAGAACCCAAGCGCGGCGGCCGCGAGACTCAGCAGGTTGTTGCCCGCGATGTTCACAACCGCAACCCGCCAACCGCCTTCCTGAGCCAGAGCCAGACTCTCCACGCTGAAGGATGAGAAAGTAGTATAGGAACCCAGAAAACCCACGGCCAGCAACAAACGGAGTTCGGGCGAGAGAACCAACCGGCCTTCGGCCAACGCGATGAGACAACCCGATATCAGACTGCCCGTCACATTGACGAGCAGCGTGCCGGCAGGGAAGGCTGCGCCAAAGCGCGCAGCGGCCCAAACGCCGACCAGGTAACGCGCATTTGCTCCCGCTGCCGCACCGAGGGCGATAAACAGGTATTTCTCCACCGAGGCAGTTCCATTTCCGTGGTGTTGAATTCAGTTAGTCGGGTTGTAAACGCGCTGCCGGCAAGGCCGCGGCCGGCCGGGTGTTCCTACGCACTATTCTA
>CAYXRG010000030.1:36249-45954 GCA_964467575.1 uncultured Caldilineaceae bacterium | reverse complement strand
AGGCCGGCCAGGGCCGCGGCCTGCGTCCTCTATGTGTACAGGGCCAATCGAGAAGGAGACTCTCGCCCAGGGCGGCTACATAAGCGCTTGTAGGTGTGCCCGATCCGCTTCGGGCTCGTTTTCAGAGGAGGTCCCATTGAACTGGAACAAGGGAATTCGCCAGACTCATCGCTGGCTGTCGATTATCTTTACGGTGACCGTCATCGCCAGTTTCGTCGCCGGCGCACAGGAGGAGCCTGTCGAGTGGGTGTTCTACTTGCCGCTGGCCCCGCTCGTCTTGCTTCTGTTCACCGGTCTGTACTTGTTCGTGCTGCCGTATGTACTCAAGCGGCGCAACGGACAACGCACCGATTGAGCCGACCGAGAAGAACGCCCTCACCGGATCGCTGCCGCGCTTCGGACAAACACTATGGGCATTCCGCTTTCGGTTCTTTAGGACGCTTCCGAGGAGTATGGCTGGTTGATTTATTGGCTTGCCGTGGCCGCTATATCCGCGTTTAATGCCTACGGCAGGTTTGTGATCAGTCGCATATAACAGACTGCTGGGAGGCAGATTGATGGAGAATTCTATGTCGAGCGGCGTGGAAACCGCTTCTGAACTGATCGACAAAAAGATCGGCGAGTTGGGCGACTGGCGAGGGAAGACGCTCGAGAAAGTGCGCCGTCTTATTAAGGAGGCGGATCCGGAGATCGTTGAGGAGTGGAAATGGAAGGGGACTCCCGTCTGGTCACGCGGCGGCATTATCTGCACAGGCGAGACCTACAAGAACGCAGTCAAACTGACTTTCGCCAAGGGCGCTTCTTTGGAGGACCCTGCAGGTCTGTTCAACTCCAGCCTTGATGGGAAGGTCAGGCGCGCCATCGACATCCGCGAAACCGACACGATTGACGAGGTTGCATTGAAGAACCTCATCCGAGCAGCTGTTGCGTTCAACCTCAAGGGCGAGTAGAAGCGTTCATGACTGTGTTCGCCGGCATCTCGTAGCGGAAGAAACTGAGGGCGAGTATACGGTCGCTACCGTATCCGGGCGCGGCTGCGCGCCGCTTCATCCCTCCAAGAGCGGCGGGACAACTTTGCCGCGCAGCGAGCGCCACGAGAACCACACGAGAACCGCCAATCCTACGTAGGCGAGGAGAAAGACGACCTGCTCCTCGCTCCACATATAGGGAAATTCCTCGATCCCAATCACGGCGAGTTGTATGGCCAGGATGGCCGCGCCGCCGATCACCGCCCAGCCGAAGAGCGGGATCAGCCAGACCGTCGCCAAGGCGAAGAGGTACGTCAGCAACGGCAGGAAAAAGTCGAAGGAATAGAGAAAGTCCGGCAGGATAAACAGCGGCGCGGCTGCCAGGGTGATCAATACGGTGCGCCCCAATCCACGCAACACAGGATGATGCCGCGGCCCGGCGGCAGACGGCGTCTCACCGCTGCTCTTGGGCACGACTCTGCTGTGGACGTCGGCGGCGATCCGGTCGTAGTTCTCTGACGTGCAGACGATCAGCATAATGGGCCGCCAGCTATTGCGCAGGATGATCATGCGGCGGCGTTGGTCATACTCCGCCGCGACGACATCCGACCAACGCACGAACTCGCGTTGCCGCGCGGCCGCCAGCGTCGCCGCGCCGCCAGCCGTCGGGCTGCGGGCGAGCGCCGCGCCGAGAATCGCCAGGCGATTGCCGGTGATGGCGCGCTTGTCCACCGTCTCCCACAGCGCGCCGGTCTCGTCTACCGTAAAGCGCACGCGCATGCTGTTACCGAAAAACACGAGGACAACGAAGGCCATCAGTGCCGCCAGCCCGGCCGTCGTCCAGAACGAAACCTTGAACATCATCGGAATCTGGTAGAAGTCACCGGTCGCAGCGACGATAAAGCTGAGCAAAAAGGCCATAAAGCTGCCCGACCCGAGGACGACGATCGCCAACTGCTTGCGGATCAGGGGGTTGCCCAACAGCGAGATGGCCGTCTCCCAGGTGACGGCGGCGGAAGGAGCTGGCGCGGCAAGAACTTCGACGGGCGCTCCCGTCGCCGGCGGCGCTTCTGCTTGCGCGTCATGCGGTTGCGGCTGTTCGTCCGGCGTGCTGTCGAGCGGCAGTTCTTCCGTCGCGGGCAGGGGCTGTACGGGCGCGCCGCATTCCTCACAGAAACGGACGCCCTCCGCCAGGCTGGCGCCACACTGTTCACAAAATCGCGGTAGTTGAGCGGTCATTCTGTCCCCTCTATATCGTTCTCTCGATTGCGATGCGCCGGATAGGCTGCCGGATCAGGCATCGAGTGCATGCCCGCATGTCCCGCAGAAGCGCGCTCCGGGCCGTACCGGCGCCTGGCACTGGGGGCAGCGCGGCTCTTCGGGCGGCGGCGGGACTTCCGCCGGTTCCTCTAGCTTAGCGCCGCAGCGCCCACAGAAGCGCACGCCGGCGCGCAGGAGCTGACCGCAGCGCGGGCAGGCTATGATAGAGGACACGGGCGCAGGCGTACCGGCCTTTTCGGGCGCGGCAGTCAGGGCGCCCTCTGGCGGAGCAGTTTTGCTCGCTTCCGGGCTCATGTCCGGTTCCGTTGCGGGCGCAAAGCTGCTGCGTTTCCTGGGCTTGGCAGGCGGTGCGGGCGCACTCTGCTCTTTTGTCGCTGCGGCGCTGGCAGTTGTGCTGCTCTTCGCGGCCCGTGTCCGGCGCGGAGACGCAGGGGCCTTTGCGGCGGTCTTCGACGTCGCCGCGGGTTGGATCGCAAAGGCACCATCTTGCGCGGTCACGGTCTGGGCGCGGCGCCTCTTGCCGCGCCGCGTCATGCCTAATACCACCACAACCGCCATCGTCGCCGCGCCGACGCCAAGCGCAACGCCCCAGTCAAAGTCACCCAGATCGCCGCCCAGAGCGTCTGTTAGGCCGGCGGGCAGGTCCCCAAGTATGTCCTCGGACATATCCGCACTCAGCCAGCCGAAGTCATCTGCGTCCTGGTCTTGGGCAGGCGCGGCCTCGACGCTTGCCGCTTCCTCAATCGATAGGGCGGCAGGCGCAGCCGCGGCCGGCAAAGCGTCGATCATCGCCTGGGCAAGCGGCGGCGGCTCCTGCGCGCGCGGCGGCGAAATCTCGCCGTCCAAGGCGAACTCCACGGCTTGCCCCACGCCCACAGCCACCTCGCCGCCGGCGTTGTCCTCCACACCGGGGGAGCCTTCGAAGACGTACAGCGTGCTTAGCCCGTCCAGGTCCGAAGTCAGGGACACGAGGCTGCGCAGCCAGATGACACGGCGGTTACGCTGAGCCAGGTCGGCGAGGGTGCTGGCGTCGTTGACCGTCTGCACGCCGTCAACGATCACCGCGGCCCATGCGCCGGCGACCGGGCCGCCCACCGCAGTAGCCCCGCCGACGACTGCGGTTTTGATTACGAAGTCGACTCCCTGGTTGACCACGAAGAGAGCCAAGCCCTTTTCATCGCTTAGCGGCATCCCTTCCGTCGTAGACCAACTGTCCTTCACGCGCATCGCCAGCACGCTGTTCCACTGCGGGGTGCGGTTGTTTACCGTAAAGATGCCCTCGCTCCCGTCCAACCACATGACCGAGACGCCGATCCCGTCGCCGTGGCGGACAACCCAGGAGCGGTCTTGTCCGTCGGCAACGGGCAAAGGCTGCGACGAGGCGTCGATAATCAGTTGGTCGCCGGGCTTGATGGGGATGAAGTAATCGGACAGGCCCGGAGGGGGTGACAACTGCTTGCCGCCCAGGCTGATGCGGCTGAGCACCCTGGCTTGGGTCGGCTCCTCGAACGTGGGCGTCGGGTTGAGGCCGAATCGATCCTCGGTCGGGATAAGGGGCGCGTACCAATCGCGCAGTTGGGTCACGTTGAATACCCTTTGACGGGTCGTCGCCCCCTCCCTTGTGATTAGCTGGTAGAGCACGCTGCGCACAAAGGCCGGGGAGATGATCTCCAGCGTGGTTTCGGCCTTTTGAAAAGTCTCCACGTCATCCGCGGTCGGCGCATAGGCGGTAAAGTCCAGCGTGCAAGGCAATTGCAGTTTGAACAGCCGCATCCGCCCGTAATCCAGGAACAGCCGCACGATGACCATGCCGTCGCTTCCCGTGAGGGGCGCTTTGGCGCCTGAGACCGGGCCGGCGGCGAAGTTGTGCACCTCTTCCGTCCACTTCCTCGCCCCTGGGTCCCACACCGCGTATTTGTCCGCCAGACACTTCACTTCCCCCTCGACCTCGAAGGAAATCGGCGCGCCCTTCACCGGTTTGCCCTCATCCTCCAGCTTGATCCAGAACGTCATCGGCATGCGGGTCGGGTCGGTCTCGCCGTTGTAGCCGGTGACGGTCAGGTTTTGGCGAAAGCCGCGCGCCCAGCCGTAATAGCCGCGTTCGTCCAGCGGTCGGAAGAGGAGCTCCACCTTCGCATTGCGCAGTTCGCGCGGGGGCAACGATTGGTCGAGGTCCGCCTGGTCATAGCTCCACCACCGGCTGCCGACGAAATGCCAGCCGGGGCGGTCTGATTGCGGGCTGCCGTATTCAAGAATTGCGGTCTCGTAGGAGAGCGATGTGGATTTTTCGCCGCTAATGGTCTCGTGCCAGTTTTGCTGGGTATAGAGCAGCACCACCGCGTTGGCGATGAGCGGGTCAGGCTGGGCTGTGTGGTGTATCTTGATGTATGACGCCTCGATGACTTGGCCGCGGTAGGTGATTTGCGGGCCGAACCAGGTATTCATGCTGCGTTTTGTGCGGCATACTTCCCGTTCGGCCATGTCGGCGATGGCGTCGCAATCTTGTAGTTCGCGTTCGAAATTGGTCTCTTGGATGAAGCGCTGTGCCGCTTCGTTGATCTCCTCATCCGAGGGGATTGAAGGCCAGGCTGCTTGGGCGGAGGCGGGGAACGCGATCAGCGCCAACAGGAACAATAGCGCGCCTTTGATCAGCACGCGCGGCCCTATCACATTAACACCTCCTGCATTGGGAAATACGGCTTGTACAGCATGCGATCGATTGGCGCTGGGTCGTGCTGTGGCTAGTCGGAAGGAGTTGATTATTAAGAGGGTTGCAAGCGGATAAGCCACACCTAGACGGGCATACATCGCGTCGCCTACTGATGATTATAGCCTGATCTGCGAGGAAATGCCCTGGTCACCTGACCAGGTTGGGCGATAATTCGGGCGTATGCCGGGGGCGGATCTGGCGCGCGCTACCCCTGCCGTCCGCTGATGTAGGCCTCGGTCAGCGCCTCTTTGGGCGCGGCAAACAGCTCGGATGTGCGACGATATTCGACTAGCTTGCCCAGCCAGAAGAAGCCCGTGTAATCGGAGGCTCGCGCCGCCTGCTGCATGTTGTGGGTCACGATCACGATAGTATATTGGGCGGACAGGCGCCGCATTAGGTCCTCAATGTGTAGGGTCGCCACCGGATCGAGCGCAGAGCACGGCTCGTCCATCAGGATCACTTCCGGCCGCACGGCCAACGTGCGGGCAATGCAAAGGCGCTGCTGCTGGCCGGGGTTGAGCGTGAGCGCCGAGGCGTCGAGGCGGTCCTTTACCTCATCCCACAGGGCGGCGTCCGCCAGGCTGGACTCCACAACCTCCGCCAGGTCGCGCGCCTTTGGCCTGCCCAGCACGCGCGGGCCAAACGCCACATTGTCGTAGATGCTTTGCGGGAACGGGTTGGGGCGCTGAAAGACCATGCCCACGCGCTGGCGCAGCTCAGTCACGTCCACGTCCGGGGCATAGATGTCCTTGCCGTTGAGCAGCACCTCGCCTTCGGCGTGTGCGCCCATCACCGTATCGTTCATGCGGTTGAGGGCGCGCAAGAAGGTGGATTTGCCGCAGCCGGACGGGCCGATCAGGGCTGTAATGCGTTGTTCATAGATGGGCAGGGTCAGGTTATAGAGCGCCTGAAAGGTCCCATAGAAGAAGTTGAAGTCGTTGACTTCAATCTTGTTATTCAGGTCGTCCGCAGCGTGTATACCTGGCGCACGCTTTTCCAACTCACGCTTATCCAAAACGTCCGACGACATAGTCCTCCGTCCGTTTGTCCTTGGGATTGGCGAACATCTGCCGGCCTGTACCCGCCTCGATCAGCTCGCCGCCCATCAAGAAGGCTGCACGATCGGCTACGCGCGCGGCCTGCTGCACGCTGTGGGGCACCATGATGATCGTGTAGCGCGACTTCAGCTCGATCAGCGAGTCTTCCACCGTGGCTGTGGACAGCGGGTCCAGCCCCGAAGTCGGGTTATCCAGCAAGATCACGTCCGGCTCCATCGCCAGGCTGCGCGCCAGGCAGAGCCGCTGCTTCTGCCCGCCGGAAAGGGCGAAGGCGGAACTGTTCAAGCGATCCTTGACTTCATCCCAGAGGGCGGCTTGCTCCAGTGCGCGCGTGATGCGCCGTTCGATTAGCTGCGCGTCGCGGATGCCGGCCATGCGCAGGCCGTAGGCGAGGTTATCGAAGATGGACCCCGGCAGCGGCGTGGGAATGGCGAAGACCATGCTCAGACGGCGGCGCAACTCCGTCACGTCTACAGAAGGGGCGAAAATATCACGACCGTTGAAAAAGACGCGGCCTTGTCGCTTTGCGCCTTCGTTGAGGTCGGAAAGGCGATTGAGCAAGCGCAACAGGGTAGACTTTCCGCTGCGCGAGGGGCCGAAGATCACGAAGATCTCATTCGGCGCGATGTCCAGCGTCACATCCTTGAGCGCGGCGGTATTGTCCGGAAAGGTGAACGAGAGATGCTCAATGGCGATGACGGGCGAAGCGTTCTGGCTCATGAGGATCACCACTGACGTCGCCGGCGCATCCGCGTGCGCAGGACGGTCGCTACGAGCGTTAGTGAGAGGACGACCAGCAGAAGCACCAGCGCAGTCCCATATTGTAGGGAGAGCGGCATGCCGGGCACTTGCGTGGAGATGACATAGAGGTGGTAAGGCAGCGCCATCGTCTGGTCGAAGATGGATCGCGGAAGTTCCGGCAGATAGAATGCCGCCACCGTAAACAGGATCGGCGCGGTCTCGCCGGCTGCGCGGCCGAGGCCGAGGATGATGCCGGTAATAATGCCGGGCAGGGCATGGGGCAGCACCTGGTGGCGAATGGTCTGCCAGCGCGTGGCGCCGAGGCTGAGGCTTACCGTGCGGAACTCCTGCGGCACGGCCAGAAGGGCCTCTTCCGCCGTGCTGATCACCACCGGCAGGGTCATCAGCCCCAGTGTCAGCGAGCCGGCGACGATGGACGTGCCCAGTTTCAGGAAGAGGACAAACGCGCCTAGGCCGAACAGCCCATAGACGATGGAGGGAATGCCGGCCAGATTGACGATTGCCAGGCGCACCCAACGCGTTAGGCGGTTGTCGCCGGCGTATTCGGCCAAGTAGATGGCCGTCGCAATCGCTAACGGGAAGGCGGCGATCGCCGTGCCGAAGGTGAGAAAGACCGTGCCGAGCAGTGCGGGCCAAATGCCGCCTTCGCGCATGCCGTTGCGCGGCGCGGTGAAGAGAAACTCCCACGAGATGACGCCGATACCGTTGTAGACTACATAGGAGATGACCAGCACAATCGGCAGGACGACTAGGGCTGCCACCAGTGAGATGGCGATCTTGGCAAGACGGTTGGTCTGTTGGCGCGTCATGAGTCCACCTTGCGGGCCTACAGTTGGTTGCTTCGCTGTTGTTTGCCGCCGCCGATCAGCATACTGGCCAGGGAGTTGATGGCGAACGTGAGCAGGAAGAGCACAATGCCGATGGCGAAGAGCGCTTGGTAATGCAGGCTGCCCTGCGCGACCTCGCCCATCTCCGCCGCGATCGTCGCTGTCATCGTGCGCACCGGCTGGAAGAACATCCCTGTCGCCAGCGCCGGGATGTTGGCGGCGTTGCCTGTCACCATCATCACCGCCATCGTCTCGCCGATGGCGCGGCCGATGCCCAGCACTGTGGCGATGACGATGCCAGACCGCGCCGCGGGCACGACGACCCGCCAGATGGTCTGCCATTCGGTGGCGCCGATGGCGAGCGCCGCATCGCGATATTCTTTGGGAACGGCATATAGCGCATCTTCTGAGATGCTGATGATCGTGGGCAGCGACATATAGGCCAGGATCAACGCGCCGGTGAATGCGGTCAGCCCGGTCGGCGCGCCGGCCTGTTGCACGAGGGGGGCCAGGGCCACCCAGCCGAGAAAGCCGAGCACGATGGAAGGGATGCCGGCCAGCACCTCGATCAGCGGCTTAAGCAATTCGCGCTGCCACAGCGGCGCAATCTCGCCCAGGTAGATGGCCGTTATCAAGCCCAGCGGCACGGCAATGACCACCGCACCCACCGTCACCAGCAGCGAGCCGACGAGCAAGGGCAGCAGGCCGTACAACTCCTCGATAGGATACCAGCGGACGCCCAGCAGATTGAGCGGCGAGATCCGTACGAACGCGGGCAGCCCTTCGCGCAACAGAAAGAGGAAGATCAGACCGATGATGACAATGGTCGAAAGGCCGGCGCCGCGGATCAACTGCTCGATCCACCATTCGCCCGAACGGCGGCGCCTCGCCGCCGGCGCCGGGTGTGCGGCCGGCAGGGACGCGACTTGTTCCGTCTTCAACATCGTACGAATGCTCCTTGGCTTACGGCTCTGATCGCAATCATAGGCAGTCCTTATGGCGCGGCAAGAGGCACAAAGCCCAACTCCGCCACGATCTGCTGGCCTTGCGGCCCTTGGATCCAGTTTAGATACTCGGCGACGGCGCCGGCGGGCTGGCCGGCGGTGTACATGTAGAGCGGGCGGGCGATCGGGTAGCTGCCGTCCATGCCGGTGGCAACCGTAGGCATGACATAAGGCAAGCCGGCCTCCGCCGCAACTGCGATGAGCTTTTCGTGCGCCGGATCGACGTAGCCCAGCCCGTCATAGCCGATGGCGTTCGGGTTGCGACGAATCTCGCTCGTGATGCCTACCGAGGAGGGCATGAGCAGCGTATCCGGCGCGAAGATGGCCTTCGACTCCGGATCGCCCTTGCGCACGACCTCTTCGAGGAAGTAGACATGGGTGCCGGAGTTGGTCTCGCGCGAGAGGAGGATGATGGGCGCGTCGTTGCCGCCTACCTCTTTCCAGTTGTCGACCTGACCCGTAAAGATGGCGGAGAGCTGGTCGATGGTCAACTCACTGACCGGATTGGCGAGGTTGACGACGATGGCGAGCGCGTCGATGGCGACGATGAACTCGGTCGGCTCGACGCCGTTCGCATGGGCCGCAGCGATCTCAGCCTCTTTGATATGGCGCGACACATTGGCGATGTCCACCGTGCGATTGATCAAAGAGGCTATGCCCGTCCCCGAACCGCCGCCGGTCACCGCAATTAGCAGATCGGGGTTCACCTGGCGGTAAGCTTCGGCCCAGGCGAGCGCGAGGTTGACGAGCGTATCGGAGCCTTTGTTCTGGATGACGCGCTGGGGGCTTGGCGCAGCAGCGGAGGCTGATTCTGCAGCGGGGCTGCATGCGGCCAACGCGAAGATGAGCAATAATAGCCAAATCGAATGACCGGATAAACGACGAAATATGGACGGCAAACAGGGCGGCTGCCATGTCGCCTGCTGCACACTTGCTTCAATGCACTTAGTTGTAGACCTTCGCACTCGACCTTCGCCGTTCGATTGATGCACTGCTGTCGTAACCGCTTGCATAGCCGATGCATAGTTGATTTCGATAAACTTCTCTTAATCGTAGACCGGAATGGTTAACCAATCGATAATGCTTTGTAAACGG
>CAYXRG010000030.1:7777-36149 GCA_964467575.1 uncultured Caldilineaceae bacterium | reverse complement strand
AAAAAAAATTCACTCTTGACATCCGCGCCGGATCGGTCTATAGTGCGCACGGAACATTTGTTCTGAGAGGCACCGCCCCAATGCAGAGCTTCCACACGGCTCTGTATCGTTGTTTCCAGGCTGCGCCGTCGAGGCGCGAACCTCTCTGCGAAAGCGGAACCCCCGAAAGCTGATCACACAAGGAGCAAGGCATGAGCGGAGTACGAGTATTGGTTGGCACGCGCAAGGGCGCCTTCATCCTCACGTCTAACGCCAAGCGCGCAGAGTGGGAGGTAAGCGGCCCCTACTTTGCCGGCTGGGAGATCTATCACCTCAAGGGATCCCCTGTCGACCCGAACCGGCTGTATGCGTCGCAGTCCTCCGGCTGGTTCGGCCAGGTGATCCAGCGCTCCGATGACGGGGGCAAGACGTGGGAGCCGGTTGGCAACGCCTTCGAGTACGAGGGCGAGACCGGCACGCACCAGTGGTACGACGGCACGCAGCACCCCTGGGAGTTTACGCGCGTGTGGCATCTCGAACCGTCGCTGGCCGACCCGGACACGGTCTACGCTGGCGTAGAAGACGCCGCGCTGTTTCGCAGCGACGACGGCGGGAGTACGTGGCGAGAACTGCCGGGGCTGCGCGAGGCCAAGGGGCATCTGTGGCAGCCGGGCGCGGGCGGGATGGGCCTGCACACCATCGTGTTGGACCCGAACGACGCCAACCGCATCTTCGTCGCCATCTCGGCCGCAGGCGTATTCCGCAGCGACGACGGCGGGCAGACATGGCAACCTGCGAATCGCGGGCTGCGCTCTGAATTCGAGCTGCCGGACCCGGACGCCGAGGTGGGCCACTGCGTTCACAGCATCACCATGCATCGCGCGCGGCCGGACGTGCTCTTTATGCAGAAGCATTGGGACGTCATGCGCAGCGACGACGCCGGCGAGTCGTGGCATGAGGTCAGCGGCAACTTGCCCAGCGACTTCGGCTTCCCCATTGCAGTGCACGCCCACGAGCCGGATACCGTCTACGTCGTTCCCATCAAGAGCGACTCCGAGCACTATCCGCCGGACGGAAAGCTGCGCGTCTACCGCAGCCGCACGGGCGGGAACGAGTGGGAGGCGCTGACGGAGGGCCTGCCGCAGAGCGACTGCTACGTCAACGTCCTGCGCGACGCCATGGCTGTCGATACGCTTGCCGCCTGCGGCGTCTACTTTGGCACCACGGGCGGGCAGGTCTATGCATCCGCCGACGCCGGCGACACTTGGACGTCCATCGTGCGCGATCTGCCCGCCGTGTTGTCGGTGGAGGTCCAGACGCTGCCATGATTCGCGTCACGATCCCCGTCCATTTGCGAACGCTGGCCGGAACCGGCAAGGAGGTCAGCCTCCAGGTCGACGGGCCGGTGACACAGCGCGCCGTTCTGAATGCGCTTGAGACGGCGTACCCGACGCTGCGCGGCACGATCCGCGACCATGCTTCGGGACAGCGCCGGCCGCTGGTCCGCTTTTTTGCCTGCGGTCAAGACCTATCGCACGAATCCCCGGACGCGCCGCTGCCCGACGCGGTGGCGACGGGCGCAGAGCCGTTTCTGATCGTCGGCGCGATGGCCGGCGGGTAGACGCGCAGCCTCGCCGTTGCCTCTCTAGCTTGCCTCTCTAGCCTTCCAGGAAGCGCACGGTTTTCGCTGCAGCCTCCTGGAAGGCTAGTGCGTCGAGCCGCTCCTTGCGGCCGGGCATTTCCCATCACGCGTGATTTTTCCCACTTTGTAAGGAAGCGTGCAGTACGCCAAGCCTTCGCTCGCTAAGATAGCGCCACTCGGAACGCTATCGGACACTGTGTATTGCACTCCTCCATCCTCCCCTATGCTTGGCCCAGCAAATCCGTGGGCCAACGTCCGATTGATTTACCGTTGTACCCGTCCTCGGCCGCGGCGTTCTGCGAAGGTAAAGTCGTCCTATGGCATCTGACAGAGAGGCTGTTGTTCTTTCCTCGACAAACGATCGCCCGCAGCGCTGGAGACAGCGGCTCGCGCAAGCCGGGCGCGGCGCTCTGCCCTTTCTTGCCGGCATCATGGCCGCGTTTGGCGGACTGTTCCTCTACGATGGGTTTGACGCTCCGCCGCCGCAGCCGCTGACCATGACCGAAGTCCAGGCGGGCGTGACGGAAATGCTGGCCGCGGCGACTCCCGCCCCTGCCCGCTCGACGGAAGTCTATGACATCATCCTTCCCTCGCTGGTCGTGATTCGCATCGACGACGTTGGCCCGCTTCGAGACGGCGCCGCGCAGACGCGGCAGATCGCCTATCGAAGCGACGCGCTTGGGGCTGCCGGTGACTCCGCGATACAGACGCAGCAGCCGTTCGGCATCGGCAGCGGCGTGATCGTCAACGCCGAAGGCGCCATCCTGACGGCGCTGCACGTGGTCGAACGCGCCCGCTCCATCCGCGTCCTTTTTGCCGATGGAAGCGAGGCCGATGCCGCCATCGTCGCCTTCCAACCCGACAACAATATTGCCGTGCTGCTGCCGGATGAACTACCGGAGACCTTTGCGCCGGCCACGCTGGGCAACCCCGGCGCGCTGCGCATCGGCGACGAGGCGTATGCCGTGGGCAACCCGCTGGGGCTGGCGGGGTCGATCAGCGCCGGCGTTATCTCAGGGCTGAACCGCACCTACGCGCGTTCCCGCGATGAGCCGCCGTTGGAACGCTTGATCCAGTTCGATTCCGCCGTCAACGCGGGCAGCGCCGGCGGCCCGCTGCTCAACCGCAACGGCGAGGTAATCGGCATCGTGGTGGGGCCGGTCAACCCGACAGCGCAAGAGACCTTCATCGGCATCGGCTTTGCCGTGCGCATCGACGCGGCCGGCGCCGCCGCCGGTATGCCGGACCTCTAGCCGTTGCAGGCGGGGCGATTACTTGACGCAGGACGCAGGCGAGCGAAATAAGCGACAGAAGCAGAGGACAGAAGCAAAGGACAGACGCATGCAAGAACGCTCAAACGGCGACCTCAACAAACCGATGGAACAAGTGCTCTACGAGGTCAAAAAAGTGATTGTCGGTCAGGACCATCTGCTGGAGCGTTTGTTGGTGGCGCTGTTGGCGCGCGGCCACATCTTGGTGGAAGGCGTGCCCGGCTTGGCCAAGACTATGGCGATCAAGACGCTGGCCGACACCATCGGCGGGCAGTTCCAGCGCATCCAGTTTACGCCCGACCTCGTACCCGCCGACCTGATCGGCACCCGCATCTACAACCAGAAAAGCGGCGACTTCAATACCTCGTTGGGACCTGTCTTTACCAACCTGCTGCTGGCCGACGAGATCAACCGCGCGCCGGCCAAGGTGCAGAGCGCGCTGTTGGAGGTGATGCAGGAGCGGCAGGTTACCATCGGCCGCGAGACGCACCGCGTGCCGGAGCCGTTCTTGGTGTTGGCGACCCAAAACCCCATCGAGTCGGAAGGGACTTACCCCTTGCCGGAGGCGCAGGTAGACCGCTTTATGCTCAAGGTATTGGTCGGCTATCCGACGCCGACGGAGGAATTTGTCATCGTCGAGCGTATGACCGGTGCTGTCCAGGCAATCCGCAAAGTTCTGACGCCTGAACAGCTTATTGCCCTGCAAAAAGAGGCGGCGCAGGTGTATGTCGATCCCGCCTTGATCGAGTACGCCGTCAAATTGGTGACGGCGACGCGTAAACCGCAGACGGTGGGCGAAGGCGGCCTGGCGCCCTATATTCTCTTCGGCGCCAGCCCGCGCGCTTCCATCAACCTGATCCTGGCAGCACGGGCGCTCGCCTTCATCCGCGACCGGACATACGTGCTGCCGGAAGACGTGCGCGACCTGGCCGCCGACGTCATGCGCCATCGCCTCGTGCTGTCGTACGAAGCGCTGGCCGACAACGTGGACAGCGACGCGCTGCTCGCCCGGATTCTGAAGGCCATTCCCACGCCGGAGGTCTCGCCGCGTGATCACGATGCCATCTTCGCCCGCGACAACTTCGCTCGCGACAACGCCTGAGCGCATCCTGCGACGCTTGGAATGGCGCGTCATTCGCCGTCTCGACGGCCTATTCCAAGGCGACTATCGCACGCTCTTCTATGGAACCGGCATCGACATTGCCGAGCTGCGCGAGTACCAGTTGGATGACGATGTGCGCCACATCGACTGGAACGTAACCGCGCGCATGGACAGCCCCTATGTGCGCCAGTTCGTCGAGGACCGGGAGATCACGGCCTGGTTTTTGCTCGACCTGACCCGCTCGATGACCTTCGGGCCGGCGAATCGCTCCAAAGAGGCGATCCTCATCGACTACGTGGCGACGCTGGCGCGCCTGCTCACGCGGGACGGCAACCGTGTCGGGGCCATCCTCTACGACCGCGGCATCGAGCAAGTGATTCCCCCGCACACCGGACGTAATCAGGTGTTGCTCCTCACGCGCCAGTTGCTGCGCGCCACCAGCGGCAAATCGAACAATGGCGCGCCAAAGGCAAAACCGGGGGCGCCGACCAATCTGGCGACGCTGCTCAACGCCGGACTCAACGCCGTGAAACGCCGTTCGGTGATCTTCATCATCTCGGACTTCTTCAGCGAACCGGGCTGGGACCGGCCGCTTTCGCAGCTCTCGCAGCGGCATGAGCTGATCGCCGTGCGTCTGTGGGACCCGCGCGAGGTCGAACTGCCGGACGCAGGGCTGCTGATGGTCGAAGACGTGGAGACGGGCGAGCATCTCTACGTCGACACGAGCGACCCAGTCTTCCGGCGGCGCTTTGCCGAGGCGGCCCGGCAGCAGGAACAGCAACTAAACGCCGAGGTCAAGCGGCTGGGCATCGACCTGCACGCGATCTCCACCGAGGAGGATTTGACCGGCGCCATCGTGCGGATGGCTACGCTGCGCAAGAGGCGCCGCCGATGAGCCAATACGTCTCTTTCATCTGGCCGTGGATGCTGTGGACGACGCTGCTCGCGCCGTTGCTGGTCTGGCTATACGTGCGCCTGCGCAAACGGCAGCAACAGACCGCGGTCGACCTGGGCCCCCTGGGGTTGGCCCGGAACCATACCGGGCAGGCGTTGGGCCGTCGCCGTCATGTGCCGCCGATCCTCTTCCTGATCGGGCTGACGCTGCTGCTCTTGGCCCTGGCCCGACCGGAGGCGATGGTCAGGCTGCCGCGCATCCAGGGGACGGTCGTGCTTGCCTTCGACGCCTCGAACAGTATGTTGGCGGACGACCTGGAACCGACGCGCATCGAGGCTGCCAAGGTCGCGGCGCAGGCGTTTGTCGACAATCAGCCGGACAACATCGAGATCGGCGTCGTCGCCTTCAGTTCCGGCGGGCTGGTCGTGCAGCAGCCGACACACGACCGCGCCGAGGTTCTCAGTTCGATTGAACGTCTCAGCGCGCAGGGCGGCACGTCGGTCGGACAGGGCATCTTCACGGCGCTCAACGCCATTGCCGGTGAGCGCATCGCCATCGACGAGGAAGCCGTCGACTTGGAGAGCGGCATGATCGACGCCGCAATGCTCCAGATCGACGACTATTCTTCCGCCGTCATTCTGTTGCTGACGGACGGGGAGAACATGAGCAGTCCGGATCCGCTGGAGATCGCCCAAGTCGCGGCGGAAGCGGGCGTGCGCATCTACACAGTCGGCGTCGGCAGCGAGGAAGGCGCGCTGGTCGAGGTCGACGGTTTCGCGCTCGCCACGCGCTTGGAGGAGGCGATATTGCAGGAGATTGCGTCTGTGACCAACGGCGCCTATTACCGCGCCGACGACCAGGAAGCGCTGCGCGAGATCTATGAAAGCGTCGATCTGAAGCTGACCGTCGACGGCGAAATGATGGAAGTGACCGCCATCCTTGCTGCGCTCAGTTTGCCCTTCCTGCTTGCCGGCGGCGCGCTTTCCATGTTCTGGCTGGGTCGCGCGCCCTAGTCGATCTCCGGACGCTAGACGCAACGAATATCCGGAAGGAGGGGAACCGGACGCCGGCCTCTTGGTTTGGATGCGGGGGTGACATATGAAGGTTCTCTGGCCGTGGGCGCTGTTTACGCTCGCCCTCATACCGCTGATCGTGGCGCTTTATATCTGGATGCTGCGGCGCAAGCGCCGGTACGCCGTGCGCTTCTCCAGCATTGCGTTGATCCGCGCGGCCATGCCCAGACATGCGCGCTGGCGGCGTCACCTGCCTTTCGCCCTCTTTGTCACAGGTCTGGCCGGGCTGCTTATCGCTATGGCGCGTCCTGCCGCGGAGTTCACGGTTCCGCTGAATCGTGCGGTCGTCGTGTTGGCGATCGACGTATCGCGCAGCATGTGCGCTACAGATGTGCCGCCTAACCGGCTGGCCGTAGCGCAAGAGGCGGCCCGCGCCTTCATCGATAACCAGCCGGATGGGACGCAAATCGGCATCGTCGCCTTTACCGGCCTGGCCGAAATCGTCGTGCCTCCGACCGAAGATAAGGAGGTTCTGCGCACCGCGATCGACAGCTTCACCACGTCGGTCGGTACGGCCATCGGCAGCGCTATTCTCAAATCCATCGACGCCATTTCCGAGGTCAACGGCGCGGTTGCGCCCAGTGCGGTGAACCTGCGCACCGGAATCGAGGAGGATGACGGTCTCTGGGAAGCTCCGCCCGACCCCGCAGCCACAGTACAGGCTTACCAGCCGGATATTATCGTTTTGTTGACCGACGGCGCCAACAGCCGCGGGCCGCTGCCGGTCGACGCCGCCCAACAGGCCGTAGATCGACGGCTGCGCATCTACACCATCGGCTTTGGCACGACCAACCCGGGCGCGATGGTCTGCACGCGCGAACAACTGGGCGGCGACGTCTTTCGCGGAAGCGGCGGCGGCTTTCCGGGCGGCTTCGGCGGCGGGGGCGGGGGCCGCGGTTTCCGCCGCTACGTCATGCTCGACGAGCCGGGTCTGCGCGAGGTGGCGGATATGACGGGCGGCGAGTACTTTGAGGCGGAAAACGCCGAGCAGTTGTTGGACGTTTTTCTCAACCTGCCCAGCCATGTCGTTCTGCAGACCGGAGCGCGAGAGATCAGCGTGTTCTTCTCGGCTTTCGCCCTGCTTTTTATCGCTTCCGGGGTGGTGTTATCGCTGCTGTGGAACCGGTTCCCCTAGAGCTGTTGTAAACAGAACCGCTCGTTCAGCCCCGACGGCTTCTTGGGGCGCGACCTGTGTACGCCTCGATCAGCGCCGCCGCTTGGCGCAGATCGGGCATGTCGAAGCCCTCTGTGTGGCGAGCATAGATTTCCTCCAGTCGCGCAGTCGCTTCCGGCTCGCGATCAGTATGTCGCCACAGCCGCGCCAGGTCCATCGCGGCGCGCAGTTCCCATGTAAGGGTATCTTGTTTATGCGCCAGGCTGGCGGCCTTGAGAAACAACTCCTCAGCCGCTTCCCGGCTGCCGGCCTCGCCCTTGCCGAGCAGCAAAGCGCCCCGCAGCCGGTAGAGTTCGGTCTCGGCCATTTGGCCTATGCCTTGTTTGTGCAGTTCCAGGCCTTGGTCCACTGCCTGCAAGCCTTCGTCGTAATACCCGTTATCCAGATAGAGTTGCGCCAGGAGGGCGCACAGCCCCGGCGCGCCGAGGTTTGTCCCGCTATTGTCATGGCCGGGCAGGTTGCGCCGCATCTGGGCGAGGCCCTCCGCCACATGGCCTTGGCGAATCAACAGCCACCCGCTAAACACGCGCGCCCACGGCCGCATCGCCTCGACGCCGGTCTCGTCGACCAGTTTGCGCAGCGTCTCGACTTGGGGCGACACGCTCGGATCGGCAAAGGCGTGAATGCGCAGCCAAATCGTCGTGATCAGCGCCAGTACCGAGGTGTATGGCTGATTCAACGCCTGCGCCAGCTCTTCGGCCTGGGTTGCGCGGCTTGCCGCCTGCTCGCCATAGCCCAGGATCCACAGGGGCAATGCCCCCCAGGCCAGGATCAACGCCTGCGGGTTGAAGCCGACGAGCGTCTCCAACGAGTCATCTTCTTCGCTGCGATAGAGACTCAGCGCCATTTCGAGATCGGCGCGGCATGATGCCGGCTGCCCGGCGAACAACTTAGTGATGCCTTGCGTGAAATAGGCTAGCATAGCCGCCTGGCGGTTATCGCCTGCTTGGGCTAACATCTGCCGGCCCGCCTCTACTGCCTGGGCCACATTGCTTTGGCCGCGACGCACGTCCGCCTGTAGATAGAGGGCATAAATTGCCTGCAGGCCGCCGCCTGCCCGGCGACCTAGCGCGACGGCTGGCGCTACGGTGTCGGCGCGTGTATTGTCCCCTACGCCGTAGACAGGGGCAAGCAGCCCGGAGAGAGCCATGCGCAAGCGCAGTTCGCGTTGCGCGCGTTCGGGCGACTCCGGCATTGATCCGAGCAGCGTCAGGCCTCGCTGCAGATCGGCCACAGCCTCGCGATAGGCGCCGAGCCGCATCGCCTGTTTCGCCGCCAGGTGCAGTTGTTCGATCGCCTTGACCGCTAGGCCGGCTTGCTCATAATGGCGCGCCAGTTGTACGGCGATCTGGGTCGCCTGTGCGCCGTGCAATTCTTCCAGCGCTTCGCCCGTCAACTGGTGCAGGCGCGCCCGTTCGACCGCGTCTAGCCGCTGGTAGAGATAGTCGTGGAAAAGGACATGGCGAAAACGATAGCGCGAGAGCGAGCGCCTGTCGGGTTCCAGCCAGGTTACCCTGTGGCCGCGCACCAGTTTGTGTTCCTCGCCCAGCCTGCCGCTCAACTGCTGCAACACCTCCGTCCGGTTAAGGCCTAGCACGCGCGCCGTGACCTCGGCGGTAAACTCGTCGCCCTCAACGCTGGCAGCCCTCAACAACATTTGCGCATCCTGAGGCAGCCGGTCGATGCGTTCTGCGATCACGGCTTCGACGCGCGGCGGGATATGCTCCCAATTCAGGCTCCGGCCCTCGATCCAGCGCCCATCTGCGTCTCGGATCAGATCGCCGCGCGCCTGCAAGTCCTGCAGCAGTTCAATGGTGAAGAGCGCATGCCCGGCGGTATGTTGATAGAAGGTGCTGCGGAAGTCTTCGCCCAACCGGTTGGGCTCGCTGTCCAGCACCGCGTCGAGAAAGGCGCGGCCGGCGGCTTGTTCCAGATCGATGGGACTTTGGCCGGAGATGCGTTGGAGTTCGTGGATCACGGTCGCCATGGAATGGCGCTCGACGCCGTGGCCTAGCTTGATGTCGGGCGAGCGATAGGCGCCTACGATCAGAACGCGGCTGCCGGCCAGGCGTCGCCCCAGGTGAAGCAGCAGGTTGCTCGACGCGTCGTCCGCCCATTGCAGGTCGTCGAGCACAAGGAGCAGCGGACGCTGGCGTGCGCTGCTCTCCAAAACGCGACAAACCTGCTCGCAGACATGGCTTTGCTGCCGGTTGACCGGCTGGACCGCAGATTCAGCCTTCGCCTGCACAAGGCTTGCCAGCCGGGTCCGCCACGCCGCGTCACTCCCCGCGCCGAGCGCAACGCTGTCGGCGCGCAACAGCAGTTCCTCTCCGGGGACAAAGAGGTCGATCAGGTCGGGGCCATATTCCGCCAAGGCCTGCACCGTGTGGGGCAGCAAAGCCCATAAACGCTGGGCGTGTTCGGCGCTGATGGCGCCGGCGGCGCGCTTGGCCTCGATGTCTCCGGCGAGCATCTGTAAAATGTCACGGAAGGGCAGGTAAGGATCGCCCATGCCGGCGGTGGCGTTACAGCTTCCGCTTGCCGCCGCCAGGTCTGGATGCGCCGCCAGCGCCCGGCGCACGAACTCCCCCATAAGAGCCGTCTTGCCGCTGCCGGCGTCCCCGCTAATGAAGACCACGCTCCCGCGGCCGTCGAGCGCTTCGGCCAGGCAGTTGTCGAGTTGAGCCAGTTCGCGGTCACGGGCGACAAAAATCGGGGCCGCTGCGGCTTGGGACGAGGGAGGCGGGCTGCGCATATGCTCGGCAGGGCCGCGTGCCGGCAATGCGCCGCCGCGGATCGCCTCAGCCAGCGCGACGGTTTCGGGCATCAGTTCTACGCCCAACTCCTGAGCCAGCGTCCGCCGGCAGATCTCGACCTGGCGCAGGGCGGCGCTGCGCTGTCCGCCCAAAGCCAACATCCGGATCAACTGGCGGTGCGCTTCTTCGTCCAGCGGCTCCAACTGCACCTGGCGGCGCGCCGCGGCCTGGGCTGCGTCATAACGACCGGTGCGCTCGTACATGACGACCAGCCGGCGCAGTGCGCGCAACATCTTGCGCTGGTATTGCTCGCGCGTCCAGAACAGCCAGTCTTCGAAGGCGGCGCTGTTCGGCAGCGAAAACCCTTCCAGCAAAGGGCCGCGATAGAGTGCAACGGCCTTTTCTAAAGCCGCGCACGCGGCCTCGTCTTCCCCAAGCGCGCAGGCTTCATCACAGAGTCGCTCGAACTCGTGCACGTCGATCCGGCAGCCGGCGTCGGGGTCGAGACGGATCGTGTCGCGCGTCACGCGCAGGATGGGTTGTGCGGGAGAGACGGGCGTATCGCCCACTGCACGCCGCAGATCGGAAAGTGCATAGCGCAGGTTGCTGAGAGCTGTATGGTCCGGGAGTTCCGGCCACAGAAGCCCGGCCAGATTGCGCCGAGCGTGGTCCCGATCCGTTTCGATAGCCAAATAAGCCAACAAGGACCGCACGCTGTCTGCTTGCAGCCCAGACGCTGCCTGCCTATCGAGCCTAGCCTGGAAAGGCCCGAGCAGGGAGAGCATCAGACACGCCATTTATCCTCCCGGCAATTGCTGGGGCGGCTTAGAGTGTGTGGAGCGGCGTCATCTGCGAAGCGCACATGGATCTGCGACCTGTCACTGCTCGCCGAGATGGAAGTAATGCTTTCTATTATACGCGATTCTCCACGTTTTTTCCACGTTTTTCCGACAGTATCGCCACGCGCAGCGGCTATGCTTAATGTAGGAGGCCGCAGACGGAGGCGTATGAACCCCGAAGCCCTAAACTATATGTCATATTTGCTTCGCCTGTGGCGCGCCGGCAACGCGGAGGAACCAAGTTGGCGGGCTGCGTTGGAAAACCCGCGCACCGGCGAACGCCAGGTGTTCGGCGATCTGGCAAGCCTGTTCGCCTTCTTGCAGGAGAAGACGAGAAGCGCGCCGCCGGACATTCATGAACCGCCGCCTGTGACCGACAGGAAAACGCATGACGAAGGATAATTCCGTCCGATTTTCACTTCCACCATTAGGAGATCAAACATGACAAGTGACGTATTACCCGTCCAACACCAGAGGGGCGCGCCCTGGTGGTTACTGCTGCTGCAGGGCATCGCTGCCCTGTTGGTAGGTCTGCTGCTTTTGGCAGCGCCGCTCGGCTCGACTGTGTTCATCATCCAGTTTCTGGGATGGTACTGGTTGATCGGCGGCATCTTCTCCATTGTCGGCATCTTTCTGGACAACGCCAACTGGGGTTGGAAGCTGGTTTCGGGCCTCCTCGGCATCCTCGCTGGGTTTGCCGTGGTGAACCATCCTCTGTGGGCCACGGTGCTTGTGCCGACGACGCTGGTCTGGGTCATGGGCTTCTTCGGGATTTTCATCGGCGTATCGATGTTGGTTCAGGCGTTCCAAGGCGAAGGCGTGGGCGCAGGCATTCTCGGCGTCCTGAACATCATCCTGGGTCTGCTGCTGCTCATGAGGCCGTTCGCCGCCGCGCTTAGCCTGCCCTGGGTTTTTGCCGTCTTTGCGATCGCAGGCGGCATCAGTTCGATTGTCATGGCGTTTCGCCTTAAGTGATCGTTGAGCAGCTGACCATAAAGGGGAGAAAAGAATGGAACCTCTGTCACGGCGCACGTTTATGAAGCTGGTCACAGCGACGGCCGGCGCAGCAGGGCTGAGCGCTGCGGCCCCCTCCGCAACGGTGCAGGCTAAGGAGGGCGGCGGCGTCATGCTGCCGGCGCCTGACGCCCCCAACAAGGGGACGTCAGCCTTCTTCGCCAAGGATGCAACCTATCCCGCCATCGAACCGGTCCGCCCGCCCGCGGGCGCACCCAATGTGCTCATCGTCCTGATCGACGACATGGGCTTCGGCGCGTCCAGCGCATTTGGCGGCCCCATCCACATGCCGACCCTCCAGCGGCTGGCTGATGACGGCCTGCGCTACTCCCGCTTCCACAACTGCGCGCTCTGTTCGCCCACGCGCCAGGCGCTGCTTACCGGGCGCAACTGCCACTCGGTAGAGATGGGCGTCATCACCGAGTTGGCTACCAGCGTGCCGGGGTACACATCCATCCGGCCTAACACCGCCGCAACCATCGCCGAGGTGTTGCGCCTCAACGGTTACAGCACCGCCGCCTACGGCAAGATGCACCAGACCCCTGCCTGGGAGGTGAGCCCCTCCGGTCCGTTTGACCGCTGGCCGACCGGTGAGGGCTTCGAGGATTTCTACGGCTTTGTCGCGGCCGAAACCAACCAGTGGGCGCCTACCCTGGTCCGCGGCACAACGCCGGTCGAGCCGCCCGACGACCCCGACTATCATGTGACGCCGGACCTGGTGGATCACGCCATCGCCTGGGTGCAATCTCAGCAGGCGTTGACGCCCGACAAGCCCTTCTTCATCTACCTCTCCTTCGGCGCCACCCATGCCCCCCACCACGCGCCGCCCGAATGGATCGAGAAGTACCGCGGCAAATTCGACCAAGGCTGGGACAAGGTGCGTGAGGAGACCCTCGCCCGCCAGAAGGAGCTGGGCGTCGTGCCGCCGGACACGCAACTCACAGCACGCAACGAGGGCATTCCGGCGTGGGATGATCTGAGCGCCGACCAACAGCGCATCGCTGCCCGTCTGATGGAGACCTACGCCGGGTTCGCCGAGCACACCGACTACCACGCCGGCCGTTTGATCGACGCACTCGAAACGATGGGCGCGCTCGACAACACGCTCCTGATCTTCATCGCCGGCGACAACGGAGCGAGCGCCGAAGGCTCCAAGTACGGAACCCACAATGAGTTGTTGACACTCAACGGCGTGGGCGATATCGGCGAACTCATGCTGGCCCACTTCGACGATATCGGCACCCCCCGCACCTACAACCACTACCCTATCGGCTGGGCGCATGCCATGGACTGCCCCTACCAGTGGACCAAGCAGATCGCCTCGCACTGGGGCGGCACGCGCACCGGCATGGCCATCCGCTGGCCCGCTGGTTTCCAGGCCAAGGGCGAGGTGCGCCACCAGTTCCATCACGTCATCGACATCGTGCCCACTATCCTCGAATGCGCCGGGCTGCCGGAACCGGACGTGGTCAACGGCGTGACGCAGAAGCCCATCGAGGGCGTCAGCATGGCCTACACCTTCGACGACCCTGCCGCCCCGGACCGGCGCACGACCCAGTACTTCGAGATGTTCGGCAACCGCGGCATCTACCACAACGGTTGGAGCGCCGTCACCCGCCACAGCAATCTCTTCGGCCAGATATCGCAAGACTGGAGCGAGGACGTGTGGGAGCTGTATGACGGCAGCACCGACTGGAGCCAGGCGCACGACCTCGCCGCAGAAATGCCGGAAAAGCTGGCCGAACTACAGCAGATCTTCTTGATCGAGGCGGCCAAATACAACGTCTTCCCGCTGGACGACCGGCGCGTCGAGCGCTTCAACGCTGACTTCGCGGGACGGCCGGACCTCATGGGCCACCGCACCTCCCTGACGCTTTACCCCGGCATGGTCCACCTCATGGAGAATGCCGTGCTCAACGTCAAGAACAAGTCCTACAGCGTTACGGCGGAGCTGGAAATTCCCGAAAGTGGGGCGGAAGGCGTGATCCTTGCCCAGGGCGGTCGCTTCGCCGGCTGGTCGCTGTATGCAAACGCCGGCGTCTTGAAGTTCGCCTACAACTGGCTTGGGTCCGAGATGACCACGATCTCCGCCGCGGAACCGCTGCCCGCCGGCCCCGTCACGGTGAAGTACGACTTTACCTACGATGGCGGCGAGCCCGGCGCAGGCGGCATGGGCACGCTTTTCGTGAACGACGTGCAGGCGGGCCAGGGCCGCATCGACAAGACGGTTGGCTACGTGTTCTCGGCAGACGAGGGCATGGACGTCGGTTGCGATCTCGCCTCGCCGGTCACGGAAGACTACCCGGAACGCAACAACGCCTTCACCGGCGTTATCCACTGGGTGCGGATTGACATCGGCGACGACGATCTCAGCCACCTGCTGGATCAGGAAAGGCTGTTCGACATCGCCATGGCCGCGCAATAGGAAGACTGCGGGGAGGACAAACGCCGGACGGTTTGCCCTCCCCCACAAACCATCTACGTGCTGTGAGGACATGCGCAAAAAGGAGATGTTGCCCGGCGAGATTTGCGTGGTGCGACAGGGCAAGCAAGATTTTCGCAGTCTGTTTGCGTTTCAAGCCGGCATTGCGTCAAGGAGAAAGGTCATGAATGTGCAAGTATTTCCCAGACGGCGAGTCTTTAGCTGTCGCCTGTTCGTTCCGTTAATCGCGCTTGCTTTACTATGTGCGGCGTTGGCAGCCCCATCATTGGCCCTAGCCGCGGAACCGGGTGAAACTGACCCGGCCAAGGGCTTTAGCGAATGGCCCGACGACGAGTGGTTCGTTGCCCGCCCGGTGCAAACCACAGGCGTGCAATTACTGAGCACCTATGCGCCCAGCAGCGATTTCGAAGACCAGACCGAACTAGACCACAACCAGCTCCCTGCCGCCAAGGCGCACGACGCCGTTGCGGCGACCGCCGGTCGCTTTCTGACGGCAACGCATGATTCGGTCCTCTATGCGTTCCGCCATGATGCAACGAAGGTGGGACTTAGGTTCTTCCGCCCCGACACGGCGAACCCAATCGTCACGTTGAACGATCTCGCCGCGCGCGTCACAGGAAGCACGGACTTCTTTGACATCGGCGCCGGCGACATGGACGGCGAGCCTGTGGAGGACGGAGAGTACCGCGAGGAAGCAATAGTGGCTTGGGCCAACCCCAGCGCCGACAACAAACTGCCTGTGTCGGTTGCCGTGCTCAGCTTCGGCCAGGCGAATGAGGCGGCGCCGCAGCCGACAGCTGTCACCACGGCCACAGCTTCGGGCAAAATCGACGCTGCCAGTATCATCGCCGGCACGATCAAACCCGTCGACAATGCCCTGGCAGTTGCCGTCGGCGACTTCAATGGCGACGGCGTCAAGGAAGTTGCCGTCGCCTATCTGAGCGGCCCTATGGAAGCGACGATCGACATCTTCCGCTACGAAGTCACGCGCAGCGGCTTCGATATCGTCCGTACACTGACCCGCGTGGGCAGCGCCAAGGCAACGACAATAACGCCAGACGGCTTCGAGGTCATTTGGAACGGAAGCGTCTCGCTAGCCGCAGGCGACTTCGACGGCGACACGGCGACAGGCCGCGACGAACTAGCGCTTGCTTCCTCTGAGCGTCACAACAGACCGCTTCTCAATGATTACCATGTGCGCCTGCGCCTCTTCAGCATCACCTGCACGGATGGGGCAAACTGCAACAACTCACCCGAGCTGACCATCACGCAGAATCAGACCGTCACGCAGTTGAGCGCTCGCGATTCTTTGAGAACCATCCCCCGCAAGGTGCAGATCGTTTCCGGAGTGTTCAAAGCCAATCCGGCAAACGTCAACCGCCGCCAGATCGCGGCCGCCTATTCTTTGAGCGCTGAGGGCGGGTACGAAGGGCGCGTGCGTATCGTCGACATCGGCGACAATCTCTCTGCCACGCTCGGCGACGAGGCTGAGATGTTCATTGTCGAACAGGAGCAGTTCTGGCTGGCAGCCGGCGGATTCAAGGGAGCCCGCTCAACCAGCGACCCGATATGGTCCCTAATATGGTCTTACGGCCACCTCTCCCCCTCCGGATACGGTCACGTTTACCTTCATCCGGCCACGTTTCCAAATGGTCCAGCAAAGATTAGTTCGTGGGGCAGCCCCCCAGGGGATTACCCTAACCCTGTGGCCGGCGGCCGGTATCCGGTGGCAGCCGTAGACACGGACGGCGACAGCATGCTCCTGGGCGCGCCCGTCCACATAACTCTCTATGATGTGGTCAATCTCGACTTCCTCCTACAGGAGCCGCCCAAGCACGCCTATTGGGACCCGGTAACGGCGCAAGTCATCAGCGTGAGCCGCACGGATGACTTCAACATCACGATGGAGAGTTCCGCAGGCACGTACTTCAGCAGCAAGAGCACCGACTCCAGTGACTGGTCCATCGGCGGCTCTGTAGGCGGCAGCGCCAAAGTTACGGCGGCAGCGAACTCGAGCGTCATCATTGCCGGCGCCTCGACGGAAGCGTCGGTGGAGGTCGCCGGCAAGGTGGCCTACGACTATCAGCAACACGAGAGCGAGTACAACGCGGGCAAGCTGGAGCGCACCATCATCTTCAGCGGCAGCACCAACAAGGACGATTACCTTGTAGGCCGGCTGCAGGTCCTCCACATCTGGCGCTATCGCATCCTCGGCAAGAATCTAGCCGGCTCAGGCCAGAACGCCTTCTTCGAGATCGTGATCCCCGGCGACGCTACCGGTCTCAACGGCGAGATCGGAAACCTACAGACGGATGCGGGCGGATTGAACTTCGACTGGTACCAGCCGACCCACGAGAACGGCAACATCCTCTCGTATCCTCAGTTGGACGCCTCCACCTTCAACCCGCCCGACCTGGGCAGCTACACCATCCCCTGTGAGCCGGGGACGACCGGCTGCGTGGACGGCCAAAAGACCGTCACCGCCCTCATGCTGGAACCGCGAGTCCAGTTCTGCGACGGCAACACGGGCGCTATCGCGCTCAACTTCTCGAGTGAGAGCGGCGGCGGCTCCGAACGCAGTTCGTCGCACACCTTGGCCGAGAACGCCTCCATCAAGGGGTCATACAAGTCGTCAGTCTCCGTCGGCGGCAAGCGCAACAACGCCTCGTTGAGCACGGAGTTCACCGCAGAGGCCGAGTTCCACAACTCTAATAGCTGGGGCAGCGCCTCTTCTTCGAACTTCACGACGACTTCGAGCACAGGCATCAAGCTTAACCGCAAAGGCTGCACTTCCCTGAACGCCTATGCCTACTACCCGGTGTTCTACCAGACCACCGATGGCACGTTCAAGGTCACCTTCGCCGTCGACCCCCTGGGCAGCAACTCGGGCAACGAGTGGTGGACCGACCGCTACGGCCAATTGCCGGACCTGGCGCTCAACCTGCCGCTGCGTTTCTACTACTCCAGCGTATCGCAGTGGAATACCTCGAACTGGATGCCGACCGCCAGCCTGACGCGCAAGCAGATGCGCGGCTTCTTCGTACGCCGCAACGCGCCCAACGCCGCCGGCCTCTACGAGGAATACGCCGGCCCCGTTCTTGACGGCGAGACGGCGCGGCTGGAGGCCCGCGTCTACAACTACAGCGTATCCCAGGGCGTGCCCGCCGGCCAGAAAGTTCGTTTCGATTACGTGCCCTATGACGCGTCCACCAACAGGGAAACCGGCGAGCGCGTGACGATCGGTACAGCCACGCTCCCAGCCCTAAGCCCGCGCCAGATGGTCACAGCCTCCATCCTATGGGATACGACCGGCAAGAGCGGCGCCAGTTCGCAGATGTACCGCATCTACGTCGTGCTCGATCCGGGGAACACAGTCACCGAGAAGTACGAAACCGAGAGCAAAGCGACTCAGTTCTACTTCACGGTTGACCTCACCCATCCCGCAGGCGGCTATTGGACCTCCTGCGCCGACCTCTCGGACACGGACTACCCGACTAAGAACTGCATCGACCCGGCCCAGAACAATGAGGGCTACGGGTATGTGGCGGTTGCTAATAGACCTGTGGCCGCCGGGCTAGGGCAGTTGCTGGATGCCGACGTACACATGAACGGAGACGGCCTGGCAGCCCTCGACGCAGAAGGCAAGGTGGTGACGGATACGGTGCAAGCAATCGCAGGCCAACCGTTGCAGATCCGCGTCACCGTCCACACGGACAAACCTGACATGGGCTTCAGCCATGTGCTGGTCTTCGATGGCGACCCCGAGCAGGGCGGCGTGCTCATCGCCGGCAAGAAGATCTTTGTCGGCAGCATAGCGCCGGAGGGCAACTCGGCTTGGTTCGAGTGGGCCCCCTCCACGCCTGGCCCGCACCGGCTCTACGCCGTCGTGACGGAGACGACCGGCGACGCACAGCCCGGCAACAACACCGACACGCTGGACGTGCTCGTCGCTTCGCCCGGCTGGCGCAGCCTCTTCCCCGTAATCTTCAAGTAGGAACGCATCGGGCGGCGCGATTCACCCGCGCCGCCCGGTTAGTTTCGGCCAAGGAGATCGATGGCCATGAAAGGCTTCATCTGCTGTTTGCTCATATCGGTCGCACTGTTGAGCGCCTGTGCGCCCATCTCCGCCCCTCTGCCGGAAGCGGACGCAAGCCCGGCAGGGGCAGTGCCGCTGGGTGACGCGCTCACCAACCTCGAACCGCAGGACGTGTGGCGCAACTTCTACGCATTGACGCAGGTCCCGCGTCCCTCCGGCCATCTTGAGCAGGTGCGCGCCTATCTGGTGCAGTTCGGCCAAGATCTCGGCCTGGAGACGAGCGTGGACAATGCGGGCAATGTGCTGATCCGCAAGCCCGCCGCCCCAGGCATGGAAGACCGCAAAGGCGTCATCCTCCAGGCGCATATGGACATGGTGCCGCAGAAGACGCCAGAGAGGATTCACGACTTCACGACCGACCCGATCCAGGCCTATGTAGACGGCGAATGGGTGAGGGCCGTCGGCACGACGCTGGGCGCCGACGACGGGATTGGCGTCGCCATCGCCATGGCCGTGCTACAGTCGCAGACGTTGGCCGCCGGTCCGATTGAGGCATTGTTCACCGTCGACGAAGAAACCGCCATGTCGGGCGCGGCGGGCCTGAAACCCGGCGTGTTGCAGGGCGAGTTGTATATCAACCTGGATGCAGAGGAGGAAGGCGCGTTTATCATCGGCAGCGCCGGCGGCGCGCTCGCCGGCGTCACAGCCGCATACGCCGAAGTCGCCGCGCCGTCCGACATGGCCGCGTACGCCGTTAGCGTCCAGGGGCTGAAAGGCGGCCATTCCGGCGTCGACATCCATCGCGGGCGGGGCAACGCCATCAAACTGCTGGTGCGGTTTCTCAGCGCGGCGGGCCCGGCCCATGGCGTGCGCATTGCCGCCATCGAGGGCGGGAACGCCGCCAATGCCATCCCGCGCGAGGCGACGGCGCTCGTCTGCCTGCCCACAAGCCAAGCAAACGCATTCCTCGAGGCTGTGGAGCAGTATCAGGCGACGATTCAATCGGAGTTGGCCGCGGTCGAGCCGGAGTTGAGCGTTCAAGCCGCGCCCGCCGATCCGCCCGCCAATGTGATGGACGAAAGCGCGCAGCGCGTCCTCATTGCCGCGCTCTACGCCACACCGCACGGCGTCATGCGCATGAGCGACGCCGTGCCCGGCCTGGTGGAGACCTCGACGAACCTCGGGATCGTCGACGGCCGCGACGGGCGGCTGTCGCTCACCTGCAACATGCGCAGTTCTGTCGATTCCGCCTTGGACGACCTGGCGGCGATGGTCTCCAGCGTATGGGAATTGGCCGGAGCCGAGACAGCCATCAGCGGACGCTATCCCGGCTGGGCGCCAAATGCCGGCTCGCCGCTCCTGGCGCTCATGCAGCAAGTCTACGCGGAGATGTACGGCCAGCCGCCTCAGGTCTCTGCGGTACACGCCGGTTTGGAGTGCGGAACGATCGTCGCCAAATATCCGGGCATGGACGCCATCTCGATTGGGCCGACCCTGCACGATGTCCACACGCCCGACGAAGCGCTCCATATCGCCAGCGTGCAGAAGCTGGTGGATTTCTTGTTCACGACGCTGTCACGCGTGCCCGCGAAGTAGCCGCATAAGGGGGGATGAGCGCCATGATGAACAATCCTATCTGGTATCTGTTGCTGGCGACTCTGTTCGCGGCCGCGTGTGCACCCATTTCCGACCCCGGCTCTGTAGGAGACGCCATGCTAGAGCCCACGATGCCGGACACGGGGTCGGACATAGAGGCAATCACCGCGCGCATGCTCACCGCCCCGGGCGCCCTGATGGGACCCGGCCCATCCGCCTTCAACTGGAGTCCGGTGGGATCCACGCTGGCGTATGTGGAGCCGCAGGGTGGCCACGAGCTGCTGTGGCTCTATGATGCAGCCACGGATGAGAAGAAGGCGCTGCTAGGAAGCACTCTGGGCGCGGCCGGCGAACCGGACGCCATCGATGTCGCCTCCGCCCAGTGGTCGCCGCAGGCAGACAAGCTGCTCCTGACCGGCGATGAGGCGCTGTGGCTGCTGGATGTGGCGACCGGCGAGGCGGCAGCGATTGCCGCGCCCAAAGGGCTCCCAGACGGCCCCAAGACCGGCGTGATGTTCACACCCGACGGCGGGCGCATCTCCTATGTGCAAGAGAATGACCTGTACGTAGTCAACATCCACAGCGGCCAGGTCGAACAGCTGACGAATGATGGCAGCGAAACGGTCTTCAACGGCAGCCTCGACTGGGTTTACAACGAGGAGTTGGCAACGCGCGCAGCGCAGCCCGCCTACGCCTGGTCGCTTGATGGCAGATGGCTGGTCTACCTGCGCCTAGACGAGAGCGCGGTCCGCCAAGACCCGGTGACCGACTATCGGACGGTCCCGCCGACCGTCAGCTATACGCGCTACCCGACGGCCGGTACGGCTAACCCGGTCGCTTCGCTTCACGCGCTCACCCCGGGCGCGCTCGCTCCGCCACTGCAAATACCACTGCCGGCGAGCGCCGAGTATGTGCTCCCCTTCTTTACCTGGACGCCGGACTCCAACCATGCGCTCTTCATCACGGTGAACCGTGAGCACACGGAGTTGGTCCTGAACGCGTGGACCCCGCAGAGCGGCGAGACGCGCGCCCTGATCACCGAGGCGGACCCCTACTGGATCAACGAGGAGCGCTACACGGCCCCGATCTTTCTGGGCAACGGAGAGCAGTTCCTCTGGCTATCCGAGCGTGACGGCTTCATGCACCTATATCTCTACACCCTAGAGGGCGAACTCATCCGGCAGCTCACCCAGGGCGAGTGGATGATCGACAGCTCGGCATGGAACCTGCTAACGCCCGGAAGGCCGGTCCATGTGGACCCTGCGGGCAAATGGGCTTACTTCATCACCACGCGCACCAGCCCGCTCGAGCGGCAGATCGATCGCGTGAACATCGCCACGGGCCAACTGCAGCAAGTGTCGCAGCAGCCGGGCTTTCATCTGTCGGCGTTGTCTGCCGACGGCCTCTACTTACTGGACCAGTTCTCTGACGTGGAGACGCCCCCGATCACGTCTGTGTTGCAGACGGACGGGAAGGGCCAAACCGTATTGGCGCAATGTGCAGGGCCTGCTGCCCCTCTGCCGGCTCTGCACCGCGAGTTTGTTACGCTCAAAGCACGTGACGGCGTCGACCTGTACGCGCAGTTTGTCAAGCCGGTCAACTTCGATCCCGTGCGCCGCTATCCCGTAGTCGTCCACTGGTACGGCGGCCCCGGCCTGCAGATGGTCTCTAACCGTTACGGCGCGACCAATATCTTCAACAGTATCGAACGTGATGTGCTCTATACACAGGCGGGATTCCTGGTATGGCGGCTCGACAACCGGGGAAGTTTCGGCCGCGGGCATGCCTTCGAGACGCCCATCTTCGGGGAGCTTGGACGGGCCGCGCTCGACGACCAACTGGCCGGCATCGACTATCTGAAGACACTGCCCTACGTAGACGCCAGGCGCATCGGAACCGACGGCAAGTCGTTCGGCGGGTACATGACTCTCTACGCACTGCTGCACGCCCCGGACGTCTTCCGCTGCGGCGTGGCCGGCGCCGCGCCTACGGACTGGAGCTACTATGACACGATCTACACCGAGCGCTACATGCGCACACCGGATGTCAATCCGGACGGCTACGCCGCCACGAACCTGATTGCCAAGGTCGGCCAGATTCAGGCCAAGCCTCTCCTAATCCACGGTCTCGCCGACACCAATGTCCACCTCCAGAACACGGTGAACTTCATCCAGGCGTTGGAGGCGGCTGACAAACCGTTCGATTTCGTGCCCTTGCCCAACCTGAGCCACAGCTTCCGCGGGGATGGCCTGGTGGCGGCTCTGTCCGCCAGCGAGGAGTACCTGGCTGGCTGCCTGGCGAATCGGTAACTTGGTACAGCGTGTTTCCATATCCAGCAAGTTTCTAAAGGAGGTTTCCGTGAATTCTTATCGGCGAATTGGGTTTACCTTACTGTTTGTGTTGGCATTGCTGCCGGTGTGGATAGCTCTGTCGGCGTTTGCCGGCAGCGCCGCGCCGGAGAACATCACACCTGCAGCCTTCCAGGACATGGCGCAGCATCTCACGCTTGACTTGGAGCAGCAAGGTTTCGAGGTCAAGAGCGGCTATTTGAGGGTGTACACCAAACAAGACTGCGAGCAATATTCGTACCCAATCATGAGAAGCTGCTACGGCAACAATCCGGCTGCACCCTATGTGCTGCCGGTCGTGCCTCTGTGGCACGATGAATATGTAGACGCCCTCACGCTGAACACATTCGGCGAGCCTAAAGAGGGCCACGCCATTTCCCATCGCTTCGACCCGCGCGAGGCAATCGTCATCTTTGGCCTGCTCCCTCCCCAAGCCGACTATTTCGGGTTGCAGACCTACCTCAACACCCGTGTGGGCGTTTGGGACGAGAACAGCGCCGCCTACAGGGCGGTCAAGAGCAGCCCCTTCCTCCTTAACCTGTTCTTTGCCAAGGTTCCCGGCAACGAAAAACGCATTCAACTCGTAGCCAGCCTCAGCAACGCCATCAACAACGTGGTCATCGAACGGCAGTCGGCGTCACATCAAGCCTTCGAGCAGCTTCGCGTGTTCATCATTACCCCCGACCGCTATATGGACGGCGCCATCCGCGACGCGCTCGGCAAGAGTTCGTTCGCACAGGGCGACGTGTTTACCGAGCCTATCCCCCAGGACATGCGGATCGGGCTTCAAGAATCGGCCGACGATTTCTTTACGGTAATTCGTTACGCCATGCCTGCCGATGAGGCAGCCGCGAATGCCTGGCGCGCGAACCTGCCTCTCGTCGTCCTGCGCATCCGGGATACCAACCTGGAACGCCAGCCAGAGCGATATCCGCTCGTCCAGCTCGAAGAGAGGACGGCCGTGGAGAATCCGGCCGAAAGCGAATTGGCCCCCGACCTCAAGGACCTGGTGTTCGCCGTCAGCCAGAGATGGGGCCAGCCCTGTGACCAGAACGACTGTGTGGCGGCTGAGCGCGCCGTAAGCTTCCAGAATTGGCAACTCCCGCCCATCAGTCTGGTCGGGCCGCAGTGCACCGAAATCGGCATGAACTGCCTCGGCGACACGCAGGACACGGTCTATCAGCTTTCTCCGCGTCTTTGGCTCGACAACGGGCAGGTCTACGCCGCCGCCGGCCCTCTGGCCACAGAGACGGGCAATGCCACCTACGTCGGTTTGGGCCTCAACTCAACCCTAAAGAAGAAAGGCTTCGACAACCTCTCCAACCACGATCTGATTGACACCGCGTTGGCGTATTCGTCCATCGTCAGCAACACCGAGCAGATCTATCTCTACTATTTCACCCGCGACTGCTCCGGGCTGGAAGAGTTGACGGACGGAAAGTGCATTTCTATCGCTTCAACGGAAGAAGACGGGCTTCCATTCTGTGCTAACCCCAACGACCCAACGTGCACGTTCCTGCAACTCTCTGTGCGCGATTACATTCGCCCAGGTACGCAGCGAGGGCCGGATGCAGCAGGCACGCTGCCGCCTTTGCTGCTTACGTTGCAGCGGCCGGACTTCGCCGCCAACGTCATTAGACTGCCCGTCGTCTTCGGCGGCGATTAGCGCTTCACCCCGGCGCATCGCCAGGACAGGACGAGCGAGGTCGGTTTGGCCATCCCCTTCAGGTCCGTATGGGCGATCGCCAAACCGACCTCGCATCTGTTTTCGCCATAGCTGCGGTTTTGGCTGGAGAAACCGTTGTGTAGAGCGCGCAGGAGAAAACGGCTTCAGGCGCAGATTAGCGGTTTCGGATGTGAAGAACACTCCGGCCGCGCTTGCCGGCAGCGGATAATACACCCATGGCGCGCAGACAATAGGCCATACGTTGGGCCAGACGCCGGGAAGCGCCTAACGCCACGGCCAGTTCCAACGTGGTGAACGGCTCATCCAGATCCGCCGGCAGCAAGGCCCCGAGTTCGCCGGGCGTGGCGAAGACCTGCCGCCCGATCACATCCAGGAGGCGTCGCTCCTGGGTGACCCATCCCCTGCGCCGCCAGGCGCGCGTCCCATCGTAGCGTCGCATCTCCTCCTCCCGGATCAGGAGCAACTCCAGCGAGAAGTTGGGCGACGTTAGCAGGTGCGGGATGCTGACAAGCTCGGAGAAAACCTCGACCGGCGCCCCCTTCTTGGGAGATTTGCGATGGGACAAGTGCTGCATCCCATCCGGCGAGAGTCTTACGATCCATTTTTCGACGGCCAATGGATAGACCAGGCGCAGGGGATGGCGGGCGGAAAGCGCGGCCAGCTTGGCGCGAATGGCTGCGAAGTTGCGCGTCTGAATCTCGACAAGCAGGTCGCCGCGCACAATGTCGACGACATAACCGTCGATTGGCGCCTCTAGGATGTCGTCCGGCTCAGCATACCAAGCCTTAAGCGCGGCGTGGAGCGATTTCTCGTTGAGAAGACCGATCGAAGGGGACAAGATGAGGTTACGCTTATTCGCCCTTGACCGCGCCGCCGGTGAGGCCTTCGACCAGGCGGGTCTGGACGAAGGCGAAGAGCAGGATAGTCGGCACGATGGTCAGCACCACCGCGGCCGCGACCTGCCCCCATCGCACCAGGAGCGCAGCGGAAAGTCGTTGCAAAACGAGCGTTACCGTGGCGGTGCGCTGGCTCTGGCTGATGATGGAGACGATGAGATAGTCGCCCCAAGAGACGACAAACGAGAAAAAGGCGGCGACGGCGATGCCCGGCGCGGCAATGGGCAGCACAATGTAGAGCAGCCGTTCTCCGATATTGCAGCCGTCGATGCTGGCCGAGTCGTCGATCTCGCGCGGGATGTTGTTGAAATAGCCCGTCAGCATCCAGATCTGGAAGGGCAGCACGAGGATGATCTGGCCCAGCACGACGCCTAGCACCGTGTCCAACAGACGGAGGGTGGTAATGACCAGATACATGGGGATGATGAGCAGCACCTGTGGGAACATCTGCGTGGAGAAGATGCTCATGATCAGGGCGTTTTTGCCCCGAACCTCGAACCGGCTCAACCCGTAAGCCGCCATAATCGAGCAGATCAGAGAGAGCAGCGTCACCACAGAGGCGATGATGACCGTGTTGAGGAAATAGCGCGGAAAGTCGGTGACCGACAGAATGGTGTTGTAGTTTTCTAGGGTAAGGTTGCCCGCTTCAGTCAAAACTTGACCGGAAAAGACCGCATCCGTGTTGCGGAACGAGGTGTAGACAATCCACAACATCGGCAAAATAAAGAACAACAGCGAGATGAAGACGACGAGATACGACAGGAAGGCGGATAGCAGTTTTTGTCTGGATGTAGCGCTCACCGGTTCGTCTCCTGCCGTTCGAAGAGGCGGGTATAGACCACAAAGTAAATCATAAGCAGAATCAGCATGACCACGCCCATACTCGCCGCATAGCCGACGGTATAGCTGGCCCAGCTCTTGCGATAGACATAGACGGGCAGCACATCGGTGCGGTTGATCGGCCCGCCGCCGGTGGAGAGATACACAAAGTCGAAGTTGTTAAACGTCCACAACACGTGGATGGTGACCATGACCACGATCATGTTGCGGATGCCGGGCAGCGTTATGGCCAAGAAGCGCTGCAACGCATTCGCCCCGTCGATCTGGGCCGCCTCGTAATAGTCCTTAGGGATCGCCTGCATGGCTGCAAGAAAGGCGACTCCGTAGAAGGGCACGTTGCGCCACAGATGCAGGAGGATGATGAAGGTAAAGGCGACCTGCGGTTCGCCAAACCAGTATTTGTTCATGCCCGCAAAGCCTAGGTCGCGCAGCAGGATGTTGATCAGGCCGATGTCGGGCTGCGCCATAAATTTGAACATGGTCACCGTGGCGGCCACCGGGATCACCCAGCTTGCCATGATGATGCTCTTGTAGACGCCCATGCCGGGCAGCTTCTGCGTCATGGCCGAGGCCAAGATCAGGCCGAAAACCAGTTGCAGCAGCACGACGATCACGGTCAGAGACACGGATTGGCGCAACGAGATCCAGAACACCTCGTCCGCCAACATGCGCGCATAGTTCTCCAGCCCGACGAAGTCGTTGGTTTTGCGCATGATGTTGGCGTTGGTGAAGGACATGGTGACGCCGCGCACCATCGGGTAGACGGTGAACAGCGCCATCACCAGCAAGGCGGGAAGGAGGAGAATAATCCCCTTATGTCGCTCTTTCATGAGGCTGCCCGTTTGTATTGAGACCTGCGCAACGGTGCGCCGCGCAGCGGGTGCGGGAAGACGGCGCCGGGGCATGCGTGTGACCCATGCCCCGGTCGCTTTCAGCCGGTGAGACCGGCGCGCTGGCCGTTACAGCTCGCCGTTGGCGTGCAACTGCATGATCTGGTCGTAGAGCCACTGGGCCGCTTCGGCCGGCGTTCGTTCGTCATAGATGACGAAGTTGACGGCGCGCATGTTGGCCTCGCTCACGGGCCCCCAGTTGACCGGCGCCATGGCGACGGACGTGCCGAGTTGATCGGCGAAGCCTTGCAGCCACCAGCCGATCTCAGCCTCGACAAACTCTTGCGATTCCAACGAGTCGGTGCGCGCGGGGATGCCGCCCGAATCGATCAGCCACTGGGCCATCTTATCCTTGGAGGTGATGAACTTGATCAACTCCCAGGCCGCGTCCTTGTCAGCGGCGTAGGCATTGAGCATGATCGGCTTGACCTCGAGATAGGTCGCCTGTACGCCGCCCTCCGGGATGGGCAGGGCTGTGATGCCGGTCTTGTTGTCGAGAATGTCCTTCGCCAAATCGCTCTCGACGCGGCGGCCCCACAGCCACGGCCCCATGGGAACCATCGCCCACTTGCCGGCCACGTAGCCCGGATCTTCGACCGGCCAGCCCGCGCCGCGTACATTCGGATCTACGGCCGGGAACGGCACGGAGGTGTCGAACAACTCATCGTAGAGTGTCAGCACCTGTTCCAGTTGTTCGACGGTCACATTAACTTCGATTCCCTCTTCGGTCACGGTGAACATATTCTGCCCGCCGCTGACCTGGAAGTACCAGGAGATGAATTCCTGCGGGGCGCGCGGGTCAGCGATCTCGGTGCAGACAAATGCGCCGGACACCTCGCCGTTGGTCAACTCCGAGATCGTGCGCGCGGTCTCGACAAAGGCGTCCCACGTCGTGGGCACTTCGAGGCCGTATTCCTCGAAGATGTCCTTGCGATAGACCATGGCGCGGGCATTGGTATTGTAGGGGATGCCGTAGAGTTTACCGTCGATGCGCAACGGTTCGAGGGTGCTTTCCACGAACATGGCGCTGTCTTCCCACGCCGCGAAGCGCTCGTCCAACGGTTCGATCAGGCCCGCTTGGACGTAGGCCGCCATGTCCTCGAGCAGCCCTTCGATCACGTCGGGCTTGCTGCTCTCGGCCTGGAGCAAGAACCGGTCGCGCTGGTCCTGATATTTCCCGGGGCCGTAGTAGTTGTCAACCGTCGCATTGGGCAAGGCGGTCTTTACGTCTTCTTCCCATCTAAGCACGTAGTCGGGTGAGACTTCTTGGGTGACGAAAGGCATGTTCCAAAAAGCCAATTCGACCGTCTCCGCCGACGCCGCGCCCGGCTGCTGGGCAACCGGGGCGCACGCCGCCAGAACCATAACGGTCAGCGCCAATACGCCTAGCGCAAACCACCGTGATCTGCTGTGAAACATCGCTGTCCCCCTTTCACTGAAATGGATTGGATGGCAAGAGCCGGCAACCCCGAAGTTGGGCTGCACATCGAGCTGACGAGACGATACGGTCTGCGCGTCCACACCCGCGGCGTACGTCTGGCGACGAATGCCGGCGAGCGTCTTATGGGGACAGTGTAGACGTAGAGGACGACGCTCGGGGCGACGTAGTGATTCAGGCGACGCAGCAGGTTTGCCGTTGCCCGCGCACCAATTTCGGCGCAGGTGCAAAGGCGAACAATCGCGTCGCAACGGGTGCGAGGTGCAGTGCAACAACGCTTACTATCAGGCTGCCCCTCCCTTATTCACTGTAAAAGAGGAAGTTGTGAGCAACCTTATTCCAATCTCATTGCCGTCTAGAATCAGTTTAGCATGGCGAGAGAGGCGCGTCAACCAACTCAAGAACGGTCGAGTACGCCCTCAATTGCGGCCCAGCGCCCTTGCCGAGCGTCGC
>CAYXRG010000030.1:0-7677 GCA_964467575.1 uncultured Caldilineaceae bacterium | reverse complement strand
CAAGAACGGTCGAGTACGCCCTCAATTGCGGCCCAGCGCCCTTGCCGAGCGTCGCCCAAAGCCTAGGGACCATGCGCGACGAATGACAAAGCAAGCCTGAACGCCTCACCGTGATTCGCCTATCAGGCCGGGGAAACCAGCGTTAGGGCTGTGTACGCCAGTTGAAAGCCCGCCCGCAGCACATTGTTCTGCGAAGCCGAACCCGGCGCCGTGTGGACCAACGCCAGATCACAGCCGGCTGCGATCGCCGCCGTCAAGCGAGCGTGCAGCAGGAGCGTATGCAGACCTCGTTTTCGATACGCCGGCAGCGTATCGGCGGCCATCAGCGCGGCGACGCCGTCGTGCATCTCCAGCGCGCCGCCTCCTGCCGGCTGCCCGTCGATCCAGGCTAGGAACAACTGCGTATCGGCCTTCTGCGCAGTGCGGATGGTCATAAACGCCACGCCGTCCGGCTCGGCCCAGTCGCCGCCTGCGCCGTAACGCTCGAACCAGCCTCTAGCTTCCTTCGCCACCGCAATGCCGACGCGCACGCCGCAAAGCGCCGGCTGATCGCCGTCCAACCCGTCGAGTGAACGGGCAAAGACGTTCATGAAGCCCCCCACGCCATAACCGCGCTCGCCAAGCAGATGGAACAAAGACGGGTCCGAAAACGGGCACGCCCGAATTCGCGTGCGGAGGCCTCGGTCCCTGAAGAACGCCTCGATCCCATCCAGATCGGCGGATCTCACCGGTTCAGACGCCCCCCATCCGTAGACTTGGCTAAGCGGGGAATTCCGTCCGCAGAAGATTGCGTAGCCTTCGGCAGCCGGCTGCGCACTTGCGCCGGTCTCCGGGTAAAGCCTGACCTGAGTGCGCGCGTGTTCGCGTGCGCTCCACGCTTCGTGCATCTCTAAACGTCGTGCGAGGGCGCGATCGGGAAACAGCATGTTCCCCCTCCTAGGCTCAACCTGACTAAGGATTGCGCTCGGGCCTCTTTTTGAAGACGCCGTTGCGCAAACAACATCGCTCAGCCGGGACGCTGAGCGATTAGGAACGGGGTCTCGCGCACGAGCTAGGCGCGCGAGACCCGATTCCGCTATATGGCAATGCGCTTCTTGAACCGCCCCTAGCGGACAGTCAAGGTCACTTCTGCATCTGTTGCTTGATCAGTCCCACGATAACCATCAGCGCGCCGCCGCCCACGCCGCCGCCGAGGATGTCGGTCACAATCGTGCCGACGTCCAACCCGCCGGCTGCGGCTGCCTCGGCAGGGGTGGCGCCGAGCGCCGTTAGTATCTGGCCCAAGAGGACGCCGCCGACAATGCCGGCAATGGAGTTGCCGACCGGGCCAAGGTCGAATTGTTTGAGGATTTTCGCTACGATATTGCCGCCGGCTGCACCGCTCAACAATTGGATGATCAGACTCGTGATGTTCATGACGTCTTCCTTTGGGGATGGTTGGGAATGCCGGTCGCGAACAGGAATCGGGCGGCGATCACGCCCTTCATACAGAGCCTACCATCAATCTGCAAGTCACCATGCGATCAGTTGTAAGTATATCACTACAATATTGCCGCGCAATCAGAACGCATGTTCCCTATCGTCTATGCGATGGCGACGATGGGGGCTGCCGAAACCGGCAGCCCCTTCGAGAACCTATGCGGTTATCAGCCTGCGCCTGTGCATGCGCCGCGCCCGCGGTCAGCCGGCGCTGTCCAGGATCAAGCACGCCTCGCGCGGGAACCCGAAAGCGACGCTGTCACCGATGGCGGGCAAATCCAAGTTGGGGTTGTTGAACTCGTCCAGCGCGATGAGCGCGTCGTGCACGCGCACCTGGATGCGCACAATCGACCCCAGGAAGGCGATGGTTTCGACTACGCCCTCCAGATGGTTGTCCATCCCCTGGCGGCGGTTCAGCGTAAGCAGCTCGGGGCGCAGCGCCAGCATCACCTGTTCGCCCGCGGCCATGCCGGAGAGCCCCGACGGAGCGGCGATCCGCTGCCCTGCGGCGCGCACAATACCCGCTACAGGGTCGACCGCCTCGGCGGGCAGGATGTTGAGCGTGCCCACGAACGAGGCGACAAAATGGCTCTGGGGGAAGTTGTAGATCTCGAAGGGCGACCCGACCTGCTCGATGCGCCCGCGGTTCATCACCACTACCCGGTCGGAGAGCGAGAGCGCTTCTTCTTGGTCGTGCGTGACGTAGAGGGTCGTGATGCCGAGCTGCCGCTGGATGGCGCGGATCTCGTTGCGCAGGCTCAGGCGAATCTTGGCGTCCAGAGCGGAGAGCGGCTCGTCAAGCAGGAGCAGTTGCGGGCGGATCGCCAGGGCGCGCGCCAGGGCCACGCGTTGCTGTTGCCCGCCGGACAACTGGTGCGGGTAGCGGTCGCCCATCTCTTCCAACTTGATCAGCGCCAGCAGTTCGCTCACCCGCGCGTGGATTTCCGCTGCGGGGCGACGGGCCACCTTAAGGCCGAAGCCGATGTTGTCTGCCACGGTCATGTTGGGGAAGAGGGCATAGGCTTGGAAGACCATGCCGATGTTGCGTTGATTGGGCCGGCGTGCGGTGATGTCTTCGCCGCCCACCAAGATGCGGCCGGCGGTCGGCTGCTCGAAGCCGGCGATCATGCGCAAGGTGGTGGTCTTGCCGCAGCCGCTCGGCCCCAGCAGCGAGACGAATTCGCCCCGCTCCACGGCGAGATCGACGGCTTCGACGCCGACCGTAGCGCCGAAGGTCTTGGTGAGGCCGACGAGTTCCAAGAAAGCCATGCTCAAATTCTCCGCTGTTGCGTGCTGGTCAATGGGCGCCGGCTAATGCGTGCCGGTCAGTTCGCTCGGCCCGCCCTGGCGGCCGCGGCCGATCCATAGGATGACGCCCATCGCCAGCCAGGTCAGGCCGAAGCTCATAATCGCCAGGGCGGCCGGCTCGTAGGCGCGGTTTTGGCCGAGGAGCGCCATATAGGGGCCGAACGCAGGCCAGGCCAGCAGCGCGGCCAGCGTAAACTCGCCCACGACGATCGCCAGCGTTAGGAAGGAGCCGCTGAGCACCGCCACGCGCAGGTTGGGCAAGATCACCCGCCAGAGGATGGTCGGCCAGCTTGCGCCCAAGCTCTGCGCCGCTTCGGTGAGTGTGCGCACGTCGATGGCGCGCAGACCGGTATCGACGGCGCGATACATGTAGGGCAAGGACAGCACGGTATACCCCCCGACCAGGAGCGCCGGGCTGGATACGAGCAGCAGCGGCGGACGGCTATAGGCGCGGATCAGCCCAAAGACCAACACGACGGCCGGGATCACAAAGGGCATAAGCGTGATCAATTCAACCGCCGGCCGCAGCTTGGGCAGACGCAGATGCACCCAATAGGCTGTAGGCACGATCAACACGATGCCGGTGACGATGGTCGCCGCAGCCATCTGCAACGAAAAGGCGAACGTCCGGTAGAACTGGGGGTCGGCCAGCACATTTTGATAGGCGAGCAAACTCAAGGTTCCGCGCTTGGCCTGCAGCGAGAAGTGCAAGGTGGCATAGAGCGGCACAAGGAAATAGAGCGCGCCCAGTGTTATCCACAGCCAAGACCAGAAGCGTCTTGCGCCCATGTCAAGCTCCTCGGCGAATCCAGCGAGAGGTGCGAGATTGCAGCCAGGCGGATGCTGCAATGGAGACGGCCATGACGACGACCATGCCCAACGCCAGCGCGTAGCCCAGCCCCGGGTTGTGCAGAACGTCGCCGCGCACCTGTTGGCCGATCAGGATGGGAATGAGGTTCAACGAGCCGCCGGTCAGACCGTAGGCGGTAGCGTAGGCGCCGAAGGCATTGCCGAAGAGCAAGATCATTGTGCCCAGGAGCGACGGCAGCAGGATCGGCAGGGCTACGTAGCGCCAATATTGCATGTTCGACGCGCCCAGGTTGTTCGCCGCCTCGCGCCATTCGCGGCGCAAACCGTCCAACGCCGGCGAGATGATCAGCACCATCAGCGGAAACTGGAAGTACATATAGGTGAGACTGAGGCCCCAAAAGCTGTATAGATTGAAGCCGCGATCATAGATGTTCAGACCCAGCAGATCGCGCAGCAGCACCGTCACCAGCCCCACTCGCCCCAGCGTGGCGATGAAGGCGAAGGCCAGCGGAATGCCGGCAAAGTTGGAGGCGACGCCGGAGAAGGTCGTCAGCACCGTGCGCACGCCGCGCGGCAGTCCCCCCAGTATGGCCGCGTAGGCGACGAGAAAGCCGAAGATGCCGCCGCCTACGGCTGTAACCAGGCTGACGCGGATCGTCAGCCAATAGGCGTCCAGGATAAAGGGTTGAAAGAGCGCGACGATGTTGGCGAATGTGAAGCCGCCTTGCGGAGCGCGGAATGCGCCGACGAAGAGCGTCATCGCCGGCCAGAAGATAAAGGCGACGGCGAAGAGAAAGAAGGGGGCTACGCCCAGCCAGTCACCGAGTACGCGTCGAGAAGGCATGTTGATGGCGACCTGTTTGGATGTGGAAAGGTCCTATCCCAAGCGCTGCCGGCAGCCCCCGGCCAAGTATACGTCCGCCGGAGGCTGCCCGACTGCCCGCCCGTTGCCGTCCGGGCCTATCGTACGTCCGCCTTGACCACGGCGTCCCATTTTTCGGCAATCACCGCGCGGACGGCCTCATATTGCTCGACGGAAGGGAAGGCGGCTTTGGCATATAGCTCTGCCGAAGGCAGCCTGGCCGCCAGATCTTCAGGGATGATCCCGCGCGCCGCCATATCGTTGTAGCGAATTGGGTGGCAATAGCCTTTTAGCCACATCAACTGGCCTTCGTCGGAATAGAGGTGCTCCATCCACAGCTTGGCTGCATTGGGTTGCGGAGCATAGGCGCTGATGGCCTGCACATAGACGCCGCCGATGACGCCCGAAGGCGGGATCACGATCTCGGTGTTGGGGTTGCCGGCGAAGGTATCCCGGTCGGTTAGCGCCAGATAGTCCCACTTGATCACGATGGGCGTCTCGCCTTTGGCAAGGGTGCCGGCCGTGGCGATTACAGGGACGAAGTTGCCCGCCTCGTTCAGTTGGGCGAAGAACTCCAGCCCCGGCTCCACGTTCTCCAGGTCTCCGCCGTTCGCCAGGGCCGCGGCGTAGACGCTCATGATGGCCTGCGCAGAGGTGCGCGGGTCGCCGGCTAGCGCCACCTGCCCCTTGTATTCGGGCTTGAGCAGATCGGCCCAATCTTGGGGCGCGTTCTCCACAATGTCGGTGTTGACCTGGAAGGCGAGCACGCCGTAATAGTCGCCGTACCAGTAGCCTTCTGAGTCCTTCACGTCGTCGGGGATGGTGTCCCATGCGGCGACCTTGTAGGGTTGGATCAGGCCCTCTTCCTGGGCAAGGGGGCCGAAGGCGAAGCCCACGTCGATAACGTCGGGCGCCTGCGGGCCTTTGTTGTCCTTATTGGCGCGAATCGCTTCCAACTCGTCGCCGGAGCCGGCGTTGGGGTCAAGCTCGTTGACGCGGATGCCGTACTTTTCGCTGAACGAATCGATGGCTTCTCCGTAGTTGCACCAGTCGCGCGGCAGCGCGATGGTGGACAGCATGCCTTCCGCCTGTGCGGCGGCGACCAATTCTTCCAAGCCTTCCGCGGGCGGTTCCGCTGTGGCTTGAGGCGCGGCAGGCGCAGCCGGCGCCACCGCGGCGCAGCCGGCCAAGACCAGGACCAGAGCGACGAACAACGCTGCATGCAGTGTGGCCCGAAACTTATTCATGTGCCCTCCTTCAGGCGTTCTTCAGACGTTCTCAATGCGATGTTGACCCCGATTGACCTTTCCGTGCGATGCGGCGTGTAGTCCAACACGCGCACGGTTCACGCTCGTGAGCATACCGCCGGAATGTTAACAAATGCGACAAGCGCCATGAACGTTCGCCGCACGAGGTCCTTGCCGTCCGCTCAGTCTTCGACAAAGCCGCCCGCTTCGGCCTGGGCCAACACGGCGAGGATCGTCTCCGCCAATGTGCGCGCCGACTGCGCACTGATCTCGACGGCCACTCTCGCCCCCACGCCCTGGGCCTCGTTTACAAAATCGAGGTTGAGCGCGTGCTCCAGCGGCGCGTTGAAGGGATGGTCATAGGATACATTGGCCTGCCGCACTGCGAACCAGCCCGACGTTCCCTTGCCGCTGCCCTCGATTTGGATCTGCTCTGCGATCATGGTGCACATGGTCGATCTCCCTCCTGCTCTATGTACAATTCCGCAAGTTCCTAGAGATCGACGTCGAGACCCTTCACATCGTTCAGGGTGACAGTACTCCAAGAACTCTTGACATTTATTTTGCCGTCGTGTTCCGTGATTTGGCGGCTAGAGCTATGGCCGCCTGGGAAAGAACCGCCTAGACGCTTGCTAAATGTTTGGCGAAGAAGGCGAACACCTTCTGCCAGCCGTCCACCGCCGCCTCTTGTCGATAGGCTGCGCGATCGTAGTAGAAGAAGCCATGCCCGGCGTTGGGGTACATGTGGAACTCGTAGCTCTTGCCGAGCCGCTTCAACTCCTGTTCGTGTTGGGCCACCTGTTCCGGCGACGGGCTGCGGTCCTCCTCGCCGAAAAGGCCGAGCAGCGGGCACGGCAGGTCCTTGGTATATTCGATGGGTGCAACGGGCTGCTTGTCCGTGATCTCCGGCGGGGCCATCACGACCCGCCCGCCCCAGAGGTCAGCCACGGCGTCGAAGCCCTGCACGCGACACGCGGCGAGGTAGACGTGCCGCCCGCCCGAGCAGGTGCCGAAGGCGCCGATCTTGGCGTTGCTGATGGGTAAGCTGCGCAGAAAGCGCATCGCCCCTTCCAGGTCGCCTACAGCCTGGTCATCGGGCACGCCTCTGACGGCGCGCGCCTTGGCCGCCACGTCTTCCGGCGCGCCGTGTCCCTCGCGAAAGTAGAGGTTGGGCGAAATTGCCAAGTAGCCGTGATGGGCGAACTTGCGCGTGGCCTCGCGATACCATTCGTCCCAGCCGGGCGCGTGGTGGGCCAGCACTACGCCGGGAAAAGGGCCGGGGCCTAGAGGGCGGGCGAAGTAGGCGTTGATCGTGTCGCCGCCGGCGCCTTGCATCATCACGGTTTCGGCCAGCATGCCCTCATACATATTCGTCTGATACTCGACCATTGCATTCCCCTCCGATCTCGCCCGATCTTGGCTGCACGTTGACAAGCCGTCTGATTATACTGCAATCCGCCATCGAAATGCGAAGGGCGAAAATGCGGGATCGGGGGGGCGGGGAGGCGCAGCCAAGCGAACCGAGGAACGGCGGCCCGGCTCCAGCCCGCACAGGCTGAGGAGCGGGCGTTTCGCTGCCGGCGGGGATCGAATAGACAGCGTGAGGATGAACCGGAGCGCGCAGCACGAGAGGCTGAGGGAACTCAGCCTCGCTATGACAATCGTCGGATGTGGATTGCCGCGTGAGCGCCTTTAGGCAAAGCGCTTGCCGATCACCGTCTGCAGGATCACCGACAAGACGATGATCAGGCCGTAGATCAACTGCGTCCAGAAGCCGGAAAGGCCGACCGCCACGATGCCGGCGTTGATGGCGCCGATGATGAACGAGGCCACGAACGTGCCGAACACCGTCCCCGACCCGCCGAAGACCGACGTCCCGCCCAAAAAGACTGACGAAAGCGTGTTCAACAGATAGCCTTCGCCCAGCGTCGGCCAGTAGTAGGTGACTTCCAGGCTGGCGATGAGGCCGGC
>CAYXRG010000029.1:0-47421 GCA_964467575.1 uncultured Caldilineaceae bacterium | reverse complement strand
ACACCGGGCCCTCGGACCAGCGCATGCCGGTACAAAGCCGCTCGACCGCGGCGTTGCCGATGCGGTACTTCTCGAAACGCGGGTCGATCGCCTCGATGGCCGGGTCGGGGTAGCGCACGACGCCCCCATCCCAGTTGCGCACGCTCTCGTCTGTCACAGGTAGTCTCTCCTTGTGTTCAGTCATGTGTTCGCCAAGAGTCTGTCATTCTGAAGCGAGCGCCGCTACGAGCTGAAGAATCTCGTCGCAATCAAAGAGAATCTCTTGCTGCGTTGCCCGGCTAGTTCCCCAACGCCTCCGCCAAGCCGGCCTGATAGGCTTCAAAGCGTTCCAGGTTGTTGTGCCGCCCGCCCTCGACCGGTACGAAGGTCGCCGGCGAACGCGTATGCGCCAGCAAGCGACGGCTCGAATCGAACGGGATCACCTCGTCGTCCGTGCCGTGAAAGATGACGGCCGGACACTCGGTTTCGCCCAGCCAGCGATACACCGGCAATTCATACTTCAACAGCAGCCCCAGCGGCGCGATCGGCGGCATCACGCGGCTTGCCAGATCGTGCAAGCTGTAGAACGGCGCCTCCAATATCAGCAGCCGCGGCCGGTGTTGTGCCGCCAAATACGTCGCCAGCGCGCTGCCGATCGAGCGACCGTAGAGTACGATGCGCTCTTCGGCATAGCGCTCGCGCACATAGGCATAGGCCGCCTCGGCGTCGGCCAGCAATTGCGCCTCGCCCGTGATGCGGCCGCCGCTCTTGCCGTAGCCGCGATAATCCGAGATCACCACATCATAGCCGTAGCCGGCCAACTCCTCGCCCACATCGCCCCACCCGCGCAGCGAACCGGCGTTGCCGTGGAAGTAGAGAATCACCCCGCGCGGATCATCTACGCGGAAGTGAAGCGCATGCAGTTCGGCGCCGTCGACCGGCCATGTCACTTCCTCGAAGGGCATATCGTAGTCAAACGCATAGCCCGCCGGCAACTTTTCGGGGAAGAAGATCAGCCGCTCCTGTAAAAGATAGAGGGCTAGGCATAGCAGGGCGTAACTTGCGCAAACAAGCGCCGCCAGGCTCATGGCCGTTCGCAAGAGACCGCCTCCCCTTCGCATGGCCTAGTTCGGTGATACGGTCCGCTTGCAGGCTTCATGCATCCAACTGGCTCAGGTCGACGCGCCCCTCGTCCAGCAGCCGCCGGAACAGACCTACGCTCTCTTCGACGGCTTGCGCCAGCGGCGTATGCGGAACGCCGCCCACGATGCTGCGCAGCTTGCTATCGTCCAGGTCCGCGGGGAAGGGCAGCGGCGTCTCCGCGCATGTGATCCGGCTGCCCGCATAGCCATCGTTGAGCAGCGTCGCGAAGCGCTCTACCTCGGTCACGTCGTTGCGCATATTACACGCCGCCGCGCCCTGATAGCCGGAACGGGCGCAGGCGATGAACAGCCGCGCCACGTCGTCGGCGTACTGCAACGTCACGGGGCCGCCGAAGCGTATGTGGTACGGCTTCCCCGCGGCCACAGCCAGCATAGCCTTGGCAATGTCCGACGTCATGCCCTGGTCGCGGGCCACGCCGTATACGATGCAGGGGCGCAGGCCGGCGCTGGGAATGCCCCAGTCCTGCCAATAGATGCGCGCCGTCTCCTCATTCGCCTGCTTATACACGCCGTAGAGCGATTGCGGATGCAGCGGCGCGTCGTCGCGCACCGGCTTCTCCGGGTAGAGGTGATCGGGCCCCATCACGGCGAGCGAACTGGCATATGCCAACCCGCGCACCTGGCCCCAGTGAGCGCGCGCCGCCTCGAAGATGTTCACCGTGCCCACGACATTCACCCGCGCGCCCAGCGCCGGGTTCGCCTTACAAAATGGCACCTGCAAACCGGCCAGATGTACGATGTGCGTTACGGCATGGCGGGCGACCAATTCCTTCACCCGCTCCAGGTCAGTCACGTCCAGCGTCTCGAAGCGGATGCGCCCGATCTCTTCGTCGTTCATCAACAAGCGCGGGCGCACAGGGTCGGCGGCGACATCGGTCGCCACCACGCGCACGCCCTCTGCCACAAGGTTGCGCAGCACCCACGCCCCGATGCAGCCCAGCGAGCCGGTCACTAAGAAAGTCTCGTCAGCCATCGCTATCCCTCTTCGACGCAGGGGTTGGTCAGTTGCCCAAGCCCCTCCACCTCCACCGTGACCACATCGCCATCCTTGAGGAAAACAGGCGGCGTGCGGAATGCGCCGACGCCATGCGGCGTGCCCGTGGTGACCACGTCGCCCGGCAGCAGCGTGAAGCCGCGCGACAGGTAGGCGATCAGATACGGAATCTTGTAGATCAGTTCTTTGGTATTGGAATCTTGCAGCGCCTCGCCGTTGACCAGACAGCGCACGCGCAGGCTGTGCGGGTCGGCGATCTCATCGCGCGTCACCAGATACGGCCCCAGCGGGCAAAAGGTGTCCAGCGACTTGCCCATGATCCACTGGTCGCCGCGCTCAATCTGCAAGTCACGCGCGCTGACATCGTGGCAGTTCGTATATCCGGCGATGTAGTCGAAGGCGTCCGCCTCGCTCACGTTGCGCGCCGGCTTGCCGATCACAACGGCCAATTCCGCCTCGAAGTCGACCTTGCTCGTCACGGTTGGGTCCCAGCGAATAGCGTCGCCGGGGCCGATGATGGCGCTCGGATACTTGGCGAACATGGTTGCGATCTGGGGCACGCTCCCGCCCGACTCGCGCACATGGTCCATATAGTTCAGCCCAATAGCGACGACCTTCGACGGGTTGAGGATAGGCGCCATGAGTTTCACATCGTCGAGCGCAACGCCGAACTGCCGGGCATTGGCTTCCGTCGCCGCGGCCTGCGCCGTCTGCATGGCGGCGTCGCCCAATTCAAGAAAGGCGCGCATGTCATTGGGCAGCTTGCCCCTGCTCGCCTCAGCTAAGTTGACAACATAGCCGTCGACGACAACGCCCAACTGGGGACCGGCGCCCGTCGGCTTGTACGTTACCAGTTTCATGCTTTCTCCTAGCGTCTATGATGTGGCGGGTTTCGGATCACTAAGAACGGACGAGCGCCTGGCTATGGAAACCTAAGCTGATGACCTCATAACCATCCTGGGCGCAAGCCTGTTCGCTCCGTCAACCAAGTGTAGCATGGGGACCAATAAATCGGCCAACGATTCTGCGCAGCCCAGATCGTTTGACAAACCATGCCGATTCCCATACCATTTTGGGCGGGCGCCGATCAAGCGCCGCCTGTCGCAGTACGACGAGCAACAGGCACAAGACGAAAGAGCGAAGATTCATGCCGATTCTAAACATCGTTACGGTCAGCGATTCTGCCAGCGACGTGCTGCACCAGCCGGCAAGACGAGTGCGCGAATTTGGCCCTGCGCTGCACCAGTTACTAGACGACATGCTCGAGACCATGCGCGCTGCGCCCGGCGTCGGCTTGGCCGCGCCGCAGGTCGGCGTCAGCCAGCGCGTCATCGTCATCGAATACCCGGAAGACGAAGAAGACCCGGAAAACACGCAGCGGGTCTACGAGTTGATCAACCCGGAGATCATACGCCGCAAGGGTGAGGAAATTGGGCAGGAAGGCTGCCTCAGCATCCCTGGCGTGGCGGCGGACGTGAACCGCGCCGCCTATGTCCTCGTCCGGGCGCAGGACCGCAACGGCAAGGAGTTCCGCATCAAGGCTTACGACTGGCTGGCCCGCATCTTCCAGCACGAGATCGATCACCTGCTAGGTGTGCTGATGACCGACAAAGCGGAGCAGATCTACCACTTGCGCGAAAACGAGGACGGGGAAATCGTAGCCGTGCCGGTAGAGGCGGAACTGCCGGCTGATTAGCCAAGCGCATACCTGAAAACACAGCGGCGGGAGATGCGCTTCATACACATCTCCCGCCGTTTTCTTTGTCCGTAAGTGCGCCGGCGCGTTAATTCTGTATAATGATAGACACGTCACAGGGCGGCAGGTAATTGCCCGTCTGATCCACCACCGTGAGGCGCAGCGTATACTCGCCATTGGGCAGCGCAGCCGTATCCATCGCGCCCAACTGCCCGCCGGAAACCGGGTTGCTGCGCCCGTCGAAGTACACAAATCCGCCGCCGGCGTTTGCGCCCGGCGCATATTCCAGCTTGTAATACTGGAACGCGTCGATCTCTGCTGTCCCGCTCACGCCGATCACACCCGCCACGGCCTGGTTGACGCCCGGCGAGAATATTGCGGAGCGCGGGTCTGAACAGGCGGGCGCCACGACCTGCGGCGGCTCCGGCGTGGGCGTCTCCGTCGGCAACTCCGGCGTAGGCGTCGGCGGCTCTGGCGTAGGCGGTTCCGGCGTGAAGGTCTCCGTTGGCGGCAGCGCTTCGGTCGCTGTGGGTTCCGGCGTCGGCGGCTCCGGCGTATTCGTCGGCGGCGGAGGGGCCTCTGTGGGCGTATTTGTCGGGACTAATGCAGGCGCGGCCGCGGAGGCTGCTCCGCCCCCCTCTCCGGCCGAGACCGGACCGCCGATCCCTCCGGGGGGCGCGCCTCCTTCGTCGACGTTCCCAGCGGCTTCATTGGCGCCGTCGACGACGCCCTCATCGCCGGCCTGCGGCGCTTCCGGTGCGTCTACATTCTCCATGTTGACAATGCCGATCAGGGACGGGGTGGCCGTAGGCGAATCGCCTGCCGTCACTTGCGCCACGCGCGCCTGCATGCCGGCAAACAGATTTCCGATCGGCTCGCGCAGCCGCATGGCGCCCCAGGCAACCAAAGCAACGACCGCGGCGACCGCCACAATCGACAAGATCGGCGTCAGCTTGATCTCGCTGCGCTCGATTCCGTCGCCCTCGTCTTTTAGGTCAACTTCCTTCGGGCGATAATCAACCTGGCGTTCTGCGGGCAGCGGCGCGCCGGCGCTCGTCGCGGAGAGGGCGGCTGTCAGACCGGGGTCGGTCATCGCCCGGCGCCGGTTGTTGACCTCGTGCGATTCCAGCCCAAGATACTCGGCGTAATTGCGCAAAAAGCCGCGTCCGACGACCTCGCCAGGCAACAAATGCCACTCGTCCGACTCAATCGCGGCCAGGTACTTCTGGCGAATGCGCGTCGCGACTTCGACTTCGGCCAGAGACACGCCCATGGCCTCGCGTCGCTCGCGCAGCAAAGCGCCCAAGGTCTGAGCGACCGCCGCGCGCTCGCGCGGCGCAGCGCTATGTTCCAAAGATTCGACTCGTGAAGCCCTGCGTGTGCTGCTATCCACCATCGGCGATTGGTCAAAATCCCGGCGCTTCCGCCGCCTAAGATGCGGACTTGGCCCATCATATCCGCACAACTCAATCGACTCGCCGGAGCGGCGCACACAATCTGGCCGGCGGCGAAATCCACGTTGTCAGTCTAGCGTGCGCATGGGTCTTTGTCAATTTCGCCCCGGCCATTCTTCTGCGGCTGACTGCCCCGTCGAGTTGACAGCCATGCCCGCGCGGCTACAATGAGCGGGGCGACTTGCCAGTTATTCGCATTGCTGTTTCGCATTGCAACCGGCGGATGCCGGTTTTCGACTATGCGCCATACGCTTGTCCGTCGTATTCAACGTATTTTACGCGCGATCAGTTTCGCCGCGCTGCTGGGTATCTTCGCCATCGTCGCGCGCATCTTCGGCTACGCTCCAGAATGGCCGGCTGCGCTCATCCCCCAGGGCGCAGCAGCCCCGCGCATTGCACTGATCAGCGGCCACGCCGGTTTCGACTCCGGCGCAGTCTGCACCGCTGCGGATGGGACGGTCACGCTGACCGAAGCGGAAACGGTCGCCCGCATCACTGACCTGGCCGCGCAACGCATGCGCCGCACCGGCGCCGAAGTCTTGCTTCTCGACGAGTATGACCCACGATTGGACGGCTTGCAGGCCGACATTCTGCTCAGCCTCCACGCAGACAGTTGCATACTCGCCAGCGGCTACAAGGCCGCCTACTACGAGCGCAGCCAAATCCCGTCGATCGGCGACCGCATTCTGGGCTGCATCGACCGCCACTACGCGGCCGCAACCGGCCTGGCGCACGACCCCGACACGGTTACCGTCGACATGACCGCCTACCACGCCTTTCGCAAGATCGACCAGCATACGCCCGCCGCCATCCTGGAACTTGGCTTTCTCGGCGGCGACCAGGAATTGCTGACACAACGCCCCGAAGTAGCGGCGCGCGGCGTCGCCGCAAGCGTACTCTGTTTCCTTGAAGAAGAACCCGCAGGCGAATCGCCTCAGACAACAGAAGGACAGTAAACCATGCCCCAACCCCTTGCATTGCAGCCCTTTGACCACACCGACCCGGAACAAATCAGCGCCGCCGCCAACGTATGGAACAGCGCCGTTAACGTCTGCCTCACCATCTCCGACGACTTTCTGGCCTTCAACGTCACGCCCGCAGCGGGCGTGCGCCAAGAAGGTCGCATTGCTCTATTCGACGGCGATCCGGCAGGCTTCATCCTGGCCAGCGTTCTGCCAGGCGAACCGCTCGTAACGCCGTCATCCCTCGGCTGGGTGGACGCCATCGCAGTCTCCCCCGCAGCGAGGCAGCAAGGCATCGGCGCGCATCTACTGGAGTGGGCGGAGCAATGGCTGGCGGAACAGGGCTGCACCGCCGTTACCCTCGGCAGCAGCATCAAACCCTTTACGCCCGGCCTGCCCGTCGAATTGCGCAGCGAGGAATTCTTCACCAAACGCAGGTATACAAACCCGCCGGGCGAGGAAAAGCGTCTGACCGTCTGGGACGTGTCGGCCAGCTTGGCGGGCTACACGTCGCCGCCTAGCGTGCGCGAGATCGACGGCGCGGTGCGCCCTGCCCGCCCCGGCGACGAAGACGCCCTCTTGGCCTTTCTCCGCCGCGAGTTCCCCGGGCGGTGGCGCTATGAAATGGAGGAGTACCTGCACGGCGGTGGGCGTATCTCCGACGTCATGCTCCTTTGGACCGAGCGCGGCGTCGACGGCTTCTGCCAGCTTACGCTCGAAGACTCGCCGCGGCCGATGGAGCGCTACTACCCGTACAGCCTGCCGCGACCGTGGGGCCAGCTCGGCCCAATCGGCGTGAGCCAAGACCGTCGCGGCCGCGGCTATGGCGCTGCAGTCCTCGACGCAGGTTTGCGCCGTCTGCACGACAACGGCGTCAACGGCTGCGTGATCGACTGGACAGAGATCGTCGACTTCTACGGCAAGTTCGGCTTCGCGCCCTACCGCGAATACGTGCGGCTGTTCAAACAACTAGGCTAGCGAACCCCAATACAACGCGCAATCAAAACAGGGAGCGAGAGGATATCCCCCCGCTCCCTGTTGCTTTCTCCTAGCAACCGCCGGCTGCGACGGCTCGGACCTTACGAAAGATCGACGTCGATTTCGTCGCTCTCGTCGGCCTGGTAGGACTCGTAGTCGATGTCGGCGTCTTCCTCTTCCTCGTCCTCATCGCCGGAATCGGAGAGGCCTAGCGGCTCCATGCCGAGTTCCATCACGCCCGACAGATCGCCTATCTCCAGATCGGCCAGGTCGAGATCGTCCAACTCCAGTTCCTCGTCCTCGTCGATCAGTTCGAAGAACTCCGTATCGAGGAACATTTCGTCGGTCGCCTGCTCCTCCTCGGCCATCCGGCGGCGGGCATGGAAGCCGGTGCCGACGGGGATCAGCTTGCCGATAATCACGTTCTCCTTCAAGCCGCGCAGGTCGTCTTTCTGCCCGCGGATGGCCGCCTCGGTCAGAACGCGTGTCGTCTCCTGGAAGCTGGCTGCAGCTAAGAAGCTTTCGGTGTTGAGCGCGGCCTTGGTCAGGCCAAGCACCACCGGCTCGCCACGCGCGGGGCGTCCGCCCTTCTTGGCGACTTCGGCGTTGATGTCCTCGAACTCGAAGCGGTCAACCAACTCGCCCGGCAGCAGTTCGGTGTCGCCTGTGGCTCGCACCAGAATGCGACGCAGCAATTGGCGCAACACGACCTCGATGTGCTTGTCGTGGATCGCCACGCCCTGGCTGCGATAGACCTTCTGCACCTCGTCCAACAGGTACAACTGGCAGGCCTCGCGCCCTTGGATGCGGAGAATCTCTTTCGGGTTCTTGGCCCCTTCGGTCAGCTGATCGCCGGCGCGCACCTCTGCGCCCTTGTCCACACGCAAACGAGCGTTGGCCGGAATCGGCGTCTCCCAAACGAGCGTGTCCTCGCGACGCACGGTCGCCTGTACGCCGCCGCCCTCGGTGTTCAGATAGATTTCGCCGTCCATGCCCGCCATGATAGCGGTCGCCTCGAGTTCGGTCTCGTCCAGATGGCCGTTGGCGCCCTCTGCGCTTTCCGGCGGCAAGGCGATGATCGTGTCCTCCTGGACGCGATCTCCATCCGCCACCAACAGATTGTGGCCGGCGGGAATCTCGATAGTCCGCGTCTTGAGGTCGGTCCGGCTCACCTTGAGCATGCGGACCTCGCCCTCCCAGTAGATATCGACCTTGCCGTCGATCTCGGCGATAACCGCTTCACCCTTGGGGTTGCGCGCCTCGAACAACTCCTCGACACGCGGCAGGCCCTGGGTAATGTCATCGCTGCCGGCCACGCCGCCCGTATGGAAGGTGCGCAGCGTCAACTGGGTGCCCGGCTCGCCGATGGACTGCGCTGCAATGATGCCCACGGCCTCGCCCATGCGGATCAGGCCGCCGCGGGCCAGGTCCTCGCCATAGCACTTTTGGCAGATGCCGAAGCGCGATTCGCACGTAAGCGGGCTGCGCACAAAAGCGCGCTTGATGTTGTGACGTGCAGCGGTCGCCAGCGCCGTCTCGGTCATGAGCGTGCCGGCGGGCAGTAACACCTCGCCCGTCTCCGGGTCCGAAATATCGCCCGCCAGATAGCGGCCGGCGATGCGCTCCAAGAAACGCGCCCCCACCGAGATGGACTGGCTCTCGTCGACCCAGATGCCGGTAGTGGTGTTACAGTCTTCTTCGGTGATGATCACGTCCTGGGCCACGTCGACCAAACGTCGCGTCAGATAGCCGGCGTCGGCCGTGCGCAACGCGGTATCGGCCAGACCCTTGCGGCCGCCATGCGTGCTCAGGAAGTACTCCAACGCCGTCAAGCCCTCGCGGAAGTTGGAGCGAATCGGCAGCGGGATAATGCGCCCGTTCGGGTCGGCCATCAGACCGCGCATGCCCGCCAGTTGGCGGATGGGATTGATGCCGCCCTTGGTCGCGCCCGACTGCGCCATCGCGCCCAAGCCTTCCACCGGATTGAGCAGCCCCTTCACAGCGTCGGTCACATCATCAGTCGCGCGCGTCCACAACTCGACGATGCGGTTGTACTGCTCCTCAGAGGTGATCAGGCCGCGGCGATACTGCTGCTCGGACAGTTCCACTTCCTGCGTCGTCCGCTCCAGAATCTCCGCCTTTTCCTCGGGCACCTGGATATCGCTGACCGCAATCGTTATGCCCGAGCGCGTGGCGTAGCTGAAGCCCAGGTCCTTGATGTTGTCCACTACCTCGGCGGTCACCTCGCGGCCCAGGTGTTTATAACAGCGCGCCACAACCGCATCCACGCCCTTGCGATCCAACACCTCGTTGACGAACCAAAGCTCGTCGCGCAGAGCGCGGTTGAAGATGATGCGCCCCACCGTCGTGGTTATCAGCCGTTCTGCCGGCCAAGACGCCCCCAACAGCCCGATCACGCGCAACACCTCGCGCGTTTCGTCCAAAGCGGCAGGCCCAAACCCGGTCACATCCTTAACCATGTTCGACTCGCCGCGTGCGTAGAGGTCCATCAGGTCGCCGACCGAACGCAGCCCGTGGTCGGCAACTGAATCTAGTACCCGCTCGCTCAGCCCCACATCTTCGCCATACGCGGCCATGCGCTCCGAGCCGATCGCCAATTCTTCCAGCGAAACCGAGTCGTATCTGCTGGTGAACCAGACGCGGATCGGCTCGCGCAGCCGGATCACGCCCATATCGTAGGCATATTCCGCATCTTCCATAGTGGAGAACGTGGGCAGGCCCTCGTCGCCCTGCGCCGGATCGCCGCCGTTGCCGTTGGCGCCGCGCGACTTGCGCAGCCGCTCATCCAACACCGTCAGGTAATAGACGCCCATCACCATGTCTTTCGACGGGCCGACGATGGGATCGCCGCTGCTCGGCTTGAGCAAGTTCTGGCTGGAGAGCATCAACTCGCGGGCTTCCTGCACTGCCTGCTCGCTCAACGGCACATGTACGGCCATCTGGTCGCCGTCAAAGTCGGCGTTGAATGCGCCGCACGTCAGCGGGTGCAACTGAATGGCGCTGCCCTCGACCAGCACCACTTCGAAGGCCTGAATGCCCAGGCGATGCAGCGTCGGCGCGCGGTTGAGCAGCACAGGCCGCTCCTTGCAGATCTCCTCCAGCACATCCCACACTTCGGGGCTGGAGCGATCAACCATGCGCTTGGCGCTCTTGATGTTGTGCGCGTAGCTGTATTCCACCAGCCGCCGCATGACGAACGGTTTGAACAGTTCCAGCGCCATCTTCTTGGGCAGGCCGCACTGGTGCAGTTTCAGCGTCGGGCCGATCACGATCACGGAACGGCCGGAATAGTCGACGCGTTTGCCCAACAGGTTGCGGCGGAAGCGGCCCTGCTTGCCCTTGAGCATATCGCTCAGGCTCTTGAGCTTGCGCTTGCCGCTGCGGCTGACGGCGCGCCCGCGGCGACCGTTGTCGATCAGGCTGTCCACCGCTTCCTGCAACATGCGCTTCTCGTTGCGCACGATTACGTCCGGCGCGCCCAATTCCATCAGGCGATGCAGACGGTTGTTGCGGTTGATCACGCGCCGGTACAGGTCGTTCAGGTCCGACGTGGCGAAACGGCCGCCGTCCAACTGCACCATCGGGCGCAGATCAGGCGGGATCACCGGCAGCGCCGTCAGAATCATCCACTCCGGCCTGTTGCCGCTCTTGCGGAAATTTTCCACCACGCGCAGGCGTTTGGCAGCCTTCTTGCGCCGCTGCTTGCTGCGCGTCATGCGAATCTCGCGGCGCAACTCCCGCGCCATCTTGTCAAGATCGATCTTGGTGACGATATCGCGCACCGCCTCGGCGCCCATGCCCGCGGTAAAAACGTTGCCCCACCGCTCCGACAACTCCCGATAACGGTTCTCGGTGAGCAGCGTCTTTTCTTCCAGCGCCTTCAGATCTTCCAGGTCGCGCTCCATCTGGCCGCGAATCCGCTCTTTGCGTTCTTCGATGCCCTGGCGCAGTTCGTCGATCTGCGCGCCCAACTCGCGACGCACATGCTCGCGCTTGGCCGCGATCAGCGTGCGGATGTCTTCCTTCTCCTCGTCAGAGACCTTCTGCAGTTCGTTCAGTTTATCCTGCACCAGGTCGTTGATCAGGATTTCGTGATCTTGCGAGATGACTTCCTTCTCCTGGATCACAGCCTGGTCGGACCACGAGAACTGCTTCTCCTCGGGTGATTTCTTGCCGATACGGTTCTGGAGCCACGTCTGCAGGCTTTGCGCCTCTTGAATGACCTGGGACGACGAGTCGTTGATGCGCTCGTCCAGGCTTTGTATTGCCTGCTGCTCCTCTTCATCCAGGCTGTTCAACTGCTGTTCAAGCTCTGTCTCCAGCGCATCCACCTGGTCTGCGATTTCGCCGTCGATGCGAGCCAGGCGCATCTCCAGCTCGCGCTCGTGGCGCTGGATGGCGCGGCTGCGCGCATCTTCATTCACGTTGGTGATGATGAACTGCGCAAAATAGAGTACGCGCTCCAGATGGCGCGGGCTGATGTTCAGCAACAGCCCCAACCGGCTCGGCACGCCCTTCACATACCAAATATGGCTGACCGGCGAGGCCAGCTCGATATGCCCCATGCGCTCACGGCGCACGCGGCTCGGCGCAACCTCTACGCCGCACTTATCGCATACGATGCCCTTGTATCGCACCCGCTTGTATTTACCGCACGCACATTCCCAGTCCTTAGTCGGGCCGAAAATGCGCTCGCAGAACAGGCCGTCGCGCTCCGGGCGCAGCGTGCGGTAGTTGATCGTCTCCGGCTTGGTGACTTCCCCGTAGCTCCACTCGCGAATATCTTCCGGTGAAGCAAGCGAAATGCGAATCGCATCAAAATTCTTGACTTCCATGGTTGCCCTTATCTCCATCCCCGCGGATACGGACCTGTGACGCGGGGCGCAGCAAGCTGCGCCCCGTATATGTTTCTCGCCGGCGCTCACTACTCCATCGTGCGGCTCTTCGAAGTAGGAACATTCAAGCTGAAGCCCAGCCGCGGCAGATGTTCCTCGGTCTCTTCCTTGCCGAACTGGATCACTTCGTTCTTGTCGTTAATCACCTCGACCGACAAGGCCAGGCTCTGCAATTCCTTGACCAAGACCCGGAAGCTTTCGGGCACCCCTGGGCTTTGGATCTCCTCGCCCTTTACGATGGACTCGTAGGTCTTCACGCGCCCGCTCACGTCGTCGGACTTCACCGTCAACATCTCTTGCAGCGTATAGGCTGCGCCGTAGGCCTCTAGCGCCCAGACTTCCATCTCGCCGAAGCGCTGTCCGCCGAACTGCGCCTTGCCGCCCAATGGCTGCTGCGTCACCAAGCTATACGGCCCGGTGCTCCGCGCGTGCACCTTATCCTCTACGAGGTGGTGCAGTTTCAACATCTGCACGATACCGACCGTCACCGGCGAGTCGTAGGCTTCGCCGGTCTTGCCGTCGAACAGCTTCTGCTTGCCCGTGGTCGGCAGCGGCCAGCCGGTCTCATCGCTCAACTGCTGGGCAGCCTCGAACAGCTCATTGCCGGCCAGTCCCTCCGGGTCGCCGCCGCGGTAGCGCATCCATTCGCATAAAGCCGCTTCGACAGCCGCCCGGTTCGCTTCGCGGCTGGTGCGCCGTTCAGTGTAATTGGCAGACATGATCGCATCCGGATCGTAACCGCTATCGGCCAGCCACTCGCGCAGACAGGCATGGCGCGCATAGGTCGGATCCCATTGGAGCTTATCCATTTCATAACCACGCGGCTCCAGCCAATCCAAGAGACGTTCCATGCGCGCATCGTCATCGCTGCGCAGTTCTTCGGCCGGAATGCCTTCCTGCACGACCAGGTCCCAGGCATTTTCAGTCGCGACCTGCCAGGCCCGGTCGATCAGCCAGGCGCGCGCCAGCTCCGCGGCGATCTCATCCTCTTTGGCGCCGTCGAACACGGGCGTTTCCGCCATGAATCCAAGCCGGCCTGCCGCCCACCCCAGGTGCGCCTCCAGAATCTGGCCGATGTTCATGCGGCCCGGAACGCCCAGCGGGTTGAGGATGATGTCGACCGGCGTCCCGTCCTCCAAAAACGGCATGTCTTCCACCGGCACGACTTTGGAGATGACGCCCTTGTTGCCGTGCCGCCCGGCCATCTTGTCGCCCTCGGTGAGCCGGCGGCGCTGGGCGACGCTCACGCGCACTATCTTCTCCACGCCCGCAGCCAGATCGCGATGCTCATCGCGGTCAAAGACTTTAACATCCACCACCTTGCCGCGCTCGCCGTGGGGCAGCCGCAAAGAGCTGTCCTTCACCTCGCGTGCCTTCTCGCCAAAGATGGCGCGCAGCAGTTTCTCTTCCGGCGTCAACTCCGTCTCGCCCTTAGGCGTGATCTTGCCGACCAGAATGTCGCCCGGGTTGACTTCGGCGCCGATGCGGATGATGCCCTCCTCATCCAAGTCCTTGAGCGCATCTTCGCCTACGTTCGGAATATCGCGCGTAATCTCTTCGGGCCCCAGCTTCGTTTCCCGCGCTTCGATCTCATGTTTCTCGACGTGGATCGACGTATATTTATCGTCCTGCACCAGCCTACTGCTGACCAGGATGGCGTCTTCAAAGTTGCCCCCCTCCCAGCTCATATAGGCCACCACTACATTCTGACCCAGCGCCAGCTCGCCGTTCTCCGTGCTGGAGCTGTCGGCCAAGACTGAGCCTTGTTCCACCCTGTCACCCTTGTGGACGGTGGGCCGCTGGTCGATGCAGGTGCTTTGGTTGCTGCGATTGTACTTGCGCAGATGATAGACGCGGCGCGTGCCGTCTTCTTCTTGCACGACCACCTCGGCGCCGGTCACGCTCACCACCTCGCCGGCGCGCCTAGCCGTCACTACCTGGCCCGAGTCGATGGCCGCCTGATACTCAATGCCCGTGCCCACAATGGGCGCATCCGGGCGAATCAGCGGCACAGCCTGGCGCTGCATGTTCGACCCCATCAGCGCACGGTTGGCGTCGTCGTGCTCCAAAAACGGGATTAGCGCCGCAGATACGCCCACGATCTGCTTGGGCGACACGTCCATATACTTGATGCGACTCGGCTGCTCGAACAAGAACAACTCGGCATAGCGCGCCGACGGGCGCGGGTTCTGGAACTCGCCGACCGCATTCAACTGCGAGGACGCCTGCGCAATCGACGCCCGGTCCTCGTCATCCGCATTCAGGTAGATAACCTCCCGGCTGGCGAAGGGCTTGACGCGAATCGGCTGGACCTGCCCGTCGCCGTTCGCGGCGGCGCTGGTTGCCGCTACGATGCGCTGCGCCGTCTCCTCCGTCACGACATCTCCGTTCTTGGCGATTAACTCGCCGCTGGACGGGTCTGTCACATCCTGCTGCAGGGTGCGCCCGACCAACATGTCGACCGCCGGTTCGACTTCGCCGAAGACCTTGCGGTAGGGGGTTTCGATGAAGCCGAAATCGTTGACCCACCCATAAGAGGCCAACGAACCGATCAGGCCGATGTTCGGGCCTTCCGGCGTCTCAATCGGGCAGATGCGGCCGTAGTGGCTGAAGTGGACATCGCGCACGTCAAAGCCGGCGCGCTCACGGCGCAGGCCGCCAGGCCCCAAAGCGCTGAGCCGCCGCTTGTGCGTCAACTCCGCCAGCGGGTTCGTCTGATCCATGAACTGGCTAAGCTGGCTGCCGCCGAAGAACTCGCGGGTCGCGGCCACCACCGGCCGGATGTTGATCAGCCCCAGCGGCGTCACCTGCTCCGGGTCACGGATCGACATGCGCTCGCGCACAACGCGCTCCATGCGCAGCAGCCCGATACGCAACTGGTTCTGGATCAACTCGCCCACCGTCTTGACGCGGCGGTTGCCTAGATGATCGATATCGTCCGGGCGGGCTGGGCCGTTGTTGATGTTGATGATGCGTTTGATCACCGCCACCAGATCGTCCTGGGTCAGCGTGCGCGTCTCCAGCGGCGTGTCCAGCGACAGACGCCGATTCAACTTGTAACGCCCCACGCGGCCCAGGTCATAGCGTCGCGGGGTAAAAAACAGGTTCTGCACAAAGCTCTTGGCGTTGTCCAGCGTCGGCGGGTCGCCAGGGCGCAACTTCTTATAAAACTCCAGGAGCGCGTCATCTACGCCCTTGGCGGTGTCGGTCGTCGGGTTGCTGGTTGTATCGCGCTCCAGCGTCGACTCGATAAACGGATGGTCCACATCCGTGTCTACGTCGGTGAAGAGGGCGCGAATCTCCTCATCCGTGCCAAACCCGACGGCGCGCAACAAAATCGTAACGGGCAGCTTGCGCTTACGGTCAACCTTGACGCTGATGATGTCACGGCGGCTGGTCTCAAATTCGAGCCAAGCGCCCCGGCTGGGGATGAGCTTGGCCCCTGCCAACTCGCGGCCTGTGCTGCGGTCTTCCTCGACCGTGAAATAAACGCCCGGCGAACGAATCAACTGGCTGACCACCACGCGCTCGCTGCCGTTAATAATGAACGTGGCCGCGTCCGTCATGAGCGGGAAATCGCCCATGAACACCTCTTGCTCACTGATCTCGCCCGTATCGCGGTTGACCAGCTTGACGTTAACCCACAGCGGCGCAGCAAAAGTAATATCGCGCTCGCGGCACTCGTCCTCCGGGTACTTCGGTTCGCCGAAATGAAAGTCGCCGAAATGCAGTTCCAAATTCTTGTTGAAACTCACAATTGGCGAGATCTCAGCGAACAACTCCTCCAGACCCTCTCTCTTGAACCATTCGAAGCTGCGCAACTGCACTTCGGTGAGACGCGGCAAGTCCAAAATCGTCGGTGTGCGCGCATAGGACTTCCGAGTCGTCCGCAATCCCTTGACTGTCGACTTGGCACCGTTTGAGGAGACACTCATTTAGCTTTCAGCTCCTTGCAACAACAGATCCGTGGCATCCGCCGTTTCGGGACGCAGAAGCGCTTCCTTGCGCCATTGCGTCTGCTTCAGATACGCGTCGTTGCGCTTTATATTCCGGACTTCTTAACAGACCGCCCACTAGCTTCTAAATAGAAAATAGCAACAAGACACCTTACAGACAGTTGCCGGGCAAACCCTGCTGCCCCTGTCACTGTCCGTCCGAAGGTGTCTCTATGACGGCAAAGTCTCTGCTTAATACCAGATAATCAATCGCCTGTCTGTTTTCTCTTCGATCACTCGCTCTCGGATTCTCCGCCAACCGTTTCGGGCCAGTCTCCGGCCCGCCGCCTTCACCGATTCTCGCATCCAACCGACCAGCCGCCATCCGCTTGTTATGTCACTAAGAATACGCCAATTCGCGTCAGAACGCAAATATTAAAACTACCACATCTCGCATGCTTTGTCAAACAAGTTGCGCCGCCTAATTTATGCGCAGATCCTTCCGCGTCGCGCGCCCGCGTCCTCTTTAGTCTACCGCATCCGCCCCCCAAAATCCGTAGGATTGCCCGCAGTGCCACGGCCATATCCCAAATTCCTACGTTTCGCGAGGGTAGACACATTCGCGGGTTTCGACTATAATGTGGGGCAATATGGGGCGAAGTGGAGCGCTCCTCCTAGAAATCATCCTTGCCCGCCACAAAAGTGGGACGCCAAGAACATGCGTTCTCGGTTTGGGATATCTGGGATATCGCTCGCAGTGCAAACGGCAGCGTCGATTTTACTGTTCGATTTTCAACATTTCTTTACGGTAGAGATCTGTGTTCCTGGGCGAATTCAGCCACAGTCTGGACAGTAAGGGCCGGCTCACGATACCGGCCAAATTCCGGGGCCAGCTAGCGCCTGGGCTTGTCGTCACGCGCAACCCTGCCGAACGCTGCCTGCTCGTCATGCCGAACAGCAAGTGGGATGAGGTCGCCGCCAAGATCAACGCCTTGCCGCTGGCCGACCCTAGCTCAGCCATTTTCCGCCGCGCCGTCTTTAGCGCCGCCGAAGACCTGATCCCGGACAAGCAAGGGCGCATCCTCGTCAGCCAGCGCCTGCGCGACTACGCCCAGATCGATTCCGACGTGGTGATCGCCGGCGTCCACAGCCATCTCGAATTGTGGTCGCCCAGCCAATGGGAAGCAAAAGTGCTCCGACCGCTCCAGGATGGACAGATCGACGCCCAGTTCTTCGCCGCACTCAACATCTGACGGCGGCGGAACGGTGATGAAGGACGATTCTCTGCGGGGCGCGCCCCCATACTCGGATCAAGCGGCGGATCAACAAGCCGCCGTCTCGACGGAACACATTCCCGTCTTGGCGGACGAGACGCTGCAAGGCTTGCGCATCCGCAGCGGAGACTGGACGATTGACGGCACGTTGGGCGGCGGCGGCCATGCCGCACGCATCCTGCGCCAGTCCGAGCCGGACGGCCATCTTCTCGGCCTAGACGCAGACCCGGCGGCCATACAACGGGCGAAGCGACGTTTCACCGCCGAGATCGCAGCAGGACGGATGGTTGCCGCTCACGCTAATTTCGCCGACGTCGAAACCGTAGCCAAACAACACGGCTTCACCGGCGTCCATGCAATTCTGCTCGACCTGGGCGTCAGCAGCTTTCAACTGGCGGAAGCGGAACGCGGCTTTTCGTTACAAGCCGACGGACCTCTGGATATGCGCATGAACCCGGACCAGGAGATCACCGCGTGGGACATTGTCAATACGTGGTCCGAACGCGACCTGGCGGATCTCATTTATGAATACGGAGAGGAACGTCATAGCCGCCGCATTGCCAAGACGCTTGTCGCCCGCCGGCCTATCGAGCGGACGATTCAGCTAGCCGAGATCGTCGAGCAGGCGTTGGGCGGGCGGCGCGGCCAGCGCATTCACCCGGCTACCCGCACCTTCCAGGCGCTGCGCATCGGCGTCAACCAAGAGCTTTCGCGGCTGGAGCAGGCCCTGCCGCAATGCCTTCGCCTCCTGCGTCCGGGCGGTCGCCTCGCCGTGATCAGCTTTCATAGCCTGGAGGACCGGATCGTCAAACGCTGGATACAACAAGAGGCCGCCGACTTTCTGCCGGACCCGGCGCACCCTATGGGCGGCGTTCCCAAGCAGCCCGCTGTCGCCATTATCACGCGCAAACCGATCACGGCGGCCGACGTCGAACTCCGGCACAATCCGCGCAGTCGCTCGGCCAAGTTGAGAATCGCTGAACGTATTCAGTAGTCAGGCAGGAGCCGTATGCTAAGAAGCCGACATACAGCCTCATCCTCGACGTACTCGCTTCAGGTCGCTCAATTGCCGGCGAGCGAGTTTCCCGCCGGCCCGCGTGCGCTCGCCGGCGCAGAGCGGTCGCCCCGCAAGCAGGCTGCGCTCGAGCCATCTTATGGCCGCGCGACGGACCGCCTGGTCGACTCGCTCGACAGAGCCATCCCCCTCCCCTCCACCTTGCGCTCTTTTCTCGCCTACATGGCCGGCCTCCTTCTGATCGCCGCCGGCATGCTGCTGCACGTATCGCTCTCCGCGCAGATCCTGCAAGCGCGCGTCGAAGTTGACCGGCTGAAAGAGGTGCACGACAGCATTCAAAACCGCAACGCGGAATTGGTGTGGGAGATCGCTCGCAAAACCAACCTGGAGCACATCCAACAGGCCGCCTATGCGCAGGGGTATCGACCGATCACCCAACGGCAGTATGTGTTCGTGCCTGCCACATTTCCTGCCCTGCCCGTGTCTGCCCAACAGGCTGCGCCGCCTGCCATACGCCCGGCGCAGCAACCCGCCCAAGCCGGACCGGCGCGCGCCGCGGCAACGCCCATGCCTGAAGGGCGCAACTTGGCGCAGTGGTGGCAGCCCTGGCAGGAACGAATCGAGACAACGGCAACCAGGCTGCTCGAACGCGTTATGGCCCCTAGCACAGATGGGGATGCATTCTAAGGAAAGAGCGTGAACGTCAATCGGCCTAACCGGCGCTTTCTGATCCTGGCCGTCTCTTTCGGCCTTATTATCTTTATTATCCTGGCGCAAGCCTCCTACTATCAGGTTTTTGGCGGGCGGCGCGCCCTGGCGGAACGACCCATCGTCAAGGAGCCCGCCCCGCGCGGTATGGTCGTAGACAGCCACGGCGTCCCGCTGATCGTCAACCGCCATTTCTTCCGGGTCGCGGCAACGCCCAATTTGATCATGGGCGACATCGCCCGCGACGAGGTCGCCAAGCAACTCGAAAGCCTGCTCGGCTTACCCTACGCCAACACCTTTTCCACGTTGCAGGGCCGCCAAGAATATCCATTTGCCATCCTGGCCGACGCCATATCGCTCGAAGAGGCGAACCTGCTCAATGAGACCAAGCAGCGGCTGGCGACAGAGCAAGGCATGTTCCCCCTTCAGCATGTCTACGTCACCCCCATGACCCGCCGATCCTATCCGCAGGGCGAGGCGTTAGCCCACCTTACCGGCTTTGTCTCCGTCGAGTATGGGGGCGTCAGCGGAATTGAAGAGTACTATGACGAATTTCTGCCGGCGGACGGCATCGGCCTGCTCGAAGAAGATACAGCCGCTCTTGACGCGCTGCCCGCCGATGTCCGGCGCTTCCTGCCCTCCGCCCCAGGCAAGGACCTGGTGCTGACGGTTGACCGCACCATCCAATGGATTATTCGCGAAGAGTTGCGCAGAGGGCTGGAAGAGTTTAAGGCGGTCAGCGGCTCGGTGATCGTTCTCGATCCGCGCACCGGCGCGCTGCTCGGCATGGTCAATCTGCCCGACTTCGACCCCAATCGCTACGAGCAAGCGCCTGTCGAGTTCTTCCGCAACCCCGCCGTCAGCGCCCAGTACGAACCCGGCTCGGTATTTAAGATCGTGACCATGGCCGCCGCGCTCGACAGCGGCATGATCGAACCGACCACCATCTTCACCGATACCGGTTCCTACACCATCGGCGAACGCGTGGTCTTCAACAGCGACCGCAATGCCTACGGAGAGGTCACCGCGGCCGAAGCTCTGGCGCGTTCACTCAACGTCATTACCGCCGAAATATCCGACACAATGGGACCGGAGCAATTCTACCGCTATCTGCGCCAGTTCGGTCTCGGCGAAGCCACCAAAATTGACCTCTCCGGCGAGATCAACGGCAGCATCAAGACGCCGGCCGTTCCTCAGTGGAGTCGTTCCGATTTGGGCACCAACAGTTTCGGCCAAGGGCTTGCAGTCACGCCCATTCAGATGGCGAATGCAACCGCGGTTATCGCCAATGGCGGCAAGATGATGCAGCCCTACGTTGTGGCCGCCCGCGTGGCGGATGAGCGCGTCCAGTTTACGAAGCCGGCTGCGGTCCGCCAGGTCATATCGCCCGAAGCGGCCAACGAACTGACAGAGATGATGATCCAGGTCGTCGAAACGTCCAGCGTCAAGGCGGGCGTGCCCGGCTACAGAATCGCCGGCAAGAGCGGTACGGCCCAGATCCCCCTGGAAGACGGCTCCGGCTACGAAAAGTCGGAGACGATCGTCAGTTTCGTCGGCTTTGCGCCGGCCGAAAACCCGCGGTTTGTCCTCCTTGTCAAGATGGACCGACCCGACCCCACGATCAACCAGTGGGCCAGCCACACCGCCGCGCCTGTCTTCAGCCGCATCGCGCAGCGCCTGCTCGACTACATGAATATCCCGCCGGACACCGCGTTGTCGTCCGGCGAAGCCGCTACCGGAGAATAACCCTTGCCCCCCGCCGTCACCACCCAGATCACGCAGCACACGCTATGGCAAGCGCTTATCGGTGACTTGCCCCCGCTTGCGCTCGCCCCTAATCTGATCCAGCGCGCCACGCTGGACAGCCGCACCGTAGAGGCGGGGGATCTCTTCATAGCGCTGCCCGGCCAGACCACCGACGGCAATCTCTTCGTCGCCCAGGCCTTTGCAAGCGGCGCACAGGCCGTGCTTTGCGAAGCTCGCGGCCGCGCCCAAGCCGCCGAAGCCGGCGCCGTCATCCTCGAATGCGCGGCCGCGAGCGATACCGCCGCGCGCTGGCGCGACGCCCCTGCCAACGCCCTGACGGGCAAGCCGTTGGCCTACATCGTCGAAGACGCCACGCTCGCTATGCAGAAGGTCGGCGGCTTCCAGCGCGTTCATCGCAGCCATCCCGACCTCAAGGTCATCGGCATCACCGGCAGCGTCGGCAAGACCAGCACCAAAGAACTGACCGCCGCAGTCGTCAGCCGTCGCTACCTCACCCTGCACAACATCGGCAACCTCAACAGCGAACAGGGATTGCCCCTCACGCTGATGGAGCTCGGTCCTGCGTACGAACGCGCCGTGCTAGAAATGGCTATGTACGACATCGGCGAGATCGCCACGCTCTGCCGGTTGGCCAGACCGCAGATCGGCGTCATCACCAATGTCGGCGTCAGCCATCTCAGCCGTCTCGGCGCCATCGAACGGATCGCCCAGGCCAAGGCGGAATTGGTGCGGGCATTGCCAAGCGCCGGCGACGGCGGCATCGCCATCCTCAACTGGGACGACGATCATGTGCGGGCCATGGCCAAGCTCACAAACGCCAAGATATTCAAATACGGGCTGACGCCGCAAGCGGATCTCTGGGCAGACGACATTCACGGCGAAGGCATGAACGGCATCCGCTTCCGCTTCCACTATCGCACCCCAGGCCAAGAGGAAGCGGAAACGCTCTATGTGCGCGTGCCTCTCTTGGGCAGGCACAGCGTACACACCGCGCTGCGCGCCGCTGCCGTCGGCTTGGCGGATGGCCTTAGCTGGGAGGAGATCATCGCCGGCATGCAGAGCATCCCCGGCCAACTTCGCCTTGTCGTCGTCTCCGGCATCAACCACTCCACCGTCATCGACGACACCTACAATGCCAGCCCAGACAGCATGATCGCAGCGCTCAACCTGCTCCACGACCTAGACCCGGAAAATAACGGGCGCCGCGTCGCCGTCCTAGGCGATATGCTGGAACTCGGCGACTACACCAGCGAAGGTCACAAGATGGTCGGCCGTCGCGCCGCCGATGTAGCCGACCTGCTGGTCACGGTTGGTGAGTTGGGGCACGCCATCGGCGAAGAAGCGCAGGATGCCGGCTTTTCCACAGATTCTCTCTATATGATGGACGACGCGGCGCAAACCGTCAGACTCCTGTCCGAAATCCTGGCGCCCGGCGACCTTGTCTTGGTGAAGGGCAGCCGCGCCGTCGGTATGGACTCCATCGTCGCGGCCATCGCCCAAGACAACCCGGCGCGCCGCTTCACTCAATCGCAAGCCTCGGAAGGCTGACTTATGGCATATGCGTTGACGTTGGGCGCTGTGAGTTTCCTGCTGGCCGTGGGATGGGGCCGGCCGTTGATCAAGCTGCTCAAGCACTATCGACTAGGCAAGCAGATCCGTGTGGAAGAACCGGACGTCCATCAGGTCAAGACCGGCACGCCCACCATGGGCGGCATTCTCATCGTCGTGCCCGTCCTGCTCATCACCGGCGGCCTCAACATCGCCAACCTGTGGGGCCTCACGGCTATCGGCCAAAGCACGCTGATCCTGTTTTTCTGCCTCGGCTCCTTCTCAATCCTCGGCGGCATCGACGACTTGCAGGGCATCAAGGGATTGGGCGGTCGCGGCATTGGGCTCAGCCCGCGCATGAAGAGCAGTTTCCAGGTGCTCTTCGCCACGATCATCGCGCTGGTTCTTTATTTCGGCCCGCCGCACTGGGACTACATGGGCGTGCCCGGCTTCCCGGACTTCTTCCGCATCGGCCCGATCATCATGCCGATCACCGTGCTGATCATCGTCTTCACGAGCAATGCCGTCAACCTGACCGACGGCCTGGATAGTCTCGCAGGCAGCATCAGCAGCATCGCCTTCGCCTGCTACGGCGCCATCGCCTTCTTGCAGAACCAGATCTATCTCACGGCCTTCTGCTTCACCATCGTCGGCGCGCTCCTGGCGTTTCTGTGGTACAACGCCCACCCGGCGCAATTGTTCATGGGCGACGTCGGCAGCCTACCGCTAGGCGCGACGCTCGGCCTCGTCGCAGTGATGACAGGCCAGTGGCTCCTGTTGCCCGTGGTCGGCTTCGTCTTCGTGATGGAAGCCGGAAGCGTCATCTTGCAGGTGGCCTACTTCAAGTTGACCAAGCGACTCTACGGCGAAGGCCGCCGCATCTTCAAGATGTCGCCCCTTCACTATCACTTTGAACTGCTTGGCTGGAGCGAGACGCAGGTCAAGGAACGTTTCTGGCTGATTGGCGTTATGTGCGGCATGCTCGGTGTCGCGCTCGCCCTTATCTGACAAGGAGTCAGGCATGCGCAGGCCGCATCAGGACAGCGTGAATTTAGGCCATTGGCCGTGGATGCCCGATACTGGCGTAGAACGACCGATGCCGGCGACCGTCGCCGGCTTGCCGATGCCCATGAATCCATTGCCGCAGCCAGCCGACTATCACCCCGCCGTGAGCATCGACGCCATCGCCAAAGCCTTTGCCGGTCGCCGCATCGTCATCCTCGGCCTCGCGCGGCAGGGTCTGGCGCTGGCCCGCTTCTTTTGCAGTTGCGGCGCCCATGTCACGGTCAGCGACTTGGCTTCCGCCGACGCCCTACAAGCCGAACTGGCGGCGCTCGGCGATCTGCCGGTCGAACTAGCCCTCGGCAGCCATCCGCTCTCGTTGCTCGACGGCTGCGACCTGCTCTGCCTGAGCGGCGGCGTCTCCCCGCAAAGTGCATTCGTCGCCGAGGCGGCGGTGCGGAACATCCCCCTCAGCAACGATAGCCTCCTCAGCCTGCAGATCGCCAAGGCGCTCGATCTCGGCCCTGTGGTCGCCATCACCGGCAGCAGCGGCAAGACGACCACGACCACCCTGACGGGCAAGATGCTCGCCGGTAAGGGAAAACAGGTGCATGTTGGCGGCAACATCGGCCTACCCTTGCTCGACCGCCTCGACGCGGTGCGGCGCCGCGAGCCGATTGTTCTCGAACTCAGCAGTTTCCAGCTTGAGCTGTTTGACCCTGCCTTGGCCTGGGGGCGCGTCGACCAGGAGGGGCCGAACGTCGGCGCCATCCTCAACATCACCCCCAACCACCTGGATCGCCATCCCTCGATGGTCGCCTACGCAGCCGCCAAGCTCAATCTGCTGCGTTCTATGCCGGCAGGCGCCCGTCTGATCGTCAACATGGACGATCCTGTAACAGCGGCGCTGGTTTCCGCCCCGCCAGAGTTAGGCGTCCGGGCCGCATCCAATCACTCGCAGCCGATTCCCGTTGAGTGGGGCCTTGAGCCGCTGCTGGCCGAGGCGCGCGCCCTGATTCGCCGGCGCAACCTGCGCCTGATCCCGTTCAGCCGCCTGCAGCGCCTCACCCGCGGCGCCTGGCTGGAAGACGACATCTTGATGCTGCACGGCCGGCCCATCTGCCGACGCCGGGATGTGAAGCTGCGCGGCGATCACAACATCAGCAACCTCCTCGCGGCTGCGGCCATCAGCCACGCCGCCGGAGCTGATCCGGATTCGATTCGCACTGTCGCCAAGACCTTTGCAGGCGTGCCGCACCGCCTGGAAGTCGTCGCCCAGGCCAACGGCATCACCTGGATCAACGACAGCATCGCCACCTCGCCCGAACGCGCCATCGCCGGGCTGCGCAGCTTCCCTGCGGGCGAACAGACATTGATCCTGCTCGCCGGCGGGAAGGACAAGAACCTGTCGTGGGACGCGTTCGCGGCCGAGTCGCTCGCCCGCGTCAGTTTCCTCATCGGCTTCGGTCACAGCGGCTCCATGATTGTCAATGCGGTCAAGGAGCGGGCGCGCTTCGGCCAGCAGCCGGTTCCAGGTTACGCCGTGGTGCAGCGCCTCGACGAAGCGATCGAACTCGCCGCCCGCATCGCGCCGCCCAACAGCGTCGTCCTGCTTTCGCCGGGCGGCACAAGCTTCGATGCCTACCGCAACTTCGAAGAGCGCGGCGAGCACTTTCGTCGGCTCGTCCATAAACTGCTTGAAAACCAGCCACAGACGTCCGCCCCCAATCCAGGCAGCGCGGCGCAGAATTCGCCGCCGCTATGACGGCGCAGAGATGACGGCATAGAGATGATGGCGCAGAGATGACGGCACAAAAACGCGGCGCATCCGATAACCGCACATACGATTGGGGGCTCGTGTCCATCGTGGCTTCGCTCTTGGCGTTCGGCGCGGTCATGGTCTTCAGCGCCAGCTTCGCCCAAGGCATCTACGGCTTCGGCGATCCGTTCTACTTCCTTATCTACCAGTTGCTCTGGATCGCGCTGGGCATCGTCGCTCTGGTTGTGGCCGCGCGCATTCCTTACTCATTCTGGGAAAAGTGGAGCGTCCCCCTGATGGGCTTCGCCCTCCTCTCTCTGGTCGCGGTCGTGCTCCTCGGCGACGAGACCTTCGGCTCCACGCGCACCTTTTTCGGCGGCAGAGTGCAGCCCAGCGAGCCGGCAAAGATCGCTATCATCATCTACATCAGCGCCTGGCTCGCCAGCAAAGGCGCACGCGTGCGCGATGTGCAGGTCGGCCTGATGCCTTTTGCAGTGCTCATGGGCATCATCACCGTGTTGCTTGTGTCCCAGCCCGACATCAGCACCGCCTTTCTAATCGTCGCCACCGCAATCATCATGTTTTTCATCGCCGGGGCCAACCTCAAGCAGTTGGCGTTGATCGCGGCGGGCGGCGCCGTCACGTTCTGGCTCATCATCCGCTACAGCACATATGCCGGCGGGCGCGTGGAGCGCTTCGTTGAATCCTTCAAGGACCCGATCGCGAGCAATGAGTGGCAGACGGGCCAGGCAATGCGAGCCCTAGCCCGCGGCGGACTGACCGGCGTCGGCCTGGGCAATAGCGAAGCCAAACTGCCCGGTCGCCTGCCCGTGAGTTGGAGTGACAACATCTTCGCCGTGATCGGCGAGGAACTGGGCCTCTTAGGCGCGCTGATCGTTATCCTGTTGTTCGCCCTGCTTGCTTATCGCGGCTTGCGCACCGCGCTACGCGCTCCGGACAACTTCGGCATGCTGTTGGCGACCGGCATTACGGCCCTGGTGACGCTGCAAGCCCTGCTCAACGCGGCCGTCGCCGTGGCCGTAGCTCCGCCCACCGGCGTAACCCTCCCGCTCATCAGCTATGGCGGCAGTTCGTTGGTCACGATCATGGGCGGCATCGGCATTCTGTTAAGCGTCGGCCGCTCGCACGGGGCTAGGGCGCCCGACGCTTCATCAATGGACTCATTAGGACAATCAACGTATGCGCGTCTTGATTTCAGGTGGCGGGACAGGGGGACACGTGTACCCGGCGCTGGCGGCGGCAGAACAGCTTCTGCCGGCCCGCCAAGCGGCGGGCGGCCCACACCCCAATCCCGCACATCCACCGGCCGCTCCGCTCGCCGCACGCGACAGCGCGCCGATTGAAGCGCCGGCCCATGCCGTACTCTGGGCGGGCAGCGCGCAGGGCATGGAACAAGCGCTCGTCCAAAGGGCGGGCATCAACTATCGCGGCATTAGCACGGGACAACTGCGCGGGAAAAATCCGTTGACTACCGTGGCGAATGCTGGCAAAATGATTGCAGGATTCGGCCAGAGCCGGGCCATCCTGGCCGATTTTCGCCCGGACGTGTGCCTGGCGACCGGCGGCTACGTCTGCACGCCGGTCGTGTTAGCCTGCCGGCAGCGCGGCGTCCCGGTGCTGATCTACCTGCCCGATGCGGTCCCCGGTTCCGCCATTCGCTGGTTGAGCCGGCTGGCCCAGCGGGTTGCGGTTAGCTTTGCCGATGCCGCGCCCTATTTCGGCGGCCTGGCCCCGCAGGGCAAAGCCGTAGTGACCGGCTATCCCGTGCGCGCAGATCTGGTCGCTGCAGCCCAAGACCGGCCGAGCGCCAGGCGGCGTCTCGCTGAGATGCTGGGGCGGCCGCTGACCGGCCCGAACGACGCCGGCTTGCCGTTGCTATTGGTTTGGGGAGGCAGCCAGGGAGCGCGCAGCATCAACCTGGCGACGTGGGCCGCACTGCCGCAGATCCTGCCGCACGCTCAGGTTGTGCATGTGGTCGGCCTGCGCGACTGGCCGCTGACCGAAACGCACGTACAGGAGCAGGTCGCCGCACCGGACTGGCGGCCGGAATGGACCGAACGTTACCACCCGGTCGACTACCTGCACGAAGCGATGCCCTATGCGCTGGCCGCGGCCGACCTTACCGTGGCGCGCGCCGGGGCAAGCATATTAGGAGAGTTTCCGGTCGCCGGTCTGCCGTCGATATTGGCGCCGCTGCCATACGCCGGGGTCAATCAATTGCAGAACGCGCGCATTCTAGAGCGCAACGAAGCGGCTGTCATCGTCACAGACGCGCAATTGGCTGCGCAGCTTGGGCCGGCCGTGACTGCGCTGCTCACGGATCGCGAGCGGCTGCTGCACATGGAGCGCGCCGTACGCAGCCTGGCGCAGCCGGACGCTGCCCGGCGCATCGCGCACGAACTCGAGCGGCTTGCCGCCAACCAGATGCAATAGACGTCACGCGAAAGATACCGGTATGATCGGCGAAGTCGCCATCCTCATCTCACTGCTCATCTACCTGACCTTCTTCGGGTGGCTCGGTTGGCGGCGCGGCTTCTCTCGCGAACTGACCGTCGCCATCATCGCATTGCTGAGTTGGCTCTTGCTTCAGCAGAGCGGGGACATCGTGGTGGCGATGGCGAACCTGATCGCCGCAGGCCTGCAATTCGCGTTCGCCGGCGGCTTCACCGGCAGCGCAGATGAGGCCTTCGCCGCGCTCACCAGCGCGCCCGAACTGGTCGGCGCAGACACGCGAGACGCCTTTCTATACGTCGTCTGGGTGATCGTCTTCATCGTCGCCTACCTGGCGACCGGCTGGATCATCGCCGACAAAAAGAGTGAAAAGAACGGCTGGGCCATCGTCCTAGGCGTGCTTAACGGCTTCTTCTTCGCCATGGTCTTCCTGCCCAGCCTAGACGCGCTCTTTTCGCCCGAGGGAACCACAACCGAACTGGATACCGGCATCAACCTGCTCTCGATGATGGGCAGGGGCGCTCGCCTACTTTGGGACGTGGTGGTCGCCATCTGGGGACTGATCGCACCGCTCGGTTCGGTCGGCATCCTGATCGTGTTGACCGCCATCTTGGTCATCGCCGCCATGTCGATCCGCGGCGGGGCCAAGGCTAAATCATGACGCTATCCGAAACCCTGAAACCCTGGAACCTGTATGGGACCGATTGAGATTCTCTACCTGACTATCGGCATCATCGTCGTCCTGATCGGCTTGGCACGCGGCTATGTCAAAGAGCTAGGTTCGACCTTGATCATCTTGGTCGCGCTCTTCATCTTGACTTTCTTCAAGGAGCCGATCGACACCGCACTGGGCGCGGCCGCACAAGGCGCATTCGGAGCCGAAGACGGTACGGAGCCGGAGTTGCTGCTCAGCCTGTTCTACACGTTCGTCTTTGTGGGGATCGTCTTTGCCGGCTATGCCGGGCGCACCCTCACGTTCGGCGGGCAGCCGGCGCCGCCGCCGCAAGGGCTCTTGCTCAGCCTGTTGGTCGGCATCATCAACGGCTATCTCATCGCCGGGACGCTATGGTATTACCAGGAAGCCTACGGCTATCCGTTCTTCAGGCCCTTCCAAAGCGAGTTTACAGAGGCGGCGCAGACCATGATCGCCTTCCTGCCGCCCTCTCTATTCGAGGACAACCCGGTCTATTGGATCATCCCGGTTGCCATCCTGCTGATCATTCGTGTACGCGGCTAGGGCCGCGATGTCCGCCGAGAGGCGCATCCTTATTGACTTATTGATATGCAGACCGAACGAATTGTGAACGAAACCAAGCCCGGAGATTGGCGCGAACGCCTCGGCAGGCGCGACCCATCGCTGCGCGTCCACCTCATCGGCATCGGCGGGGCCGGCCTTAGCGCCATCGCCCGCGTCCTGCTCGAGATGGGGGTAGCCGTCAGCGGCAGCGACATGCAGGACGGGCCGGTCACCGCCCGCCTCGCCCAGCACGGAGCGACCGTCTTCGCGCAACAGACAGCCGACAACCTCCTCGACCAACCCGTTGACCAGCGTCCCCACGTCGTGCTGATCAGCAGCGCCGTCCACGACAACAACCCCGAACTGGCTGCTGCTCGCCAACTCGGTCTGCCGGTCGTCAAGCGCGTCGACTTTCTGCCCGCTCTCCTGCAGGGCCGGCAGGTCATCGCCGTCGCCGGGACGCACGGCAAAAGCACCACCACCGCCATGATCATTCAAGTGCTGCGCGCGGCCGGCCTCGACCCGGGCTTCATCGTCGGCGCCAACTTGCCGGGCCTGGGCAACGCCGCCGCCGGAAGCGGCCCGCACTTCGTCATCGAAGCGGACGAATACGACCACATGTTCCTTGGTTTGGAACCCACAGTCGCAGTCATTACCAATGTCGAGTGGGACCATCCGGACTGCTACCCCACCCCGTCCAGCTTCCGCAAAGCCTTCATGCAGTTCGTCGACCGGGTGAGCCGCAGCGGCCTAGTCATCTCCTGCAGCGACGATCAAGGCGCAGAGGCATTGCGCAGCTATACCTATTCACGTGGCCCGCGCTGGATCACCTACGGCCTGAATGAAGCGGCGGACATGCGCGCCGTCTTGCGCTTTCAACCAGACGGCGACACGAGCGCGGCAGATCTAGTGTGGTGGCACGCCCCTGCCGGGCGACTTCGCCTGCGCGTGCCCGGCGTACACAACATCCGCAACGCCCTGGCGGCCCTGGCGGTGAGCAGTTGGTGCGATGTGCCGCTAGAGCAGGCGCTGGACAGCCTGGCGCACTATACGGGCGTCGCCCGCCGCTTCGAGGCCAAAGGCGAAGCCGCCGGCGTACAGGTCTTCGATGACTACGCTCACCACCCGACCGAGATCATGGCGACATTGGCCGCCGCACGCCAGCGCTTTCCGGACCGGCGCATCTGGGCCGTGTTTCAGCCGCACACCTTCAGCCGCACGCAACGCATGCTCTATCGCATGGGCGACAGCTTCGAGCACGCCGACCAGGTGATCGTCACCGACATCTTTGCCGCGCGCGAGGCCGACGACGGCAGCGTCAGTTCCGCCGAACTGGTTGCCGCTAGCCCCCATCCCGCCATCCGCCACATTGCCGGCCTGTGCGAGTGCGCCGACTACCTGGCAGCGCACGCGCAAGCCGGCGACATCGTGATCACGCTAGGTGCGGGCGACGGCTATAAGATCGGAGAAATACTTCTGGCGCAATTGCAAGCAAGCGAGAAGGACGGCTAGACCGCGCGCCGCGGCAGCCGCAGAAGAGGATATGACGGACAGTGTAGAGAGTGTGGATCGTCGAATCGACTTTGCGCCTTTGGAGGCATACGGCATCCGCGTTGAGCGGCAGGTCAGCCTGGCGCCGCATACGACGATCAAAATCGGCGGGCCGGCGGAGTACTTCGCCACGGTCGCTACAGCAGAACAGATGTCGGCCCTTATCCGCTGGGCGCAATCGGTTCGCCTGCCCTATTTCGTACTCGGCGGCGGCAGCAACATCTTGATCAGCGACGCCGGCATACGAGGCCTGGTGATCTACAACCGCTGCCGCGCCGTTGCGCCGGCCGTTCCCGCTGCGGACGGGGCGAGCGTATCCGTCTCGGCGGAAAGCGGGGCTGCGCTGGCGGGCCTGGCGCGGCGAACCGCACGAGAGGGGCTATCCGGCTTGGAGTGGGCCGTCAGCGTGCCGGGCACTGTGGGCGGCGCGGTCGTAGGCAACGCCGGCGCCCACGGCAGCGAAATCAAGGACAACCTGATCGCGGCCCAGACAATCGACGCCGGCGGCGCGCTTCGCACTTGGGCCGCGGCCGATTTGAGCTACGGCTATCGCAGCAGTGCGCTGAAGCGGCTCCGCCCGCTGCAGGCCGGCTTCAAACCGGTGGTGATCAGCGCCGCCTTTCGCCTTCAACCCGGCGACGGTGATGCCATCCGCGCCCGCGCCGACGGCAACCTGGCGCATCGCCGCCGTACACAGCCGGTCGAGCCGAGCCTCGGCAGCACCTTTATAAACCCGCCGGGCTATCACGCAGGCCGCCTGATCGAACAAGCAGGGCTGAAGGGCGCCCACGTCGGCGGGGTGCAAGTCAGCCGGCTGCACGCCAATTTCCTGATCAACCCAGGCGGCGCGGGGAGTGCAACTGCTGCCGACTTCATGGCGTTAGTACATCACATCCAAGACGTCGTGCAGAGGGTTTGCGGCGTGACCCTTGAACCGGAAATCCAACTCGCCGGAGAATGGCAATCGGCATGAACACAAGAAGATCTCTGCGCATCGGCGTCATTTTTGGCGGGCGCAGCAGTGAACACGAAGTCAGCCTATCCAGTGCGGGCAACGTCATCGACGCGCTGCAAAAAGCCGGACATACCGTCGTCCCCATCGGCATCACCCCGCACGGCCGCTGGCTGACGGCCGGCGACCCGTTGCGCCGGCTCACCTTTGCAACCAACGGCGATGTCCCCGTCCACTCCGACCTCGTCGCCCCAGAGGACAACCTCGTCGAAACGGACAAGTGGGCGCTGCTTCCGCGCCCCTCGCGCGGGCAGCAACTGCCCGACATCGACGTGATCTTTCCTGTTCTGCACGGCCCTTTCGGAGAAGACGGCACGGTGCAAGGTCTATTAGAAATGGCGAACATCCCCTATGTGGGCTGCGGCGTGCTCGGCAGCGCCGTCGGCATGGACAAAGCCGTGGTGCGGCAGATCTTCACCGCCGCGGGCATCAGGCAGACGCCCGCCTGCGTGGTGATGCGCAAAGCCTGGCAGCGCGAACCGGACGCGGCCATCGCCGGCGTCGAAGACGAGTTGAGCTACCCGCTCTTTGTCAAGCCGGCCAACATGGGCAGCAGCGTCGGCGTAAGCAAGGCGCGCACCCGTGCCGAGTTGGGCGATGCCATCGACATCGCCTGCCGCTACGACCGCAAGGTCCTCGTCGAGCAAGCCGTGCCCAATGCCAGAGAGATCGAGGTCAGCGTGCTGGGCAACGAGGAGGTCATCGCCAGTGTGCCCGGCGAGATCATCCCCGGCGCCGAATTCTACGACTATGCGGCCAAGTACCTCGACGACACCAGCGAGTTGCTCATCCCGGCCCCGCTCAACCCTGAGCTGACGGCCGAGGTTCAAGAAATCGCCATGCGCGCCTTCCGCGCCATCGACGGGTCCGGCCTAGCCCGCGTCGACTTCCTACTCGACGACCGCAGCGGCTTGCTCTATCTGAACGAACTGAACACCATGCCCGGCTTCACGCGTATCAGCATGTATCCCAAACTGTGGGAAGCCAGCGGCATCAGCTACGCCGAACTGGTCGACCGGCTCGTCCAGTTGGCGCTGGAGCGTTACGAAGACAAGCAGCAGAATCAGACCACGCACTAAGCGCAATCACGAAGCGCATACGAGAGCGGAAACAATGGCATTGGGCGCAAGAGATCAGTCAAAGAACCCCAAAACGAGGCAGTCCGGCTCGGCTGTCCATTCGGTCAGCATCCCCCGCACCGCGGCGACGGCGCGCAATCGTCCTGCTGCAGGCCGCAGGCGCACGGTCAAGCGCGGGATGCGCCGCTTCGAGTCTGCCATTGCCCGTCTCGAGATCGGCGAGCGTCTGCCCAGCGCTGCGGGCATCACACGCGTCGCCCTGGGCAGCGGCTGGCATTCCAGCAAGGTTGTCAGCGCGCTGCTCGTCGTCGCCGTCTTCGCCGCCCTAGCCCTGATCCACGTCGACGACGACTGGTTCGTCTATGCCGAAGATGTGCAGTTCCGCAACCTGACCTACCTCGACGCGGCGGAGCTGTATCGCCAAAGCGAAGTCGAGGGATGGAACACCCTGTGGCTTACGACCGGCCAGATTCGTGACCGTGTCCTGGACCACCCGTATGTGGCGGACGCGTCGGTGAGTATCCGCCTGCCCGCCCAGGTCACGGTGGACATCATCGAGACCTACCCGATCGCGTTGTGGGTCACCAAAGACGAGACGATGTGGCTGTCCGCCGGCGGCGCTGCGCTGCCCGCTGCCGGACCGACCGACCCGGCGCTGCCCCAGATCATCGACATATTAGGCGAGGCGCAGGCAGTCGGCCTCGAAACGCGTGCGATGGATGCGGACGTGCTCGACAGCGCGCTGGCGCTGATGGCGCAAATGCCTGCGCTAAACAACAAAGTTCGCTATAATCGGGGCGTGGGCCTAAACTTCCCCATGCCCGGACACGACATCTGGGTCTATTGGGGCGACGGCAAGAACACGGAGAATAAAATGGAGAACCTGGCGGCGGCTCGCTTGGCCCTTGCCACGCTCGAAGAGTTGCCGCAGATCGTCGACGTGCGTTACGTTCACCGTCCCTATTTTCGCTAGGGCTTGTCTGCCAAGAGCCGAGTCGGCTCGCCGTTATGTCCGATTGAGGAATATCCGTGCAAGAATTCATATCAGCAATTGATATCGGCACCACCAAGATCTGCGCCCTAACCGCCGCGGTCACGCATGACAGCCTAGGCCGCCTGTCGCTGCAAGTCTTGGGGCAAGGCCAAACGCCCAGCCGGGGCATCCGCCGCGGGGTCGTCATCAACGTAGGAGAAGCCATCGCCTGCGTGGGCGAAGCCGTCGAAAAGTGCGAACAGGATTCCGGTGAGCACATCCTGAGCGCCTACGTCGGCATCGCCGGCAGCCACATCACCACCCTGAACAGCAAAGGCGTCAGCCCGGTCGACGCGCGCAGCGGCGTCACGGGCCAAGACATGCAGCGCGCGCTCGAAGGCGCCCGCGCCGTAGCGCTCCCGCAAAACCAGGAGATCATCCACACCATCGCCCGGCAGTGGACCGTCGACGGCCAGAGCGAAGTGCAGCAGCCGCTCGGCATGAGCGCCTATCGCCTTGAGGTCGACGCCCACATCGTCACGGGCAGCACCACCGCGGTCACCAATCTCACGCAGTGCGTCCTGGCGCAAAACATCGACATCGACGAGTTGGTGCTGGAACCGCTCGCCGCCAACGAAGCGGTGCTGCGCCCCGAAGAGCGGCGCATGGGCGTCGCCGTGGTCGACATGGGCGGCGGCACCACCGACATCGCCATCTTCGTGGAGGACGGCCTCTGCCACACCGTGATCCTCGACATGGGCGGCAACCACCTGACGAACGACGTCGCCGTCGGCTTGCACGCACCCTTCGAGACCGCGGAAGAGCTGAAACTGCGCTATGGCAGCGTACTGCCGGAGCGCGTGGCGGAAGATGAAAAGGTCTGGGCTTCGGTCTTCGGCGAAAAATCCGAACTCAGCTTCAGCCGCCGCTTCATCAGCGAAATCCTCGAAGCGCGCGCCACGGAGATCTTCGAGATCATCGGCGCCAAGCTCGAGGACAGCGGCTTCTACGACCGCATGCCCGCCGGCGTCGTCCTGACCGGCGGCGCCAGCCAGTTGCCCGGCATGACCGAACTGGCCCGCCGCGTGCTGGGCATGCCCGTGCGCATCGGCACGCCTTCTGGTCGCCTGCCGATCACCGGCCTCAACCGCAACTTGCAGACGCCCGCCTATTCGACCAGTGTCGGGCTATTGCTCTGGGGCCTGCACGAAGATGCGCGCGCAGTGCACCGCCGCTTCGCGGCGGACCAAGCCGGCAACCACAGCGTTTGGGTGGGCAACGTCATGCAGTGGCTCAGGAATTTATTGCCCGGGTAGACAAAGCGCAGCGATCATGTTAGATTGATTCAATCCAGGCGTTTCGTTATTGAGGGTCCCAATAGATCTTGTCTTTGCCGGCCGGGCGCGACATAGACAAGACGCAGGTACAAGACAGACAGAGAGGCAAGACAGCATCATCATGCACTCGTCAGGCGGTCATTCCCGTTCAGAGAAGGAGCAGACAATGGCGCGCAATACCCAACAGCCCCAGTTCGTCGACAACTTCGCCAAGATCAAAGTGGTCGGAGTCGGCGGCGGCGGGCAAAATGCCGTAAATCGTATGATCGAAGAGGGGATACAGGGCGTAGAGTTCATCTCCGTCAACACGGACGCGCAAGCGCTGATGCTCTCCAGCGCCCCGCAGCGGCTGCGCATCGGCGACAAACTGACCAAGGGTCTCGGCTCCGGCGGCAACCCTGAAATCGGCCAGCGCGCCGCAGACGAAAGCCGCGAGGAAATCAAAGAGATGCTCGAAGGCGCGGACATGGTTTTCGTGACCGCAGGCATGGGCGGCGGCACCGGCTCCGGCGCTTCGCCCGTCATCGCCTCCGTAGCGCGCGAACTGGGCGCGCTCACGATCGGCGTGGTCACGCGGCCCTTCACCTTCGAAGGCAGCCAGCGCCGTCGCTCCGCAGAATCCGCCTTGGAACAACTGGCGCACGACGTGGACACGCTCATCGCTATCCCCAACGATCGCCTCTTGCAGATCGTGGACAAGAAATTGAGCATCAACCAGGCCTTCCGCATGGCCGACGACGTTCTGCGCCAGGGCATTCAGGGCATCAGCGAATTGATCACCATCCCCGGCCTGATTAACTTGGACTTCGCCGACGTCCGCTCCGTCATGTTAGATGGCGGCGCGGCGCTGATGGCAATCGGCAAGGGAAGCGGCGAAGGCCGCGCCGAACAGGCCGCCAAACAGGCCATCCACAGCGCGCTGCTCGACGTCTCCATCGACGGGGCGCGCGCCATCCTGTTCAACATCAAGGGCGGCGACGACCTCAGCCTGTTCGAAGTCAACGAGGCCGCCGAACTGATCCGCGCCAATGCCCACCCGGAATCCAACATCATCTTCGGCGCCGTGATCGACCCCAACATGAAGGACGAGATCCATCTCACGGTCATTGCCACCGGCTTCGACAAGCCCGAGCAATCGCCCACCCTGAAATATGCGCAGCGCGGTTTCGATGCGCGCAGCCAGCAGCAGCAAACACAGCCGCCGCAGCAGCCGCCACAGCAACAGCCTTCCTCGTCCGAATACAAAGTGCGCACATTCGAACGAGACGATCTGGATATCCCGTCCTTCTTGCGTCGCTCGCGCTCCAACGGGCGCTAACTGCACGCTCGCGGGCGAGGCCGGTTTCCGGGGATCGATCGGCGTCGCCTAGTCGCCAACTGCTCCTATACGGGCGGACACGCAGCGTGTCCGCCCGTTGCATTGCACCGGCCCCGATTTCAACCTTAAAATTTCTGGCTTCCCTCTACAGATCATGCCCAAAACAGGCTATACCGCTATAGAACGCCTGTTTTCTGTATTTGCAGGCCTCCGTCAACTGTGCTATACTTCGCGACCGTAGGCAACTAGATATAGTATTTACTCGTGCCGCCTACACAACATACAAGACATAATTCGCAAGCATATTTGGGCAGCAAGGACGCTTGGGCGATGCGATGTCCCCACTGCGGTCACACATCCCATCGGGTAATCGATACGCGCGAGGCGGGTGAGGACATTCGCCGCCGCCGGCGCTGCGACCGCTGCGGCCAGCGGTTCACCACCTATGAACACATCTCCGCCAACCTGCTCGTCGTCAAAAGCGACGGGCGCCGGGAACCGTTCGACCGTCAGAAAGTGCTCTCCGGCATCCAAATCGCCTCGGTCAAGCGTCCCATCAGCAGCGCCGCCATCGAGCATGTCGTCGTCCAGATCGAAGAGGCTCTCTTCGCCCTCGGCCGCGCCGAAGTGCCCAGCAGCGTCATCGGCAACCTCGTTCTGGACCATCTCGCCCAAATGGACCAGGTCGCCTATATTCGCTTCGCCAGCGTCTACCTCAACATGAACGACCTCAACGATCTCCGGGCGGAGATAGACCGTCTTATGGGCAGATGACGTCGAACCCGCCCGCCCATCGTCGCTAGCCGTTCGCCAGGCGCACCCATGCGCCGCCTGCGTCGACTCCCAGTGGCCGAGCCGGAACGTTCGCTTCGGCCGCGTGTTTTTTCGCTTGACAGACATTACGGACAATTCGGAATTGGAGGGATTGATTCATGGCTCAACCAGCCGCAACAGCGCCCGGCGCTCACACCGTCATCGAAAACGTGCGAGGCGAACGCACCTATATCACGCCGCCCGATTACGTCGACGATGATGCCATCCGGCTGACCGAAAACAGCCGCAAGGTGTTGGAGCGCCGCTATCTGCGCCGCGACTTGGACGGCGCTCTGCTCGAAACGCCCGCGGGCATGTTCTATCGCGTGGCCTATCACGTCGCCGCGGTCGAAGACCAACACGGCCGCGACAGCGCGCAGACCGCACGAGCCTTCTACGATCTGCTCTCGCAATACCGCTTCTTCCCCAACAGCCCCACCTTCACCGGCGCCGGCACCCCATTGGGGCAGCTCGCCGCCTGTTTCGTGCTGCCCATCGCCGACGACATGGGTAAGGCGGGCGACGGCATCTTCAGCACCCTGCGCGTCGCCGCGCTGATCCAACAAACCGGCGGCGGCAACGGCTTCGCCTTCAGCCGCCTGCGCCCTAAGGGCGACGTCGTGCACACCTCGTCCGGCCGCGCTACCGGCCCCGTCGGCTTTTTGCGCGTCTACGACCAGGCCTTCGGCGAGATCGCCCAGGGCGGCACGCGGCGCGGCGCCAACATGGGCGTGCTACGCGTCGATCATCCCGACATCGAGGAATTCATCGAGTGCAAAGCCGTCGAAGGCGCCATCACCAACTTCAACATCTCCGTCGCCATCACCGACGAGTTCATGCAGGCCGTGCGCGACGACGCAGATTTTGACCTGCGCAACCCGCGCGACGGCGCCGTCTGGAAGACCGTGCGCGCTCGCGACCTCTTCGCCAAGATCATCCGCTTCGCACACCACAACGGCGAACCCGGCGCGCTCTTCATCGACGCAGCCAACCGCAGCAACCCGGTCCCGCACCTCTATGACCTTGAAGCCACCAACCCCTGCGGCGAACAGTGGCTTGGCCCTTATGAAAACTGCTGCCTCGGCTCCATCAACCTGGGCGTGCACACCACGGTCGATGCCGAGGGCGTCCCTCGCGTCGACTGGGAGGGCCTGCGCCGCACCGTCGAGGAGAGCGCCCATTTCCTCGACAACGTCGTCAGCGCCAACGCCTATGTGCCCGTCGTCTCCGAAGTGGCCGAAGCCGCTTTCCGCGCTCGCCGCATCGGCCTGGGCATCATGGGCCTGGGCGACATGATGTACAAGCTCGGCATCCGCTACGGCAGCGAGGAAGGGCAAGAGTTCGCCGCTCAGATCATGGAGTTCGTGCGCTTCCAAGCCATGCAGAAGAGCATCGCCCTGGCCGAAGAGCGCGGCCCGTTCCTGGCCTTCCGCGGCAGCATCTACGACCCCGACCAGCCCAACGACATGGCGTGGCAGCCGCCAAAGCCGCTCTTCCCCTACAGCCGCGACTGGCAGCGCCCCGAACTTGACTGGTCCAACATCGTCGACGGCATTCGCCGCCACGGCATCCGCAACGCCGCCCAGACGACCGTCGCGCCCACCGGCACCATCGCCACGGTGTGCGGGCTGGAGGGCTACGGCTGTGAGCCGGTCTTTGCGCTCGGCTATGTGCGCCACTTCCGCGACGGCGACCAGGACGTCGAACTCGCCTACACCAGCCCGCTCTTCGATGAGGCCCTTAGCCGCACCGACCTGAGCAGCCACCGCATCCACGAGATCAAGCAGCACGTAGCCGCCTACGGCAGTTGCCAGACCCTGACCGATCTGCCCGAGTGGATCCGCCACACCTTCGTCGTCAGCAGCGACATCTCTGCCGAAGAGCATGTGCGCATGCAGGCCGCCATCCAGGCCTTCGTCGACAACAGCATCAGCAAGACCTGCAACTTCCCCGAATCTGCCACCGAGGACGACGTCGCCCAAGCCTACCTCCTCGCCTGGGAACTGGGCTGCAAGGGGCTGACCGTCTACGTCACCGGCAGTCGCCAGCAAGTCGTGCTCGAAACCAAAGCCACCAAGGAGAAAAAGACGGACGAGACCCCGGCCAAAGCGGAAGCGGCCGAGACGGCTTCGGCCAACGGCAAAGCGCCCGACGCCAGTCTCGCCCGCACAGGCGCCGTGCAGATTTCGGACAACGGCGACATCAAGCCCGTGGGCACGAAACGTCCGCGACCGGCCATCCTCAAGGGCAGCACCTATCGCAAGGAAACGCCCTTGGGCACGGCCTACATCACGGTCAACAGCGACGAGCGCGACGAGCCGTTCGAGATCTTCCTCAATGTCGGCAAGGCGGGCAGCGAAGTCGCCGCGGTGAGCGAGGCGATGGGTCGCCTGATTAGCCTTATCTTGCGCATGCCGGGCAGCCTTCCGCCCACCGAGCGGCTGCGCTGGGTATTGGACGAGGTGGCCGGCATCGGCGGCGGGCGCCCGCTAGGCTTCGGCGCCAACCGCGTGTTGAGCCTGCCCGACGGCATCGCCCAGGTGTTAGCCGAGCACCTCAGCGAAATCCCACGCTTGCGCGAGGAACCGATGGGCGAGCAGTTGGCCCTGCCCATCGGCGAGCGGGTCATCGGCGACATCTGCCCCGAATGCGGCGAAGCGGCCTTCCTCAACATCGAAGGCTGCCGCAAATGCTACGTCTGCGGCTACAGCGAGTGCTAACAGAATTTCGCCAAACAGAAAACGACCTTCCAGGAAGCTGTGGGCTTCCTGGAAGGTCGCATCATATTCGTCCCCAATTGTCTAGCCTACAGCCCGCACCTCACCGCCCATCATGCGCCAGCAGCCACATCACCTGATACGGCTCCAGCGCCACTTCGCCCTCGCCTAGCGTCATCTCCTTCTCCGCCACTAGATCGGTAAAGCGGTAGCCCAACCCATATAGCCGCACCTCGTTGGCGTCGATGGCTTGAACCGCCTCCGTGAAGTTCGCCAGCGCCAGCACGCGCTGTGCGACGTCGCCCGCCGGTGCGCTGCGCACATAGCCGAACACGTGGTCATTGCCCACGTCCACGACCTCCATGCGCCCGCCGGCAAAGGCCGTCGTCTGCTTACGCACCGCGATCAGATGCCGCAGACGGCCAAAAATGCGCCCCTGCACCGCATCCCGTACATGCCGCCTCTCCGCCTCTTCCCAATCGATGCGCGGGCGGTGCACCCAGCGGCTGTCATCCGCCTTGGCCGGGTCGTCCCGATAGCCGTAGTCGTTAAGGATGCCGAACTCGTCGCCCAGGTAGATGAGCGGGATGCCGCCGATGCTGAGGATGACGGCGTGCAACAGGCAAATGCGCCGTATCGCCAACTCGATCTCCGCCTCGTTGCCGGCGAGCAAGGCGCGCTCCAGCCCGGCCAGCGACGCCAGGCTGCCCGAAATGCGGGCGTCGCCGGTGCGCGGGTTTTCCTGAAACGGCAGCCCGCGGGCAAAGCTCCCCGCAAAGCGCCCCGTATAAAACTCATTCAGAAAGCGGCGATGATCGTAGCCGTTGACGCCCAACGCCGCAGCGTCGCCATCGTCGAACGTCCAGCCGATGTCGTCGTGGCAGCGCACATAGTTCACCCAGGCGCAGTCGTCCGGAATGCGAAAACGGTAGCCCATCGAATGGCGCAACAGCCGCACCTCACGCGTGGCGAGACTGTTCCACAGCAGCGCCATCAGCAGCGGATTGTACGACAACTGGCACTCGCCGCGTCCTATGTACTTGGCGACCTCGTCCGGGTGGACAATCGCCTCGGATTTGAAGAGCATCGCTGGCGCGGCAATGCGCAGCAGTGCGTTGAAAGCCTGCACCAGTTGATGCGCCTGCGGCAAGTTCTCGCTGTTCGTGCCCATCTGCTTCCACGTAAAGGCCAGCGCGTCGAGCCGCAGCACCTCCGCGCCGGCATTGGCGAGGAACAGCATCTCGCCCGCCATATCGCGAAAGACAGCCGGGTTGGCGTAGTTCAAATCCCATTGGAAGCTGTTAAACGTCGTCCACACCCAACGGTCGATCTCGGCGCGATAGGTGAAGCAACCGCGCCGCGTCTCCGGAAAGATCTCGCGCAGCGTCCGGTCGTATGCGTCGGGCGTCTGCCGGTCGGGGAACAGAAAGTAGTAATCCACGTAGTCAGGATCGCCCGCCCGCGCCTTCTGCGCCCAGCGGTGCTCGTCCGACGTATGGTTGAACACGAAGTCGAGGACTAGGCTGACGCCCTCGTCGCGCAACGCCCGCGCCAGCCGCTGCAAGTCGGCCATCGTCCCCAATGACGGCTCCACCTGCCGGTAGTCGCTGACGGCATAGCCGCCGTCGTTCTCTCCTTCCGGCGCGTCAAACAGTGGCATCAGGTGCAGATAGGTTAAGCCCAGCTCGCGAAAATAAGGGATCTTGTCGAACAGCCCTGTCAGGTCTCCGGCGAATAAGTCCACATAGCAGACGCCGCCCAGCATCTTCTCGGATTGAAACCAGAGCGGGTCGGCGTCGCGCGCCTCATCCAGCCCCTTCAGGTCCGCGGGCCGGTCCATCCAACTCTGCGCGGCCAGGGCCACGGTCTGCTCCAGGTGATAGAAGAAATCGTAGCGCCCGCCGTACAGCCCCAAGAGCAGGCGGAATAAGTCGGGGAAATGCCGTTGCAGCCGCTCCGCAAACGCATCCCATTCGGCGGGAGCCATCTGCCCGGCAAAGCGCGCCTCGATGTTGGGCAGCAGCCGGTTGAGAGAACGCGTTGTTTCCAGGGAAAGCGCGGCTTGATCGAACATCGTGGCATCCTCTCGCGTCACGGTTTAGTGGTGTGTTCGCCAAGCATTTGTCATTCTGAAGCGAACGATAGCGAGCTGAAGAATCTCGTCGTACCAGAGGCAGAGATGTTTCGCTATGCTCAACATGACATTGTGCATATTGGGCGATCAAACCATTTAGGGTTTACGGGATACTAAGACAATGTGTTCGCTGTCAGCGGCATAGGGGCCGCCGTCGAAATCTCCCCAGACCGCCCCCACCTCGAAGCCGCAAAGGCTCAGCATCAACTCCGCCTCGCTGCGCCACAGAAAGCGCAGCAGGAACGGGCAGAGCGTGCGCCGCACCATGCCGTCCGCCGCGACTTCTTCGTAGATGAAAAGCGTGTCCTGCAACTGCTCGCCGAAGTCGACGGTGCGTACGCACCACTTCAGCACATGCGCGCCGCTGCCGGCGTCAACCCACTCATCCGCCAGTTCCATCATGCCGTTAACGGCGAGCAGGCGGGCTGCGTCCGGGTTGAACACGTCGAGCAGCAGCAAGCCGTCGCGGCCTAAATGCCGGTAGACGTTGCACAGCGCGGCCAGTTGGTCCTCGCGCGTAGTCAGGTGCATGAGCGTGTTAGTCGTACAGATTGCCAGCGAAAACGACTTCTCCGCCAGGTCGAACGTGCGCAAATCGCCTTCGACGAGTTCGACTTTGCCGCGCAGCCGTTGGCCGTCCAGCTTCTTGCGCGCCTCGGCCAACAAGCCGGGGCTGATGTCGACGCCCACGACCGCATGGCCGGCCTCGGCCAGCGGCAACAACACCCGCCCCGTGCCGCAACCCAGTTCCAAGATAGGATCGCCGCACTCCTCGGCCATGTCCAAGATCAAGCCGATATCGTCGGCGTAGTCTCGATAATCGTGATCATAGAAGCGGGCAAAGCGATCCAACACGCCGACCAATTCGTCGGGCTGGTTCCCGTCATGGTTTTCTGGCGGCATAGGGCTTCCGTTATGACTGGCAACTGGCGGATGCCGGCGGCGATCACGTCGCCGGCCACATGCCAACATCATAATGCCCGCTGCGGGGAATGCCCAAAACAGATTTTGCACTTCCCGCGCAATGCGCTATACTCTTGGGGAGCATCAAAAGGCACCGACCGCTGCCGGGTACGCCTCGTGTGTATGACCGGCGTTGGTCGGCTATTGCTTTGTTGGGCATATCGCGCGTCTGGAGCCGCCGCCTGGCGGTGTTTTTCATGGGCCTCGCCGCCCCACAGCCGGCATATACGGCGAACGCAGCGTCGCAAGTGCGCAACCGCCGAGATGTGCCGTGCCACGAGGCGCGAACCAATCTTAGCCTGTATTTCGTTTGCTTCACAGCGGTTCGTTTCGCCAGAGCGAACCGCCGTATGTTCTGGCGCTGTGCCCGGACGTCGTCTGGCGTCGCTGAGCAAGAAAGAATCGAAGTGATGAGCAACAACCAACCGATCTATTTGACCGCAGAGGGGCTGGACAAAATCAAGGAGGAACTCTCCTATCTCGTCAACACGCGGCGGCACGAGGTCGCCATGATGATTGCCGAGGCCAAAGCCGAAGGCGATATCAGCGAAAACGCCGGCTACGACGAAGCCAAGACCGTGCAGGGCTTCCTCGAAGGCCGCATTCGCGAGTTGGAAAACATCGTCAAGAACGCGGTCGTCATCCAAGAAAGCGGCCAGCCCGCCGACGAGGTCGCCATCGGCCGGACCATCACCGTGCGCGAGGACGGTTACGCCGCCGAAGAGACCTACACCATTGTCGGCACGGCCGAGGCGGATCCAAAGACCGGACGCATCAGCAACCACAGCCCCATAGGCCAAGCCTTGCTCGGCAAGCGCGTGGGCGACCGTGTCGCTGTCGCCTCGCCTGGCGGCGAGATTGTGTTCGAGATTCTCAAGATCGAATAGCCTCGCCCAACCCGTACAGCAAAAAGGACGATAAATCGTGGCCGAATCTTCCCGCTACCTCTTCGATCCGGAACGCTTATCCGACCAGGAACTGTCGCGGCTCCATAACCTCGAACAGATCAAAGCCGCCGGCATCGACCCGTTCCCGGCCAGGGTGCGCCGCACACACACCATTGCCCAGGCGCGCGCCCTCTTCGACGGCGACTCCGACCCCGGCGCCACGGTCTCCGTCTGCGGACGCCTGAAACGCATCCGCATCATGGGCAAAATGAGCTTTGCCGACCTGGAAGACGGAAGCGGTCAGATCCAGATCGTCGTGCGCCGCGACAATCTGCCCGACGGTTGGTACAACGACATCTGGAAGAAGTTTGTCGACTTGGGCGACTTCGTCGGCGTCACCGGCCCCCTGGTTACGACCAAGACGGGCGAACAGAGCGTCGAAGCGACCGACATCCAGTTCCTGAGCAAAGCGCTCAGGCCCATGCCCGACAAGTGGCATGGCGTGCGCGACCGCGAGACGCGTTACCGTCGTCGTTACGTCGACCTGATCGCCAACCCCGAGGTGCGCGATGTGTTCGTCACCCGCGCCAAGACGCTGGCCGCGCTGCGCCGCTATCTCGACAACGAAGGCTTCCTTGAGGTCGAGACGCCGATCCTCCAGCCGATCTACGGCGGCGCCGCGGCGCGCCCCTTCATCACGCACCACAATCAGCTTCACCAGGACCTCTACCTGCGCATCAGCTTCGAGCTATACCTCAAGCGGCTGATCGTGGGCGGCTACGACCGCGTCTACGAGATCGGCCGCGATTTCCGCAACGAGGGCGTCAGCTTCAAGCACAACCCCGAGTTCACGCAACTTGAGTTCTACGAAGCCTACACCGACTACGAAGGCGTCATGCGCCGCACCGAGGAGATGGTCGCTTTCGTCGTCCAGGAAGTCACCGGCGGGACAACCATCACCTATCAGGGCCACGAAATCGACCTCGCTCCGCCCTGGCAGCGGCTAACCCTGCGCGACGCCATCCGCCAGGCTACGGGCATCGACTACGAAGCCTATCCCGAAGCGGAAGCGTTGGCGGAAGCCATGCGCGGCATCGGCCACGACCCGGACCCCAACAGCAATTGGGGTAAACTGGTCGACAGCCTGCTTGCCCGACACGTCGAGCCGAACCTCATCCAACCGACTTTCCTCATCGACTACCCGCGCGACGTCAGCCCGCTCGCCAAGGGCGATCCGGATGACCCGCTGCAGGTGGAGCGCTTCGAGGGCTTCGCCGCCGGCATGGAGCTTTGCAACGCTTTCAGCGAGATCAACGACCCCATCGACCAGTTGCAGCGCTTCATTGACGAGAACTACCGGGCTCGCCACGGCGACGAAGAAGCCCATCCCATCGACGAGGACTACATCGAGGCGTTGAGCTACGGCATGCCGCCTACCGGCGGCTTCGGCATGGGCGTCGACCGCCTCACCATGCTCCTGACTGATAAGGACACCATCCGCGAGGTGATCCTCTTCCCGCACTTGCGCTCGCTCAAGGAAGAACCCGCCGCCCTCGACTCGGATTCCGAGGAAAGCGAGGCCGCCGAGACCTAGCATGGAACGCGGCCCCCGGCGCTTGGTTCTGCTCGGATTGCTCCTCGCCCACGCGTTGCTCGCCGGCGCTTATGCCGTGTGGAACCCGTTGGGCGAGGCGCCCGACGAGGCCGACCACTGGGCCTACGTCGTCTACCTCGCCAACGAGCGCGCGTTACCCGTCGGCCCACACGTCACGCAGAGCAAGCATCCGCCGCTCTACCACGCCACGGCGGCCGCAGCCACGTCGCTGGCAGGCTCCGAGTTGGGCCTGTTCCTGCAGCCCAACCCCGGCGTCAACATTCAGCCTGGCCCCAACTGGTCGCCCAACTTCTTCGTACATCCGCCCAGCGAAAGCTGGCCCTGGCACGGGAACGTGCTTGCCTTTCGTCTGGCGCGCTTCTGGTCCGTCCTGCTGAGTACGGCCGCCGTCGCCGCGACCTACGGCCTGGCGCGCGCTGCTCTGCCCGCCCGACCTGGAATCGCCCTTTTCGCCGCGGGCATCCTGGCCTTCATCCCTGAATTCGCCTTCATCGGCGGGAGCATCAACAATGACAACGCCGCGGCCCTGCTCGGCGCGCTCACCGTCTGGGGTGCGCTCGCCATCCTGCGCGGGCGCAGCCGCTGGCCGCACGGCTGGTGGACGCCCCTCGTGATGGGCTTGGGCCTGCTCGTCAAGGTCAGCGTTGCCGCACTGTGGCCCGTCGTCTTTCTCGCCGTCCTGCTCGGCGCGGCAGATGGCCATTCGCCTACAGGCGCGACCATCGCCGCCTGGCTGCGCGTCGCCGTCGCATCCTGGCGTCGCTGGCTCGCTGCGTCTCTCGCCGTCGTCGCTCCTGCCCTGGCGCTGGCATCGCCTTGGCTCCTGCGCAACTGGCGACTCTACGGCGACCCGCTTGGCCTGGAGCTCACCCGCCAAACCGTGGACGTGCGCACAGCGCCCTGGAGTTGGGCGGACACGACCTGGCTGTTATCGGGATGGTTCCGCTCCTTCTGGGGCAAGTTCGGCGGCGCCGGTCATATCCCCATGCCGGAATGGATCTACTGGCTGCTGGCTGCCGCGTCCATCCTTGCCCTGGCAGGCGTAGTCAAGTTCTGGTTGACGCGCGGGCAAGCGCCTGCGCGCCCTGCGCTTACGCTGTTGGCGCTGTCGGTTGCGTTGACGGCTGCGGGCATCTGGCGTTACTCGCTGCTGGCGTTGGGCACGGATCAGGGCCGGCTGCTCTTCCCCGCAGCCGGGCCGCTGGTCACGTTGTTCGCGCTAGGCTTGTGGAGTTGGATGCCGGAACGCGGGCGCACGATGATGGCCGCCGCGGTCGTGACGGCCTTTGCTGTGCTGGGCGTCTATGGCCTAGCCGGCGTGATCCGGCCTGCCCTGGCGACGTCCGCAGCCGCCCACGTTTTCGGCCTTTGGCTATCCGCTGCTACGATCCGTCCCTGAGGATTGGCCATGATCGGCTCTTCGCCGCGTTGCAACAGGACGCGCAACGCGCAAGCAGGACCACCGTCTAGCCCGCCAGAAGAGCAAGGAGGATGGGCAGGCTGAGCATGAACGGCGATAGCGCCATCCCCACGATTATGGCCAGAGCGACTTGGAGCCATGAGCCGAGTCCGCTCTCGGACCCCAACCGGTGTACGTGCGTATATGGCACGAGATCGCCGGTCTTCGTCGCATACCGCCAGATCAGCGGCCTCACCTGAACGGGGGTCAACGTCTGAAGCTCGTAGGTATTCAGATCCACTTGCTTTCTGGATCGCACCCTCATCATTGGCCTCCCTTCCGGGCGAACGCTCGCCCGTCCCGCCGGCGCCTCAACCGGAGCAATTCCTTGCCCGCATTGTCGCGCAAGCTTGGCGGCGCCGAATGCGACAAGCGTCTAGACGGACGTGCGTCGAAAGCACGATCGGTAAGCTGCAGATTGGGGAAAAAGAAACCGGCGCCAACCCATAACCAGGTTGACGCCGGAAGAGCAGTCGGGGCGAGAGGATTTGAACCTCCGACCTCATCGACCCGAACGATGCGCGCTACCGAGCTGCGCTACGCCCCGATGCCGTCACCTAGTATACCCCACCCCGTCCAATCTGCAAAATCGGCGCGGCGAATCCGCAAGTCGCAAGTCGTGCGCGCGATTCCCCTCGCGCCTTGTACCCGGACGGGCGAAAATTACTTGGCACGCCCATGAACCTATGCTATAATCCACACGC
>CAYXRG010000028.1:0-48060 GCA_964467575.1 uncultured Caldilineaceae bacterium | reverse complement strand
TCGCATACGCGACACTAACACAGGGCAAGCGTGATTCTTATGTCACGCGGGTATGCTGAGAGGAGATTGTGGGATTCATACTGCCTTCCAGAGAACAGCGGTTTTCCGGAAGGATGCCACCAACTAGAATTTGAGGAGGAGAGGCAGCTTATGCGGCCCGATAAGATGACACAAAAACTGCACGAGGCGATGCAGCAGGCGCAGAGCCTCGCTGAGCAGTACAACCATGCGACGGTAGACCCGGAACACCTGCTTCTTGCCCTGTTGGCGCAAGAAGGGGGCGTCGTGCCTGCGGTGCTGAACAAAATCGGCACGGACACGGCCATGTTGCTCCAGAGTGTGGAGCAAGCGCTGTCCGCCAAGCCGCGCGCCACCGGCGCCGCTGCCGAAGTGCGCCAGGGTCGCGAGATCGTCGCCGTGTTGCGCGAGGCGCAAGAGATCGCCGGCGCCATGAAGGACGAGTACGTTTCGACCGAGCACGTGTTGATGGCGATGGCATCAATTGCGGGCAAGGCGCGCGACCTGTTGGCGCGTCACGGCGTGGACTACAACGCCATCATGCAGGCGTTGGCCGGCATCCGCGGCAGCCAGCGCGTCACGACCGACACGCCCGAAGCCCAGTATGAGGCGCTGGCGAAGTATGGCCGCGACCTGACGGAGGACGCGCGCAAAGGCAGGCTCGACCCGGTCATCGGCCGCGACGAGGAGATCCGGCGCGTGGTGCAAATTCTCAGCCGGCGCACCAAGAACAACCCGGTGCTGATCGGGGAACCGGGCGTAGGTAAGACCGCTATCGTCGAGGGGTTGGCGCAGCGCATTGTCAAAGGCGATGTGCCCGCCGGGCTGCGCGACAAGCGGCTGGTGGCGCTCGATATCGGCGCATTGGTAGCCGGAGCTAAGTATCGCGGCGAGTTCGAGGAACGGCTCAAGGCGGTGCTGAAGGAAATCAGCGACTCGGTTGGGCAGATCATCCTGTTCATCGACGAGATGCATACCCTGGTCGGCGCGGGCGCAGCCGAGGGCGCAATGGACGCGTCCAACATGCTTAAGCCGATGCTGGCGCGCGGCGAACTGCACGCCATCGGCGCCACGACGCTCGACGAGTATCGCAAGCATATCGAGAAGGACGCCGCGCTGGAGCGCCGCTTCCAGCCCGTGTTCGTGGACGAGCCTTCCGTGGAGGACACGATCAGCATCTTGCGCGGGCTGAAGGGCGCGTATGAGAGCCATCACGGCGTGCGCATCACGGACGGCGCTACCATCGCTGCGGCGACGTTGAGCCATCGCTACATCACCGACCGCTTCTTGCCGGACAAGGCGATCGACCTAATCGACGAGGCGGCGAGCCGCCTGCGCATGCAGATCGACTCTAAGCCGCAGGAACTGGACGAGATCGACCGCCAGGTGATGCAGTTGGAGATCGAGCGCGAGGCCCTGAAGAAGGAGAAGGACGAGCCGAGCAAGCAGCGACTCGCCGCGCTGGAGGAAGAACTAGCGAACCTGAAGGAATCCAGCGCTCAGTTGACGAGCCGCTGGCAGGCGGAGCGCGACACCATCGCGCGCGTGCGCGATTTGAAGCAGCAGATCGAGCGCGTGCACGTTCAGATCGAGCAGGCCGAGCGCGACTACAACCTGGAGCAAGCGGCGCAATTGCGCTATGGCACGTTGCGCCAATTGGAGCAGGAGTTGGCCCAGGCCGAGGAACGCGTGCGCATGGCGCAGGCCAGCGGCGCGCTCCTGAAGGAAGAGGTGGATAGCGAAGAGATCGCCACAGTCGTGAGCAAGTGGACGGGCATTCCGGTCGCCAAGCTGATGGAGGGCGAGCGCGCCAAACTCGTGCGTATGGAGGAGGAGATTCACAAGCGTGTCGTCGGCCAAGATGAGGCCGTGTCCGTGGTGGCCTCCGCCATCCGCCGCAGCCGCGCCGGCCTGCAAGACCCCAACCGGCCCATCGGCAGCTTCATCTTCCTGGGGCCGACGGGCGTGGGCAAGACCGAGTTGGCGCGGGCATTGGCCGAGTTCCTGTTCGACGACGAACAGAGCATGGTGCGCATCGACATGAGCGAGTACCAGGAGCGGCATACCGTCGCCCGGCTGATCGGCGCGCCGCCCGGCTACGTCGGCTATGACGAAGGCGGGCAACTGACCGAAGCCGTGCGCCGCCGACCCTATTCGGTGGTGCTCTTCGACGAGATCGAGAAGGCGCATCCGGAGGTCTTTAACACGCTGTTGCAGGTGCTCGACGACGGGCGCATGACCGACGGTCAAGGCCGTACCGTCGACTTCCGCAACACGATCATCATCATGACCAGCAACCTGGGCAGCCAGTACATTCTGGACGTGGCGGGCGTCGACGAGGAAGTGGAGCGCCGCGTGCGCGAGGTGCTGCACACGCATTTCCGCCCCGAGTTCCTGAATCGTGTGGACGAGATTGTCATCTTCCACGCCCTGCACAAGGAGCAATTGAAGCAGATCGTGGAGATCCAGCTCGAACGGCTGCGCAAGCTGTTGGCTGACCGTGGGATGACGCTTGAACTGACCGATAGCGCCAAGACGCTGCTGGTGGACGAGGGCTACGACCCGGCCTATGGCGCCCGACCGTTGAAGCGGGTGATCCAGCATCGTATCGCCGACCCGCTAGCCGCCAAGATTTTGCAGGGCGACTTGCTGGAGGGCGAGCATGTAGTGGTCGATGTCGTGAACGGCGAATTGCAGTTCACGGGCGTGGAAGTGCTCGAGGCGTAGCGGCCGCGTTGGGGTAGTGTAGACAAAACACTAACGCTGCGCTTATAACGGTCTAACGTGTTGTGACTATACTGAAGATATGAAAGCTTGATGGGCGGGCCTGAGCGCTCTCGCAGAAGCCCGCCCGATTCATCCCGACTGAAGCGTAAAACATAGGTAATCGAAGTCTGATGTACAGGAGGATGACCAATGGCAAGTTTGATGAGATGGGACCCCTTCCGCGAAATGACGACCATGCGAGAGATGATGGACCGCGCTTTCGATGAAGCGTTTTTCGACACCCCGCGGCTGTGGTCGCGGCGGCTGGAGGATTTCCCGGTAGCATTGGACGTCGCCGAGGATCAGGAATCCTACATGGTCAAGGCGTCCATTCCGGGCGTAGACCCCAACGATGTTGAGATCACGCTGACCGATAATATGTTGACGATCAAGGGCGAGGTGAAGGAAGAGAAGGACGTGGAGGAGCGCAACTATCACCTGCGCGAGCGCCGTTTCGGCAGCTTCACCCGCAGCGTAACGCTGCCTCTGCCCGTCGACGCAGACAAGGTCGAAGCGACACATGAGAACGGCGTACTGTCGCTGCGCCTGCCCAAGACCGAGGCGGTCAAGCCGAAGAAGATCTCGGTCAAGAAGATGATCACCGGCAACTAGGGCGTCACGAGTCATGTAGAGGGTTGTGTATCGCTAGCCTGGGTGACTGAGAGGGTCAGACACCGAGCTTCGTTAAGAGGCTCGGTGTCTTTTGTATTGGCGTGTATTGGAAGCTTAGCCGTCGGTGATGACCGCGCCGTCTTCGATGACCAGCGGCCCCGCGCCGTCGTTGACGAGGCGAACCGCTCCCCTGATGGCGACGTTGCGGCCGAAGCGGACGTCGCCCTCCACCGTCAGCGACGTGCATTCGATCAGCGATGGCGCGCCGTGAGGGAAGCGACGGCGCAGGTCGTCGATCATGCCGTAATAGCGGTCGTCCAGCTTGACGAGCGGCGGCCGGTGCAGCGGGTAAGTGTGGCGCGCCGGCGACAGGCGCAGATGGCATTCCTCGGTCAACTCATACACGTCTGACCAGAGAACAAGCAGGTCGTTGTTTTTCTTGACCGGCACGAAGCGCATACGCGGCACGCGCAGGGCCTGCGCGCCCTCGAATAGGGCGATGGCCGACCCCATAGCAGTCTCCAGCTGGTAGACGCGCGGCGACTCCGGATCGGTGGGGTCGACGGTCTTCTCGTTGCGGATCAGCGGCAGTTCGAGCTTGCCCCCGCGGCGGCGCATGACTTCGTAGACCGTGGGAAGGTGCAGCCAGAGATTATTGGTATTGAAGTAGCGGTAGCGATTGATGTCCTGGAACATCTCGCGCTCTTCGGGCGGACACTGCGACAGCTCGCGCAGGATTAGCTGTCCGTCCGGGCGGACGCTGAGGTGGCCGCCCTTGTTGTCGGCCAGGGTGCGGTTGGCGACTTCCATGAGGAAGGGGATGCGCTCGGCGGCCAGATAGCCCAGGATGCGCGTGTCCAGCAGCGCGCCCAGGTTGTCCGAGTTGCTGACGAAGAGGTATTCATAGCCGGCGTTGAGCATGGCGTCGAGCATGCCGCTGGTGATGAGCGACACGTAGATGTCGCCGTGGCCAGGCGGGCACCATTCCTTTTCAGGGTCGGCGGGCCAGGCGGCGGGCTGCAGCGTTTTCTTGTCGATCTTGGGCTTCCAGTGCTGCACAAAGTCGACCGGTATATCCTGGCGGAAGTCAGAATAGCGGGCGAGCGCGGCTTCGGTGGCGGGCCGCGTGCTGACGCTGTTCATCAGCACGAGCGGCAGACGGATGCCTGCGGTCCGGCGCATGTGCAGCGTCTGGCGCACGATGACGTCGAGGAAGGTCAGTTCGCCTTTGACCGGCAGGAGGGATTTGGGCCCGCTCATGCCCATGCTCGTGCCCAGGCCGCCGTTGAGCTTGAGGATCACGGTGCGGTCGAGCGCGTCGGCGCCGGCTGTTTCGTACCGTTTGCTGAGTTCTTCATAGCTGGGCAGCGCGCGCACGGGCAGGGCTTCCCGGCGGTCGATGTAGCCGGTGGCGCCGGCCAGCAACCGGTCATAGTAGAAGTGAAAAATGTCGATCGCCAACTCCGGCTGGCCCGCGGCACGCATCTTGGCTGCGAACTGCTCGAAATAGCTGGGGCGAGCCGTCAGTTGGCGGCCTTGTATTCTGGGACCCTGGTATTGATCCATATGTTGCACACTCCGACATGCACACGGGCGGGCGCAAGCCCCGCTCCTACCATCCCACGGCGCAGCCGTCGCTGCGCGGCTCGCTGCCGGCGGTGAGGACGCCGGTTTCCGGGTCGCGCAGAATGATCTGGCCCATGCCGAAAACGGTGCGTCTGAAGCCGTCGATGGGCGCCAGGCGATGGCCGCGGCGCGTCAACTCTGCCAGCACGGCAAAGTCCCACCCCTCTTCGATCTCGATCAGGCCGCCCGGGTCGAGCGCGCCCACGCCGTTGCCCGGCCAGGCCAGTTGCCAGCGCGGCATATCCAGCGCTTTTTGCGGCGACATGTCCAGGTCGATCAGGTTGACGAGCATTTGAAAATGGCCTTGGGGCTGAGAGTAGCCGCCCATGACGCCGTAGCTGGCGTGCAATTCGCCGTCGCGCGTGGTCATGGCCGGGATGATGGTGTGATAGGGCCGCTTGTTCGGGGCGAGCGCGTTGGGGTGATCAGGGTCGAGTACGAAGAGCGCTGCGCGATTCTGCAAGCTGACGCCGGTTCCGGGCACGACCAGGCCGGAGCCTGTGCCCATGTATAGGCTGTTGATAAAGCTGCACGCGTTGCCTTCGCCGTCGACGGCGCTGAGGTAGACCGTATCGGAGCCGGCCATGGGGTCGCCGTAGGGCACGTTTTGGGCTGCAACCTGCGGGTTGATACGCGCACGGCGCCGGGCGGCATAGGCCGTGCTGACCAGTTCGTCCAGCGGTATGTCCGACACGCGCGGGTCGCAGACCCACTGCTGGGCGTCGGCAAAGCCCAGGCGCATGCATTCGATCATAGTGTGCACGCGGTCGGCGGGCGACATGGCGGCCAGGTCGAAGCCTGCGGCCAGGTTGACGGCGATGATGGCGGCGAGCCCCTGGCCGTTGGGCGGGCACTCGTAGAGGGTGACGCCGCGGTAGCCGGCGGAGATGGGCTCGTCCCATGTGGAGATGTGCGCCGCCATGTCCGCCTCGGTGATCCAGCCGCCGTACTGCTGTACGTGACGGCTGAGCTTGCGGGCGAACTCGCCGCGGTAGATGTAGTCTTTCCCGCCGGCGGCGATGCCGCGCAGGGTCTCGCCCAGGGTGGGGATGCGCATCAACTCGCCGGGCTGGGGGGCGCGACCGTCGATGAGCAGTTCATGGCCGCTGGGCTGTTCGGGGCCGTTGTCGAGGTCGCCGCTCGCCCAATCCGGGCTGCGCAACAGCTTCTTGACCTGTGAAGCCCAGCCGCGGGCGATGATCTCGCTGACGGGGTAGCCGTTCTCGGCGTACCAGATGGCGGGCTGAAGAACGTCGGCAAGAGACATGCGGCCATGCTGTTGGAGCAGATCGCTCCAGCCGGCGACCGTGCCGGGGATGCTGACGGCGTGGCCGGTGAAGGCGGGCATCTTAGCGTAGCCGAGACGTTTGATCTCGTCGATCGACGCGGCCGCGGGCGCGCGGCCGGAGCCGTTGAGCGCTGTGACCTGCTTGGTCTTGGCATCCCAATAGAGGGCAAAGCAATCTCCGCCGATACCGGTGCTGGTCGGCTGGACGACGTTGAGCATGGCAGCCGTGGCGACTGCGGCGTCAGCGGCGTTGCCGCCCGCCTTGAGCATGTCCAGTCCGGCCATGGCGGCGAGCGGCTGGCTGGTTGCCACCATGCCGCGCGTCGCTCTTACATTGCTGCGACGCGAGCGGAACACAGCATCAAAGTCCATACGTTCTCCTCTAGGCTTGCGTGTCAGGCAGGAAGACAGTTTGCATCATATCGAACAGCATCGGCAAGTCCAAATCGGCCGCGCCCCTGTATAGGACTAAAGTACGCATGCGGCCGGCATCTGTCGATGATTCCGGATTGTTTTGGCGCTATCATTCCCGATGCGGTAGACTATCCTGTACTATGGGCATCATTATCCAGTATGTCGCCACGTATGCTCCCTGGATCTACGCGACTTGCGGATTGGTTGCCTTGTACCATATATACAAGATATGGCTTGTGCGCTCGGAGCGGCGACAAGCGGTGTTTTCGCTGGAGCGCGAGAAGGCCATCCGCGACACATATAGCATTTTTGCGGTCGCCATGATCCTGCTGTTGGCGATGGGCCTAACTTATTTCGTGAGCACGACGTTGGCGACGGCGGTTGAGCCGCTGGTGGCAGAGGCGCGCGCCCCGACGCCGCCCCTGCCCTTTGTGCCCACGCCCACCAATACGCCTCTGCCGGCGACGCCGACGCCCACCATCACGCCGGAGGCGATCGCCGACGCGGCGCCGACCGAGCCGCCTGTCGAAGAAATCGCGCTTTTTGAGGAGACGCCCGAACCGCCGACGCCGGAGCCGGTTGCGCAGGTTGTGCAAGCGCCGGCTTGTCCTGACGATCGCTCCGCCTTCATTCGGCCAGGCAACAACGAGAGCGTGCGCGGCGTGCTCAATGTGATCGGCACCGCCACGCATGAGCAGTTTCAGTATTATAAGGTGGAGTTCGCGCCCGGCGCTGATGCAACCGAAGGCTATGTCTACATCGCGGGAGGCAATGGTCCGGTCGTCAACAACGTGCTGGCGAGTTTCGACACGAACGCACTGGGCAACGGCGTTTGGACGCTGCGCCTGGTCGTCGTCGATCAGACAGGCAACTTTCCGCCGCCCTGCCGGGTTACCATCAACGTCGCTAATTGATGCCTGAGAACAAGCAACGCCTCCAGGCTGCCGGCGCCGGCATCATCCTTATCATCGTGGCGTTGATCGTCGCCTATAACGCCGGGCTGGCGCGCGGCAGGCTGCGCGTCCGCGAAGAACTGCTGGCCGTGCAGGCGCAGTTGGTGGCCCAGTTGTCCGCCACGCCCACCGTAATCGATACCCCCACGCCCACCGAGACGCCTACCCCCTCGCTGACGCCGACGCCTACATGGACGCCGACGCAGACGCCGACGCCGACCGCCACGCCCGCTTCTCCGGAGGAGTGGGCGGTGCGTTTTCGCGCCCTGGCCGAGGAAGGTTTGAATTCGGCTGGGATGGAGGAGTTCGACAACGCGCGGGCAGAGTCGCTGCTGCGCGGCATCGCACAGGAACAAGGGCTGCTCTTTGTGCCGGCCACCTATTTCGAACTGGCGGGCAGCCCGTGGGCTGCGCTCGTCGCCCCGCGCACGCCGTCCGGCGAAGCGCTGCCAATGCTGTTCTGGCGCGAACCGAACGACCGCAACCGGGTGCGCAGCCAAGACTTGCTGCCCGTGCTGTCGACGTCCGAGGCCGGCGTCGATTACCGGACGTTGCTGGCCGGGGTGACCTATGGCGCGATCCGGTCCGATTTCTTGGGGCGGCTTCATGTGCTGCTGGTGGAGCGTCCGGAGATGAACCCGCTCCTGAGAGTGAATGTGCTGTATCAGCCTCAGCCGGGCGGCGAGTTCGCTTCTCTGTGGCGGAGCCGCGAGGACCCGCTGTGGTCGATAGAGGCGGCCGGCAGCCAGTTTCAGGTGCAGGAGTCCGCCGAAAGCCTGTTGCCCGACATCCAGATCATTGCGCCGCTGGCCGCGACAGGCGGGCTGCGCGAGCGCTTGGACGCGCCGGAAGCCTTCGTTGAGCGTCCTCCGTTTGCGCGGCAGTGGGCCGCAACGCTGTGGCGTTTTGTCTCGATCGAGGACGCCCAGGAGCTTTCGGGCGTGGTTAGGCCCGGCTACAATTTGGAGGACGCCGTTCTGGTCTCGACGCCGCTGACCGCTCTGGCGCATGTTCTGGCCGCGCTGCAGACAACCGACGTCGGCGCTGCATCCAACCATGTCAGCCGTATAGACCTCCTGCAGCAGGCGTATGACATGGGCCTGTACCAGCCGGGGCTGTGGGTCGGCATCTATCTCAACGAGAACGGGCGCGAATTGTTCGGCCACGATGTCACCCGGCAACTGCGCCTGTTCGATAATGGCGACCGCGAGCGTTCGTATGTCGCGGTTTTCGACCAGGGGCCAAGCGGCGAATACCGGCTCAACGCGCTGCTCGATTCGCCCCCGTATTGGGATGACGCTTTGGTGACGCCGGCCTCGCCTCTGCCGACGTCAACCGCTACGCCGACGCCGACCATCACGCCGACGCCCACAGATACGGACGTTCCGCAGGCAGCCGATGCGGAAGATACGGCCACGCCTACGTTGACCGCAACGCCGCCTGACACCGAGACGCCAACGCCTACGGCGACGGACACGCCGGCGCCTACGGACACGCCCGTACCGACGCCTACCGATACGCCTACGCCGACGGATACGCCGACCGCAACCCCGACGCCAACCGACACCAGCACGCCGACAGAGACCTTTACGCCGACCGCGACGCCGACGGATACCCCCACGCCCACCCCGACCGACCCGCCCTATCCTGTGCCGCGCATTCCGGATGACCAGGCGCCGTTGGCGCGGGCGACGGTCTTCCGGGCGCCCGCAAATCTGCGCGGCGGGCCGGATACCACTTGGGTGACCATCGGACAGCTTAGCTACGGGATGAATGTCGATCTCTACGGCATCACGGAAGACGAGCAGTGGGTGCTGTTGCGCGTCAACGAGCCGAACGACGAACGTCACCGGCTGACAGGTTGGCTAGCGCTTGAACTGCTGCAACTGGCGGGCAATACGGCGTTTCTGCCGCGCTATTACGCCGACGGCACGCCGCTGATCCCGCCCACGCCCACCTTTACGCCGACGCCGGGCACGCCGACGCCGACTCTCAGCCCGACCCCGACGTCTACGGCTACGCCGCGGCCCACGCCTTTGATCGAGCAGGCCGCTGCCGAACCGGCCCCGCAGATCGTGGCGCCGCCGCCGGGCAGCGGTGAGTACGCGCTGACGATTGCGGCGGAGCCGGCCACTGTTGTAGGTGCGATCGCGGCCGCGGCCGATGATGGCGGCGTCTGGTCGGTCCTCGTCGATACGGCGGAACTCCAGGTGTGGAGCGGGTTGTTCGGCGCGTTTCCCGCCGCATGGATACCGGCGCAAACCGGCATGCTGACGCCGGGAGCGCGCATCTATGTCCAAGGCGCGCCGGCGGTTGATAACCCGGCTGCATTGGCCGCACAGGCGGTGCGCATAGCCGCCGGTCCGCCTGTCGAACGGTCCAAAGTGACGGCGCGGCCTGATCTGGCTGAAGCCGTCGCCGGCGGGTCGGCTGTAGCGCTGATGGGCAGCCGCGAGGAGTCTGGCATCTACTTGCTGGAGACCGCAGGCACGCTGCGCCAATTGTGGATCGACGAGCAGGAGGCGGTCTGGGCAAGCGGCGATCCGGGCCAGGGCGTCGTTATCAGCCCTGGCAATGTGCGCGGTGGCGCGGTCCGCTTCACCTGGGTGCGGGAGGACGGCGTCGGCGTCGAGGTCCAGGCCCAGCCGTTCCACACGCTGCATGGCGTGGTCGCTGATGCGTTGGGCGGGCTGTGGTGGATTGAGACGCCCCAGGCCGGTCTGGATCATTGGCAGCTTTGGCATTTCGACCCTGAACAGGGGCGCATCGTCTTGCGTCTGCGGGCGAGCGGCCAGCTTTTCGCGACGGGCAGCGAACTGATCGAAGCGCCGTTATCGCCTAGCTTGCTCTCAGTAACCCCCCAAACAGACCCGGCTACGGGCGCGCTTGTCGCCGCTACGTTGCTGGTTGACACGGTGAACACGGACGCACAAGGGCTGTATATGGGTGTGTTCCGCCTGTCGATCACGCTGGATGAACAGGGAGAAGGCGCGGCCACGGGCATGCCGCAATTGCTGCTGACGCCGGAAAGTTATCGCGGCCCGCTGCAGGTCAGCCCGGACGGGACCAAGCTGGCCTATTTCGTCTACGATCCGGAGCGCCCTAGCCTGACGTCGGGCTTCATTCGCCCAGCCAACACGGTGCGCGTGCTGACGCTGGCGGGGCGAGGAGCCAGCACGATCCGCACCGTCTATGCCAGCGAGAACCGTTTCGAGTTCCTCGCACCCAACCTGGCCTGGCAGGGAAATGACCGCCTGATCCTGGCGCGCAGCCGTTTTGCGCCGGGCGACACGTTTGGCGTTGACCGCTTCGGCGTGGTGCGCGTCCAGTTGCCCGCTCCGGATCAGCCGGCGGGTGAGGTCACGGCAACCAGCTACCTGTTCCCCAACCAGGTGCAACTGCGCGATTTCGCCGTCTGCCAGGACGGCAGCTATACGCTTATGGTTTCCGGCGCGGCGACGGGCATGCTAGAACTAGCGCGCTGGAACGGCGCGGACCGACCGCAAGCCCTCGTCGCGCTGCCCGAAACCATGTCACGCGGCTTCCTCTGCTGGGCGGCGCCCGATGCGCTGTTGGACCTGCAATAGCGGCGTCTGCGCAGCAATGATGCGTTACGGCAAGCCCTATGCCTGAATCGTCTTTTTCTTCATGGCCGCAAGACTGGGTGATCTTCGCCGACTGGCGGCATCTGGGCTTAGCCGGGTTCGGCGTTGTTTTGCTGCTTCTGCTCGGCATCTGGTGGCGGCAGCAGACGCGGCATTGGTTCCGCATTATGACGGGGACTTTTTTGGCCGCGTTGCTGTTGTGCATTGGCAGCTACTACATGTTCGTCACGCCGCCGTATTATGCCGGCTGCCCGTTGGGCTGCCCAGGTTGGCGCGGCTATCCGTTGCCCTTTGCCCGCATCGACCTGGCAGGCGGGAGCCAGACGGCGGTTCTGGATTTTATGTTGAATTTGCAGATGCTATGGCTGCTCTGGCTAGCCGCCAGTCTGGTCTGGCGGCTGTTAGGCGTTGGGTTTCAATGGTGGAATCGTTCGTGGCGATCTAAACTTGTGTTCATCGTCTTTGTCGCGATCCTGCCCTGGGCGGTTCTGCCCCGCGTGCTCGATCCGCCGCAGCCCCGCCCGGATGGCGAAGACCTGCGTCTGGCTGTGAACGCCCAGCGTTCGGCTGAGTACACATACCGCATCACCGGCGCTTGGGTGCAACGCCTTGCTTTGGAAGACATTCGCCATACGGAGTTGGAAGCACGCGGCGAACTGCCCTTTGGCGAGGAGAGCGTTACCGAGGTCTGCCTGCGCGGCTATACTTATTTCTATGTGCCGTGGCGGCGTTACCGCATCACGCTGGACCCTAGCGGCGTGACCGCGCTCAGCCTGAACGAGTTGTCGTTGGAAGGCTCCTGCTGGGACGAATGACGCCGGGCGTGAGCAGGCGCATTGTTTGAGTGATCACAGCCTCCACAATACACTACGGGCTGTACGAGTCTCGCTTGCCGTCCATTTTTGTCGGGGAGGAGTGATGATGAAAATCACCGCCGTGAAAACCGCTGCCACGCGAGGACATGGCATGCATCTGTGGGTCAAGGTGGAAACGGATGCCGGCGTCACGGGCGTAGGAGAGTGTGTGCACGGAGGGGTGCAAGCGATTGCTATCCTCCAGTCTCTGGCCCCTAAGCTCATCGGACGGGATCCGTTCGCCATAGACGCCATCTTCGAGGAACTCCGCCGCGCCCATGTCTTTGACGGGGGCTTTGCCGGCGCGCTGATCACGGCGCTGACCGGGTTGGAGATCGCGTTGTGGGACCTGAAGGGTAAAGCGTTGAACACGCCCATCTATGAATTGCTGGGCGGCAAGTTCCGCGACAAAGTGCGCGTCTATGCCGATTGCCAGGTAGAGCCGGGCATGGACTTCAGCGAAATCCAGCGCGTGGTCGACGAGGTGCTGGCGCGCGGCTTTACGGCGCTCAAGATCGACCTGGACATTCACGCTTACGGGCATCACGGCAAGGAAGTCGAGGGCTTTGTCAAGGATCGCTTCAACTACACCGCGGGCCAATGGGAACATGAGCGCATGGTCAACCTGGTGGAGATGGTGACGACTGCCGCCGGCAAGGGCGTGGATGTGGCCGCGGACGTACATACGCGGCTGGATGTTCCGAGTGCGGTGCGGCTGGCACGCGACTTGGAGCGGTTTCACCTGCTGTGGCTGGAGGAGCCGGTTCCGGCTGAAAACGTCGATGCGATGGCCGCGGTGAAGCGTTCGACGACCACGCCCATCTGTAGCGGCGAGAATCTCTATCTGCGCCATGGCTTCCGCGAGTTGATCGAGAAGCAGGCAGTAGACGTGATCATGCCCGACATTCCCAAGTGCGGCGGGTTGTCGGAGTGCCGCAAGATCGCCAACCTGGCCGAAATCTACTACATCCCCTTTGCGCCGCACAATGTGGCGTCGCCGCTGGGCAGTATGGCGTCGGCCCACGTCTGCGCTTCTGTACCCAACTTCCTGGTCCTGGAGTTCCATTGGCTGCACCGGGACTACTGGACGACGATCATCCGTGAGAAAACCGATATCATTCAAGACGGCTATATCCGTCTCAGCGACAGGCCGGGCATCGGCGTCGAACTGGACGAAGAGACGGCGCGCCGTTACCAATACCCTGGGACGACCTGGTTCGCGGTGTAGCGCGGGCGAGAGAGGCCGGGGGCAAGCGAGGAGAAAGAAATGGCAGACAACATCGAGAAAACCAGCGCGCTGATCGGTGAGCAAGGACTGGTAGCGATCGTGCGCGGCAACTTCCCTGCACAGAAACTGTTCGAGATTGCGGACACGTTGCTCGCGTCGTCCGTGCTGGCGCTGGAAGTGACGCTTAACACCAGCGGCGCGCTGGAAGGCATCCGCCTGCTGCGTGATCGTTACGGCGAACGGATGTTGATCGGCGCGGGTACGGTGCGCACTGCGGCCCAGTTTGAGCAAGCCCTGGCCGCGGGCGCACAGTTCACCGTGGCGCCCAACTTCGACCCGGCGACGGCCGCGCTATCGCTGGCACGCGACGTGTTGCACCTTCCCGGGGTCTTCACGCCAACGGAGGCGCAGACGGCCTACGCCGCCGGCTGCAAGATGCTCAAGCTCTTTCCGTCCGACATTGTGGGGCCGCAGTACCTCAAGGCGCTGCGCGCGCCGCTGGACGACATTCTCTTTGTGCCGACCGGCGGCGTTACGCCCGACAACGTGGGCGACTACATCCGCGCCGGCGCGGCTGCGGTCGGTCTAGGCAGCGCGCTGGTTACCGGCCCGAACCAATCGATGGACGACCTAGCCGCCCGCGCTCGCAAGATTCGCGCGGCATGGAAGGATGCGAAAGGCCAATGACGCGCTCAGCACGCTTCGACGTGACCACCACAGGCGAGACCATGATCCGGTTGAGCGTACCGGCAGGTGAACGCTTGGAACGAACGGATAAGCTGGACATGTACCCCGGCGGCGCTGAGGCCAATCTTACTGTGGCGCTGGCGCGCATGGGCCGGCGCACGGCTTGGGCGGGCGGCCTGCCTGCCAGCCCTCTGGGCCGTTGGCTGGCCAACCACCTGCGCGTCGCCGGTGTGGACTTGGACGGCGTGGTCTGGTCGGACACGGGGCGCATGGGGGCCTATTACGTGGAGTTCGCATCACCGCCGCGCGCCACACAAGTGATCTACGACCGTGCCGACTCGGTAGCCGCCAACTTGACGCCCGCCGACATCCGCTGGGACCATCTGCTGGATACGCGGCTGCTGCACCTAACGGGCATCACGCCGCCTCTCTCGGACGGGTGCCGTGCGATCGTGGTAGAGGCTTGCGCCCGCGCCCGCGCGGCGGGCATCCCCATCAGCTTCGACGTCAACTTTCGCTCCAAGCTGTGGTCGCCGCAAGAGGCCGGCGAGTTCATCGTCCCGCTGGTGCAGGGCATCGACCTGTTCTTCTGCGGGCGCGGCGACGCCAAAAACCTGCTTGGCCTGAGCGGCGATGCCGAGGAAGTTGTGCGGCGATTGGCGGACCTGACCCGCGCCAAGGTCGTAGTGTTGACTCTGGCGGATGAGGGCGTGATCGCCTGGGACGGAAAACAGATGCTGCACGAGCCGGCCAAGCCGGTGATGATCATCGACCGGCCCGGTGCGGGCGACGCGCTGGCCGCGGGCGTGATCCACGGCTGGTTGGACGGCGACCTGCGCCACGGGTTACAGACGGGCGTCGTGCTGGCCGCTCTGTGCTTGAGCCAGTACGGCGACATGCTCGTCACTACGCCGGATGAAGTCGTCGCATTGATGGAGACGCCCGGCGTGACGCTGGTGAGGTAGCGGACGCCGGTATGGGCGGAGGCGGGCGCTAGAGGGGAGTGACATGACGAATAAGAGCTCGCGGCGGTCCAAGCGCTTTGAGGCGCTGGCTGGCCGCGATATTAACCGAGAGACTTTCATCGAACCGTGGCCGGAGGTCGGGCTGGTCGTCACCGACAGTCCCTATGACCCGCAGCCCGGCTTGCGCATCGTGGATGGGCGTGTCAGCGAGATGGACGGACGGCCACGCGAGCAATTCGACGCGCTCGACCTTTTCATTGCCGACCACGCGCTCGACCTGGCGGCTGCGGCAGAGGCGATGGCGACGCCTTCCGTCGAATTGGCGCGCATGTTGGTCGACGTCAACGTGTCGCAGCAGGCCATGCGCCGCCTGGCCGCGGGCTGTACGCCTGCCAAACTAACCGATATCATCCGCCACATGAACGTGTTGGAGATGATGTCCGGACTGGCGAAGATGCGCGTGCGGCGCACCCCGGCCAATCAGGCCCACGTAACCAACTGGCGCGAGCACCCGGCGTTGTTGGCCGCGGACGCAGCCGAGGCCGCGCTGCGCGGCTTCGCCGAGGTCGAAACGACGGTGCGCGTGGCGCGCAACGCGCCTTTTAACGCGCTGGCGATCCTCGTCGGCACGCAGACCGGGCGCGGGGGCGTGCTCACGCAGTGCGCCGTCGAGGAGGCGTTGGGGCTGCGCCTCGCCATGAAGGGCCTTGTCACCTACGCCGAGACGCTTTCCGTTTATGGGACCGAAGCCGCCTTCGTGGACGGAGACGACACGCCCTGGTCGAAGGCTTTCCTGGCCTCCGCCTATGCCAGCCGCGGGGTAAAGGTGCGCTTCACCAGCGGGACCGGCGCCGAGGCGCTGATGGGCAACGCCGAGCGCTGCTCTATGCTCTATCTGGAGGCGCGCTGTCTGATGGCGGTGCGCGGGGCGGGCAGTCAGGGTGTGCAGAATGGTTCGATTTCGTGCATCGCCCTGCCCGAATCGCTGCCTGGCGGCGTGCGCGCCGTGCTAGCCGAGAACTTGCTCGCCTCCTTGCTGGGGCTGGAGGTGGCCGCGGGCAACGACGCATTGGCTTCGCACTCGCAGATCCGCAAGGCGGCCAAACTCATGCTCCAGTTCATCCCCGGCGCGGACTTTATTTTCTCCGGCTACAGCGTCATGCCCAAGCGGGACAACCTGTTCGGCGGCGGCAACTTCGACGCCGAGGACCTGGACGACTACAACGTGTTGCAGCGCGACATGCAGGTGGACGGGGGCGTGCGCCCGGCGAGCGAGGTAGAGGTTGTCGCCATCCGGCGCGAGGCTGCGTCCGCCATCTGCGCCGTCTATGCCGAGCTGGGCTTTCCCGCTATCACGGAGGAGGAAATCGAGGCCGCAGTCTATGCGCACAGCAGCGACGACATGCCGGAGCGCGATGTCGTCGCCGACTTGGCCGCAGCGGACGCGTTTTTGGCCGGAGAGGCCGATATGGCGGCTGTAGTCGCAGCGCTCCACCGCGCCGGTTTTGCCAGGACTGCGGCCAACATCCTGGAGATGGGCCGGCAGCGGGTGGCAGGCGATTACCTGCAGCCGTCGGCTATCTTTGATGCGGACTTCCGCGTGCGCAGCGGCATCAACGACGCCAACGACTATGCCGGTCCGGGCACAGGCTATCGCTTGGCAGGCGCACGCTGGGAGGAGGTGCAGCGCATCCCGCAGGCCAAATCCCCGCGTTCGTTCGTACAGGATCACGTGGGCGCGCCGTTGAAGAAGCTTGCGGAGGTTGGGCCGGCCAAGTCCGGCACGCGAACAGAGATCGTCTTGGCGGTTGGGCCTGCGTTCGGCGCGGCGTTGACGCGCACGATCGGCGGCCTCGATCATGAGGCGGTGCTGGCGGCGATCTTAACAGGCGTGGCGAAGGAGGGGCTGATCGGGCGCATCGTCCGCGTCAAACACACGTCGGACTGCGCGGCTATTGGCCAGATAGCGGCGGAACTGAGCGGATCCGGCATCGGCATCGGCTTGCAATCGCGCGGCACGACTGTGATCCATAAACAGGGTCTGGCGCGGCTCAATAACCTGGAGCTGTTTCCGCAGTCGCCAAGCCTGACGCTGGCGACCTATGAGGAGATCGGGCGCAACGCTGCGCGCTACGCCAAGGGCGAGCCGGTCAAGCCCGTCGGCGTCAAGATCGACAACGCCGCACGCCTGCGGCTGATCGTCAAGACGACGCTGCTGCACCAGCGCGAGACCGAGCAGATTCGCGACGAGCCGCCCGCTGAGCTTTTCTTCGACTGGGAGCCGGAAGTATGAACGAACGGAAAGACCGCGCCTATCCCCTGATGGAGCACGCTGCGGATCGGCTGGCCGCGGCCAGCGGGCGCAGACTGGCAGAAGTCGATCTGGCTGCGGCGGCTTCGGGCGACCTGTCCATTGCCGACCTGCAGGTCAGTGCGGAGACGCTGCGCGCCCAGGCTGCGATCGCCGAGGATGCGGGCTTTCGGCAACTTGCCGAAAACCTGCGCTGCGCTGCGGAATTGACCGCGGTGCCGAACGCGGAACTGCTGGCGATGTATGAGACGCTGCGTCCTAACCGCTCCACCTATACGGCGCTATTGGAGATGGCTGAACGGCTCGCCGCGGGCTACGGCGCAACGTTAACCGCGGCCTTCGTACGCGAGGCGGCGGCGGCGTACCGGGCGCGCGGCCTAGTGTTGCCGGAGTAAGCCTTGCCTACCCTATTGGCGCAACTCGCGCCGCAACGCAGCACCCAGTACAGTGCGCTCGCCGCAGACCTGGCCCCGCACGAATTGCAACTGTCGCCGGTTGGGCGCAAGATCGGCGCAATGCAGCCGGTGACGCTGGGCGGGCAGGCCTACCTGGAATACGAGTTGCGCCAGGACCTGGACGAGCGCGACCGCTACGAGTTGGGCGCTCTTGCCATGACCAGTGCATACTTCCTGTCCTATGCCGAGGCGGGCGGCGTGCCGGGGCCTTTCCTGCAGCCCATCGAGACCGGCTTTACGCCTGCGCTGCCCGCAGAGATGGCGATGACGCGGCGCTATCGCGGCAAGACCAATGAGTTGTTCACCCATTTCATGTGCAACATCGCCCGTTTCAGCAGCGCCTTTGCGAGCGAGCCGTGGTCCGGCCTGCGCGTCTTCGACCCGCTGTCCGGCGGCGGCACGACGTTGTTCACCGCGCTTATGTTGGGGGCCGAGGCCGCAGGCGTGGAGCAGGACGACCAGGACGTCAAGTCGTCCGCAGCCTTCGTGCGCCAGTTCGCGCGCGAGCAGCGCATCCGCGTCAAGGAAAAACAGGAGCGGCTGCGCAAGCTAGGCTGGCGCTGGACGTTCGATCTGGGCGCAGCGCCGGGCCGTCGCTGCGTGCTCGCCTTGGGTGATACGCAGGAGTCGGCGGCGTTGATCGCCGGCTTTAGGCCGCATCTGATCGTTACCGACCTGCCTTATGGCATCCAGCACAGCCGTCCGCTGTTCGACCTCTTGAACGGCGGGCTGCCGGTGTGGGCGTCGCTCCTGCCGGCGGGCGGCTGCCTGGTCATGGCTTGGGACGCGACGCGCTTCAACCGCGCCGACATGGCAAGCCTCGTGTCCGCCGAGCCGTCGCTGGACGTGCTGGAGCGCAGCCCCTACGACGCGCTGGCGCACCGCGTGGATCGAGTGATCAAACAGCGCGACGTGCTGGTCGCTCGTCGCAAGTAGGGGCGGAATGCCGCCTCTATAAACCGCACCCTCCCTCAGCGACATCCTCTCACAACCTGCCGTCGAATCGACCATCGAACCGTTCTTGGGCGGTCGCCGCGACGTGCGGACCGCCGTTTCTGCGCTTTATGCACCACCAATAATGAGCTCGAACTATTGACAATCATTTTCATGTATGATAAGATCGTGAAAATAAATTTCATCACCAAGCGTTCTTCGCCTATGGACAGCCAAATAAACAACGAGCGCGGCACGTTGGCGGCCATTTCGGATGCGTTGCCCCGTCTAAAAGGGGCGGCGCGGAAGACGGCGCAGTATATCGTGAACTCGCCGCGTGAGACGATCAACCTGACCATTACCGAACTGGGCGTGCGTGTGGGCGTGAGCGAGGCGAGCATCGTCCGCTTTGCACAGTCGCTGGGCTACTCCGGCTTTCACGCCCTCAAGATCGGCCTGGCCGAAGACATTGTCTCGCCCATGTTGCTCGTCAACGAGGATTTGACGCCGGACGACGGCCCGGCTAGCGCCGTACAAAAGGCGATGACAGCGGGCATGCGTTCGCTCGAAGATACGGTGCGCATCTTGGAGATGCCGGTGCTGGAAGCCGCCGTTCAGGCGTTGTGCAATGCGCGCCTGATTGAGCTGTTCGCCTCCGGCAATTCGATCCCGCTGGCGATGGACCTCAACTTTCGCCTGACCAAGATCGGGCTGCACAGCCGCTTCTCCATCGACCCGACGATGCAGGAAATGTACGCCAGCCTGACCGCCCCCGAAGACGTGGCGGTGGGCATCTCGCATACGGGAAGCTCTGTAGACACCGTTCATGCCCTCGAACTGGCGAAGCAGCGCGGCGCGCGTACGGTCTGCATCACCAATCATTCTCGCTCTCCTCTGACTCGCTACGGCGATTACTGTTTGTTCACGTCGACGCGGGCCAGCCACTTTCGCGAAGAAGAGATGGCCTCGAATTTGGCGACGTTGGCGCTGACGGAAGCGCTCTATGTGGGCATCTGCGTGTATCGTTCTGACGCTTCGGTGCAAGCCGCCTCGCAGACAATGCGGGCGACCCGGCACCGCAAGTATTAGGGTCAGCTCACACAGTTAAATCGAGAAAGAGAAGGAGATGCCATTGAGGTATTGGTACCGGTGGTGCGCCTTGTTGTGTTCGTTCTGTCTACCAACCATGCATAGGAGATGAAACACATGAACAAGAAGCTACTCAGTCTCTTTGCGGCGGTCGTCATGCTCACCGCCATCGTGGCCGGTTGCGCTCCGGTCGCCGGGCCGGCGGCGCCTGCCGCCGAAACCGCCGGCGAAACGATTACGCTTGAGTTTACACAGTGGTGGGAACCGGAACTGCCGGAAGGCTCTTTCCGCGCGTTGATGGACGAGTTCGAAGCGCAGAATCCCGGCATCAAGGTCGAGCTGATCAGCGGCCCGTACTCCACGACCCGCGAACAGGTCGTCGCCGGCGCTGCAGCGGGCACGATGTCGGACGTCGTCGGTCTGGACGGCGCTTGGGTCAGCGACTTTGTGAAGCAGGGCTCTCTCGCCAGCCTGACCGACCTGATGTCACAGGCCGGCTATGACGACAGCCAGCTCGCCGCGCAGATTCAACTGAACGGCGCCGCGTACATGATCCCCGTCGTCAACTTCGTCTACCCGGTGTTTGTCAACCTGGACCTGCTCGCCGCGGCCGGCGTCGAGAATCCGCCGGCTACGCGCAGCGAGTTCGCCGCGGCCGCCCAGCAGTTGGCCGATTCCGGCGAGAACGTCTACGGATGGGTGCTGCCCTTGTCCCTGGAACAGCCCAACGGCATCCAGAACGACGTGATGTCGTGGGTCTGGGCTTCGGGCGGCAGCATGATGAAGGACGGCCTGCCGGATGTGACCAATGACCAAGTGCGCAGCGCCTCTGAGTTCATCAAGGGGCTGTGGGACGCGGGCGTCATCGCCCCCGGCTCGTTCTCGATGCGAGAGCAGGACAAGGTCGAGGAGTTCACCAATGGCCGCGTCGGCATGATGATCAGCTCGCTGGCGCACATCAACATGCTGCGCGAGCGCAACCCGGACCTCAACTTCGCCATCACCGCTCTGCCGGCTGAGGACGGCTACGACGGCAAGCGCGGTCTGCCGTACGCATCGTGGGGCATCGGCGTTTCCGCCAACAGCCCGCACCAGGCCGAGGCCTGGAAGCTGGTCGAGTATCTGATGAGCGCAGAGGTCAACTCCAAGCTGTCCTCGATCGCCAATGCCTTCCCCGGCAACGTCAACTCGACTCCCGACTTCGTGCAGACGGACGAGCTGTTCGCCGCCGCCTTCGACGTTTTCCAGACCGGCTATCTCGCCAATGAGTTCGTGGGCCTGCCGGTTGCCGAGAACCTGATGCGCGAGTTCGCCGAGCAGTTCCAGCTCTATCTGGACGACAGCCAGTCATTGGATGACACACTGAACGCCGCGCAAGAAGCCTGGATGGCGCATTTCGAGTAAGGCCGAGCTGCCTGTACGCGGTCCGGGGTTAACCCGGACGTCGCGGCAGGCGGCGCACTGCCCGCAGAGTAGCTGCGTAACTTTGCTGAATCTGATCTGCGGCATAGGGGCTGCAAGGCGAGACTGTCTTGCAGCCCCTGCCTATACGCTGTGAAGAAAGGAAGGCTAGCCGTGTCGGTCGATGGCAGGTTCGCTGCAAACCCAAAAACGAATAACCTGTATCGAATCTGGAAGAGGGTCATTCCCTACGGCTATTTGTCGCCTACGATCCTGTTGTTGGCCGTACTGTCGTTCCTGCCCATCGGGATGGTTGTCTATTACTCGGTGATGGACAACGTCATTATGAACCAGAACCCGGCGTTCGTGGGGGCGGCGAACTACGTCAAAATTTTGACGGATGGCGTCTTCCAGACGGCGCTCGGCAACACGCTCTACTTCACGCTGATGAGCGTCGTCGTCCATCTGATCCTCGGCCTGACCTTCGCCATGCTGCTCAATTCCAAGCTGGTAAGTCCTTTTACCCGTTCCGTGTTCCGGGTTGTCTACATCTTGCCGTGGGTCTTTACGGCGTCGATCATCGCCATCCTCTGGCGGCTGATGCTGAACCCGAATGGCGTCATCAACTACCTGCTGGAGTGGTCTGGCCTCGTCAGTCAGAAGATAGAATGGCTGAGTTCGCGGCAGTTGGCTTTGCATGCCGTGACATTCATCAATATCTGGTCCGGCTATCCATTTTATATGGTCAGCCTGTTGGCCGGTCTACAAGGCATTCCCGACGAAATCTACGAGGCTGGAACCATCGACGGGGCCAACGGCCCACAGCTTTTCCGCTATGTCACGCTTCCCCAACTGCGGCCCATCATCATCAGCCTCGCCATGCTCGACTTCATCTGGACTATGCAGCAGTTTACGCTGATCTGGATGACGACGGGCGGCGGGCCGGGCCGCGTGACGGAGATGCTGAGTACGTTCACTTATAAGCTGGCATTTAGCACCTACGAGTTTTCTCTGGCCTCCACCAGCGCCGTGGTGATCTTGGTCTTGTCGATGTTTGTGGCTTTGTTCTATGTGCGAAGACAGCGAGCGAGCGATGCTTAACGCCATCTCCAGACCTGCCAAAATCAGAATCGCAAGAGCGCTGGTGATCATAGCGCTGCTGATTGGCGCTCTGCTGCCGGGCTTTCCTGTGCTGTGGATGCTGTCATCCTCGTTTAAGTCCAATATGGACATCTTCGCCTATCCGCCGGCGCTGATCACGGACTCCTTCTCTTTTGGGGCCTATGCCGCCGTCGTGACCAGCCCGGAAAAACTGCGTTTCTTTCTCAATAGCTATCTGGTCTCGATGTTCGTCACCATCCTCACTTTGCTCGTCGGCATCTTGGGGGGGTATAGCTTCAGCCGCTATGAATTTCCGTTCAAGCGACCGCTGAACATGGTCATCATCGGCGTTCAGGCCGTGCCGCCCATAACGCTGTTGATCCCCTACTTTAGCCTCATCGTCTTTCTCAAGCTGCACAACACCTATGCGGCCCTGGTCCTCACGTATATGGTCTTCACGCTGTCCTACGCCATCATCATGATGACCGGCTACTTCAATACGCTGCCGCGCCAACTGGACGAGGCCGTGATGATCGACGGCGGAAGTTCATTCGTCGCCCTGTGGCGGGTGCTTGTGCCGATCTCTCTGCCGGGGATCGTGTCGGTGGGCGTCTACACCTTCATGCTGGCCTGGAACGAGTTCCTGTTCGCGCTTACGTTGACCAAGACCACCGACATGCGCACCGTTCCTGTCGGGATTCAACTACTCATGGGCCAGCATTCCTATGAGTGGAACGAGATGATGGCGATGAGCGTGCTTGGGTGTCTGCCTGTCTTGCTGCTATTCTTGTTCTTCCAGCGCTACTTCATCGCGGGGATGACGGCGGGTTCCGTCAAAGGATGAATCAGTTTTGCGCCAAATTTCCGCCTGCCGGCCTAGCCTTGCGCGGGCGGTTGTTGATACAACCATTATCATTGTCATCTAGGAAGTAGGGAGACGTTGCCATGTTGATGAATATGAGAGATCTGTTGGCGGTTGCGCATGCCAACCATTTTGCTGTGCCGGCTTTTAATATCAGCAGCAACATGTTGCTGAGCGGGATCATGGAGGCTTCGGAGGAAAAGCAGGCCCCCGTCATTCTGGCGATCCACCCCGACGAGCTGGCTTTCGTGCGGCCTTCGTTCGTTCGTTCGGCGGTCGAGGAAGCGCATCGGGCCACGGTCCCCGTCTGCATCCATTTGGATCACGGATCGTCGCTGGCTCAGGTAATGCAGGCCATCCAGTGCGGCTTCACATCGGTCATGATCGACGCGTCCACGCGCCCGCTCGACGAGAACATCCGCATCTGCAGGGAGATCGTGGCGCTGGCTCACTCCGTCGATGTTTCAGTCGAGGGCGAGTTGGGGACCATCGGCACGACCGGCCCCGAAGCCGAGGCGGGCGCAGACGTCATCATCTACACCGATCCGGACGACGTCGTGACGTTCGTCGATGCCACGGGCGTCGACAGTTTGGCGGTGGCGATCGGCACGTCGCATGGGATTTACCCGAAAGATAAAAAGCCTGAACTAAAACTGGACTTGCTCAAAGAGATCGCCTCCAGGGTGGACACCCCGCTGGTCCTGCATGGCGGGTCCGCCAACCCGGACGAGGAGATCGCCGCGGCTGTGAAGCTGGGCGTCAACAAGATCAACATCTCCAGCGACGTCAAGGACGCCTTCTACCAGAAGTGCCGCGAGGTGCTGAAGGATCCGGTGATCCGCGAGCCGAACGCCATTTATCCGCCCTGTATCAAGGCGATGAAAGAGGTTGCCTACCACAAGATCGACCTTTTCGATGCGACCGGCAAAGCGGCGCTCTATCCGCATTGCCGGGCCTAGCCGCGGCAATAGGGTTTTCCACCCAACATAACCGGCTGCGACGATAAGAACCGTGCGTGTGATTAGCTCGCCCTGGAGTTTAATGCTTGTTCGGACAGGCGTTGTCTAGGGCGAGCTTCTTTTGCAGACATATCTAGGCAGGTAGAACAGCGAAGGGGATTCATGGCCGAACAGATCGCCCTGGGGTTTGGCGATAACATAGATTACGAAATTGTCTGGGACCCCGCCGTATACGAGGATCTGATCGTCCGCTACGGCATTCGCGCACAGGAGTTGTCGTCAGACGGGGCGATCCACAGCGAACGCGACCTGGTCGTCTCGATCCTGAGCTTCGTGCAGTCCGGGGCGGGCGGCGAGCGCTTTGTCGCCTCGTCGGCCATTGTCGAGCGCTTTGCACAGCGCTTCGAGAACAAGATCACGCTGGGCGGCACCTCTGTGCGGGCCGCCATCGCCATGCGCAAACTGGGCTATACGTCCGCCCTTCATCTATCGACCATCAACGACCATGTGCGCAGGCTCATCCCGCAGGACAGCCCCTATGTGTGCAGCAACACGCAAGATACCCTCTACCCGCACTTGATCGTGCAGTTCGACAAGGGCGCCCGTGTGCGCGCAGGCGATATCGAGCTTGTCGCCGCGCGGGCCAACCGCATCATCTATCACAACGACGCCGACAACATCGCCATGCGCATCAGCGAGGACTTCGCCGATCTCGTTTCCGAGGCCAAGGTCTTTCTGGTCTCCGGCTTCAACGCCATGCAGAGCGAAGCGCTGCTCGTCGAGCGGCTGGAGTCGGTTGAGCGGATCATGGCGAGGCTGCCCAAAAACGCGCTGGTGTTCTATGAGGAAGCGGGTTTCTATGAGCCGCGGTTCAGCCGTCTGATCCATGCGCGGCTGGCGGGCAAGGTCGACATCGTAAGCCTCAACGAGGACGAGATGCAGGACTTTCTGGGCGGCAAGCTCGGTCTGCTGGACGCCGTTCCGATCGGAGAAGCGCTGGCGGATCTGTACCAACTGATTCCGGCGCCGGTGATCGTCGTGCATGCGATGTACTGGGCGCTGGCCTATGGCGAAAACGCCACGCAGTTTGCGCGCGCGCTCAAAGGCGGGGTAACGATGGCGACGACGCGCTTCTGCTTTGGCGATGAGTTCACCGTAGATAATTACCGCGCAGTCGAAGCCCTTCCCCCCTCGGCGGAAGGCGCAGCATTTGCCGCAACGCTGGAGGGGCTGCTGGACGGGCGCGTGTGCTGCGTGCCGGTGGCCTGTGTCGAGCAGTCGAATGCGACGACGATCGGCCTGGGCGACGCTTTCGTGGGCGGCTTCCTGCCCGCGCTTCTGCCCGAATAGCTTCGCGCGGCAGTTGAATGGGGCGTTCGCGCTTGGACAATGCCCGCCCCATCAGGTACACTGGGCAAAATAGGCGCGGCGGACTGAACTGGCGACTGCGCCATCGACCGACCCCATACCCAATCTGGAGATTCACATGGCTGCGACGAACGATATTTTGGCAAAAGACCGAGCGCACATGCTCCATCCGCTGCACCACCCCAGCGCGCACCAGGAGCCGCTGATCTTCGAGTCGGGACATGGCGTGTGGATGCGCACCGTAGACGGCCGCGAGATGATCGACGGGCTGGCCGGCTTGTGGAACGTGTTGATGGGCCACGGCAACGTCGAGCTTGCCGACGCGGCTCGCGACCAGATGGCTTCCCTGGCCTACTGTTCGAGCTATGTCGGCTCCGGCAACATTCCGGCCATCGAGTTGGCCGACCGCATGGCGGGTTGGGCATATCCCAGCCTCAACACGACGTTCTTCACCTCAGGCGGCGCCGAGTCGAACGAGAGCGCGTTCAAGACCGTGCGCTACTACTGGCGTCGGTTGGGCAAGCCGGAGAAGATCAAGGTCATTGCCCGCGAGCAGGCCTATCACGGCATCACCCTGGCGACGATGAGCGCCACGGGCATGACCGGCTTTTGGCCGATGTTCGAGCCGCGCGTGCCCAACTTCCTGCACATCCCCGCGCCTAATCCGTATCGCTATTCCGGCGACGTCAAGCCCGGCGAGACGATCGGGCAGGCCGCGGCGCGGGCCTTGGAAGAGGCGATCCTGCGCGAAGGGCCTGAGACTGTCGGCGCCTTCATTGCCGAGCCGGTGCAGGGCGCAGGCGGCGTGATCGTGCCGCCGGAGGATTACTTCCCGTTAGTGCGGCAGATCTGCGACAAGTACGAGGTGCTGTTCATCGCCGACGAGGTCATCACCGGATTCGGGCGCACAGGCGACTGGTTCGGCCTGACGCGCTACGGCATCGAGCCGGACATCATGAGCTTTGCCAAGGGCGTGACCAGCGGCTATCTGCCCCTGGGCGGCATTCAGATCTCGGACAAGATTCGCGACGTGATCATGAACGCGCCGGCCAATGAGCGGTGGATGCACGCCTTCACCTACTCCGGGCATCCGACCTGCGCGGCGGTAGCGCTCAAGAATATCGAGCTGCTCGAACGCGTCGACGCTGCGGGCAACGCCGCTAGGATGGGCCAACGGCTGCTGGATGGGCTGCATGGCTTGGCCGAGGAGTTCCCCATCATCGGCGACGTACGAGGCCAGGGCTTGATCTGCGCCATCGAACTGGTGGCGGACCGCGAGACGCGCCAGCCTGCCGGTTTGGGCAACGACGTGCGCGAGGCTGCAATCGAGCGCGGCTTCCTCACGCGGGCTATCGGCGACATCGTCGCCTTCGCGCCGCCGCTGATCATCACCGCCGACGAGATCGACCAGTCGGTGCAGATGGTGGGCGAGGCCATCGCCGCGGTGCAGGCGCGACAGGCCTAGGCGGCGGGCGGCTATCGCCCTTGTCATGACCTATGACCCATGATCTGTATCTGTGACCGGGTGATCGGCTCCGGCCGGTCACCCGGTTTTCGTTAAGGCCCGCTTACGCGGCGATCTCGCCGTCTAGGGAGCTAGTGTGATGCGCCAAAACTACCCCATCCTCGAATTCGATCCGGCACGCGACGCCATCATCGATCCGGCCAAGTTGATCCAGCCGCACCCGGAGATGCCCGAACACGGCGTGATCACATTCTTTCAGGACGTGCTCGAAGATCTGGTCGCACAGGGGTTTGCCGTCGAGATCGCGTCGCTTAAGAGCGAGATGGGCGCGCACCCGATTTACGTCCATCGGGAGCAGGGACTTCGCGTGGCGCTCTTTCATCCCGGCGTGGGCGCGCCGCTAGCCGCAGGGTTGCTGGAAGAGGTGATAGCGCTCGGCTGTCGCAAGCTGATCGCCTGCGGCGGCGCCGGCGTGCTGGACCGGGAGATCGCCGCCGGGCATCTGGTTGTGCCCACATCGGCTGTGCGCGACGAAGGGACGTCGTATCACTATCTGCCGCCTGGCCGTGAGGCGACGCCGTCCGCCGCGGGCATAGCGGCTATCGAGGCGACGCTGCGCAGCCGGCGCGTGCCATACGTGTTAGCCAAAACCTGGACCACCGACGGCATCTACCGGGAGACGCGCGGCAAGATGGCGTTGCGCCGCGCCGAGGGCTGCGTCACCGTGGAGATGGAGGCTGCGGCGTTGTTTGCCGTGGCGCAGTTCCGCGGCGCGTATCTGGCGCAGATCCTCTACGGCGGCGATAACCTGGACGCGGACGAGTGGGACTCGCGCGATTGGCAGAACCGCAGCGACGTGCGCAAGATGTTGGTGCAACTGGCTGCCGAAGCGAGCCTTGCAATTGACGGCTTCGCCGGCGGGAGCTGAGAGGGGGCCCGCGGGCAGGCGCAAGGCCTGCCACTACGGGCATCAGGCGTTACCAGTTGGTGAACGATCCGTCTGCACGGCGCAAGTGCGGCAGCTCGGTCATCTGGAAGGGATGCTTCTGCGCAGCCTTGCGGTCGAACTCGATGCCCAGGCCTGGCCGCGTGGGCGCGAGCAGGCAGCCGTCGCGCCATTCCGGCTGCACGGGCACGACGTCGGTCAACACCTCGCCGGTCTTGCGCGGCTGCTCCTGTACGCCGAAGTTGGGCGTGGCGAGGTTGAGTTGCAGGCACGCCGCGGAGGAGACCGGCCCAAGGGGATTGTGTACCGCCAGCTTGATATAATGGGTTTCGCACCAACCGGCGATCTTGCGCGCCTCGGTGATGCCGCCGGCAATGCACAGGTCGACGCGGGCGTAGTCGATCCATTCCTCTTCGATTAGTTGGCGGAACTCCCACTTCGAGTTGAACTGCTCACCTGCGGCGAGGGGAACTTGGGTGCGCAGGCGCAGCGTCTTGAAGGAGTCCGGGTTTTCGGAGCGCAGCGGGTCTTCGATAAAGTAGGGGCGGGCGGCTTCGACTTCGCGGCACAGCCAAAGCGCGTCCGGCAGGTCTAGCCGGGTATGCACGTCGAAGGTCAGTTCAATGTCGTCGCCTACGGCCTCGCGCACAGCGTACATCTGCTTGATGGAGGCGAGCACAGCCGGCCGCGGCTCCAGGATTTCGCCGTCTTGGGGCAAGCCCCAGCGCACGAACTTCCAGCCTTCCTCTTTGGTCTGGAGGCAGGACTCAATCAGCGGTTCAACCTCGTAGGAATGGCCGGCGTTGTGGGGATAGCAGACAACCTTGTCGCGCACCTTGCCGCCTAGCAGGTCGTAAATGGGCACGCCGAGCGCCTTGCCCTTGATGTCCCACAAGGCGATGTCGATGGCGGAGATGGCTGCGGTGAGGATGCGCTGTGCGGGGAAGAATCCGCCGCGAAAGAGCATCTGCCAGATGTGTTCTGTATTCATCGCGTCCTGGCCGATGAGCAGCGGCTTGAAATGCTCGACTGCGCCGATCACCGCCAGTTCGCGGCCGGTGATGCCGGCCTCGCCTACGCCGTACAACCCCTCGTCCGTGTCCACCACGACAAAAAGGAAGTTGCGATATCCGCCCCATACCGGGTAGCATTCGATGTCTGTGATCTTCATCGAGGTCGTTCTCCATTCTGAGCAGCGCTGGGGCCGCCATGCGGCGGCTTGATTTGCGCGGAACCGGCGTTCCGTCGCCGTCGAACAAGATCGACGGCTGTATTTTATTCTACTGGAAAGCGACCCGATGAGAAAGAGCTTGCGTCGTGCGGGTGAGCCTGCACAGATATGAATAAACCAGCCCAGAGAGTCATAAAGAGGAAAGAAGCAAATGGAAAGACGTGTAGAGGACAACATCAACACTTACTCCAGGCCGTCGGAGTTGAGAATCACCGATCTGCGCGTGGCGAACCTTGCCGGCATCCCGATGCGCGCCACGATCATCCGCATCGATACGAATCAGGGCATTTCCGGCTACGGCGAGGTGCGCGACGGCGCCAGCATGACATATGCGCTCCTTCTCAAGAGCCGGTTGCTGGGCGAAAACCCATGCAACGTAGACAAGCTCTTCCGCAAGATCAAGCAGTTCGGCCACCATGCGCGGCAGGCCGGCGGCGTCTGCGGCATTGAGATGGCGCTGATGGACCTGGCGGGCAAGGCCTATGGCGCACCCGCCTACCAGCTTGCGGGCGGCAAGTTCCGCGACAAGATCCTCTGCTATTGTGACACGCCCACTACCCTGGACGGCACAGAGATGGGCAAGCGACTGAAGGAACGCATGGACCGCGGCTTCAAATTCCTCAAGATGGACGTGGGCATCGGGCTGCTCAAGGGCATACCCGATACCCTGATCGCGCTGCCCGACATGATCGAGTCGCGTCTGGTCATGCACCAGTTCACCGGCATCCAGATCACGGAAAAGGGCATCGACATCTTGACGGACTATGTGGACCAGGTGCGTTCTGTGGTCGGTTATGAGATTCCGCTGGCGGTCGATCACTTCGGCCACATCGGCGTCGAGTCGTGCATCCGCCTGGGCCGCGCGCTCGACAGGTTTACTCTGGCCTGGTACGAAGATATGATCCCGTGGCAATTTCCCGACCAGTGGTCCAAACTGACCGAGGCCGTGAACACCCCCACCTGTACGGGCGAGGATATCTATCTGAAAGAAGGCTTTCTGCCGCTATTGCAGAAGAACGCAGTGCGCATCATCCACCCCGACTTGGCGAGTTCGGGCGGAATTCTGGAAACCAAGAAGATCGGCGATCTGGCGCAGGAGTACGGCGTCGCCATGGCGATGCACATGGCCGGCTCGCCGATCTCCGCGCTGGCGAACGTCCATTGCGCTGCGGCCACCGAGAATTTCCTGGTATTGGAAAACCACTCGGTCGATTTGCCCGACTGGGACGGGTTAATCGAGGGGCTGCCCAACCCGTTGATCCAGGACGGCTATATCCAGGTTCCCGAAAGTCCCGGCCTCGGCTTCGGCGACGTTAACGAGGAAATGTTCCGCAAGTACCTGGACCCGCGCGCCCCAACGTATTTCGAATCGTCCGAAAAATGGGATGCCGAGTGGTCTTGGGATCGGCTGTGGAGCTAGGGCGGGCGTAAAGGGTCTACGAGACACACGCATACAACATGAGAGGGACGCCGAAGATCAGGCGTCCCTCTCATGTGTCTAGCCCTGACGATCCGAAGGATCATCTATGCATGCAAAGCGAATGCAAAGTCCTCTTGCCGAACTACCCGCTGACCAAAGGGATGAAGAGCGGGGCTTCATCGAGCGTCGCGCTGGGGGCGGGCGGTTCCGTTTCCGGGATAGTAGGCCCGGTGCAGATCACGCCCTCGCCTACAGGGTAGGGGCACGGGCGGATCAGCTTGACTTCTGTAATCGCCGGCTTGGTTTGAATCTCGGACGGGTCGAGTTCGACAAGTTCTTGTGGTCCAGGGCAGATGACGCCTTCATGGGCTTGTTCCATACAGTCACTGGCGCCTTCTGCGGCGTACGCCACAGGCGCAACGCTGAGGAACATAGCCGCCAAGAGGAACAGGGCCATCAACCTTGTGAAATGGACGATTGTGGAATGACTTGTCGTTCGCCGCTGCATTGTAACCTCCGTAACCGGTCTGCACGTCTGTCCATCCTAAGCGTAACATGGATTTTGCTGCGTAAACCCGTCACTGTCCTGTCAAAACCGGCGTCGCACTGGCCGCGTCATCCCCGGCTTTGCCGATCCAGCCGGGTTGCCGCAGAATGAACATGAGCAGGGTTGCCGGCGTGGCGTTGGCGAGCCTGCGCCGAATTCCCATGCGCACAAGAGAGGAAGACAACCCATGACGAACAACGCCAAGAGGCCGCTGCGTGTGGCAATTATAGGGACAGCGCGGCGTTCCGACTACCTATATGGCCCGCTGCTGTCGGGGATGCCCGATGAGGCGGAGTTAGTCGCTGTGTGGGGGCGGAGCGTCGACTCGGCGCGGCGGCTAGGCGAGAGCCTGGGCGCGCCGTGGTATACGGACCTGGACAAGCTGATCCGCGAGACCGCGCCCGAAATCGGCATTGTCTCTGTGGCCTATGACGCCAATGGCGAGGCGGGGTTGATGGCCGTGGAGCACGGGCTGCATGTGCTGCTGGAGACGCCCATTGCGCACAAGCTGTCCGAGGCTGACGCCATCATCCAGGCGGCGGTGCGCCGCAGCGTCAAGATCGAGGTGGCCGAGCAGTTTCACCGCCGCCCGTTGGAGGCGATCAAATTGGCGCTGATCCGCTCCGGCTTGTTCGGCCGCGTCTACACGTCGTTCAACGACTTCGCCGGCCACGGTTATCACGGCGTCAGCGTGATGCGCAGCTATCTCGGCTTCGACGCCGCGCCTGTGCGCGTGATCGGCGCGGTCAAGGAGTACGAACTGGCAAGCCACTGGTCTCGGCTGGCGGACGAGACTGCGCCGCGCCGCGAGACGCAGGAACACGGCATCGTCGAATATGAAGACGAGCGGCTGGGCATCTACCACTGGACCAACGTCGGCTACGATTCGCCGCTGCGTTGGTGGCGCAGCAGCCGCTTCCTGGCAGAGAAGGGCATGGGCATTGCCGTCGGCGTGGGGCTGGATGTGGAAGAGCGGCTGAGTTTGGTCGCTCCCGGCGGCGAGGCGCCTCGTTTCATCACGCTGGAACGGCGCTGGGAGCGCGTCGACGGCGGCGCGCTGATTGCGATGGTGGCGCATACGGGCGACCCCGACCTGCCCATCGTGCGCTGGGATAATCCCTTCCGGCCAGCCCAACAGGGGCATGGCGTGCAATGGCACGACGACGAAATCGGCGTGGCTGGCTGCATCCTCAGCCTGATCGACGCGGTGCGCAACGACGCCGCGCCCAGCTACGGCGCGCAACAGGCTCGGCTGGACCAGGAGTTGGTCGTCGCCATCCGCCAGTCGTCGCTTGCCGGCGGCGAGCCTATCGAATTGCCGCTGGACCCGGCGGCGCAGACTGTGTAGGGGGCTGAAAGAATTAGGGCAGGCACAAGGCCTGCCCCTACAGGTTAGCGCGGCGGGGGCATGGCAGCCGTCTCCACGCCCCCGTCTTCAGCCGGTGCAACGGTCGCCTCACTTGTCAGCGCCGTTAAGCTTGGGCGCTGCGCCTCGCCTTCCGTTTCGCCGCCCACGACCAGCGTCGTTTCAGCCTCGTTGTCCGTCTCGTCGCTCTCTTCGATGGCGCCGTCCGGGTCCACGATTACCCTGATGAGCCGCTCGCCGCTTTTATCCGTGGTGTCGTAGACTACGGACACTGTTTCGCCTTCGCCGGACTCGACGCTGGGGATCGTCTGGTCTTCGCCGATCGGTTCGGGTTCGTCAGCGGTGGCGTCGACGAAGCGCACGACGACGTTGCTCGCGTCCGCCTCGCCCGTGTTCGACACCGTAATCGTCACCGTCACCTGGTCGCCTGGCTGCGGCGCGGGCGGGTCGAAGGTGAACGTGTCGGAGATCACGGTTAGGTTGGGCAGTTCAACCGGGATCTCTTCCGGCGGCGATACGGTGAGGGACTTCTCCGCCTGGTTATCCGTTTCGTCCATCTCGTCGATCAGGCCGTTGGGGTCTACGACCACACGCAGCGTGCGCTCGCCCACCTTGCCCTCGGTGTCGAAGGCTACTTCGGCCCTGCCGCTGCCTCCGGCGGCGATGCCCGCGATCTTCTGGATAGAGCCGATGGGCGTTTCGCCGCCGTTGGTCACGTCGAGGAACTGCACCTCTACCGTGCCGGCGTCGAGCGCGCCCTGGTTCAATACCGTGGCGATGATCTTGACCTCTGTCCCTTCTGTGGGAGCCGGCGGGGTGAAGGCGATGTTGTCCGCCTTCATGACCAGATTGGGCGCGGGCGGCGGCGCGACGATGAGTCGGGCTACGGCGACGTTGTCGTTCTCGTCGGTTTCTTGGATCGTGTTGTTGGGGTCGACCGTGAATTGGATGCGCCGTTCGCCTTCCTTGCCGGTGCTGTCGTAGGCGACCTGGACCATGCCGCTCTCGCCGGGCAGAACGCTGTCCAACAGCCGCGGCTGGCCGATTACCTCCGGTTCGCCATCGGTGATGTCCGCCAGGACCACGACGACATCGGTTGCCGCAGCCGTGCCGTTGTTCAGCACGGTGGCGCGCACGGTCACTAGATCGCCCTCATTCGGATCCGGCGGATCGAACTCCACATTGCTGGAGAGGGCGACGAGATTGGGCGCGGGCGGCGGCGCCACGAACAGCGACTTCATGGCGACGTTGTCGGTCTCGTCCGACTCGGCGATGAAGTTGTTCGGGTCGATCGTGGCTTGAAGCGTGCGATCGCCCTGCTTGCCTGTCGTGTCGAACGAAAACTGTACCGTGGCGCTGGCGCCGGGGACCAGGCGGGCGATGGTCTGCGGCGCACCAACCGGTACGGCGCTGCCGCCGGTAACGTCCAACACCTGAACAACGATATCGCGCGCTTCCACCTGTCCGTGGTTGAACACGGCGACGCGCACGGCGACGCTTGCGCCCTCGGTCGGTGCAAGCGGGCTGAAGCCCATGTTGCTTGCCAGCGCCGTCAGGTTCGGTCGCGGGGCCGGGGAGATAGTCAGGGTGCGCTTGGCCGTGTTATCGCTGGTCTTCTCCTCTGGAATGAAGGCGTTCGGGTCAACCGTCACTTCGATCTCGCGTTCGCCCGTCTGGCCTGACGTATCGAAAAGCGCTTGGGCTACGGCGCTGCCGCCCGCGGGGATCGAGGGGATTACCTGCTGCGGGCCTATGGCCTTTTTGGTGTTTGTGGTGACTTCGCTGAACTGGACCTGTACACCGCTTGCGTCGGCGCTGCCCGTGTTGCGCACGACGGCGAAGATCGTCACGCTCTCGCCCTCCACCGGGGCCGGATCGCTGAAACTGATGTTGCCGGAGGTGATGGCGAGGTTGGCGATGGGCGGCTTGGCGACCGGCAGGGTGGCGGTTGCCTCGTTGTCGCTTTCGCTCGATTCGGGCACGCTGTTCGTCGGGTCGACGACGACCTGCACCTTACGGTCGCCGGCAGCTCCGCCCGTGAACGCGGCTACGTCATAGGTGACGCGCGCCACGGCGCTGCTGCCCGGCCCGATGGCTTCGAGCGTCTGCGGCTCGCCGATGAGGTTTGAGCCGCCGCCCGTCACATCGAGGAACTGCACCACCACTGACCGTGCGGCTGCGGTTCCGGCGTTGCGCACTGTGGCGTAAATTTCGACGGTGGATTGGTTGGTGACCTCGCTCGGGTCGAAGCCGATGCCTGTCGCCCGGATCACCAGGTTGGCGATGGGCGGCGGCTGCACGACAAGCGTCGCTACGGCGCGGTTGTCGTTCTCGTCCGATTCGCGCAAGAGGTTGTTCGGATCGGCGACGACCTGGATCTTGCGTTCGCCGGTGCGCCCTGCGGTGTTGTAGGCGATCTGCGCTACGCCGCTGGCGCCGGCCGGGATCGTGCTGATCACTTGGGTTTCGCCGATGGGCATGCTGCTGTTGCCGGTCGCATCGAAGAACTGTACGGCGACGTCGGTTGCGTCGTCGCCGCCGTTGTTCAAGATCGTGGCGGTGATTTGCACCTCGTCGCCCGGCTTGGCCGCGGCAGGGTTGAAGCCGATGTTTTGCTCGAGGGCGACGAGGTTGGGAAGCGGCGGCGGGGCCACCGTCACGGCTGCCGCCGCCTCGTTGTCGGCTTCGGAAGTCTCGACGATCGTCTGGTGCGGGTCGACCGCCACGCGAATGCGCCGCTCACCGCTCTTGCCGGTCGTATCGTACACAACCTGCGCCGTCGCGCTCTGCCCGGCGTCGATGCGTTCGAGGGTCTGCTTGAGGCCGATCGGTTCGGCGGCGCCGCCGGTGATGTCGACGAACTGCACCAGGACATCCTCGGCGGGCGCGCTGCCGTTGTTGACGATTGTCACGGTCAGCGTCACCGCATCGCCCTGCACCGGGTCCGCCGGATGGATGCCGATGTTGCCGTTCTGCACAACCAGATTGGGCGCGGGCTGCGACTTGACGACCAGCGTCGCCGCCGTGCGGTTATCGGTTTCGTCGCTCTCCGCCACGGCATTGCCTGGGTCGATCACGATGCGTAAGCGGCGTTCGCCGGTCTTGCCCGCCGTATCATAGAAGGTCTCAACGACCGCGGCGTCTCCGGCGGTCAGCGTCTCGATGCGCAGCATCTCACCAACGGGCAGGCTTTCGCCCTCGCTGGCGTCGAGAATCTGTACGAGCACGTTTTCGGCGGCGACATCCCCGCGGTTGTGGACGGTCACGGTGAGGCGCACCTTGTCGCCCTCCACCGGCTGCAGCGGGCTAAAGCCGATATCGCTCTCGCCCACGGTCAGGTTGGCCAGGGCTGCGGACGCCACGCGTAGCGTGGTCTGGGCTTCGTTGTCGGTCTCGTCGCTTTCCGGCACGAGGTTGTTGGAATCGACCAACACGAGGATGCGGCGTGCCCCGGCCTTGCCGCTCGTGTCATATACGGTCTGGGCTGCGGCGCTCTGCCCCGGCGCAATGGCGGCGATGGTTTGCTCCGCGCCGATGGGCGTGAAGGCGCCGTTGGTCACGTCGACGAACTGCACCAGTACATTGGCCGCATCAGTTGCGCCTGTGTTGAGGACTACGGCCGTCAATGTTACGACGTCGCCCTCGGCGGGTGCGGGCGGGGCGAAGACAATGTTGGCCGGCGTCATCGTCAAATTGGCCGCGCCCGGCGGCGCGATCCTCAGCGTGCGCGTGGCAGTGTTGTCTTCCTTATTGGATTCGGGCACGAAGTTGTTCGGATCGACCGACACTTGGATGGTGCGTTCGCCGGCGAGGCCGATCGTTTGATAGACGGTTTCGACAACGGCGCTTCCGCCTGCGGGGATGAGCCGCAGCCTCTGCTGTGCGCCGATAGGCGACAGGTCGCCGCCGGTGGCGTCGAAGAACTGGACGGCGACGTTTTCGGCATCCGCCGCGCCGGCGTTGAGGACGACGGCGCGCACTGTCACCGCTTCGCCCGCCACGGGATGCAGCGCGCCCGCGCCTTGGCGGCTTGCACTGGCAAAGCCGATGTTGGCGCTCGCCATCACCAGGTTGGCGATGGGCGCCGGCGCGATCGACAGCGTGACCGTGGCCTCGTTATCGGTCTCCGACGCCTCGGCGATGAAATTCTGCGGGTCCGCGGTCACGCGCAGCTTGCGGTCGCCGCTAAGGTTGGCCGTGGGATAAGCGACCTGCGCCATGCCGCTGGCCCCCGGCGGGATCAGGTCGATAATCTGTACTTCGCCTATGGGGAGCGAAGCGCTGTTGGTCACGTCGGTGAACTGGACGGCGACATTGGCCGCGGCCACAGCCCCGTCGTTGCGTATCGTGGCGCTGACGGTAACAACCTCGCCCGCCGTGGGTTTGGCCGGAGCCATGCCGACATCGTCGGTGCGGACGATCAGGTTGGGCAGCGGCGGCTTGACAAGTTCCAGCGTGGCCGTGGCCTCGTTGTCCTTTTCGTCGCTTTCGGGGACGGCGTTCTGCGGGTCGATCACAACCTTGATCCGGCGGTTCGCAGCCGGGCCGGACGTGTCATAGGTCACCGCGACGACGGCGCTCTGGCCGGGGGCCAGCGTGTCGATGGTCTGCGCTTCGTCGATTGGCGTGGAGGAGCCGCTTTCTGTTACGTCGACGAAGCGCACGAGGATGCCGTTCGCCGCTATTGCGCCGTTGTTGATCACTACGGCGCGCACCGACACTTGTTCGCCGGGCTGCGGCTTGGCTGGGACGAAGCTGATGTTGGCCTCACTCACCGTCAGGTTGGCCGCAGGCGGCGCCTGCACCGTGAGCGTCCGGCTCGCTTCGTTATCCGACTCGTTCGCCTCTGCGATCAGGTTGAAGGGATCGACGACGACCTGGATCGTGCGCTCGCCCGTCATGCCGGCCGTCTCCAGGACGACTTCGGCCGTTCCATTGCTGCCGGCGGGAATGCCGGCGATGGTCTGCGGCGGGCCGATGGGCGTGGTCGCGGATTCGTCGTTTTGGCCCGCGGGGCCGGCATCCATGAACTGCACGCGCACCTCGTCCACGTCGACGGCGCCGTTGTTGACGACCAGCGCCGAGATCGTCACGCTGTCGCCGGTTTGCGGATTGGCGTTGCTGAATCCGATGTTCGCTTCCTGGATGAACAGGTTGGGCAGGTCCGGCCCTGCGCCGGGCAGGCTGGGCTTGGCGACGAGCACCTTGACGTCGTCCACATACCAGCCCTCGAAGTTGTTGAAGCGGTTGTCGATGGTGTCGAACCAGAAGCGCACCTGGATCGTGCTGCTCTCGCCCACGTAGGGCGTCAGGCTGACGGAGCGCTTCAGCCACAGGTCGTTCGTGCCGTGCGACTCGAATACGGTCTCCCAGGTCTCGCCTTCGTCCGCCGAGACCTGCACGCGCGTGCGGTCGTAGGTGACGCCCGCTTCCAACTCGCTCCACTCGTGGAAGGTGAGAAGCACGTCTTCGTTGGTGGACAGGGCGATGGGGGGCGATGTCAGCATGCCGTTGTTGGCGCCGCCGGTGTCATAGGTGCGCGACTCCTCGTCGCCGTAGTACCAGGCATGCGTCGGGCTGTTGGCGCGGTGTTCGGACAGATGCCACAGTGCATCCTTGCCGGTGACGGTCCATTCGCCGGGGCCGCTCTCCATGTCGTCCTCGAACACGATTGTGCCGGCGCTGGTCTTGCCGGCGACGACGTTCGACAGGTCCGACTCGTTGCCTACGTTGTCCACCGCTTTGAGTGCAAAGTAGTAGGTTGTGTCCGGCTCCAACCCGGATACGACGAAGCGCTCTTGTTGGCCGGCCGGCTTGGGCTTGGGGGCGCCTGTTGCGCGTTCGGCGCTGTTCCAGTTGTCGGGGCTGATGGGCGTTGTCGAATAGCGAACGTCGTAGGCATTGGCCCGCCCGGCCAACCCGTCGTCGCCGACAGCAGTCCAGGTCAATTCCACCTGGGTGAGCAGGAACTTGACCGCAGACAGATCCGAGATGGCGGCGGGCGGGACTTCGTCCTCCTCCAGCGTGTTGAGCACGTTGAGGCGTCCGTTGGTCGCCGTGGACTTGCTCTCGTCGGTCAGCGGGTCGATGCCGGTAAGGATGCGCTGCTTGATCTGGACTGGCGTGAGCGACGGGAACTGGGCGGCGATCAGCGCGGCTGCGCCCGTCACATGCGGCGCGGCCATCGAGGTGCCGCCGATCTCGCCGTAGCCCGACGGGTCGCACAAGGCGCAATTGCCCGTGGGCACGGTGGAGAGGATGTCTACGCCCGGCGCAGCCAGATCGACCGTATCGCCGTAGTTGCTGAACCCGGCATAGAGATCGCTGTGGTCGGTGGCGGCGACAGAGATGATATTCTCCAGGTCGTAGGCGGCGGGGTAGTGTGGCGCGTCCGTACCGCCGTTGCCTGCCGCGCAGACATGGAGCGGTTGATTCGGGCCGGCCATCGCTTCTTCCAGCGCCTGGGAGGGTGCGCCGCCGCCCCAACTGTTGTTGGTGGCGATGATGTTTTGGCCCTGCTCGTTCTTTAGCTGGTGGATGTAGTTGAAGCACTTGACCGCGCCGGCGACGCTGCCGCCGCCGCTGGCGCCGAGAAACTTGCAGCCGATGATCTTCACATCCCAGTTGACGCCCGTCACGCCGGTGGCGTTGTTGCCTTTGGCCCCGATTGTGCCGGCGACGTGCGTGCCGTGCCCAAAATCGTCCATCGGGTCGCCGCTGTCTGTGATGGCGTTGATGCCGTGGAAGTCGTCGATATAACCGTTGCCGTCGTCGTCGATGCCGTTCGCTTCGCAGACGCCGCCCGGACACTCGCCGGGGTTCACCCAGATGTTGCCGGCGAGGTCCTCGTGCGTATAGTCTATGCCCGTGTCGATCACGGCCACGATCACGTTGGCCGAGCCGGTGGTCACTTCCCAGCCCTCCAGTGCGTCGATGTCCGCATCGACTTTACCGCCGGTCTGGCCCGTATTGTTCAACCCCCACAGGCTTTCCCATTCCGGATCGTCCGGAGTCTTATTCACCTGCAGGATGTAATTCGGCTCGGCATAGCGCACGCGGCTGTCGCGCGCCACGTTGTCGAGCAGGCTTGGCGTGACATCTGCGGGCACGAAGGCCAGCGCCAACAGCCGGCCTTCGTCCGGCGCGCTCGGGTCCAAATTGTCCATCTGCGTCAGGTTATACTCCTGGTAGAACGCAGCGATCTCTTCCTCGCCGAGGCCGGGCTGAAAGCTGATAATGATCTGTCCGGGTACGAAGGCCGGCGCGACTTCTTCCTGAGCTTCTCCCTGTTGGGCGAAGACCGCTGCGGGCAGCGCCTGCAGGCACAGGGCGAGGACGAGTACGAGGAAAAGGATGGTTCGGGACCTTTTCATAAGGCTTTGTTCTCCAGTTGCGAACGTCGGGCGTTGCGAGGCGGGGATGGGAAGCGTTCCGTTGGGGAACCGCTGCGGCAAAGCCCACGACCGGCGCAATACGACGGCAGACAACGCGGCAAGCCCGCCGGTCATTGGCCTATTCTAAATCATGGCGCAAGCGTCGCGCAATCAACTTTCGGGGACACGGGCGATCAGCACCTTGTCCACGCGGCGACCGTCCATATCGACCACTTCGATGCGCAGTCCTTCCCACTCGAAATGGTCGCCGGTGACCGGTATCTGGCCAAGGCTCGCCATCACCAGGCCGCCGACGGTTTGGTAATAGCCCTCCGTCTCGTAGGGGAGCGCGTCTATATCGAAGAGGTCCTGGAAGCGATCGATGGGGAACATGCCGTCCACCAGCCAGGTGCCGTCTTCTCGCTGGACCGCTTCGGGCTCGCCTTCTTCGTCCGGGCCGGAGATGTCGCCCACCATTGCTTCCAGCACGTCGTCGACGGTGACGATGCCCTCGACGCCGCCGTACTCGTCGATGACGACGGCCATCTTGGTCTGGCTCTCCTTGAAGCGTTCGACAACGGTCAGGGCGGGCATGCTTTCCGGCACATAGAGGGCCGGGCGCAGGACGGAGCGCAGATCGATCGGGCCGCCGGCCAGGCATTGCGCCAATAGGTCCTTCGCCAAGACGATGCCGATCAGGCGGTCCAGGTCGCGTTCGGCGACCGGGAAGCGCGAACGTCCGCTGGCGACGATCTTTTCGCGCATGGTCTCGACGCTGTCTTCGACTTCGATCCAGACGATCTCCGGCCGCGGGGTGATCAGCGCGCCGACTTTGCGGTCGGCCAGCCGGAAGACTTGGCCGACGATCTCCTCTTCCATCGGCTCGAACACGCCTAACTCCGCGCCCTGCTCCAGCATCATGCGCACTTCTTCCTCGGTGACGGCGGGCTCCGGCTCGCCGCGAATGCCGAGGACAAGCAGAACGAACTCGGTGGATGCACTGAGCAGGTTGACGAGCGGCGCGGTGATACGCGCCAACACGGCCATCGGCCTTGCGACGGCCGCGGCCACGCGCTCCGGGCTGCGTAAGGCCAGCCGCTTGGGGACTAGCTCGCCTAGAACAAGCGTGAAGTAGGTGATCGCCACGGCTACCAGCGCCACGCCGATAACGTCGGCGTAGGTTGCCATGTAGGGCAGCCGGGACAACGGCGCGCTGATCATCCCGGCCAGCCTGGCCCCGCCCAACGCGCCGGAAAGAATGCCGGCCAGGGTGATGCCGATCTGTACCGAGGATAGAAATCGGCCAGGCGCTTCCGCCAATTGAAGGGCTGTGCCTGCGCCCGGTTTGCCGTCGTCGGCCATTTGCTGCAAGCGCATCTTGCGCGCCGACACCACGGCTAATTCAGACATGGAGAGCGCGCCATTGGCTAGGATCAGCAGCAACAGAAACAGAAGCTCGAATCCGATTGTGGTCATCATATCCTGCTTGGCAGTCTGACTGCCCGGCTCTTTGTGAGCAATCCTCCTCCTGCTCCTGACTTTACCAGTAAACCGGCGCGACCGCCAACCTGTTCTCCGCTCCTGGTTGACGCCTTTGCGCTCGTTTTGACATCGCGCCGCTCCCGTGCTACACTCCTGGGCGTTACATAAGAATGCGTTGATGGAGACGAGTAGACGCAGGCAAGGCGCGCAGCGAGGCCGGGATGGTGGAAGCCGGCTCGATCCTTCTACGTCGAATATCCCTCCGGAGCAGCGGCCCGAACGGGCGTTGTCGCCCCAGTAGATGTCGCCGGCCTGACGGCACGTTATCGCCGTCGCAGATTCAACGGCGCGACGCTGCGCCTGCGGCTCTGCAGCAGAGGCGCCCGCGTATGCCCTGAGCATAGCGGGAACCGGGGTGGTAACGCGGACTTTCTGGCCCGTCCCCGCTAGGGGGATGGGCTTTTTGTTTCATATGGGAACCGCCGCCATGCAGGCTGCGGCTGCCACCTAGCAAGGAATGATCTGATGACGGAATTGCTGTTCTACCAAGACGCCTATCTGCAGGAATTCGACGCCGTCGTCACCGCCTGCGACACGGACGGAGACGCGCTGCGCGTGGCGCTGGACTGCACGGCCTTCTATCCGGGCGGCGGCGGCCAGCCCAACGACGAAGGCTGGCTGCAATGCAGCGACCGGCGCTATCGCGTGGGCAAGGTGCAGAAGCAGGGCGGCGAGATATGGCACATGCTCGCTCCGGTGGACGGCGCTCCCGCGCCGGTCGTAGGCGACACTGTGCACGGCACGCTGGACTGGGCGCGGCGCTATAAGCTGATGCGCACCCACACAGCCATGCACATCCTGTGCGGCGTCGTCTGGCGCGATTACGGGGCAAGCGTCACCGGCGGCAACATGGACCCGGGCAAGAGCCGCATGGATTTCGAGTTCGCCTCGCTCAGCCGCGACTTGATCGACGAGATCGAGGCCAGGTGCAACGCCGAAGTCGCGGCGGCACGCCCTACCCATGCGCAGACGTTGCCCCGCGAAGAGGCGTTTCAGATACCCGATCTGATCCGCACCAAGATCAACTTGTTGCCGGAGGGCATCGCCGAGGTGCGCACCGTGGAGATCGCCGGCCTCGACTTGCAGGCGGACGGCGGTACGCATGTGCATAATACGCAAGAGGTCGGCGCGATTCGCATCCCCGACTACAAGAGCAAGGGCGCCATCAACAAGCGCATCTATATCGAATTGTCTGATTGAGTGGTTCGTTCGCCAAGTGTCTGTCATTCTGAAGCGAGCGTTAGCGAGCTGAAGAATCTCGTCGTGCCGGAGGAACAGATGCTTCGCTACGCTCAGCATGACATGGTGCGCAATTAGCGAACGAACCATTAAGTGTCATTATCTCGATTCCGGATCATTATTAAGCCGAAGAGCCGATAGGTTAGCGCCATGAAAAAACCAAAGTTCCGTGACGTATCGCCGTCAGTCAACTACCCGGAGATGGAAGAAGCCATCCTCGAACTCTGGCGCGAGCGAGACGTGGTCGCCCGCTCCTTGAGTGAGCGCGAGGGCTGCCCTGAGTACGTCTTTCACGAAGGCCCGCCTACGGCCAATGGACGCCCCGGCATCCATCACGTCCTGTCGCGCGCCTTCAAGGACATCTTCCCGCGCTACAAGATCATGCAGGGTTATTACGTGCAGCGGCGAGGCGGCTGGGACACGCACGGCCTGCCCGTCGAGATCGAAGTGGAGAAGCAGCTCGGTCTCAGCGGCAAGCAGCAGATCGAGGCTTACGGCGTCGAGGAATTCAACCGCCGTTGCCGCGCTTCCGCCCAGGAGTATATCGAGGACTGGGAGCGGTTGACCGTGCGCATGGGCTTTTGGGTGGACCTCAAGACGGCCTATGTCACCTTCCACAACAGCTACATCGAATCGCTGTGGTGGATCCTCAAGCAGTTCTGGGAGCGGGACCTGCTCTATCTGGGTTATAAGGTCGTGCCCTACTGCCCGCGCTGCGGCACGCCCCTCAGCAGCCATGAGCTGTCGCTCGGCTATAAGGAAGGGACCATCGACCCCAGCGTTTACGTCAAGTTCAAGGTCAAGGGCGAGGAGAACGCCTATCTGCTGGCCTGGACGACGACGCCGTGGACGCTGCCCGGCAACGTCGCCCTTGCCATCGGCGAGAAGCTGGACTATGTCAAGGTGCGTGACGCCGAAGGCGATGTCCTCTATATGGCCGCTGCCTTGGCCGAGCCGGTCCTTAACCCCGGCTATGAGGTGCTGGAAACCCTGAAGGGCAGCGACCTGTTGGGCATGCGCTACGAGCCGCTCTACCGCTTCTACCCCGTGGATCAGGATTACGCCTACGTGGTGGCGGGCGACTTTGTGAGCACGGATGACGGCACGGGCATCGTCCACATCGCCCCGGCTTTCGGCGCGGACGACATGGAAACGGGCCGCAAGTATGATCTGCCCGTCGTGCAGACGGTCGACGCCGCCGGGCGTTTCCGTCCGGAGGTGACGCCCTGGGCCGGCGTGTTCGTCAAGGATGCGGATCCTGCCATCCAAGAGGAACTGGCAAGCCGCGGTCTGCTCTATAAGTCCGGTACATATGAGCACACCTATCCCTTCTGCTGGCGCTGCGATTCACCGCTGCTCTATTGGGCGAAGGAAACCTGGTATGTGCGCACCAGCGCCAAGCGCGATCGGCTTGTGGACCTGAACCAGCAGATCAACTGGTATCCGGAACACATCAAGAACGGGCGTTTCGGCAACTGGCTTGAGAACAATGTGGACTGGGCGCTGGGCCGCGACCGCTACTGGGGTACGCCGTTGCCCATCTGGCGGAGCGATGCGCCGGGCAGCGACTACGCCGAGTGTATCGGCAGCGTGGCGGAACTGGAGGCCAGGGTCGGCCATACGCTCGAGGACTTGGATCTGCACCGGCCGTATGTGGACCGGTTGACCTGGCCCGCGCCCGACGGCGGGACCATGCGCCGCGTCACAGAGGTGGCCGACTGTTGGTTCGACAGCGGCTCAATGCCCGTCGCCCAGTGGCACTACCCCTTCGAAAACCAAGAAGTGTGGGAGCGCCAGAAGCAGGCCGACTACATCTGTGAGGCCATCGACCAGACGCGCGGCTGGTTCTACACGTTGCATGCGGTCAGCACGCTGCTCTTCGACCGGCCGGCCTTCAAGAACGTCGTCTGCCTGGGCCACATCCTGGCCGAAGACGGCAGCAAGATGAGCAAGTCGCGCGGCAATGTCGTCAATCCGTGGGACGTGTTTGACGCGCACGGGGCTGACGCTACCCGTTGGAACATGTACACGGCCAGCCCGCCGGGCAACAGCCGTCGCTTCAGCGTCAACCTGGTCGGTGAGACGGTGCGTAAGTTCATGAACACGCTGTGGAACACCTATAGCTTCTTCGTGACTTACGCTAACCTGAGCGACTGGGAGTTGCAGCCGGGGAACGCCGAGCCGCAGTCTCAAGCGCTGCTGGATCGCTGGGCGCTGTCCGAACTGCACATGCTCGTGCGCACGGTGACCGAGGCCCTCGAGAGCTATGACGTGCTGGGGGCTACCCGGCCCATCGCCGCTTTCGTGGACAGCCTGAGCAACTGGTATGTGCGCCTGAGCCGTCGCCGTTTCTGGGACGGCGACGCCGCTGCGCTCAATACGCTGTACACGGTGTTGGCGACCTTGAGCAAGTTGCTCGCGCCGTCGACGCCCTTCATCGCCGAAAAGCTGTACCAGAACCTGGTCGCAGACCTTGATCCGCAGGCCGACGACAGCGTGCACCTCAGCCGCTGGCCGCAATACCGCACTGACCTAATCGACGAGCGACTCAATGCCGACATGGCCCTCGTCCAGAAGGTCGCCAGCTTGGGGCACTCGGCGCGCCAGGCCGCCAACCTCAAGGTGCGCCAGCCGCTGGCCCAGGTGGTCGTGCGCGTGCGCAATGCCGAAGAACGCGAGAGCCTGACCCGTCTGCAAGACCTGGCGCTCGACGAGTTGAACGTCAAGAGCCTGGCCTTTGCCGACGACGCCGGCGACCTGGTGGATGTGCAGGTCTTCCCTTACCCGAAGCAGTTGGGCCAGAAGTACGGCAGCGGCTATCCCAAGATCCGCCAGGCCCTGAGCAAACTCGACCAGGCGGAACTGGCGAGCCGCTTCCAGGCCGGCGAGACGGTCGAGATCGTCACCGATGGCGAAACCTACGCCGTGGCGCCCGAAGATGTGGAAGTGCGTTCCAACCCGCGCGCCGGCTATAGCGTAGCCGAGGCGGGCGGCTATCTCGTCGCCGTAACAACCGAGATCGACGCCGCGCTGGAGCAGGAAGGCCACGCGCGCGAACTGGTGCGCCGCATTCAGCAGTTGCGCAAGGACGCTAACTTGGAGATCAGCGACCGCATCATTACCTACGTCCTCGATTCCGATTTAGTGCACGAAGTGCTCGCCCATTTCGGCAACTATGTGCGCGAGGAGACGCTCACGGTGGACCTGGTACAGGTGCACCCCGACCAGGGCGAGGCCATTCCGGCGCATCTGCCGCAGGCCAGCTTTGAACTCGGCGGCAAGGATATCGTCATCGCCGTCAGCAAGAAATAGACAGGCAATCGCAAACGCAAACCGGCTCCGCAGTGTTGTGCTGTGGGGCCGGTTCTATTCACAGACCGGCAGGCTTGAATCCGTGAACTCCCAGCCCGCGGCGCAACGCAGCCGCCTTCTCGCCATCCTCCTCCAGCGTTGCCCTGTCTGTCTACAGGGGAAGGTGTTTCGCTCGTTTCTCGGTGCGTATAAGGACTGCCCGCATTGCGGCATCCACTTCGAGCGCGAGACGGGCTTCTACCTCAGCGCGATGTTCGTCGCCTATGCGCTGGGCTTCGTCATCCTCGCGCCGACAGCGCTTTACCTCTACTTTCGTCAAGTCTCCGGCTTCTGGTTCTCCGCCATCATCATCGGCGAAATGCTCGTGCTGTGGCCCGTGATCTTCCGCTATTCGCGCATCCTGTGGCTGCACGCCGATCAACTGATGGACCCGCGCCGTCCGGAAGACACTCCTTAGGGCGCGCCTCGATCCCTCCAAAAAACCGCCATCCAGGAAGCCCGCAGCCTCCTGGATGGTCCTTGCTTCCTGGAAGAATATAGCGCCGCGCCTAGCCGGTGGGCTGGGTGTGGACGGTTCGACGCCGGCTGGCGAAGAAGGCGAGCGCCGCGCCCGCCACGTATAGGCTGATGGTGAGCACGAAGGGCAAGCTGCGGTTGAGCTCCGACATCTGTCCGCCGATCCAGCCAAAGGGCGAGGTGCACGTCAGCACCACCAGGTTGAGGATCGCCATGATGCGGGCGCGCTCTTTGGCCTCTACGGTGAGGGCGACCAACTTGTCGAGCAGCGTGCTGATGGCCGGATAGCTGGCTCCTTCGAGGATGACGGCGAGAAATATGAGGCCATAGCTCCCTGGTGCGATGTTGATGAGGATAAGCCAACTGAGGATCATGCCGGTGAAGCCGAAGACCATCGGCTTGCGTGCGTCCGTGTTGCGCAGCCGGGGCATGACGAGGAAATAGAACAGCAGCATGGTCATCGACTTGGCGAAGTAGAAAATGGGCAGGTATTCTGTACCGATTTGCAGCTTTTCGGTGACCATGATCGACCAGAAGGTGACGTTGATCATGTTGCCGACGCCCACGATCACCATCAATCCGCCGGTGATCAAGGTCTCTGGGGCGTGCAGCACTTGGCGCAACACAAACTTCGACTCGCTCACGATGGTCCAGATGGACTGGTTGCGGGTCTCTTCCATGCGGACAACGCCCTGCTCCGTTTCGTCCACCATGGCATTCATGATGATGAACTTGGCCGTCATCATCACGAAGGCAAATAGGTACAACCCGCGCATTGTCGGCACCAGCGAAAAGCTGGCTATCAGCAGGCTCGTGATGGGCGTGAAGAACGCTGCGACCAGGCCGGAGATGTAGATCAGCGACCAGATGTCCACCAAGAGCGCCGGTTCCGTCCCTTCCACCAACAAGCAGTACCACGAGTTGTGGGTGATGCGCCACATGCTGTTGATGATGGCCGCGACCAGGAAGTAGTTGAAGTCCTGGGCGATCGCCCAGATCAGGCAAGGGATGCTCCAGGAGATGAGATCCACAATATACGTGGTGCGTTTGCGTCCGAACTTATCGGTGAGAGCGCCGCTAAAAAACGTCCAGAACACCTGGAGAATCAGGCCGATGCTGGCAAGCAGGCCGATCTGGCTGTCGCTTAGACCCAGTGCCAGCATATAGACCGAGACGAACGGTGCATAGAGGTTGTAGGGAATGCCCCAAAGCGGCTCGGTGAAGACGACGCCGCGCACGTTGCCGCGCATGTTGCGCAGTGTGACAATGAGTGGATGGCGGAAAAGGGCGCTGATAACCAAAGTCGTCCGTCGATTCTAGTGATGGGATTAATTGATGGAAAAGGATTGAGGCCGTTCGTTGACGGCAGAGGGGCTTGGCGGGATCGGCTGCGGCGATCGATTAGCGGCTAGAGGCTAAGGCAAATGACGCCGGCAACGCCTAATCCGCCGGTTCCTCCGTGGGCGGCGAGTCTGGCGGAGCCGCCGGCTCTTCTGTAACCGGCGGCTCTGTGGGTTCCGCCGGCTCTTCCGTAACCGGCGGCTCAGTCGGCTCTTCCGCTGCTTGGGTGGGTTCCGGCGTGTCCGTCGCCGTCGGTTGCGGCGTATC
>CAYXRG010000027.1:0-49371 GCA_964467575.1 uncultured Caldilineaceae bacterium | reverse complement strand
CACGCCGTAGAGGTTGAAAGCATGGCCCTCTTGCTTCAGCCAGTTGATCAGTCCGGGCGTCTTGCGATAGGGCCAGCCTACCGAGAAGCGGTTGATGCCCCAATCGCGCAGCGCAGCCAACTGCGCCGCGAACTCCTCGCCGCGCTCCGGCTGCACGGGCAGCGAAGTCAACGGAACCTGGACAATGGCCCCTGGATAACGTGCGGCCATGCGCCGGATCGTCGCCTCGCCCAGCAGGTCCAGATCGCCGTTGAGCCAGAGCCGATCGGTGGGGATATGATGCCGGTCAACCAGCGCCAGACCCGCGTCGATCCAGGGGCCGCCTGCCTTGAAGTCGAGCTTGATCGACTTGCCGCGGTCCAACAGGCGCGGCAATGCCTCGCGCAGCGTGAGCAGGGCTTCGCCGGGCTGGAGCGGCCTCTCTGCAAAAGAGTCGTGGCGCAAGATCAACTCGCGGCCCTCCGGGTCCGGGTTGACGTCCAGTTCGCACCAGGCGACGTCGGAAGCGAGGAACTGGCGCAGGTTGACGGCGTCGTTCACGCCATGCCAGACCAATTGGATGTCCGGCGGCAGATCGGCGATGCCGGCGGGCGTTGCCTCGGAAGAATGGGACTCCAGGCTCATGGGGACTCCTTATCTGGGTGCAGCGGTTTTCGAGTGAATCTACGCGCCCTTGCGCAGCGCGCGCAGAAGGGCCAGCGTGAGCGACTTCGTCTCCAGGAAAGCGTGCTCGTTTTCTAGCACCGGCCCCACGCAGGCCGGGCAGCCGTACGGACACGGGCAAGACGCGATCATCTCCTGCGCTGCGGCCAACAGCGTGTCGTGCAACTCGAAAAGCCGTGCGCTGAAGCCGAGGCCGGCCACCGCGCGCTCGTAGATGAACACGGCGGGCGGCTGGAGGCTTTCGGTCGTGCTGCGTTGCACGGCAGTCTGCTCGGCGCGGCGTACATGCACGCCCAAATCGCTCGGATCGCACATCAGATAGAGCGGGGCGAGATTGCTCACGGCGTAGGCCAGGCCGTCCAGCCCGCCGCGCACGCGCACCGCGGCCTCTAGCCGCTGGTGACAGGTGCGACAGACCAGCACGAGATTGCTCAGCCGGTTGGCATCGCGATAGGCCTCGTTGACGCCGGGGACATAGCCGAACACGCGGAAGGGAATTAGGTGGTGAACGTCGTGCTGGCGGCCTGGCGGTTCGAGCGCGCCGCACTGGGTGCAACGGTAGCCGTCGCGCGTGCGCACCCGCTGCCGCTGCTCCTCCCAGTTGGGGCCGTAGTCGTTGACCGAGTCGCGCCAGGAACCGGCCTGCTCCAGCGCCGCCTGCGTTTCGGGCGGGACGCTGATCCAATAGCCCGCAGTCTCCAGTAGCCGCGGCGGGTAGTCCAGCGGGAAGACGCCCAGCGTCTCGTGCGTAAAGCGCTTGATGCGGCGGTAGCCGAGGGCCTGCACGCTGACGCGCAGATCGCCGTGCGCCGCAATCGCGCCGCCGGCTGCGCGGCGCTGATGTTCGGCCAGCGTTTCGACCTGCGTTTCGGCCACGACATTGGTGTAATAGTCCGCCTCGATAGGCGCGACGTGCGTCAGGCCGTTTTCCAGGTCGAGTTCTCGCACGTCGTAGCTCTGGCCCTCGTGCAAATAGAGTGCGCCGGCGTGGACGAGCAGGGGGGCGCTGGCCGCGTCGATCACGCCGATGACGGCCTGGCCTTCGCCCGTTTCGGCCTGAATCGTGACTGTGTCGCCGCTGCTGCGCAGACCCACGTCGCGCGCCGGATAGGCCGCGCCGGTCCAGAAGCGTCGTCCGTTCTGCTCTTGCACATCGCCCTGCTCGGCGAGCAGAGCGAGCACATCCGCGGCGTGCGGGCTATGGCCGAAGGGTTCGTCACGCTCAAAGGGCGCCTCGAACGCGGCGCAGCGCATGTGGTCGACCAGCAGCATAAGGTTGTCCGGGTTGATCAGGGCATGTTCGGGCGAGCGCTCGAAGAGGAACTCCGGGTGGCGGATGACGTACTGGTCGAGTGCGCCGGCTGTGGCGACGAGGATGGCGAGCGACGCCTCGCGCGTGCGGCCGGCGCGGCCCATCTGCTGCCAGGCGCTGGCGATGCTGCCGGGGTAGCCGCACAGCACCGCAGCCTGAAGCTGGCCGATGTCGATGCCCAGCTCCAGCGCGTTGGTGGCGACCACGCTGCGCACCGCGCCGCTGCGCAAGCCCGCCTCGATGCTGCGCCGCTCGCCCGGCAGATAACCGCCGCGATAGCCGCGGATTATCTGCGCCACAGGCGCGTGTTCCTCGCCGCCAAGTTCGGTCCGGTCTGCGGCGCGGCCCACGCGCTCGCGCAAATAGGTGAGCAGCAACTCGGTGACGAGGCGCGAGCGTCCGAAGACGATGGTCTGTACGCCGCCGAGCACGCAGCGTGCAGCCAGGTCTTGCGCCGCCAGGACGCTGCTCTGGCGCAGCCCGCGCTCGGCGTCATAGATGGGCGGGCTGTAGAGGATGATGTGCTTTTCGCCGCGCGGCGCGCCGTTCTCGTCGATGAGCGTGACGGGCTGCTCGATCAGCCGCCCGGCCAACTCGGCAGGGTTGGCGATGGTGGCGCTGGTGCAAATGAACTGGGGCCGGCTGCCATAGAAGGCGCAGACGCGCTGCAGGCGGCGCAGCACGTTGGCGACGTGGCTGCCGAAGACGCCGCGGTAGCTGTGCAACTCGTCGAGCACGACGTAGCGCAGCCGTGCGAAGAACGGCTCCCAGTTGGTGTGGTAGGGCAGGATGCCCATGTGCAGCATGTCGGGGTTGGTGAGCAGGAGCCGCGCCTCTTGGCGAATGCGGGCGCGCTGTGCGCTGGGGGTGTCGCCATCATAGGTCGCCACGCTGATGCCCGCGCCCTGCTCCGCCAACGCAGACCGCCAGGCATGCAGCTCCGCTAGTTGGTCTTGGGCGAGCGCCTTGGTCGGGAAGAGGTAGAGCGTGCGCGCCTCGGGCTCTAGCAACGACGCATGCAGAATCGGCAGGTTGTAGCAAAGCGTCTTGCCGCTGGCCGTCGGCGTCACCACGACGGGGTTCCGGCCGTCCAGCGCAGCTTCTACCGCTCTGCCCTGGTGCAGATAGAGCTGCTCGATGCCGCGGCTGCGCAGCGCGGCCCGGATGCCGGGATGCAGCCGGTCCGGCAGGGGAACGTAGGCCGCGGGCTGCCCGTGGACCGTCTGCCACGCGGCGACGTTCGCCATAAACTGCGGGTCCGACCGGAAGCCGGAAAGTACGCGCACAAGCGTCATGAAATACCGAAGTATCAGTTCTAGGGGCCGGGAAGGCGGCGGCGTATCGCTCCCGCCCCGTTCGTTGCGATTGCGGACCTAGCCGCGCACCGCGCCCAAGGCCAGCCCTTCTTTCTGGTAGCCTTGCAGCAGGAAGTAAATGACGAAGAGCGGCAGCACTGAAATCGTCGTGCCCGCCATGATCACCGGCCACGGCGTCGAAAGACCCTCGCTCACCGGCAGCGTAGAGATAGCCACCATCAGCGTGAACATCTCCTTAGAACGCATGAAGATCAACGGCCAGAAGAAGTCGTTCCAACGGGCGATGAAGGCGATGGACGCCCACGCCGCCAGCGCCGGCGCCACAACCGGCACGACGATCTGCCAGTAGATGCGGAACTCGCCGCACCCGTCGAGGCGCGCCTGCTCCATTACCTCATTGGGGAAGCCGGAAATATACTGGCGCATGTAGAAGATGCCGATGGCCGTGGCCGCGGTGGGGATGATCAGCGAGAGCAGGTTATTGATCCACCCCAGGGCGCGCATGATGGCGAAGACCGGCACGACGCCAGCTTCCGGCGGCACCATCATCGTCGCCAGCAGCAGAAAGAAGAGAGCGTTCTTACCGGGAAATTCGTACTTGGCAAAGGCCATGCCTGCCAGCGAGCAGAGAAAGACCGTAAGGATCGTGCCCACCGTCGCTACGGTGACCGAATTGAGGATGTTGCGCGCCAGAGGCAGCAGCCGCGACACAGCGACATAATTGTTGAGGGTAGGGTTTTGGGGCAGGAGGCTGCCTAAACCGCCAAAGCCCTCGGTGACCGGCTTGAACGAGGTGCTTGCCATCCAGAAAATGGGAAAGATCGCCAGGATGCACCAGATGATCAGCACGATATAGGCCGCTAGGCGACCTGGTGTCATGTCTCGCCGCGCCATCTCAGTTCACCTCCGTCAGGCCGCTTTGCCGCAGCAACAGCACGATCTGTGCCGCCGACACGATCAGCAGAATGAACGTCAGCGCGTAGCCGATGGCCGATGCCAGCCCCAGCTTGAAGATGCGGAAGCCGTTCAGGTACAGGTACTGCACGATGGAGAGCGAGGAATTGCCCGGCCCGCCCTGCGTCAGGATGTACGGCTCGGTGAAGATGCGGAACGAGTCGATCGTGAGCGTGATGAAGCAGAAAAACAGGATGGGCATGAGCACGGGGATCGTGATCGAGAAGAAGCGCTGCACCGGCCCGGCCCCGTCCACCGTGGCGGCCTCGTGCAGTTCCGGGTTCATGCCCTGCAAGCCCGAAAGCAGGATCAGCGTGTACCACGGGGTGAGACGCCAGACGTTGAGAAAGATGACCGGCAGCTTCGAGATCTCCACGCTGGTGAGCCAGGGGACGGACGGCAGCCCTACGGTATTGAGCAGCGTGTTGACCAGACCGCTGTTGAAGTCGAAGACCATGTTGAAGATCAGGCCGACGGCGACCGTCGCCGTCACGTAGGGCAGAAACATGACGGAGCGCATCAGGCGGCGGCCGGCCAGGCGCGGCATCGCCAGGAAGTTGGCGAGCAGCAGCGCCAACGGCAGGATGAGCACACCGTTCGCCAGCCAGTAGATGACCGTGTTGCCCAACGCCGTGTGGAACACGTTGTCGCGCAGCAGGAAGCGGTAGTTCTGCAGCCCGATAGGTTTCATGGGGCCTAGCCCGTTCCACTCGTGGAAGCTCATGTAGAAGGACCAGACGAGCGGAAAGAACTGGAAGATGGCGAACAGGATAAAGAAGGGCGAGATGAAGAGATAGATCGTACGCGCGCGCCAGATGCGCTGCAGGAGGCCGGAGCTAGGCACTGGTTTCACCTCTGGAACGTGAGACGCCGGCGTAGTCTGTGGTCAATGCTTGGACAGCCGCGGGGACGGACGCCGGACGCCCGCCCCCGCAGTTTATGTGTCAATCTTAGCCCGAATGGGCAAGTCGCGGCTATTCGGCCGGGGCTTGTCCGATGCGGTCGCGCAACTGTTGGCCCATGTTGGCGATGGCTTCGTCCATCGTCTGGCTGCCAGCCACCCATTTCTCGATTTCCGCCGAGATGATCTGGTCAGCCTCGGCGTCTTTCTCGGTGACGCGCAGGTTCTGTGACGGGTTCTCTAGCCCCTTGCCCTCCATCTCGCGGAAGGACTGCCCGCCGTAGAAGGGTTCCGGCTCTTTCCAGAAGTCATCCTCCAGCAGTTCGCGGGCGATGGGGTTGGAGTACGGCGCGTTCTGCTCCACCATTTGGTTGGTCCACTTCTCGCGCGCGGCGGCGTTGAAGTGGTAATCCTCCCAGATCAGCTTGTAGAGGTCGGCGTAGACGGGGTTCGGCTTGTCGATCAGGCACTGCATGCCGACGACCGGCGCGCCGCCGAGGCCGATCTCCTCGAACACGGGCGCGGACATCACGCGCCACTTGCCTTCCATGTCCGGTACGTTCTGGCGCAGGAACTCGTCCCAGAAGGCGCCGATGTAGTATGTGGCGATCTTGCCTTCGCGCGTGGCGTCGTAGAGCGGCGGCTGGAACATGGTCGAGCTGTAGAGCAGCCCTTCGCTATAGAGCGTCTCCAGCGTGCCCAGCGCCAATTGCGTGCCCGGGTCGGTGTCGATCACGACATTGCCCTCGTCATCCCAAATGCGCGCTTCGGCCTGGGGCATGAGACCGCGGCGGCCCCAATAGCGCCAGGTGTACGCGCCCGGGTCGATGTAGGAAAGGAAGACCTCGCCGTTGCTGGCTTCCTTCAGCTTGCGGCCCACCTCGACGTAGCCTTCGAAGGTGGACATCTCGGCGGGGTCGATGCCGTACTGCTCGAAGATCTCGTTGTTGTAGAAGATCAATTGCGGGCGCAGGTCTTTGGGCAGGCACCAGATGCGGCCCTTGTAATAGAGCTGATCCAGCGCGCCGTCTACGAAGCGATCCTCGAAGGACTCGACGTATTCGGTCACGTCCATAAGGATGCCGCCCTCGGCCATGGCCTTCATGGAGACGGGCGCCGAGGCGACCGCGTCGGGCAGTTCGTCATACGCGCCAGCGGTATAGGACAGTATCACCTTCTGGCGGGCGTCGGCCTCGCCTTCGGTCTGCACCATCTCCACCGTGACGCCGGGCACCACATCGGGGTTGTCCTCGAGGAAGTTCTCGAAGAACTGCTGCCAGTATTGCGGTTGGCCGTAGTCAAACACGACCATCTTACCCGGCGGGAAGGCCGGCGCGCCTTCCTCGGCGGGGGCGGCCTCCGGCGCTACGGCTGCAGGCGCAGCGCATGCGGCCAATGCCAGCGCCGCCAGCAGCACTAGACTTGTAAAAAGCCATCTTCTGGGTGTCATAAGTCTCTCCTTACTGTGCTAGAAGGTTATGTTCTTTCCGTTGCAGCCGAGGCTGCGCAGGCAGTTGTCAATGATTGGCAAGACTACGCTCAGTTGCCAGGCCACGTCGCCGCGGCGTGAACCGCGGCGCGGATGTTGGCGTAGGGCGTGCTCGTCGGCAGCGTGCAGTCCGCGCCGAGCAGCAGCCCCTGCGCACCCAAGCGATCCAGCGCGGCATGCACCTCGTCGCGAATGGCCGATTCCGGCCCGTTGACGACCGGCCCGCGGAAGTGTACGCCGCCCAGAATGGGGCGTCCGAACAGCGCTCGCCCCTCCTCTAGCGGGGGATTGTGCTCGTTCTCGCCCCAGTTGACCACGTGGGCCGGGTAATCGGCGTACGGTTCCAGGCGCACGTTGTCCTTGCAGATATGCAGGATGTTCAATTCGCCCGCGCCTTCGATGGCGCGCAGGACGCGCAGGTCGTAGGGCTTGATGTATCGCTCGAACTCCTCCTGTGAAAAGCGATAGGACTCGCCGCCGAGGGCCGCGTAGTAGACGCCCGCCGCGCCCGCGTCGAGGCAGGCGAGGCTGAAGGCGGCAAGGCTGTCCGCCACAGCATCCAGCGCAGCCAGCACCGGCTCCGGGTCGGCGCGCAGGTGGTCGGAGACAGGGTTGCCGCGGGCAAGAGTGTCCTCGGGAGAACGCGACGCGTGGAAAGCCGAGGCAAAGACGCCATGCACCGTGGCGATCACCATCGCCTCGTCACCGACCGCGTCGCAGACCTGCTTGATCTCGTCCAGTTGTTGCTGGTAGAAAGGCGCTGTAACGGGCGCGGCGCGCATCTGCCGCCAGTCCGCCGGGCTGCGCACGGTGATGTCCGCCTGATAGAGGTGCTCGTTCATCACCTTAAGGATGTCCACATCCGTCTCGCGATAGAAGCGAAGATGCGCTTGCACGGCGGCGGAGCCGGTCTGTTCGGCAGGGGGGAAGTGCAGCCAGAAGCCTGCAGGCACGCGATCGACCGCAGCGCCGGCAACCGCTGCACGTACGCGTTCCTTCTTGTTCATCGTGAACTCTCTCCTTCAACAAGCGCCGGCGGAAACCGGCGCTGGATGCGCGCCTCGGCAAAGGGCCGCCATATTGTGGGCAACAGTATACTACACCGCAAGCAGGCGGCGGAATCGCGTCATTTCGTCGCCCGCCGTGGTTTTCCGTGACCGGCCCCAGGCGGGTATAATCGGCTCAGAACGGCTCAGGGAAGTTGGCGGGAGCGCACCCGGCTCATGAATGTACACAGCCCGAACCCCGGCCCAGCGCCGTGGTCGGAAGCGGAGTTGACCCGGCTGGTCAACGACGCCCTCAGAAGCTATCACAGCTTGCTAACCTTGGCGCGCTCGCCCCTGGCCCATTCCGCTCTAGTCGCGCCGCTTCTCGTGCTGGACGATCTCTCCCCCACGGCACAGGAGCGCGGCCAAGCGCTGCGCCTCACGCTGGCCGCAACCGTCGACCAACTGGCGCCGGGCAGAATGCGCTTCCCCCTCGGCGTCTACCGCCCGCCCGACGACCCGACTTGGCGCGATCCGCACTATTGGCGCTACAACATTCTGCGCCATCGCTATATTGAGCCGCTGCGTCCCGACGAGTTTGTGGACGGCGGGCGCCTGACCGAAACCCTGCTGGCCCTGACGGGCATCCCCAGCGTCGACACTTTCTTCGACGAGCGCAGTCGCGCCATGCGCGAAGTCGCGCAGCGGCTTCGGCGCCGGCTGCTTGCCGCCGAACCGGACCCCGAACTCCAGCAGATCGCGGTGGACGCGGCATGCCTGCCTTTGGACGACCGGCCTGAGGCCGCCGAGATGCTGGGCATCGCCGCCACCTTCACCGGCGTGTTCCCGTATGCGCTCCTGCTGCAAATGGCCGCTGCCGAGCGCTTGGCCGAACCCGAGGAGTTGCTCGACTACCTGACAGCCCATCGCCTGCTCTTGGCGGGCGAGCGCAGCCGCAATTTGTGGCTCTCGCCCGTGCTGCAAGACCGCCTCTACCGGCGCCAGGCGCGTGACCGTCTGGCGCTGCGTCACGCCAGGGCTGCCTCGCATTTCCTGACCAACGGCGAACCGCTGCCTGCAGCGCAGCATTTCCTGCACGCCCGCCAGTGGGCGATGGCCGCCGTCGTGCTGCTGGACGCCGCCCAAGAGCTGATCGACGAAATGCTGGTAGACGATCTGTACCGCACGCTCGCAGCCTTCCCGCCCGATCAACTGCCCCCGGACTTGTGGCGCGACACGCGCCTGCTGTTGAGCGACCTGCTCGCCGAGACGGGACGCCGCCACGACGCGCTCGTCGCCCTCGACCAAGCGCTGGAGGTCGTCACGGAGCCGGCTGACCGGGCGCGCATCATCCGCCGCATGGGCAAACTCCACGAAGCGGACGATCCGCAGCAAGCGTTGGAAGAGTACCGGCAGGCCATCGAACTGCTGCGCGGCGACGACCCGGAGCGGATACGCCTGCTCAAGGATCGCGCCTTGCTGCGCCTCGCGCGCCGCGAATGGACCGAGGCCGAGGCGGACTTGTCCGCGGCCCTGGTTCATGTGGCGCAGCAACCGGCTGAGGTGAGCGCTGAGGTGCGCGCCGAGGTGTACGATGCTCTGGCGCTCCTCTACCGCCACAAACGCCAGTTCGCCCAGGCGATCCGCTATGCACGCATGGCGCTCGCCCAGCGCAATGAAGCGGGCGACCTGCTGCGCGCCGCCAGAACGCTCAACAACCTGGGCCTGATCTACGATGACATGGGCGATCCGCAGCACGCCATCGCCGCCTATCGCGCCGCCGTAGACGCCTACGAGAATCTGGGCAACCAGGAACTCGTGGCGGGCACGCTGCTCAACATCGGCGCCGCCCAATACCAGGACAGGCAGCCGGCCGCAGCCGCGGACACGTACCGTCAAAGCCTTGCCCTCTGCCAGGAGCTCGACTTGCCTCGCATCGAGGTGCGCGCCCGCTACAGCCTGGCCGAGGTCTGCGCCGCCTTGGGTGAGGAGGACGACGCGCGCGGCCATTGGCAGGCGGGTTACCAGCGCAGCTTGGAGGCCGGGTTGGATGAAGAGGCCGAAGGCTTCCGCGAGTTGCATGCGGACCTGCCCGCGCTGCGCGATGCCGCGGCGAGCGCCGCGGGCGCAGCTACCGACGCCAGGCAAGGCGACACAGGTCAGATTGCCCGCCATGCCGCGCCCGATGACCAGGAGATCCTCGACCTGGCACGCGACCAGGGGGCCATCACCACGCGCGCGCTGATGACCGCTACCGGCATCAGCAAGGCGACCGCTACGCGGCGGCTGGCCGCCCTGGCGGAGGCAGGCCGCCTGGCGCGCCACGGCGCAGGCCGCGGCGCCTACTATGTCTTGGCGGACCCCGATGCGGCGCACGCAGACCTGCGCCGCCTGTTGGCCGAGCATGGCCCACGCCTGGCTAGCCGCTATCAACTGAGCGCCCTCGGCCTGGCAGAGCCGCCTGCCGCAATCGCCGCCATCGTCGCCATCGTCACCCGCTTCGACCGCGAGCCGGACTTGGCCCGCTTCTTCGCGCTGGAGGCCGAGCTGGCCGAGCTCGCCGGACGTGCGGTGGACCTGATGCCGGAAGCCGCGCTCGCCAGCGTGCATACCGCACGCACCGTGGTCTGGGTTTGGCAGGCGGCGGACGTTCAAGCATAATCGACAAGATAGGCAGGTCATGGCAAGCGTCGCGTGACGCGCCCGGCCATTCATATACCATCGGAGGAACTTATGGAATACGGCAGCGTGTCCGGCATCGACAAGCCCATCTCCCGGCTGGTCCAAGGCACGGTTATGGTGAAGTCTGATCGGTATGAGGAGAGTTGCCGGCTGCTGGACGCCGTGGTGGAGATGGGTTGCACTACCTTCGACACGGCGCACGGCTATGGCGGCGGCGACAACGAGCGCACCGTTGGGCGCTGGGTGCGCGAGGCCGGCGTACGCGACAAGGTGGTGATCATCGGCAAGGGCGCGCACCACAACCAGGATCGGCAGCGCGTCACGCCCTACGATATTACGTCTGACCTGCACGACTCGTTGGCGCGTTTCCAGTTCGACCACATCGACCTCTATCTGCTGCACCGCGACGACCCTAGCCAGCCGGTCGGGCCGATAGTGGAAATCCTCAACGAGCACAAGCGCGCGGGCAAGATCAACGCTTTCGGCGGCTCCAACTGGAGCGCCGCACGCGTGCAGGAGGCCAACGCCTATGCCGCCGCGCACGGCCTGGAGGGCTTCAGCGCCAGCAGCCCCAACTTCAGCCTGGCTGTGCAGGTTAAGGAGCCGTGGCCCAACTGCGTCAGCATCAGCGGCCCTCAAGGTCAGGGCGACCGCGCCTTTTATGAGCAGACGCAGATGCCGATCTTCACCTGGTCGAGCCTGGCGGGCGGCTTCTTCAGCGGGCGCATCCGCCGCGAGAACATGGCGCAGCAGGTGGAATACCTCGACAAGTTGGCCGTCGAGAGCTATTGCAGCGACGACAACTTCGAGCGACTCGACCGCGCCGAACAACTGGCCGCGGAAAAGGGGCTGACCATTCCCCAGATCGCCATGGCCTACGTGATGAGCGCGCCCATGAATATCTTCGCCCTGATCGGCAGCCGCACGCCACAGGAGTTCCAGGCCAACCTGGAGGCCAGTGCGCTGCGCCTCACGCCGGAAGAGATCACCTGGCTGGAGTTGGCGACCGACCGGCGCCCATAGAGAGCGCAACGCAACCGTCCGTATTTGATCATCCCTGACAAGCGACATGCCGCATCCCTGCTGGACACCAGCAGGCGGATGCGGCGCGCCGCCGGTTTGTCGAGCAGCCGGTCATAGGGCGTGCAGTCGCAGCCGTATGCCAAGCCATACGCCGGCAAAGACAGCCAATGCGAACACCCAGCCGGAGAGCGCAAAGGCGGAAATGCCGGACAGAAGCGTTCCGACCGTGCAGCCGAGCGCGGTCATGGCGCCCCACCCCATCAACACCCCGCCTAGCAGGGCGGTTGCGCTGTTGCGCGCCGTCAGCGGCGAGGGCGAAAAGCGGTCGGAAAGCAGGGCGGCGGCAAAGGAGGCCAAGATCAGACCGCTGACCAGCCAGCCGTTGTTGGTAATCGTCTGCACCACTGCCGTGGCGCAACCGGCCAGCGTGTCAAGACCGTTCAATCGCTCCGGCAGCCAGCCCGTGTGGTCGAGGGTCGTTCGCGAGATGCTGCCAAGTTGCGCGGTGACGCCCAACGGCTCGACGCGCAGGTAGGCGAAGGTCCCTGTCAAGCCGACCAATCCGCCTGTGATGAGAGGGCGCCAGCGCTCCTTTAGAACGGCGTCCCGCACATGCGCCGGCGTGATGCGTTGTGCAGGCCGGGCGGCTTGCTCGGGGATGCGCCGCAGGAGGAGCAAGGCCAAGACCGCCAGGACGGTGAGATGAACGGCCAGCGCTCCGCCATAGCCAAGCCAGGCGGGCAGCCAGGGTGTCGGCGCGCCGGCAATGATGCCTAGATAGAGCGTGTTCCACGTGTAGAAACCGACGCCGAAGCCGAGCAGCGAGCCGAAAAGCGCAATCGGCGCCCGGCTATAGCCCTCGCCGAGACGGTAGAGGTGACCGCTGATGCACGCGCCGGATAGGGCCATGCCCAAGCCGAAGGCGATCCCCGCCGCGACCAACGCCCAACTGACCGGCCCGATGTGCGCCGCCGGCGGCAGACGACCCGCGCCGGCATTGGGCATGAACGCGCCGAAGACAATGGCATAGCCGACGCCGCCGGCGGCGAGCGCGGCCAGAACCGCATAGAATGGGCCGCTGTTGCGCTGCTCGATCAGATCGTTGAAGATGCAGAAAAAGCAGAAGCGCCCGCGCTCGAAGAGCAGGCCGAGGACGACGCCCGTCAGCAGCGAGAAGGAGGCGGGCGCGCCCCGTCCCGGCGTCTGATGGAGCAGATAAGCCCCGGACGCCAGGGCGATCAGAACGGCGACCGCTATGCCGGTGCGCACCCCCTGTCTTGAGTGGAGGAGGGCAGCCGCCCCCAAGCGGCTGCCCTCGACATGTTGCGCCATACGACTACTGCGCTCCCCAGATCGTGCCGGCCGGATTTTCGATGGGGACGCCTACGGTGTTCCCCCATTCGGTCCACGAGCCGTCGTACAGCTTGGCGTCGTAGCCCAAGATTTGGCTCAACACGAACCAGGTGTGGCTGGCGCGCTCACCGATGCGGCAATAGACGACGACGGGCCGGCTGCCGTCTACGCCAACCGAGGCATAGAGATCACGCAGTTCCTCGACCGACTTGAAGGAACCGTCTTCGTTCACGGCCTGCGCCCAGGGCACGTTAACCGCCGTGGGGATGTGACCGGCGCGCACGGCCAATTCCTGGAATCCTTCGGGGGCGAAGATGGTCCCCTCATACTCGGCGGGCGAACGAATGTCGATCAAGGCGGCGTCGACATCGCCCTCGACGATCTGGCGCACATCGGCCAGGTGAGCGCGCAGATTGGCGTTGGCGCCGGAGGCGGTGAAGTCGCCCGGCTCGACAGTAGGCGCAGCTACGGCCAACTCGCGGCCCTCAGCCTCCCATTTGGCGCGCCCGCCATCCAAGATGCGGACATCCGGGGCTCCATAAAGCTTGAAAACCCAGGCGCCCCATGCGGCAAACCAGTTGTTGTTATCGCCGTAGAGGACCACGGTCGAGTCGTCGTTGATGCCGGCGTCTCGCGCCAGTTCCTGGAGACGCGTCGCCGAGACGATATCGCGCGAAATAGTGTCCACGAAGTCCGTATGCCAGACGAAGTTGACTGCGCCGGGGATGTGCCCGCGCTCATAGACGCCGGGAATGACGCTCACCTCGATCACCCGTACAGCCGGGTTGTCCAGGTTTTCGGCCAGCCATTCCGTGCTGACCACGACGTTTTCAAACCCCACGGGGCTTGCTTCCGTCGCGGCATTCACCTCCGGCGCGTCGACGGGATCGGCGGCGGGTGCGGCATTCGCCTGGGCGCCCGCGGGCGATTCGGCAGCAACGGGCTGCACATTGGCGCAGCCCGTTGTGATCAACAGCGTGATGAGTGCGGCGACGATAACGAGCAACTGAGGTTTGTGGCTATTCATCGATACGGTTCCCTTTCCAAGAACGTGGTCTGTGATACACAGGACAGCAAGAAACTCGGAACTCCGACAAAATAACAACGCCCCGGCTATGCTGCCGAGGCGTTGCGGCGCAGATCGCGCCAACAAAAAACCCCGGCATTGCCGGGGCGGTTGCTACCAGAGAAACAGAACCCTCATGTTTCGCGCAACACGACATCCCGGCATATATAGGCCGAACAACAACAGGATTGGCGTGTTACGCTGGAGACGAGGGTAAGCATCATGCGGCGATCTATTCCTTGTCGATCAATGCTGGGTCGATCAATGCTGGTCGGCCAGAGCCGGCCGGTCAAAGTCTTAATGGTGGTCGATAATAGTATAGGAAACCGGCGCTGTCAAGGGGTTCGCCTGAAATTGGTTCCGCCAATTTATGTGTCGAATTATATTTCTTGGCAATCAATCTTGCCGATGACCGATGAACGTCTGCGCACTCGTGCAGGCATGCCGCGGACTCGAATCTGCTGGTCCCGCCGATTGTCCGGCCTCCCCGCATGGGCTATAATCGGGGCGACGACCTGCGCCCTATCATCAATCGCCGGCGCCGGACAATCACACCGGGAAACATAGACCAAACGCACTGACATTCGCATCGAAACGGACACGCCATGCACGGAGCGGGACACAACTCGCCCAGAACGTTAACCGAGATCGTAGAAGGAATCCGCGAGGATTTCACCACGATCAGCAAGATTCGCGACGAAACGCTCAACCGCAGCCGCGCGCTGATCCGCTCATGCGCCGCCGGCATCCGCGCCATCCATCGCCATGAACTGGAGAGCGCTGAGCAACTGCTGGCTGAAGCGCGCGCCGCCGCCGTCGAGATGGTGGAGCCGTTGGCCGGCTATCCCATGCTCTATCACACCGGCTACACGCAAGACGCGCTCAAAGAACTGGTCGAGGCCCACCTCGTGCTGGCCTTCGTGCGCGGGGACGACATGCCGGAGCCGGCATCCCTGTACGTCACCGGCGCGACCTATCTGCGCGGCATGAGCGAGGCCGCCACCGAGATGCGCCGCTTCGTGCTCGACCTGATGCGCCGCGGGCGCGTAGCCGAGGCGGAGCCGTATCTCGACAGCATGGACGAGGTCTACAGCCTGCTCACAACCGTCGATTTCCCGGATTCGATCACCGATGGGCTGCGCCGCAATACGGACGTGCTGCGCAACGTGCTGGAGCGGACGCGCGGCGACCTGACGATGGGCATCCGCCAGGACCAGATGCGCCAGGCGCTGCAGAGCTTCGAGGCAAGGCTGGCGCACGATCTGGGCGTGGCCGCCGGCGCTGAGGACGCGTCCGGCTTGGCGTTCAGCGAAGAATCCGACGACGAGGCTGATTAGCGACAGGGTCGATGGCGGTGGCGAAAGATCGTTCGCTGGTGCGCGCCAGCGATCTCGGCTCCTGGGCCTATTGTAACCGGGCGTGGTGGCTTGCGCAGGTGAAGGGCGCCGCGCATGAAGACCCGGCTTTGCTGGAGCGGGGCGATGCGGCGCATCACGCCCACGGGCGCATGGCGCTGAACGCCGGCAGGTTGGCGCTGATCGGCCTGGCGCTGGGCTTGGCCGGTTTGGCAATCTTGGCGCTGTCACTCTTGTGGCAGCTTTTGGGATAAGGACTCATTCGTGCCTATCTTGGTGCGCAAGGCGCAGACCCGCGCCGATCAACCGGCGGCGATGTGCGCCGTTTCTCTGGCGCAGGCCGCCATCGACCTGCTGCACGCCGCGGCCGGCGTTACGCCCGACGATCCGGATGCAACGGTCGAAGAACGCAACATCTGGCAGCCGGACTTCTGGTTGATGCAGCGCTGTTGGCAGGCATTGGCCGACCTGGGGGCCGGCGACGAGGCGATGGCTGTCGCCGCGCTGCTGGAATTGCGCCACCCGCTCGCGCCCGCCCAGGCGCTGTACCGTGTGGCGCAACAGACGGAGCGTTTCCCTGCGCTCAAGCAACTGGCGGCGCAGGAACTAGACCGGCTTTCCGCTAAGCTCTTTAACCCGCTCATCGTGTCGGATCAGGAGCGGCAGACCGAGCGGTTGCTCTTCTCCGCGGCGGCCGCGGCCTCGATCGGGGACGAGCCGGCCGCCTTGGCCTGCCTGGAACGGCTGGACCAACAGCCGCGCATCTGGGGCAAGGTGTTGGCCAATGGCGAATGGCGCAGCCTACTGGCGCAGACCATCAGTCGCGTGGGGCTGTCCCCGCTCACGAGCTATCTGATCACCGCATCGATCCGGCGCTATGAGGATGCCGGCGCGCAATTTCTACACGAGATTTTGACGGCTATCACCGAGACGGACGGGCAGGAACTGCCGCGGCGCGCCGCGCGCCTCCAACAGCGCTGCATCGAGACGTTTCAATATGCCACGCTTGCCACACTCACCAGCCGGCGGCTGGCAGCCATCGCCTTCGGCCGCGGCGGCATGGCTGCAGATGTGCTGGAGCAGTTGGTTACCATGGCGAACGTGCAGGAGGCGCGCCGCGAGAGCGGTCTGGCGACCCTGACCGGCGACCCGAATTTCCTGCGCCAGGTAACGCGGCCCAATGCCAACCCCGATGTGGACCTCCAGGTCTACACCCTGCAAGAGGCGATCCGCGCCATGCCCGTGCGCCGCATCTCGCGCGAGCAGCGCATCGATTTAGCCGACCGCGTGGCGGCATTGGCCGGTCAGTCCGACGGCTGGACCGCGGCCGGAGCCGCCTCGACGCTCGTTGGCCTGGGCGCGCTCAAGTACGCCGTGGAAGCCGTGGATTCGATCCCGCCCAACGACCCGACGCGCAGCGAAGGCGTGATCTCGCTGGTGCGCGCCCTGCTCGACCTCGGCGACGCCAAGCTGGCGCGCGAACAGGTCGACAAGGCGCTCGCCTGGGTCAAGTCCTACGAGAAGCGCAACCCCGAACGCGCCACCATCTGGGGGCTGGCCGAAGTCTATCTCGACCACGGCGACCCGGACATGGCGCTGTATCTGCTGGATCAACGCCAGGTGCAGCCCAGTTTCGGCGAGCGGCTGCGCGGCATGGTGCGCACCGTGGTGACCGACGACCAACTGCGCGATGACCGTCTGCGCCTCCGCGCCTACTTGATGAAGGATCCGGCGTGGACCAAGGACCTGCAACGGCTGTACGACCAGCTTCGCCAGTGGATCCCGCGGCTGCTGGACAGGGAAGCGCTGATCACCTTCTATGTGGAGGGGATGTTGCGACCGCTGCTGGCTGCGGGCTTGGTCGATCAGGCGTTGGCCTTGCTGCCGCAGGGGGTGAGCCAGGCGCTGGCAAACAGCTCGGGCGACAAGCACACAGTGCATGTGCGCAAGGTGGCTTCGCTGTTGGCTAGCATTCCGGGCATTGCTGAAACCGGCGACGCCGCGCCTCCCGCTGAATATGGCGACGGCGCAGGCTTTCCGCAACTTAGCGCCGACGCCGCGGCAGCCGCTCAGGCGCAGTTGCGCGAGTTCCTGCTGGCGCTGTGGCAGAGCGACGCCGCCAAGGGCGTCTGGCAGACGGTGCACGGCGTCGAGGGCAGCCTGTCGCTGGTGGCTGCGTTGGAAGGGCCGGAGGCGCTGGTCGCCATCGCCCAGGCCGCTGCCGACGACGGCGGGTTGTGGGCGGCATGATCGCGATGTCGCCGGCGCCGGAAGCGTAGGGGCGGCTAGATGGCGCGCCGGCGGTCATACAGGAGCAGGCTGCCTCGTTGGGCAAAACTAGCGCTGGCCGCGGGCTGGAGCCTGCTCGTGCTCATTGGCGCAAGCGGTCCGGCAGCAATCAAACCGCCGCCCGCACTTGTTTTGCGCCAGGCGCCGTCTTCCTTCGTTACGCTTCCTCTGCCCTCGCCCGAGCCGGAATCTTTCCCGCTGCTTGTGTCAGAGAACCCGTCCCTCGACACGCCAGATTCGTCCAGTTCACCCGGCGCGGTCGTAAGCCGCGAGTTAGTGGCGACGCGGCTGGTCTCCCTCAGCGCGGACGGAACCGCGCTCAACGCGCCGGCGCGCGATGTCGCCCTCTCGGCCGACGGGCGCTACGTCGCCTTCACCTCCGCTGCGAACAATCTGATCGCAGGCGATCGCAACCCCGACCACAGCGGCTACGAGAACGTCTTCCTCCTTGACGGGCAGACCGGCGCGCTCACCCTGATCTCCGCTGCGGTCGACGGCGCGCCTGGCGAGGGCTGGTCGAGCGGGCCGGCCATTTCCGCCGGCGGGCGTTACATCGCCTATTACTCGTGGGCGAGCGACCTGACGCTGGGCGATACCAACGCCGTGCAGGATGTCTTTGTCTACGACCGGCAGCATGGCACGAACGAACGCGTTTCCGTCTCTACGCGCGGCGCACAGGCCAACGGGCGGTCCGGCGACGGGCGACTCGGCGCGCGCCCGGCCATTTCCGCCGACGGGCGCGTAGTCGCCTTCCATTCCCAGGCATCGAACCTCGTCGAGGGCGACACGAACCGCGCCGCCGACGTGTTTGTGCGAGACCGTCTGACAGGCGAGACCGCGCGCATTTCCGTCTCTACGCAGGGCGCGCAGGGCAGCGACGACTCCGTGCGGCCCGCGTTGTCGGGCGACGGCCGCGTGGTCGCCTTCGAGTCGCGCGCCAAGAACCTCGACCTGGCCTGGCCCAATCCAGACGGGATCAGCCAGGTCTACGTGCATGACCGCGACATGGGGCGCACCGACCTGATTTCGTTTGGCATTGACGGCCTGGCGGGCGACGCGGCTTCGGGCGATGCAGCCATTTCTGCCGACGGCCGTTTCGTGGCTTTCTCCTCCTACGCCGCGAACCTCGTGCCGGGCGATGCCAAAGCCGTGGCGCATATCTTCGTGTATGACCGGCAGAGCAACACATTGGAGCGGGTCTCCGTCTCGTCCGCGGGTATTCCCGCCAACCGCGACGCACAGACGCCCGCCCTCTCTGCCGATGGTCGCTACGTGGCGTATGCATCCGCGGCGAGCAATCTGGTCAACGGCGACGCCAATGGGGCCGTCGACATCTTCGTCTATGACCGGCTGGCGCGCCACACGAGCCGCGCTTCGCTGGCGGTGACCGCTCCCTGGACAGGCGTCGAGGCGGACGCGGACTCATACGGCCCGCCCGCGCTTTCCGACGCCGGCCGCTTTGTCGCCTTTGTCTCCGCCGCTGCTAACCTGGCGGCAGGCGACGGCAACGGCGTGGCCGATGTCTTCATCCACGAGCGCGCCGACCTGCCCGCCTACACGCTGGCCGGACGCATCGTGGACACCGCTAACCGCCCGCTGGAAGGCGTCGTGGTGAGGGCCGGGCCGCACAGCGCCACGACCGGCAGCGACGGCAGGTTTGCGTTCATGCACATCACCGGCGGCACCTACACACTGACTGCCGAGCGCCAAGGCTACAGCTTTTCCCCCCAACGCCGCACCCTGAGCGTGGTTGCGGACATCGCCGGCGCCGATTTCGTCGCCCGCTCGGACGGCGGGCCTTCGCCGGCTTTTCTCGGCCTGCCCCTGGGAGGCCGCTCATCGCCCGCCGCGCTGTGGCAAGCGCTGCGCGATACCGACGAGGGCGGCCTAGTGGATGCCTGGTTCGATCACGACTCGCCCACCTATGCCAAGAACGACGCGGTATTGCTCTGGGACGGGCGCCCGCGCAGCGCAGCACGTTATAACGCCGCCTTGGGCTGCTACGAGCGGCGCTGCTATGACGGGCACGACGGCATCGATTTCCCCTATCGGGACCCCAACCCCGCCACGCCGGACGTGTTCGAGCCGGTAGAGATCCATCCGGCCGCGGTAGGCAGGGTGGCGACCACGGTCAGCCATTGCGTCGCCGGCGACCGCTGGTGCAACGGCGGCTATGGCAACGAGGTGATCCTCGACCACGGCAACGGCTATTTCACGCGCTATGCGCACCTAGCCCACATCGGCGATAAACCTGGCGCAGCCCTGCCCGCACAGGTAGGGCCAGGCGACGTGATCGGCGTCATGGGCAGCACCGGCAACAGCTACGGCGCACACCTGCACTTCGCGGTGCACCGCGACGACGGCAACGGACGCTGGGACGGCGGCGAACAGGACAAGCCGGTGGACCCGTTCGGCTGGGCCGGCGCTCAGCCTGACCCCTGGGCGCAGGCCGAAGACGGCGCGGTAAGTCGCTGGCTTTGGCTGCACCACCCTAACGTAGAAATGTTCGTCTTTGGCAGCCAAGGCGCTAAGTTGGCCGACCTCACCGGCGCCATCGCCGTGACCGTGCCGCCCGACGCCCTTACCGGGCAGGCGCGCCTGGAACTAGCCCCCGGCTCCCCGGCAGGCTTGACGGAAGGCGCACAGCGCAGCCTCGGCCGCGCTTTCTGGCTGCGCGTGCTGGACTGGTACGCGCCCGGCGCACAGACCGGCGCCGGCGCATTAGCCGCCAACCTGGATGGAGCAATGACGGCGCGACCGCTGGCGCTGGCTCTCAATTACGCCGACGCGGACACGCGCCGCCTGGACATGGCGCGCGCCATCGTGCAGCGTTGGGACGAAGCCTCGCAGACATGGCTGCCCCTGCCCACCACGGTGAACGAAGGCGCCCGCACCGTGATCGCCGAGGCCAACCAACTTGGCCACTTCGACCTGCAAGCGCCGCTGCGTTGCCCCGCCGACACGCTGGAGCCAGACGACAGCTACTACGCCGCCGCCTATATCGGCCGCGGCGACGCGCCGCAACGCCGGCTGCTCGATCTGGAGGATGACGAGGACTGGGTGCGCTTTGACGCGCCGGCGGGCGAGACGCGCACCGTGCGCATCGACGATATCACCGAGGGTGTACGCCTTACCGCCGAAATTTACGGGTTGGACGGCTTGACGCGTCTGGCCGCGGACAGCGGCGCAACAGGCCGGCCTGTCGCCTTGCGGTGGACGCCGCCGGACGAAGGAACGTACTTTGTGCGCGTCATGCCCGCCGCAGGCAGCGCCGCCGGCTGCGACGCGGGCTATACGATCGCCATCGAGTAGACTCGCTGCAACCTACTGCGGTATGCGCCAGCCGCCGCCCACATAGAGTTGTTGCCCCGTCAGCCAGTGCGCCTGCTCCGAGGCGAGGAACACGATCACGCCGGCGATGTCCTCCGGCCTGCCCACGCGTCCCAGCGGCGTCCCCGCTGCGATGGCAGCTTCGTCCTCCGGCGTGATGTAGCCGGTCTGGACCGGCCCGGGCGCAACCACGTTGACGGTAATGCCGTATTTGCCCAACTCAACCGCGGCGGAGCGGCTATAGGATTCGATGGCGTGTTTGCTGGCCGCGTAGCTGACGTTCTCCGGATGCGCATGCGCGGCGTCGGTGCTGAGGTTGATGATGCGCCCGGTGGACGCGCCGCGCGCCAGGTAGCGCCGCACGTACTCCGCCATAAGCAAGGCCACCCCGCGCGCGTTGATGGCGAAATGCGCATCGATCACCTCAGGCGCAACCATGTGCAGCGGGAAGCCCTCCTCCCGCTCTAACGCCGGGTCAAAAGTTTCCAGCACGCAGTAGGTGTGGTTGTTGACGAGTACGGCAACCGGCCCCAATTCCGCCTCACAGCGGTCGAAGAGCAGCGGGATGTTGGCCGGGTCGGATAGGTCCGCCTCCTGGGCTGCGGCGACGCCGCCCGCAGCCGCGATCTGGGTGAGCACATGCTCGGCGGGCTGCTGCTGCATGGCTTCGTAAAAGCGCGGCCCGCCGATGCCGGCGTTGCGCGCCTCAGCCAGTTCCTCTTCGGGCGTCGTGGACGGCTCCCGATAGTAGGTGATAAAGACCTTTGCGCCCTGTGCGGCGAAGGCGCGCGCCGTGGCCGCGCCGATGCCGTGGTTGGCGCCGGTGATGAGGACGGTCTTGCCGGTCAATTGCGGGTCGATCATCGTACACCTCGTTTAGCATGGATGGCAGGCCATGACGATGCCACAGTGCTGTCGAAACCGCAAGCGACCAATAGCGGCTTGCCCACCGGAAAAGCGCCGGGGGACAGGAGCGTTCCTGTCCCCCGTTTCTGTTGGCGATTTGCTTGGCTGTGTCGCAGCGGCCCGCCTACAAATTGATCGCCAGGATGCTGTCCTGCCGGATCGACGCGCCGTCGACAAAGCGGATCACGCCGTCTTCCTGCTCGAACTTAACCGCGCGGTCGTCCACGCGCACTTCGCGCACAGACTGGCCGTCGAGGAAGGGCAGGCGCAGGCTGTTCAGCTCGAGGTCGCCGTAGAGCACGCGCACCTCGGCCATGCCCGGCCCCATCTCGAACTCGCCCCAGCCGGAATCGAGCGACCAGAAGCAGCGGAAGCGCCCGTCTTCGGCCTGCACCGGCTCGAAGCTCAGCGTACGCTGCACCATGTCGAACTGGAAGCCGGAGAAGGCGTTGAGCAGCGCGTACGAGGCCATCGAGCGGGCGTAGTTGCTGCCGCACTCGAACTCGTTCCACGGGTTGCGGCGCTCGCCGTCATAGCGCTTGCGCACCGCCGCAACACAGGTCATGCCTTCCTCGACCAGCCCGTTCATGATCATGTGGGTGGCTGCCGAATACTCGAAGCCGTTCATCGTCTCCTGCGAATAGGGCGCGGGGATCACCGGCTGGCGCACGCCTTCGGGCCAGGCGCAGATGACCAGGCCGCCTTCGTCGTTCAGGCAGTAGATGCGGTCCGGGTTGTAGGCATTGCGCATCACCGGCTTGTAGTTGTACTTGAAGATGGCCGCGCTGGCCTTCTTCACCTTCTCCGGGTCGAAGATCTCGCCCAGGCCGTAGAGGCTGGCGTGCCACTGGCCCAACACCTGGTCGATGCTGCTGCCCGCCCCGATCTGGTACTTGATCTCGCCATGCTCCTCGGTCCAATAGGCCTTCTGCGCAGAGCCGCCCTGGATCACGAGGTCGTCGGCGTAGGCATCCACGATGCTCTTGTCGCCCAGGTCGATGTCCTGGTAGTAGTACTCGCCGTTGAAGAGGTTTTCGTCGGCCCAGGCTTTGCCGCGGGCGAAGATCTGGCGGTACTCCGCGGCCGACTCGGTTTCGCCCAGGCGCTCGGCGATCTCTGCGCCGGCCTTAAGCGCGGCCAGGTACATGCCCGTGAGCCAGGAATTCGGCCCAAACAGTTCCATGTCCAGCGTGTGGTGCTGGCGGCCCCACAACACGCCCGTCTTCTCGGGGTCCCAGCGGTCGATGTTGCGCGGGCTCCAGGCGAACTCGAGGGACTTCTTGGCCGCGGGCCAGAGCTTGCGCAGCCATTCGCTGTCGCCGCTGATCTTCCAGTCGCGGTAGAGCTTGAGGATGCCGCCGAACTGCCCGTCGGCGCAGGGGCGGAATTCCCACGGCGCGGAGCCGATGGGAAGCTGGAGGCGGAAGGGCATGCCGCCGTCCGGGCGCAGGTTATACGCATAGTCCGCATCGCGCATGGAACGTTCCAGCTTGGGGAAGAGGAAGGGCAGCGCTTGCTGGTAGTTCCACACATGCGTGCAGCTTCCTTCGCAGCAGCCCGCGGTCGGGTGACAGCCTTCCCAGCCGTAGAATGTGCCGTCTTCCAGCCGCAGCACCGTGGGCGATTTGAGGATCGAGATGTTGGCGGAGACGGCATCCAAGGCAGCGTCGGGCAGCGAGGACGCAAAGAGCGCATCCTTGAAGCGGCGCGTCTCGGCATAAAGGCGCGGCCAGTTTTCCAGCGCGTACTGCGCGCTGGAGAGAGAGTCGGGCCAGACGGTGGCGTAGTAGTTGCGCCACGTGCCCTCAGCGCCGGCCTTCCAGTAGTTCTCGCAGTTGGGGAAGTTCCACGTGATCACAAAGCGCACGTGGCGGGTGGCTCCCGGCGCAACCGGGACATGCACGGCCAAGAGACCTTCGTTGTGCGTGGCAGCCTGCTCCGGCGGATAGACGCGATTCTTAAACGGTCCGGGCGTGTTCAGGTCGTGCCAGTAGACTTCCAGATTATCGAACCAGGCGCCCTTGAACCAGAACTGTTGCCAGCTCACCTGCACGTCGTCTTCCAGACCGGCGTCGGTGGCAAGCGTCATGTCGCCATAGCGCAGTTCCTGCGGGCCGACGCTGTCGCTGCGCAGATGCAGCGCGTGTCCCCAGGGCGTCTCTTCGACGGTGTGCAGGTGGTTGGCGGGCAGCGGGTTGCCCAGCACGCCGGCGAAGGTATAGGTCAGCGGCTCTGCGGTCGTGTTCGTCACTTCCAGGTCGAAAAAGGCCGCGGGGATGCTGGAGTCCTTGTCGTTGGTCGGGATGAAGGGGTTGAAGGCTTGCAGCGCTGCCCGTCCGGGGAAGGAATCATCCTCGAAGGTCAGTTTGGCGATGGGGAATTCGCCGGTGAACGCGGCGCTGACGAAGTGGGGCAGGCCGGTCAGGTATTCGCGGCGCGGCCCCCAACCGAATGAGTTGAACGCGGGCCCGTTGAGTTCGCCCTGGTAGGGAGGCAACAGGTCCGAGTTGAGGATGCGCGCCGCCACGACCTCGTGGTCGTTCTCGGCGCGGATGGCGAAGTGCGAAAAGCCGTTGACGCTGCCCTTGTTGGGCCGGTTGAAGATCTCCCAGTCGATCAGGCGGCCATTGCCTGCCAGCCCGATGCTGCCGCTGCCGATCCCGCCCAGCGGAAAGCTGATCTGACTGGTTTTGGCGCCGGTATAGACGAAGTTGCTCATGCAGTCCTCCTAACTTGTGAAGTAGCAAGGGGTAGGCGCGGAGTGGCTCCGCAATGGGTATAGCGCCGTATGCGCGGAGGCCGTGCGGGGAAGCGCACTGGCGAATGCGCGCATGGTTTGCTAAAGCGCGAAAAGTGCCGGTCTCTGAATTCTACCGTGAACCGGGTTACTTGCGGTAATTCGCGGGCGCAGGGATATAAAAGCACAGGGGCGCTGAGGGCTTGCGATTTCACGCTCATGGCGGTTTGTAATTCGCGGTTCCTATCATTTTGGCAAGTCCGGCTATAATGCAGGTCATATTGGCGCAGGAGAGAGGTGCATTTCTCGTTGGGTACGCGTACCTGTCACCCTGAACGCAGCGAAGGGTCTGGCTGACCGCTTGGCCCGAACGTGAAATGGACCCGAGAGATAGGACGCACGTATGGGGCACGTCAAACCGGACATTCGCCAACTCGCCGCCGAGCGCATCTTGTTGCTGGACGGCGCTATGGGCACCATGATCCAACAGGAGAGACTGGAGGAGGCTGATTTTCGCGGCGAGATGTTCCGCCATCATCCGTCCGCGCTCATGGGCGACAACGATCTGCTCTGCCTCACTCGCCCCGACGTCATCGCCCGCATCCACCGCGCCTACCTGGAAGCCGGCGCGGACATCATCGAGACCAACACCTTCAACGCCAACGCTTTCTCGCAGGCGGACTACGGGTTGGCGGACGCGGTCTATGACATCAACCTGGCCGGCGCACGTCTGGCGCGCACCGCAGCGGACGAGTATACCGCCAAGACGCCGCACAAGCCGCGCTACGTGGCCGGCGCGCTGGGGCCGACCAACCGCTCCGCCTCGCTTTCGCCCGACGTCAACGACCCCGGCGCGCGCAACGCCGCCTTCGACGAGCTCAAGCAAGCGTACGCCGAACAGGCGCGCGGCCTGCTCGACGGCGGCGTAGACCTGTTGCTGGTCGAGACGGTTTACGACACGCTCAACGCCAAGGCCGCGCTCTTCGCCATCGACGAACTGCTGGAGCAACGCGGCGAGTCCGTGCCGGTCATGATCTCCGGCACAATCACCGACGCCAGCGGCCGCACGCTTTCCGGCCAGACGACCGAAGCCTTCTGGAATTCGGTCATGCACGCCCGCCCCTTCAGCGTAGGGCTGAACTGTGCGCTCGGCGCCAAAGAGATGCGACCCTATCTGGAAACGCTCTCCGCTCTCGCCGATACGCCGATCAGTTGCTATCCCAACGCCGGGCTGCCCAACGAGTTCGGCGAATACGATCAGTCGCCGGAGGAGATCGCCGCCTATCTGGGCGAGTTCGCGCAGAGCGGTTTCGTCAACATCGTGGGCGGCTGCTGCGGCACGACGCCCGAGCACATCCGCGCCATCGCCCAGGCCGTAGAACATCTCCAGCCGCGCGCCATACCGGAAATTGAGCCGGTATCGCGTTTCAGCGGCCTGGAGCCGCTGGCGATCACGCCCTTCACCAACTTTGTCAACGTGGGCGAGCGCACCAACGTGACCGGTTCCGCCCGCTTTCGCCGTCTGATCATGGAGGGCGATTTCGAGACGGGCGTCCGCATCGCCGCGCAGCAGGTGGAAAACGGCGCGCAGATGATCGACGTCAACTTCGACGACGGCATGCTAGACGGCGAAGCGGCCATGGTGCGCTTCCTCAACCTGATCGCGGCCGAACCGGACATTGCCCGCGTGCCGGTGATGATCGACTCGTCCAAGTGGTCGGTGCTGGAGGCGGGCCTCAAGTGCGTGCAGGGCAAGGCCGTGGTCAACTCTATCAGCCTCAAGGAAGGCGAGGAGGAGTTCAAGCGGCGGGCGCGGCTAATCCGGCGCTACGGCGCGGCCGCGGTCGTCATGGCCTTCGACGAGCAGGGCCAGGCCGATACCCTGGAACGCCGTGTGGCGATCTGCACGCGCGCCTACCGCATCCTCACCGAGGAGGCCGGCTTCCCGCCCGAAGACATCATCTTCGACCCGAACATCCTCACCGTGGGGACCGGCATCGAGGAGCACGCCTCCTATGCGATCGACTTCATCGAGGCCACACGGCGCATCAAGGCCACGCTGCCCGGCGTCAAAGTCAGCGGCGGCGTCAGCAACGTTTCCTTCGCCTTTCGCGGCAACAACACCGTGCGCGAGGCGATGCACGCCGCCTTCCTCTATCACGCCATCCAGGCGGGCATGGACATGGGCATCGTCAACGCCGGCGCGCTCATGGTCTACGAAGACATCCCCCCCGAACTGCTGGAGCGGGTGGAGGACGTGCTCTTCAACCGCAGGCCGGACGCCACCGAGCGCCTCGTCGCCTATGCCGAGACGGTGAAGGGAACCGCCAAGAAGAAGACCGAAGACCTGTCTTGGCGCGCAGCGCCGGTGCATGACCGCCTGGTCCATGCCTTGGTGCGCGGCATCGCCGATTTTGTCGAAGAGGACGCCGAAGAGGCGCGGCAGCAGGCCGATGACCCGGTGCAGGTCATCGAAGGGCCGCTCATGGACGGCATGAACCATGTGGGCGACCTCTTCGGCGCGGGCAAGATGTTCTTACCTCAGGTGGTGAAGAGCGCCCGTGTCATGAAGCGCGCCGTAGCCTATCTGACGCCCTACATCGAGGCCGCCCGGCGCGTCAACGGCGGCGGGTCGAACGCCGCCGGCAAGATCGTGATGGCGACGGTCAAGGGCGACGTCCACGACATCGGCAAGAACATCGTCGGCGTAGTGCTCGGCTGCAACAACTACGAGATCATCGACCTGGGCGTGATGACGCCCGCCGAGAAGATCCTGCAGACTGCCATCGACGAGAACGCCGACATGATCGGCCTGAGCGGGCTGATCACGCCTTCTCTGGACGAGATGGTGCACGTCGCCAAGGAGATGGCGCGCCTGGAGATGGATAAGCCGCTGCTGATCGGCGGGGCCACGACCTCGCGCATGCACGCTGCCGTGCGCATCGACCCGGTCTATTCGGGGCCGGTAGTGCACGTCAACGACGCCTCGCGCAGCGTGGGCGTGGTCGAAAAGCTGATCAACCCGGCCTCGCGCGACGCGTATATTCAAGAAGTGAAGGACGAATACGCGCGCCTGCGTGAACTGCACCAAAGCGGACAGATAGGCCGCTCTCTACTCGATCTGGCCGAGGCCAGACGCCGCCGTTTCGCGCCCGACTGGGACGAGGCCGCCATCGTCCGGCCCGCTTTCCTGGGCGTCAAGGTCTACGGCGACATCAACCTGGGAACCCTAGCCGAGAAGATCGACTGGACGCCGTTCTTCCACGCCTGGGAGGTGAAGGGCGCATACCCCCAGATCCTCAACGACCCGGTGAAGGGCGAGCAGGCGCGCGCCGTCTACCAGGACGCGCAGGCCATGCTGGCGGAGATGATCCGCACCGGCTCTTTGCAGGCGCGGGCCGTCATCGGCCTCTATCCGGCCAATGCCAGCGGCGACGACGTGCTGCTCTACACGGACGAGTCGCGCAGCGCGATCGCGACCACGTTCCACATGCTGCGCCAGCAGACGGACCGCGGCCTGTCGCGGCCCTGCTACAGCCTGGCCGACTTCGTGGCGCCAATCGAGAGCGGCGTCGCCGACTATATAGGCGTCTTCGCCGTGACCGCGGGCATCGGCGTGGATGCGCTGGTGCAACGTTACGAGGCCGCCCACGACGACTACAACGCCATCATGGTCAAGGCGCTGGCCGACCGTCTGGCCGAGGCGCTGGCTGAGCACATGCACGAGGAAGTGCGCCGCCATCTCTGGGGCTATGCGCCGGACGAGGACCTGTCCAACGAGGAGCTAGTGGCGGAGAAATACCGCGGCATCCGGCCTGCGCCGGGCTATCCCGCCTGCCCCGACCACAGCGAGAAGCGCATCCTCTTTGACTCACTGGGCGTAGAGGAGGCCATCGATCTGCACCTGACCGAGAACTGCGCCATGACGCCCACGGCCGCGGTCAGCGGCTTCTATCTGGCGCACCCGCAGTCGACCTATTTCTCGGTAGGACGCATCGGCCGCGACCAGGTTGAGGACTACGCCGCACGCAAGGGCATGACGCTCGACGAGACAGAGCGCTGGCTGCGCCCCAACCTGGGCTATGACGCCTAGCTGGTCAATCGCTGAGCAATGGCCTCACCCGCCGGAGAGGGCCGGCAGATATGTCTCCCACGACGTGGGCGCGACCATGCGCACCGTACGCGGTTCGCTCCACGCGCTCCAATTGCCGGCCGCGTCGCCGGCACGCACGCGCCAGCCGTAGACGCCGTCGGGCAGCGCTGCCGGGGTGTAGGCCGTTTCGCCGGTGCGGGTGTCGATAAACGGCGCCAGCGTTTGCGGCGCAGCGATTGACCCGGCCTGCACGCCGTCCCCCACATACACCTGAAGGTGATACTCGACCGCGCCGGCTGCGGACAGCCAGGCGAAAGCGCGCGTGCGCTCGGTCAGGGTCACGCCGTCGGCGTAGGCCGGGACGGGCGGTTGCGGCGGCGTTGTGTCGATCTCGAGGCGGCGCAGTTCGCTGCACGGCGACGCAGGCTTGTCCGCTTGCAAGCGGCACACGCGCCACCCGTACGAGCCGTCCGCCAGGGGGGCGGGCGTGTGGCTGCGCTCACCGGTTTGCGCGTCCACGACGAGCGCGCCGGATGGAGATTGGCCGTCCGGCACGGGGCCGGTCGGCGCGCCGGCGAACACCTGCAGCCGGTAGGCCGCGCCGGGCTCGGAATCCAGCCAGGAGAAACGGATTTCGGGCGTGTTGCGCAGCGCGTTGTAGGCGGGCAGATCGAGGTGCGGGCTGTAATAGGGCGCGGCGTCCCTCACGAAGAATCCCGGCGCGCTCCACTCTCCCCACAATCCGGCGATGTTGCGCCCGCGCACCCGCCAATAGTACGCCCCTTCGGCCAGTGTGTCGATGGATGCGGACGCGCCGTCCGTGTCCAGCGTCGCAACGGGCGCGGCGAAGTCCGGCGTGGACGCGATCTGCAACACATAGGCTGTCGCGTTCGGCGGTTGGCTCCACACCAGCGCCACGGACGTGCCGGTGATCAACGCGCCGGCCGCGGGCTGGCGCAACGCCGGCGCGGCAGGCGGCGGCGCCTGCGCGTGCGGCAAGACGCGCGCCGATGACACCTGGTCGTTGCCCACCGCGGAGCCGGTCAGGTTGGCGACGTCCGCCGTGAACGTCTCGCATACGCCCCCGAAGTTGTCGTCGCGGCAGAGCACAGCCGCGGCATCGCGACCCACGCGTATGGAAGAGGCCGCGTCGTTGGGGAAGGCCAGCGCGGCGGGGTTGGCGTAGTCGCCGGCGCCGAGCAGCGTATACAGGCCGCAATAACCGGCATGCTCATATAGGGCGACCTGGTTGGCCGCCGGCAGCGGTCCAGGGCACGGCCCCCCCACGCCGTTTTGTGAGGTGTAGCGCTGCCCGACCGCCAACTGATCCCAGGCGGCTTCGTGAAAATCCACACGGCGGATGTCCAGCGCCCACGGTGCACGGTTGGGGTCTTCGGGTAGCGTCCAGGCGGTGTGTCCGGTGGATACCATGTAGTGCAGGTGGACGCCGCGCGCAAAGCCCGTCTCTCCCTCCACGCCGATCTTCGTGCCGTAGCTCACCCGGTCGCCTACGCGCACGGGCACGCTGCCCGGCGCCAGGTGGACGTACCAAGAATATTCGCCCGTGTCATGCCGCACGACGACCATGTTGGCCTGCTGCCAGCACGCCATGCTGGGGCAGCCGCCCGCGCTGCTCTGTTTGGCGAACACGACCATGCCCGGCTTGGAGGCGTAGACCGCACCGGATGCGGCGTTGCCCAGGATGTCGAAATCAAGTTGGCTTTCATGACCGCCGCCATCCTTCTGCATGAGGTAGGCGATCTGGGCGCCGGGCCAGGGCAGGTAGTGACCGGCGTAGACGGCGACGTTGGCCGCGGCCTGCTCCGGGTCGGATCGGTGGAGAAAGGCCTTGTCGCCCTCGTCGAGCAGGGCTGCGGGCATGGCGTCCAGCGCAGCGTTGAAGCGGGAGGCCGGGTCTGCGGACGTGGCGAGAACGCGCCAGCCTACGGGTTCTGCATACGCGGCGAGCAGGACGACTTCTGTCGGGTGCGGGCCGGTTTGCGTCTGCGCGAACGCGACGGCGAAGGCGCCGGACACGCGTACCGGCGACAAGGCCATCCCGCTCAAGCGCACGGGATCGGCTGCGGCCATGCGCTCCAGCGCGGCGAACAGCGCTGCCTCCAGTCCCGCCGCAGAGGAGTCGCCGCGCGCAGGCGCGATGATAAGTGGCAGGCGGAGGCGGTCGTCGTCATCCTCGCCGGCCAGCACAGGCAACGGCGCAATGGTCAATAGGGCGAATAGGGCGAGCAAGGCAGCGGCGAAACGCGGTTGTAGGGAATGCATGGCGGTCCAAGAACAGGCGCAGCGTCAATCGCGCTAAATCATCCAAACGCACGGTCAATCGCAGCATAGAGCGCAGCCGCGCCCGCCGCAAGGGGCAATTGTCGCATCCGCCCCCGCCGGATTATTCGTGCAGCAGCGGCAAGCAACCGGAAGCCCGGCCCCACGGTTGGGCATGGCCCGGCTCGCGTGTATACTGGCGGAAACAGCGCCGCACGATCCTCCGCAGACGGCCTCCGCAGACGGCATCGACCACAGGGGAAAGACCGCCATGACACAGCACGACCGCCACGTCCTCACGCCTGCCTATGACCCGGACGGTTACGCACGCGCCCTCGCCGCGTTCGAGGAGAGCTCGCCCGACTTCGCTGCAACACGCGCCCTCGACGACCTGCGAGCCCGCGAGTATGGCCGGCTCGACCGCACCGGGCAGATATACCTCGACTATACCGGCGGCGGGCTGTACGCCGACTCGCAAGTGCGGGAGCATATAGAATTGCTCACCGCCAACGTCTACGGCAACCCCCACTCCAACAACCCCACTTCGCTGGCAAGCACCGGCTTGGTCGACCGGGCGCGCGCCGCGGTCTTCGAGTTTTTCAACGCCTCGCCGGACGAATACGCCGTGATCTTTACGGCCAATGCCAGCGCTGCGCTCAAGCTGGTGGGCGAGTCCTATCCCTTCGCACCGGGCAGCCATTACCTTCTAACCTACGACAACCACAACTCCGTCAACGGCATTCGCGAGTTCGCGCGCAGCCGCGGCGCCGCCGTCACCTATCTGCCCGTGCAGATGCCGGACATGCGCCTCGACCCGGACCGGCTGATCGAGCATCTCGACATGCGCCGGCCCGGCGGCGACAACCTCTTCTCTTATCCGGCGCAGTCCAACTTCTCCGGCGTGCAGCATTCCCTTGCCTGGATCGAGGAAGCCCAACAAAGAGGCTGGGACGTGCTGCTGGACAGCGCCGCCTTCGCGCCGACCAACCGGCTCGACCTGGGGCGCTGGAAGCCGGACTTCGTGCCGCTCTCGTTCTACAAGATGTTCGGCTACCCGACGGGCGTGGGTGCGCTGATCGCCCGCCGCCAGGCCTTGAAGAAGTTGCGGCGGCCCTGGTTTGCAGGCGGCACGATCACCATCGCCTCGGTACAAGGCGAGGGTTGGCACTACCTGATCGACGGCGAGGCGGGCTTCGAGGACGGGACCGTCAACTATCTGATGCTGCCCGGCGTGGAGATCGGCCTGCGCCACCTCGCCGCTATCGGCATGGACACGATCCATGCGCGCGTCACAAGCCTGGCTGGCTGGCTGCTGGAGCAACTGCACGAGCTGCGCCACAGCAACGGCGCGCCCGTGGTGCGCATCTTCGGCCCGCTCGACCTCGTGGAGCGCGGGGCGACCATCGCCTTCAACTTCCTTGACCCTGACGGCGAGCCGGTCGACTTTCGTCACACCGAGCGTTTGGCCGCGGCCGCCAACATCTCGCTGCGCACCGGCTGCTTTTGCAATCCAGGCGCGGGCGAGATCGCGCACGAGATCTCGCAAGACCTCATGGCCGGCTGCTTCAAGAGCGACACGCCGGTTTCCTATGCCGAGTTATACGAGTGGCTCAAACGCAACGGCGGCAAGACGGCCAGCACGGTGCGCATCTCGCTGGGCGTCGCGTCCAACTTTGTGGATGTCTACCGCTTCATGCACTTCGCGCAGCAATTCCAAGATCGCCGCGCCGGCGACTACGGCCCGCTGCAGGCGCTGGATCCGCACGCTGCTTCCGCACCGGATGCGGCATAGCCGCCGTGTAGCTCCCGTGGTCGCCTAGCCTGCCAGGAAGCGCGCGGCCTCCTGGCTGGCGTTTTGTTGTCTAGAACAGACCGACTACTCGCCCCGTCTCGAAGTCGATGTCCACGTTCTCCGCCGCCGGGTGGCTGGGCAGGCCGGGCATGGTGCGCATCTCGCCCGCCAGCGGGTAGATGAAGCCGGCGCCGACGCTGGCGCGCACCTCGCGGATTGGGAAGGTGAAGCCGCTTGGCGCGCCTTTGACGCCGGGATCGGCGGTCAAGCTCAGGTGGGTTTTCGCCATGCAGATGGGCAGATGGCCGAAGCCGTTCTTCTCGTACTGGCGGATCTGTGACGCAGCCTTTGTCTCGAAGACGACCTCGCCCGCGCCGTAGATCTCGCGTGCGATCGTCTCGATCTTGGCCTTGATCGGCTGCTCCAGGTCATAGAGGAACTTGAAGTCGGCCGGCTCCTCGGCGGCCTCAACCACGACGCGCGCCAGGTCGACGCTGCCCGCGCCGCCCTCTGCCCAGTGATCCGAACGCGCGCAACGCACGCCCATTTCCTTGGCGATCTCAAAGACGGCCTCGACCTCGCTGTCGAAGTCCGAGGCGAAGTGGTTGACGCAGACTACGGGGCTGACGCCATGCTTGCGCATGTTCTCGATCTGCTTGCGCAAGTTGGCCGCGCCCTCGTAGATGTCGTCCGGGTTCTCCTTGAGCATCTCGTCGGGCAGGGGGCGGCCCGGCACGACGCGGTATTTGCCCGTGTGCAGCTTGAGCGCGCGGATGGTGGCGACGATCACGGCCGCATCGGGGCGCAGACCGCTGTAACGGCATTTGATGTTGAAGAACTTCTCCGCGCCGATGTCCGCGCCGAAGCCGGCCTCGGTGAGCAGGTAGTCCGCGGTCTTAATGCCGATCTGGTCGGCGATGACGGAGCTGTTGCCGTGGGCGATGTTGGCGAAGGGGCCGGCGTGGACGAGAGCTGGTGTGTTCTCCAGCGTCTGGAAGAGGTTGGGCTTGATGGCCTCCTTCATGAGCACGGTCATAGCGCCCGCGGCCTTCAGGTCCTCGGCGGTGACGGGCATGCGCGCCCCGGTCTGGCCGATGACGATGCGGCTGAAACGCTCGCGCATGTCGCGCAGGCCGGTGGTGAGGGCCAGGATTGCCATAACCTCGCTGGCGACGCTAATATCGAAGCCGGAGGCGCGCGGGCGGCCGTCGGCCTTGCCGCCGAGGCCGAGGATGGTGTTGCGCAGGTCGCGGTCGTTTACGTCGAGCACGCGCCGCCAGGTGATGCTGTAGGGGTCGATGTCTAACTCGTTGCCCTGGTAGATGTGGTTGTCGATCATGGCGGCCAGCAGGTTGTTGGCCGCAGTCACGGCGTGGATGTCGCCGGTCATGTGCAAGTTGAACTGCTCCATGGGCACGACTTGGCTGTAGCCGCCGCCCGCCGCGCCGCCCTTGATGCCGAAAGTCGGCCCCTGTGAGGGCTGGCGGATGGCGATGGTGGCCGTCTTGCCGATGTGGTGCAGCCCCTGTCCGAGGCCCACGGTAGTGGTGGATTTGCCTTCGCCCAACGGCGTGGGCGTGATGGCCGTCACCAGGATGTATTTAGCGTTGGGCCGGTCCTTAAGCTTGTCGCGCGCTTCGAGCTTGACCTTGGCGATGTGATCGCCATACAGCTCGATGTCGCTGCGCGACAGGCCCATCTTCTCGGCGATAGCCTCGATGGGCTCGAGCTTGGCGGCCTGGGCAATTTCGATGTCGCTGGGTACGGCGGTTCTAAGAGCCACGATCATTCTCCTGTTGGTGCGATGAAAATCAAAACCGCTTTGTATTTTGCGCCTTTGCGGTTTGCCGTCATGTCATGACGCGGGGCGGCGCGGGAAGAGCCCGGCGCGTTCTACGATCTCGCTGACTGTCTCCTCCTGCCGGTAGGCCATGAGATGCACTCCGTGTATGCCTTCGATTTCGCGCACCTGCTCGATGATCTCGATACAGATACGCTTGCCTTCCTCTGCTTGCTGCTTTTTGGGCGTCTTTGCCAGCCGGTCCATCACCGCGTCGGGGATGTGTACGCCAGGCACCTTCGTGCGGATGAATTCGGCGGCGCGCGCCGAGCGCAACGGACCGACGCCGGCCAGGATAAAGGTGCGCTCGTGCAGGCCCAAATCGCGCACGCGCTGCATGAACTGCGTCAGGCGCGGCACGTCGAAGCAGTACTGTGTCTGGAAGAAATCCGCGCCCGCCTGAATCTTTTTCGCCATGCGATGCGGTCGCCATGCGAAAGGCGGGGCGAAAGGATTGACTGCCGCGCCGAGGAACAGCTTGGGCGGCGTAGTCAGTTGGCGTCCGCTGAGGAACACGCCCTGGTCGCGCATCACCCGCGCTGTGCGCAGCAGTTGGATCGAGTCGAAGTCGAAGACGCGTTTGGCCTGGGGCTGATCGCCGGCGCTCACATCGTCGCCGGTCAGGCAGAGCACATTGCGGATGCCCAGTGCGGCTGCGCCAAGCAGCTCGCCCTGGATGGCGATGCGGTTGCGGTCGCGGCAGCCGATCTGGAAGACCGGCTCGTAGCCGGCGCGCACCAGCAGCGCGCAGCAGCCCAGGCTGCTCATGTGGCAGTTGGCCCCGGAACCGTCGGTGGCGTTGATGGCGTCGCACACCTCGGAAAGCACCAGCGCGTTGCGATACACGTCCTCCGGGTCGGCGCTGTCGGGTGCGTGCAACTCCGCGGTGACGGCGAAGCGGCCGGAGCGCAACACGCGTTCCAGCCGGCTGCCGGTGCGCTCGGGGCGCGAGGCCGGCGCAGCGGCGGGTTGGCTGGGAGCGGAGGCGGAAAGGTTGCCATTGTCGGTCATGGAGCACACCCCGCGAGCAGTGGATCGGCCTGCGTCTGGCGCGGGCCTGGCGGAAATTAGGCGGTTGCTTTGCGCATGGCCGTGATATAGGCCATACAGTATTCGTCGCGACCCATGAGCACGTCGGCCGCGTAAATAGTCTGGCGCACGGCCTCGTCCAGCGGGTTGGTGATGGCCGAGGTCAAGCCCGAGGCGATCGCCATGGCGATGAACGCGCTGTTGATGGCCTGGCGATTGGGCAGGCCGAAGCTGATATTGCTCGCGCCGCAGACTGTGTTGCAGCCCAGTTCCTCGCGCACCATGCGCGTGATGTCAAAAAGGTCGGTTCCGGCGGTGGCGACGCTGCTCACCGGCATGGCGAGCGGGTCGATGAGCACATCGGCGCGCGCGATGCCGTAGCGTTCGGCTCGTTCCACGATCTTGCGGGCGACCGCGAAGCGCTCGCGCGGGTCGAAGAGGATGCCGCGTTCGTCGTTGGTAATGGCGATCACGGGCAGTCCGTACTCTGCGACCACCGGCAGCACCTTCTCCAAACGCTCCTCCTCGCCGGTAACGCTGTTAACCAGCGGACGGCCCTTGGCGGCTTGGATGCCGGCGATCAGCGCGGGCACGACGCTGCTGTCGATGCTCAGGGGCAGGTCGGTCACCGACTGGATCAACTCGACGCAGTGCGCCATCATTTCCGGTTCGGTCTTTTCCGGTTCGACGCTGGAGACGCCCACGTTCACGTCGAGGATATGGGCGCCGGCTTCGACCTGCGCCAGCGCATCTTTGACGACGCGGTCGAAGTTGCCCGCCTGCATCTCCGCAGCGAGCCGCTTGCGTCCGGTCGGGTTGATGCGCTCGCCGATTATGATGAAGGGCTGTTCCGGGCCGATGGCGACGGACCGAGTTGCGGATTTGACGATGGTGTCCATAGCGATACCTGTTGGGTGAATTGGTGGGCGGTTGTCTCGGCTTAGCGGGCGGAGAGGCCGGGCGCGGGCTGTTCGCGCATGATGACCTCGCCCTCCAACTGGGCGAGGCTGACCCAGCCGGGCGGGCAGTCGCAGTCGACGCCTTCGAACATGTTGGCCCAAGCCGACGTTCCCTGGATGGCCCGGTTCACGGGCGGCATGACCCAGTGAATCTCGTGCCCGTATTTGCCCATGTGCAGGCTGCGCTCATAGACCTGCACCCAGATGCACATGCGCTCGGGAATGACTTCGCAACGGCCATCGGCGCGCACGCCCCCGCACGGGCCGTTGCGAAGGTTCTTGGGGCAGTTCATGGAGCAGGTCATGCCCGTGCTGTGCAGGATGCACTGGCCGCACATCTGGCAGTTGAAGAGGTAGCCCTTGAAGAGCTTTTCCATCTGGATCAGCAGCCATTGCGTGCCGCGCGGGCTGACGCGCTTCATGCCGGGGTAGAGCGGCTCCAAGACGGCTTTGGTCGCGTCGTAGACGAACTCCATCCAGCGCGGGTGGTCCTTGAGCCACTCGCTTCCGGGCCAGCGTCTTGCTTCCTTCAGGCGGGTCATATTCATGGAGGCGTTCCTGTTCATCCAAGGGCGAAGGCGGGCGGAGCCGGCGTTGGGGGGAAGCGTCTGTCTGCGGCAGGGAAACCAGAGACAGACAACGCGGCGCTCATCAAACTATAGCAGGATCGAGGGGAAAGCGGAAAAAATAAAGGCCCGCCTGCGCCAAGCAGACAGGAAAATAGCAATAGAGACATCCTGCGCCGGCAGCGTGCAGAACACATGGGCGCGCGGCAACAGGCCGTGCGCGCCACTGCCAGCCGCAGCAAGCGGCGCGTCGCCATGACCAGGCCAGGCTCGCCGGCTTTCTACCCCTTGATACCCGTGAGCGAGATGCCCTCGATGAACGTGCGCTGTGCAAAGAAGAACGCGATCAAAATCGGCAGCGTAACCAGCGTGCTGACCGCCATCAGGTACGGATAGGCCAATTGTGCGCTGCCGACCTGGGTGATCGTGCGGCGCAATCCTTCGATCCCCAGGGCGACGGTCTTCATGTTCTCCTGGTTGAGATAGATGAGCGGGCCGAGGTAGTCGTTCCAGGCGTTCATAAACTGGAAGAGCGCCACCACCGTCAGCGCGGGCTTGGCCAACGGCAAGATGATCTTCCACAGGATTTCGAACTCGTTGGCGCCGTCGATATAGGCCGCGTCGGACAACTCGACGGGGATCGTGCGATAGAACTGGCGCAGCATGAAGATGAAGTAGGGACTGCCGAAGAAAGCGGGCAGCACCAGCGGCCAGTAGGTGTTGATCAGCCCGAAATTTTTGAACGTAATGAACAGCGGCACCATCGTCACCTGGAACGGCACCATCATCGTCGCCAGGCAGATGAAGAAGAGCACGTCGCGGCCTTTCCACGAGATGCGCGCAAAGCCATAGGCAACGATGGCGGACGAGACGGTGACGCCGATGGTGGTAGGGATGGCATAGCGGAATACCGTGTTGAACATGTACAGATTGAAGTTGTAGGAAGTCCAGGCATTGTAGAAGTTCTCCCACAATGCCGGGTTTGGTATCCATATCGGCGGGACCGTGTACACCTGCGAGTCGTTCTTCACCGCCGACGTCGCCATCCAGATAAAGGGCAGCATAAAGCTGAACGCCAGGATGACGAGCAGGATATATTTAGCGATTTGCAGGAGAATCGCGCCGATGTTGATCGCGCTCGCCTTGCCGACCTCAGCGCCGGCAGAGGGGGTGGTTGATGCTTGCACGGACATGGTTGCGTCTCCTCTCCTACTCGTCGCCGCTGCTGTAGTAGACCCAGCGCCCCGAGCTTCTGAACAGCAGGATGGTGAAGATCACCACCACCACGAACAAAATCCACGCCAGAGCCGAAGCCTTGCCCATGCGCAAGTAACTGAACGCGTTGCGGTAGAGGAAGATGGCATAGAACTCGGTCGCCTGGTTCGGACCGCCGGCCGTCAACAGCCAAGGCAATGTGAAATTCTGGAAGCCGTAGATCAGGCCCATGACCAGGTTGAAGAGGATGACGGGCGTACACATGGGAATGGTCACGTTCCAGAACTTGTGCCAGGCGTTCGCTCCGTCGACGGTAGCCGCTTCGTAAAGCGAGCGCGGCACGTCTTGCAGCGTGGCCAGAAAGATGACCATAGCGTTGCCCTGCGCCCACATGTGGATCAGGATGATCGTCGGCTTGGCAAAGGCCGGGTTAGCAATGAAGGGGATCACCGGCAGGCCCAAGCCTTGCAGCGTGGCGTTGATGGCGCCGTATTGGATGTTGAGCAGGAACTGCCACACCATCGCCACCACCACCGCGGGCACGATGGCCGGGAAGAAGAAGATCGCCCGGAAGATCGATCGTCCCCGCATCTCCGTGTTGAGCAGCGTGGCCATGAGGAAGGCGGAGGCTACGCCCAACGGGGCGCTCAGCCCTACATAGTACAACGTGTTATAGGTTACCTGCCCGAAATTCGGGTCTCTGGTGAAGATCTCGATGAAGTTCTCCAGGCCGATGAACACGGGCGGGCGCAACAAGTCGTAGCGGGTGAAGCTGTAGTAGAGCGAGGAGATCAGCGGGTAGATCGTCCACAGTATGAAGCCGATCAGCCAGGGCGAGACGAAAAGCAGTCCGATCAGCTGCCTGCGCCGCGCGGCCGCGGACATACGCGGACGGTTGGTGGTTGAAGCCATTACTGCCATAGGGACCTCGTCAATCTGTAGAAAACGTTCGCAATCTTCCGTCGAGCGAACGAATTGAGATGCGCGGAGAAGGCTTGCCGCTTCGCCGTTACACAGCGTCCGTCGCATGCCGGCGCCAGGGGAGGGCTGGACGGAGTAGGCTCCGTCCAGCCCGGTCAGCGCTCGCCGGCTTCGTGCGCGGTCTTAGAACCCGGCGTTGCGGTACTCTTCCTCGCAGCGGCGCTGGAACTCCGCCGCAGCCTCAGCCGACGTCATCTCGCCGCGATAGTGCGCCTCGCGAATCTGGACGTATTGCTGGCTGGCGTACTGGGTGATCGGGCAGCGGGCCGGGGATGACCACTCAGTCGCTTCCTCAACCGACCTGAAATAGAAATCCAGTCCCGGATAGGCGGCTGGGTCCACCGTCTCGATGAAGGTCAGCAGGCCCGGCAGCCAGCCGACGTTGGCGAAGATGGCCTCGCAGGCAAGGTTGGTGTTGAGGAACTCCGCAACCTTGAACATCCCTTCGGTGTTCTTGCCATCCTTGAAGAAAATCACGTAGTGGCCGCCGAAGCCCTGCGGCTTCACGCCGGCGCGGCTGCCCGGAACCGGCGCCCACGAGGCGCGGTTGAACTGGCCAACCTCCGGCTTTTCGATCATGCTTTCGCCCGGATGCCAGTAGCCCTCGATGAGCATGGCCTGCACCTCGGTATTGAAGGAGCCGCCCCAGCCGCCCTGACCTTCGACCTGGCGCATGCCCGCCATGTTGTCCGGCCCGACCATCTTGTAGAACTCGCCCATGACGTCGAAAGACTGGACCATCATCTCGTTATCCAGATCAAATTCGCCGGTTTCGGGGTCGAACCACTTCCAGCCCCATGACACGGGCGGGTAGAAGCCGTCCTGGATGGCGAGCTGGCCGCCCATGGCATCGTAGGGGTCCATGCCGATCTGGATGAGATTGCCGGCATCGTCGAACTTGGTCAGCGCTTCGTGCCAGGCGAGGCATTCTTCCCATGTCAGCGGCGGGTTATCCGGATCAAGGCCCGCCTCCTCTACCATTCGGGCGTTATAGTTCAGGCCATAGCGCAGGAAGCCCTCGTTGGCGGGCGCGCCATACATGACGCCTTGGTAGAAGCCGTCATTCCAACTGCCTTCCAGGTAGTTTTCCTTCTTGAAGGTGTCGCTGGCCGCCACCCAGTCATCGATGGGAACCAAGACGCCGCGCGCCATATAGTCCAGGTATTGCGTGTTCGACGCGCCGTCCGGCGGGGTGCCGGCGGCGACCGCCGTCAAGAACGCTTCGGCATTCGTGCCGCCCTTGATTTCGATGGTGTTCTCGCCGAGCGCTGCCTTCAGCTCGTCCGTCTCCATAAAGATGTCCCAGACCGGGGCAAAGTTATTCCAGCCAAACCAATACTGGATGGTCCCTCCCGCAGCGGCGGGGGCTGCGGCCTCTCCGCCGGCGGCGGGCGCGGCGGCGGGCGCTGCCGGCGCACAGGCCGCCAACAACCCCCCGGCAGCCAGCAGAGACGAGCGACGCAGAAACTCACGACGACTAAAACCGGAATGCTTGTTCGTGTTCACCTTCTGCCTCCTTAGTTAGCTTGATCTGCAAATGGTTGACGATAGACGCATAATCAGCTATCCAGAACCGGGGGACGCTGGCGGGGTAAGCCTAAGCGCCAATCATTAGGGGGAGCGTTCGATGCCCACATTTTTCTCTAGAGGCGGCAACAGCCCGCTTGGAAAGCGGCCGGCAACCGAGTGAAAATCGGTTCGTAGGGAGACGATCCGGATCGTGCAGAAGCGCTGTTCGGGAACAGCCGCAGGCAAAACAACTTGCTTGGCGCAGGCTGGATCGTCGGCAGAGCCGAACCGTATGACTAGGCGGCAATGATGATGCAATGAGATGAATAGCAGATTATGTCAGACCACGGAGGCAAGCAAGTTGGGGAGCCAGCCTCTAACCTGGCATTGTAAACAGAAACGATTGGTTGCGCAAATTGCAAAACCGCGAAGCTCCACCGGCCAATCACCGGCTTTGTTTGCGCAGAATGCGGCTAAGATATACACTACCGGAAAGCGCTTTGTTCGGCGTGTTGCAGATGGTTGTCCAGCCAGTCTTTATCTTCCGTCGCCGGCCTGATTCGTCGCCGGACTGAATCAGGCCGGCGATTGCTACACCGTTTTTTCGCTTAGCGGCAATAGTGAATCGACCCCCGATCGACAGAAGTCTCGCGCGGTTGAACGAATTGAGCCTTGCAGGAAGTTCTCGACTTTCCAGAAGGTCGCCATTCGGACGCGTAACGCTGTCGATTGTTTCGTGTGTTTCGTGCCACATCATGTGCGTCTGCGTCAGTTCAAAGAAAGGAGACGTCCGGCCTCAGACCGATTGGCAGATAACGGCAGAAACAGCTCAGGGCAGTTTTCATCGATGCTTGCGCCTCAACAGAAGGAGAGAAAAACATGTTGCGTTTGCGTTCAATTCTCACACTCGGCTTGGTTGTGTTGATCATGCTGGCAGGCTGCGCGCCGGCAGCTCCCGCAGCGCCCGCAGCCGCTCCTGCGGAACCGGCTGCAGCGGAAGGCGTCACCACCATCACATGGCTGACGCTTGACTGGAACGGCGTACAAGACGTGATCAATGTCTTCGAAGCCGAAAACCCCGACATCAACGTCGAGCCGGAAATGGTGCCGTTCAACTCGCTCTTCGAGCAGATTCAGGTGCGGCTCGGCGCAGGCGCCACCGACCCTGACGTCCTCTCGGTCGACGTGCCGCTGGTCACCGGCTACGGCCTGCGCGGCTGGCTCCTGCCCGTCGGCGATGTCTTCACCGAGGACGAAAAGGCCGATTGGCTGGAAGCGGCCATGGCCGCGGGCACCTACGAGGGCGAACTGATCGCCCCGCCGGTCAACACCTCCACCAACTTCCTGTTCTACAATGCCGACCTCTTTGCCAGGGCCGGCATTACGCCGCCCGGCGAGGACGAGCGGTGGACCTTCGAATACATCGCCGAAATCGCGCCGCAGCTCACCTTCGACGATGACGGCGACGGCGTGACGGATGTGTGGGGCTTCACCTGGGAACAGACCAACCGCATCTACCAGTTGCAGCCCATGCCCGAGGGTCTGGGCGGCGATGCCATCGGCCCGGACGGGCTGACCGTCGACGGCGTGATCAACTCGCAGCCCTGGATCGACGCCTTCACCTACTACTCCAGGATGTTCAACGAGTGGAAGGCCGCCCCGCCGGATGACACCGTGCCCGCCAGCGACCTGTTCGCCGCCGGCAAACTCTCTATGTACATCGCCGGCCCGTGGAACATCAACCGCTTCATCCGCGAAGAGGTTCCGTTTGCTTGGGGCGTCTCTCGCCATCCCTACTTCGAGAACGGCGAGATCGTAACCCCCACCGGCAGTTGGCACATCGGCGTCAACGCCAACTCCGACGCGCCGGAAGCCGCGGCGCGCTTCGTGCGCTGGCTGACCACCGGCAAGGGCGCCGAAACCTGGTGGCGCATCGGCAGCGGCGACTTCCCCGCGCAGAAATCCGTCTTGGCCCTGTTCAACACGGATGAACAATTTGCCGAACCGCCCATGTCCTACTTCAAGATGGCGGCGGACGAAGCCACCGTCAATCCGGTTCCCCGCGGGCTGTCTCCCGGTTTCTTGGAATATGAGCAGATCTTGCAGAACACCTTCACCGACATCCGTACCGGGGCTGATGTGGAAGAGGCCCTTAACCTGGCGGTGGAGCGCATCAACAGCGAGATGGTAAAGTATACGCGCTAACAGCCTCGCTCGCCGGGGACGATGACGGCTTCGCGTCCCCGGCCTTCTGTACGCAGTGAATTGATCTGCCGGCAGGGTGCATTATTGGGTTGCGCATCCTGCCGGCGGGCACTGTGGATACACGCTGGGCAGGAAGCCGCCTAAGGTGCGAGGTCACTCGAAATGATAATCCGCGAACGTCTGATTCCTTATTTGTTTTTGCTGCCGGCTATCGGCCTTCTGTTCGTCTTTAACCTCTTTCCGACGATTGCTACGTTGAACGAAAGCCTGCACGCCAATTCTTTGGTGCGCGGCGGACGCATCTTTATCGGTCTGGAAAACTTCCAGCGCATTCTCAACGATCCGATCTTCTGGAAATCGTTGCGCGTCACCGTCATCTTTAGCCTATTGGTCAACCCCATTCAGGTGCTGCTGGCCCTGGGGCTGGCCGTCTTGGCGAACCAGCGCGTGCGCGGCATCGCCTTTTTCCGCAGCATCTATCTGTTGCCGGTCGCTGTTTCCATCAACGTCACCACCATCGTGTGGGGGCTGATGTTGGACAGCCAGTCGGGCATCGTCAACGGCGTGCTGGCGCTCTTGGGCATCCCTGCCCAGCCCTTTCTGACCGCGCCGTCGCATGCGCTCTGGTCGATCATTATTCTCGCCACCTGGAAAGGCGTGCCGCTGTGGACGCTGTTCTTCTTGGCCGGTCTGCAGGGCATCTCCGAGCCGGTAATCGAAGCGGCTAAAATCGACGGCGCCAATCGCTGGCAGATCTTCACGCGGGTGACGCTGCCCCTGTTACGCGGCGTCATGATCTTCGTTCTGGTGGCTGATACCGTGGCGAATTTCCTGATGTTCGCGCCCATCCTTCTGCTGACGCAGGGCGGGCCGCAACTGTCGACCAATCTGATCATGTACGAAACTTATCGCCGCGGCTTCGTCTACGGCGATCTAGGCGCATCCGCCGCCATGTTGTGGGTGATGCTCCTGATCGTGTTCGCCGTGATCGGCCTCGAGTTTTTCCTGTTGCGCGAACGTCAATCGAGCTAGCCGAGGACAGCAAGCAATGACAGAACAAGTAATGACGGAACAGACAAAGTCCATTACGATTCAGGCCGCCTCTCGCCTAGGCAGCAAGCGTCGTAGACAGGAGTTGTTGGAAACGACTCTGATCTATATCTTGCTGGTTTTTGTCGCCGCCATCGTCCTCGTGCCGCTATTGTGGGCGATCGCCGCGTCGTTTACGCCCAATAACCTCGTCTTCCGCTATGCCTATCCATTCTCCTGGCGAGCCTTTCTGCCTGTGGAATTCACGCTCGACGCCTATCGCAACCTCTTCGCGCGCAACTTCGAGCGGTCGATGATCAATACGCTCATCCTGGGCGTCACCGTCGTCGTGGTCGGCGGCGTGGTCAATGCGATGGCCGGCTTTGCGTTCGCCCGCTTCAACTTTGTGGGCAAACGCTTTTTGTTCATCTTCACCATTCTGGTGACGTTCCTCATCCCCATCGACCTGACCGCCATCCCGCGCTTCATCTTGGTCAACAGCCTTGGCTGGATCAACACTTGGCAGGCGCTGATCGTCCCCGGCCTTGCCAGCAGCATGGTGATCTTCCTCTTTCGCCAGTTCTTCGAAGAGATCCCACAGGACCTGATCGACGCGGCGCGCGTAGACGGGGCGTCGTGGGCGCGTCTCTTCATGGCCGTGGTGCTGCCCCTGTCGACGCCGGTGATGATCACCGCATCGTTGTTGCTCTTCCTTTCGCAGTGGGATTCGTTCTTTTGGCCGCTGCTCGTCGCCCCTCGCCCGGAACTGCGCGTGATCCAGGTTGAGATTTCCAACAACGTGGGCCAGTTCCAGACGCTCTGGAACGAGTTGCTCGCCGGTTCTATGCTAGCCGCCATCGTGCCGATATTGCTGATGTTGCCCTTCCAGCGCTACTACGTGAGCGCCATCACCAGCAGCGGCCTGAAAGAATAGGCTGCCGCTCCGTTCTCTTGCTGCGCCCAGGCCGGGCCACGACGGCGCAGCCTCGCTAAACCCTGACTGTTACCCGATAGAGAGGATTCACACCATGCAGATGCCGCAGATCGATGAAGCCGTGCGCCTGGCTCGCCTCCAGCCGCCCACAGGCAAGGTCCGCGTCGCCCTTGATACGGACACGTACAACGAGGTGGATGACCAGTTCGCACTGGTCTATGCCTTGCTCTCGCCCGACAAGATCGCGCTGGAGGCGGTCTACGCCGCACCCTACTACAACGATCGCTCATCCGGCCCCGCCGATGGCATGGAGAGGAGCTACGACGAGATTCTGCGCCTGTTGGAGATGATGAAGGTGTCGCCCGCCGGTTGGGTATTCAAAGGCTCCACCGACTATTTGAGCAGCGACCTAAAGCCGCAGGAAAGCGAAGCCGCCCGCGATCTGGTGCAGCGCGCGCTGGCCAGCCCGCCCGACGACCCGCTCTACGTGGTCGCCATCGGCGCCATCACCAACGTGGCCTCGGCCATCCTCATGGAGCCGAAGATCATCGAGCGCATCGTCATCGTGTGGCTGGGCGGCCATGCTCTCTACTGGCCGCACACGCGCGAGTTTAACCTGGCGCAGGATGTGCCAGCGGCGCGCCTCGTCTTCGACTGCGGCGTGCCGCTGGTGCAGATCCCCTGCATGGGCGTGACGACGCACCTGCACACCACGATCCCGGAACTGGAAGCCCACGTCAGCGGCCGCGGGGCCATCGGCGATTACCTGGTAGAGATCGTGAAGGGCTACCACGAGGATCACCTCGGCTGGTCGAAGGTTATCTGGGACATCGCCACCATCGCCTACCTGATCGACTCAAGCTGGACGCCGACCGACCTGGTGCACAGCCCGATCCTGACCGACCAGGTGACGTGGAGCGTCGACCACTCGCGCCATCTGATCCGGTCGGCCAACTACATTCACCGCGACCCCATCTTCCGCGACCTGTTCACCAAGCTGAAAGCCGCGCCGAGCCTATAGGCGCAGCGACCCGCACAAACGGCAGACCCAATCGCCCCTCGTCGAAGAAGCTCGCACGCGTTGCGTACAGCTTCCCCGGCGAGGGGCGTGTTTACGTTGGGTTGGCGATTTGGCAACTGCGGTCGTACACTAACGCTAGCGCCAATCGCAATAAGCGACCTCAGCGAGCAGCCAGGGAGATGCCCATGCCGGATTTCCTGTTACACATCTACAAGAAGGGCGGGCGACCGTTTCAGTCGCTGTCGGAATTGTCCGAAGATCAGGCCCTGTCGCTCATGCGGGAACTCTACAACGAGGAATCGGTCTTCTGGGAGCGCTTCCAAGACCCTGAATGGTATTGGCGCGCGCGGACACAGATCGAACAATACTTGCGGGCCGAATTCATCGTCAAGGGCGGGCGGCCAAAAGACGACCACCCGATCTACCTGGTGCTCGGCAGACCGAAATGGCTGGATATCGTCGCAGACCCGGTTACGCTTGCTACCACCGACGAATTGCGCATCCCGCTCTCCATTCTGGACCCGCACGAGGTCAGCTTCACCTACCCGGACAGCATGGTGTCCGCCCTGATGGCCGTGGAGAAAAACCCGGAGTACTACGAGCCGGACTATCACGGCAAGGTCTTCACCCTGGACGAGATGATGCGCATCATCGCCGAGAAAGGGCTGCCGGGTGAGGGCTGGCAGACGAAGATGCCGGTCCGGCTGGCCCATTACATCGAGGCGCAGGTGTGGAATCGAGCCGTGTTGCTGGACTATCTGGAGGATGTTCAGCGGTCGTCGGCCTGAGGGATTCGTGTCTAGGAGGCTCATGCCATGCCCCATCCTCTCGTGGATCAATTGCGCTTCACGCGCAGCGAATTCGTGCGCGGTCTAGAGGGCGTATCCCCCGCCGCGGCAACACAGCGTCTCGGCCCGATGAATTGCATCAGTTGGATGATCGGCCATCTGGCCTGGCAGGAACAGCGCTACTGGCTCGACTTTGCGCAGGGGACCGTGCTCTTGCCTGCGCTCAACGAGCAGTTGGCCTACGGCATGCCCGCGACCACGCCACCCCTCGATGAAATGTGGGACGCCTGGCGCCAGGTGACCGCGGCAGCGGATCTCTGGTTGGACGCCCTGACCTCCGAGCGAGTCGCAGCGCCGCTGATGCCAGGCCGGGCCAACGCCGGCACATACCTGCTGCGCAACATCTACCACTACTGGTATCACCTGGGCGAGGCGCTGGCCGTACGCCAAATGCAGGGCGAGAACGGCCTGCCCGACTTCGTGGGCGACATCGACGGGCAAGCCCCGTACCGGGCGGGGTGAGGGAGAGGTTGCATGCGACCTAGCATCAGAGGCAAGCATAATGATTTCGACATCCGATCCTTTATCTTGTTTCGTTATGGACCCTTCTGATAGACGGTATGATCGTTTCTAGCTGGCAGAGAGTCACTCATCGCAGGTAAGGTATTATGGCAAAGCCAAATATTGACACGCTTGAGTTCTTATTCCAAGAAGACGTTATTGGCGAAATGATCCCGAGAATCGGCAAGGAGCAATGGCAGGCGCTTTACCTCATCGCCGATGACAATCCACATCGATTTGGGTTGTGGAGCGCCTTTCTCGACGCCGATGCTGTTGGCAAGGCAATGGAACAAGATAGCTGGGATCTTCAGATTGGTGATGGTAGGCCGGGGTTCAGCCAAACTTGGAGTGGTGAGAGAGAGGTCACGACGTATCATCCGTACGGAAGTCATGACGGCATAAGGCCACTCATACTTTACAGGCAATTCTCCGGTGCATTCCAGCAGTATGTCGAGGTAGTAGAGGAATTCCGACTATATCATGACCTGGCAGAAGACAGAACCCGCGGACTTCTTCTGTCGTTTGATGCATCGGGCCGTGAAATTGAAGTTGTACGACTAACAAGAAAAAAAGTGCAAGCCAAGATTCGATTCCTTCGCCAATTCCAGGCAGCCACAGGACTGTACATTGCCATCTATTGGGATTCCATACGATATTCCGAAATTCCTCTAGAAAATATTAGTCCTGACAAACGCCGGCAAACGATGATTGACAATGTGACGCGCTGGCACCGAATCGTTGATAAGTGTGACTCCTACCGATGCAAATACAAGACGTTCTCACGTGTGCTTGGCAAGACCATACTAACGCCTCCACCCCAAGACAAGGCAGGCATCTGGCCGTTTGAGGAAGCAGACAGGCATCCGCCAGTGACATTTATTATCGGAGTTGATGAGGAAGGCAACGAAATCGAATACACATCGGATCCTGAAAGCTTGAGTAACAATTTCGGTGCGAACCCGGGTGCTCCCAACTATCTCACTCCGGTCTTCTTCCGGCGTGAGGTTCTGACCAAATATTTCGCTGAGCCTGATCGATACAAAGTATCAGATGGTAGGTTGGAATGCCTTGACCTGTGGAGTTGTCAGATTGACAATGATCTCAAATCGCACGTGGTAGTGTTCTTGGGCGACCTGGGTAGAGATCTCCCATATGTGGAACAACTTCATTGGCGTCAGTACAATATAGAACCTCAAGGCCAAGTAAGCGAAACCAATTTCCGCCGGAGTTTCCTTTCGCAATTTGCTGATGCTCAGTCTCCTGATTTGGTGTTTCGTAGCGAGTATTTCACTCTCGGCAGAGAGTGGCAGAAGACACAGGGCTGGTCACTCTTTCTTGCTCCCTCGCCCGGCGATGCGCATTTGCTAGACACGATTCGGATACCTGTCACCAATTCGCAACTCGAATTCGATGAGCAGATATTGAATCTTGCCAAACTCCTTATTGATTCATTGAACGAGAAGGAGCTAGAGGCACGCGCTGGTCCTTTCGAAAAAGACACGAAGGGGATCACGAAGCTGGAAGTTTTCCTAGATCAGCGACTATTCCCCGAACGCGGGTCCTTCATCCAGTTACTTCGAGACGTACAGTCCCTACGTTCCAGAGGAGCAGCGCATCGCAAAGGATCTGACTACCAGAAGACCGTTGCGAAACTTGGCATCGATCCCAACAGATACGCCGATGCAGTTCGCAAACTACTAGAGGAACTTGTATCGGCGTTTCGTGACCTCTGTCAATTCTTCGGCGGAGAGTCAGACGATGTGGATCCAAATGGAGCTTGAGTAGCTACCAATTGGTCCAATAGCTTCTATGCTTGTGTTTCGCTTTCCGAGCTGCACTCCTATGGAGTGCGTGCGTTGCACAGACTGCGGATTTTCCGATGTGGCGATCGTCCATTTCCCCGTTACGCGAACCGCTTGCCGATCACCGTCTGCAGGATCACCGACAGGACGATGATCAGGCCGTAGATCAACTGCGTCCAGAAGCCGGAAAGGCCGACCGCCACGATGCCGGCGTTGATGGCGCCGATGATGAACGAGGCCACGAACGTGCCGAACACCGTCCCGACCCGCCGAAGACTGACGAAAGCGTGTTCAACAGATAGTCTTCGCCCAGCGTCGGCCAGTAGTAGGTGACTTCCAGGCTGGCGATGAGGCCGGCCAGGGCCGCGGCCTGCGTCCTCTATGTGTACAGGGCCAATCGAGAAG
>CAYXRG010000026.1:41645-50655 GCA_964467575.1 uncultured Caldilineaceae bacterium | reverse complement strand
TCGGGAAACATGAAAGGATACGTCGCGATCCAGAACTCCTCATCGGCGTACCAGTCGTCTGAGGAAGAAATCATGGTTCTATTCCTCGCATGACAAGAACCGTGTCTCTCTGACAAGGAGCATGTTCGTAGAATATTACAACTGACAATAGCGTTTCCGCCGTCACATCAAAAGGTTCTATAAGTCAACAAGCCAAGCACATATTGAATACAATTGATTCTCTTTCGTTGAGTTTGCAGCATTCGCCAATCGACCAGATTCCAACTGACCAAATATCTCCAGCGACATTGAGTTCTCAATTGCAGCCCCGATAAACAACGTCTTGGGGGAATACCCCTCCGCGAAAAACGCAGATCGTATTCTCTCCAGGGCTGAGTTGGCTGTTTTCCAGTGCTCGTCTGCTCCAGCAGGATCAATCCCCCCTTTCAACTCGCCAAGCGCAATGTATTTGTCAATCTGATGATGAAGTGGAGATGGCTTTTGATTCACCAGATGGGGGTTACCGTCCAACAGACATAAATCAACGTTTTTTCCGACTACTGGAACTCTTTTGTTAAGAAGCAGAATCCGTTCCTTATCCATGGCATGCCAGTACAAACCGCGTGCGTAAACCTCAATATCGGCATCATTTGGGTCTCCCGGTATCCATGAACCCGTATTCCCATTCACCCAAGAAAACTGTATTCCGCGAATTGACAATGTTGCGATAATCGCTCTAATCAATGCTTGCTCGGCAAGTAGACCGGCAAGATTTCGCATTCTCCCGCCTAGCGAGTCACCTCTCGTGATTAGGAATCGATACACCAATTCATCAACAAACGAATCGCCTGCAGGTTTCAGGAAGCTCTCAATGAAATTCGACATAGCCTCCTGTAGATCATCTTGCTGTAGATGGCCAACTGCCTTATCAGAGAGACCTGCCGCTGTTGTAAGTGCGGGAATGATCTCGGAGATCTGGTATAAATCGTCCGGTTGACGAGCTCTTGATGCGCTTGCCCTCAAAGCTTTCGCTTCTTCCACAAAAGGGGTTGCCCGCCGATTCTTCTCCAACGCTTGCCTCAAGAAACCTTTGCGAGTTTCCTCATACGTGGTAACCAGGTCTTCGGCAGACCTGATGTGTCTCCGATATGACATTGTTAGCTACCTTCCCACTCATTCCATATGAGGCGTGAAAGTTCGGACAGGGTTATGGTTTCTGCCAAATCGTCACACTCTTGCGAAGTTCACGACGTCCGAATTTACGCATTTGCTGGCTGCTGTTCCCTTTTCGTTGATGAAGTACGTATATCCTTTTCGGCACAAACCCAATTATTTCGGCCAAGTTGGTGCTAATCATATCAACCGGAATAACCTCTCCGGCGTATCTGACATTATCGTTAACAAATGCTACCCATGCACCAGATTTACAGACCCGGAATAGTTCAGCATATACAAATGCCAATTCGGTGAAATACTGTGTGATCATACGTAGCACGCCGCGATTATTGATCTCACCACGGTCGCTACGTGTTTTAAGGGCAGTTCCAATCTCGTTGAGTGCGGCATTTCGGTCAACTATGCTCATAACATTTTGATACCGGTCACTTGCGTTAATCGTCTCATAATACTGTGCAAGCTTTGTACGTTTGGATTTGTTCTCGACCGTACAGGAAAGCATCTCTTGTCGAAGCTGAAAAATGCGCCTTTCGACTTTCAGGAAGGCTAGTTCAAGAGCATAGGTTCTAGTGTAATCATATCGGTTTGCATAAGGCGGAGACGTAATAACCGCGTCAAATACCTCGCCCTCCATTAACGGCAATTCATAAAGAGCATTGCCCTTGACCAGTTCTTGATAACCTGTGGGGCGAGGCATTAATTGAATCTCGGAAATGTCACGAATGGCGACATCAAATCTACTGAGGAGTGCATCCTTTAGGTTTGGCAATACGCCTTTGTCAATCCCTTTCATGGGTTTTTTACCACGAGCTTCGCGGCTTATGTTGCGTTGCACGATTTTTTCCGCTCTCTCATCCCATCGAAGGTACTGACCATCTTTGCGCGTATAGCTCACGTCTTCTAATGTACTCATTAACAGAGCCTGACATAATAAATATGCATCGTCGCTCAAGCCCATCCCTTGGAACCAAGCAGCATAATCGACTATCGCTCTTTCAGTTCTCTCAGGAAATGCCCCTGCCGTTATCGCCAGATGCGGAAACACAATGCCTGTCGTTGGCGGCTGTAATGAACGAATTTTATCTCGTACAGCACGGAGTTCAGCTAGGTCGTAATCGAACACCCTCGATTTTGCATCCCAAGCCAAGTGGCAGTTCGGAAGTAATTCAACGCCAATAGCGTTGATGCCGCTAAGCTTTGCTTCAAGTAATGCGGTACAAGAACCGGCAAATGGATCTAGTATCGTATGGCCCGATTTAATCCCAAACTCGGATAGTAGTATCTCTATTAACTGTGCAGAGAAACCCTCGCGATACTTGATCCAACCGTGTAGAGTACTTACTTTGTTCGCTTGAAAGCTGACCGTTTTTCGAGAGAATTTTTCGGTCACTTCGATAAGATGTGAATACTTATTTTCGAGATCCAATCGGGCCGACTCTTCACAAACAGCATCGTGCGAAAACGATCCCTGACGTGCAGTTTGCGGGATTTCATTCCGAATTACTGGTTCCAGTGGTAGGGGCATCTGAGACATATTCCCTCGGTTCTCTTCTGAAGGCGCGGTTAAGCCATCGAGAAAATGGTAACACATTTGTTCTATTTCAGATAATTCGGCGGTTCGAGGCCGATATCACCCTCCTCCCAAATGCTCCACCCGGTTATGATAGTGCAGACGCCACGCGGCCCGCGCGCCCGGCGCATCCACGTACTCGAAATGCGTCACCGCCGTGTTGTGCGCCCACACCTCACAGCGGCTCCACGGCCCCACGTTGAACACATGCGCGAACACGCACTCCACCACCCCGCCATGACACACGGCAACCACGATCTCGCCGCGGTGTCTCTCCACGATCTCCTCGATGAACAGCCCCACTCGCGTGCGCGCGTGCATCACCGACTCCACGCCCTCAGCGTCCTCCATCGTCGGCGCGAAGGGACGGTTCCCCCAGTACTCCGCATAGCGAGGCGGCAGCGCGTCATTCGGCCAAGCCGTGTGGTCCAGCCGGTTATTGCCCAACTCGCGCAGCCGGTCGTCGGGGCGCACCGTCACATCATAGGGCTTCGCCGCCGCGGCGGCCGTCTCTAGCGCCCGGCGCATCGTACTGGCATAGAGCGCGTCGATGTGCGGCAGATGCGCCGGCAGCCAGGCCGCCAGCCGCGCAGCCTGCTCCTGGCCCAACTCTGTCAAGCCCTCATCCGTGTTGCCGTGCGGCCACTCTTTGAGGTTCCCATAGCTCTGTCCGTGGCGAATCAGGTATAATTGCACGAAACGTCTCTCCTAAGGGGAAACAAGAACGGTTCACTGTGAAAGATGCGAAAAAGAAGACCGACCGTGAAGTCGCCGCGAATTACTCGAATTGCACGAAGGGCCGGAGCGAACGCTGAACGCGCCTCATTCGTGGGTTTCGCGGCAGGGATACACAACGCCAAACCGCTCTATCATACCGCAAAGCGCCGCCGCACCTGAACTGCCCGTTCACGCGGCAGCCGTCCGGCAGCAACCGCCCGCCCAACCGCCCCGGAATTTCGCCATGACCGAACGTCTCTATTACACCGACGCCTACTGCACAGAATTTGACGCCGCCGTCACTGCGCTTGCCGAACTCGACGGCAGGCCGGCGCTAATCCTCGACCGCAGCGCCTTCTATCCCACCTCCGGCGGCCAGCCCTACGACACGGGCGCGCTTGGCGACTATGCCGTGGTCGACGTGGTCGCGGCGGATGGCGCGGTATATCATATCCTCGACCGCGCCGCCGGCCCCGCGCTCGTCGGACAGGCCATCCACGGCCGGATAGACTGGCCGCGCCGCCACGACCACATGCAGCAACATTCGGGCCAGCACCTCATCTCACAGGTCTTCCACCAACTCTTCGGCTTCGAGACGGTCTCCGTCCACTTCGGCGCGGATGACTCGACCCTAGACCTGGACACTGCCGAGGTGACGCCGGAGCAACTAGACCAGGCCGAACTGCTGGCGAATGACCTGGTCGACCAGGCCATCCCCATCAAGACCTACTTCGTCGGCGACGCCGAAATCGACCAGGTTCCCCTGCGCCGCCCGCCCAAGGTCAGCGGACAGATCCGCATCGTCGAGATCACGGGCGTTGACTGGTCGGCCTGCGGCGGCACGCATGTGCGCACCACCGCCGAGATCGGCGCGATCAAGTTCGCCCGCCAGCAGCGCATGCGCGGCCAGGCCCGCATCACCTTCCTGTGCGGACGCCGCGCCTTGCTAGACTACTGCCTCAAGCACCGGCTGATCACCGAGGCCGCCGCGCTCTACAGCACCGACATCGCCCAAGTCCCCGAACTCATCGCCCGCGACCAGGCGCTCAACAAGGAACTGCAACATCGCGTCGACGAACTCCAGACCGCCTTGCTCGCCTACGAAGCCGAGGGCTTACGCCAACGGGGCGCGCAGAGCGGCGGCTGCACCGTCGTGGCCCAGGCCTATGCCGGCCGTGACGCCACAGCCCTGCGCACGCTGGCAAGCCAACTGATCGCCGACGCGCACGCCGTGGCGCTGCTCGGCTCCGCGCAGGGCGATAAGGTTACCGTCATCTTCGCCCGCGGCGAACAGGCCCCCTTGCACGCCGGCAACCTGCTGCGCGCCTCGCTGCAACGTTTCGGCGGAGGCGGCGGAGGCCGTCCCGATTTCGCACAGGGCGGCGGCATCGCGCCCGACCGCCTGGCAGACCTGATCGCCTACGCCGCGGAACAGGCCTCCGCCGAACTAGCAAGCAAGGAGGCGTCATGACCGCCCACGCCCTGCCCCAAGTCGCGCTGGAATCCACCGTCATCTCGCATGGCCTGCCCTACCCGCACAACCTGGCGCTGGCCCGCGACATGGAGGCCGTCGTGCGCAGCCACGGCGCGCAGCCGCGCACCGTCGGCATCATCGCCGGCGAACTGATCGCCGGGCTGGACGATGAACAAATCGCCCACCTCGCCACCGCGCAGAACGTACGCAAGGTCAGCCGCCGCGACCTGCCCATCGTCGTGGCGCAGAAGCTGGACGGGGCCACCACCGTCGCCACGACGATGTGGATCGCGCACCGGGCCGGCATCGAGGTCTTCGCCACCGGTGGCATCGGCGGCGTTCACCGCGGCCACGGCGGCGAAGCCGGCAGCGACATCAGCGCGGACCTGGAAGAGTTGGCGCAAACGCCCGTCATCGTGGTCTGCGCCGGGGCCAAAGCCATCCTCGACCTGCCCGCCACGCTCGAATACCTGGAGACGCGCGGCGTGACTGTAGCCGGCTATGCGACGGACGAGTTCCCGGCCTTCTACAGCCGCTCCAGCGGGCTGCTCGTGGACGTGCGCTGCGACAGCCCTGCCGAGATCGCGGCCATCTGGCGCGCCAAACAGACGCTCGGCCTGCCCGGCGGCCTGCTCGTCACCGTCCCCATCGCGCCGCAGGACGAGATCCCGGCGCAGGAGATCGAACCGGCAATCGCGCAGGCCGTAGCCGAGGCCGAGCAGCGCGGGCTGCGTTCCGCCGAGGTGACGCCCTTCCTGCTGGCGCGCATCGCCGAGCTGACGGGCGAGCGCAGCCTGCGCGCCAACATCGCCCTGCTCAAGAACAACGCTCGCGTGGCGGCGGAGATCGCAGCCGCCCTGGCGAATGGCTAATCGTTAGGTAGCTAAGCGCTGTCATTCTGAAGCGATCGGCAGCAAGCTGAAGAATCTCGTAGCACCAGAGGTCAAGACCCTTCACTTCGTTCAGGGTGACATAATGCGTATTTAGCGATCAAACCATTCAGGAACCTTACTCTCGTTTCGCAAAATCCGTGCAATTCGTGGCATACAAAAGGAGAATCATGCAAGGCGCAGTAAATGAATCCAAACGCAGCCCGACGAGCGGCTGGCCGGCATGGCGCTCGGTGATCATCCCCGCCGAACATGGCGGCTGGGGCTTCCTGCTGGAGCCGGTGCTGCTAGGCCTGCTCGTAGCCCCTACGACCGCGGGCCTTCTGTTGGGGCTGGCGACCGTGGCTGCGTTTCTCATCCGCCAACCGCTGAAAATCTTGCAGATCGACCGGCGGCGCAAGCTCCACACAGCCCGCACGCAGCGGGCGCAACGGGCCGTCGCCGCGCTGGCAGGCGGCGCCGGCGGGCTGGCTGCGGCGAGCTTCGCCGTGGCGCTCGGGCAGGCGGGCCCCGCTTTCGTGACGCCCCTGCTCCTGGCGATCCCCTTCGGGGCCGTCTTCCTCTACTACGATCTGACCAAGCCGGGCCGCACGCTGCAGGCTGAGTTGGCTGCTCCCCCGGCGATGGCCTTCGTCGCCCCTGCCATGGCGATGATGGGCGGCTGGACGCTCCCCGCCGCGCTGGCCCTCTGGGTTGGCCTGACCGCCCGCGCCATCCCCTCCGTGATCTACGTGCGCGCCCGCATTCGCCTTGACCGCGGGCGGGAGCCGGACCTGATCTGGCCGGCGGCGCTGCACGTACTGGCGCTGGTCGTCGTCGCTCTCCTGATCTGGCGCGATCTGCTGCCGGCGACGGCGCTCATCGCCTATTTGCTGCTGCTGGCGCGGGCCGTGTGGTTCCTCAGCCCGGCGCGCCCGCGCATCTCGATCAAGGCCATCGGCTTCATGGAAATGGGGCTGGGCATCCTCACCGTGCTGTTGTTGGCGCTGCGCTTCTAAATGGCGCCTTTGCCAAGTCATGCTTTGCTGTGCTCGACATCCCGGCTGCCGGTACGACGAGATTCTTCAGCCCGCTAGCGCTCGCTTCAGAATGACAAACACGCGGCGAACGAACCACTAAACGTAGGGGGACGGACATGGATAACGGGCTGCACGATCTGCACGCCGAGATCATCGCCTGCCGGGCCTGTCCGCGGCTGGTCGCCTGGCGCGAAGAAGTGGCGCGTACTAAACGCCGCGCCTATCGGGACTGGGAGTACTGGGGCAAGCCCGTTCCCGGTTTCGGCGACCCGGCAGCGCGGCTGTTGCTGATCGGCCTGGCGCCGGGCGCGCATGGGGCCAACCGCACCGGCCGCGCCTTCACCGGCGACGGCTCCGGCGCGTTCCTCTACGCGGCGCTGCACCGCGCCGGCTTTGCCAACCAGGCCGCCTCACAGCATCGCCAGGATAGTCTGCGGCTGACCGACTGTTTCATCACCATGCCGCTGCGCTGCGTACCACCCCAAAACCGGCCCACGGCGCAAGAACTCGACACATGTCGCCCCTTTATGGCACGCGAGATCGACCTGCTGCCACGGGTTGAGGTCGTCCTCTGTCTCGGCCAGATCGCGCTCGCCCAATACCTGCGCCGCCTGCGCCAAGCCGGACATGAGACGCCGCGGGCGGCTTTCGGCCACGGCGCGCAACTCAGCCTGGGCGATGGCCTGCCCCATCTGCTCTGCTCCTACCACCCCAGCCTACAGAACACCAACACGGGCCGCCTGACGCCCGCCATGATGGACGGCGTGCTGGCCCAGGCCAAGGCGCTCTTCCGCTCCCCTTCCGCCTAGGGTCGGTCAGCGCTCCCCTGCCTTCTGCCCGCGCCCTTGACGCGCATGGCTACACACGCCGCGCCGTGTAGCCATTTTGTAGCCGCGCCCCTGCTACGTTGGAGGCGTAGTCTGCAATGGCCGCGTCCGGCCATCAGAGCCTAACCAATTGAGCAAGGAGGCAAATATGTACGTGGTGGCCCTCAACGGGAGCGCGCGCCGTGAAAAAGGCGTCACAACAACGTTGACCTCGGCTCTTCTCAGCGGTATGCAGGAAGAAGGCGCGGAGGTCGAGCTACTCTATCTCCGGCAAATGGAAATCGAGCCGTGCTACGGGCGCTTCGATTGCTGGTATAAATCGCCCGGTCGCTGCAGCGTAGAGGACGACATGCAGCGCCTTTACCCGCGCCTGCGCACCGCAGACTGTTGGGTGATCGGCGCGCCCGTGTATATGGACGGCATCCCCGGCCCCATGAAGAACGTGTTTGACCGTCTGTTGCCGTTCGTCGAACCGACGGTAGAAGTGCGCGACGGGCGGGTGCGCCACCCTATGGGCGTTGGCGTAAAGGGCGGGAGCCTGATCTTGGCGTCGGTATGCGGGCACTGGGAGATGGAGACCTTCGACCCGCTGCTGACCTACATGCAGGCGTTTTGCGACAGCTCACACCGCGCCTTTGCCGGGGCATTGCTGCGACCGCACGCCGCGGAATTCGTACAACTGCTCAAGAACGGAGGCGGGGATGACATCTTGAGCGCTGCGCACGAGGCGGGCCGCCAGTTCATGCGCAGCGGCGTTTTGCCCGCCGACAAGCTGGCAGCCGTCAGCCGTCCGCTGCTCACGCGCGAGGAGTACATCGATCGAGCCAACGATCGCATGGCGCAACTCATGTCCGGCGAGCGGCGCATGGCGGCCTAGCCGTCGGGCAACAAGCGTCCGGCGGGCCAGAGGTGCAGTTTTTCGAGGTCGCGGCGAAAATCGCGAAACGTCGCCGCCAATACGGCGGGGGGATAATGGCCGTTGACGCCGCTGGGGTTAGGCAACACCCACAGCGGCGCCGGCCCTATCCCCTGCGGCTGCCGCCCAACGCCCGCGTCCGGGTGCGAAAACGCCGTGCGATAGGCGTCGATGCCGAGAATAGCGACGGACCAAGGCCGGTATAGCTCGACTATCTCTTGCAACCTGCGCGCGCCCGCCTCCAATTCGGCGCGGGTTATTTCGCGGCTGCTCGCCGTCGTGCGCGAAACCAGGTTGGTGATCCCGCACCCCACATCCAACAGACGCTGTTGCTGGTGCGGCTTCAACAGCGTCTCGGTGAAGCCGGCCTCGTAGAGCGCGCGCCAAAAGCGGTTGCCGGGGCGCGCGAAGTGATAGCCGGTGTAGCCCGAATAGAGGCCGG